>DATARW010000071.1:0-161860 GCA_036263975.1 Pyrinomonadaceae bacterium
GAGTTCAGGCTTCAGCTTGTTCTTCCGTGAAAGATGCAAGCTGAAGCCTGAACTCTGAACTCTCTTCGCGCTCGTGGAGGTTTAGTCTTCGGAGACGTAGCGCGTCGGCGCGTCGGCGTGCGGGACGAAGCAGCGTCGGCAGCGCGCCTCGTAGACGTCCGAAGCGCCGACGACGACCTGGCCCTCGACCTCGACGATGCGCTGCGAGTAGTTGGCGGGCTGGCCGCAGCGGACGCAGATGGCGTGCGTCTTGGTGATGTATTCGGCGACGGCGAGGAGCTGCGGCATCGGCTCGAAGGGTTTGCCCGTGTAGTCCTGATCGAGTCCGGCGACGATGACCCGCAGCCCTCGATGCGCGAGCGCGTTGGCGACGCGGACGAGTTCGTTGTCGAAGAACTGTCCCTCGTCAATGCCGACGACCTGCGTGTCCGGCTCGACCTGCGCGAGTATCTCGGCGGCTGAGCGGGCGACGCGCGATTCGTGGCGCATCTCGGAGTGCGAGACGATGTGGTCGCGCGAGTAGCGCACGTCAACCTCCGGCTTGAAGACCTGCACCTTCAGGCGCGCGATGCGGGCGCGACGCAGGCGGCGTATCAACTCCTCCGACTTCCCCGAAAACATCGAGCCGGCGATCACCTCGATCCAGCCCGGCGCACCGTGCCCGACCCGCGCGAGGTGCTCATCGTTCCCTTCGGCTGTGAGTCTTTCCATCTCTTAACATCTGCCTTTCAAATGATGACGACGAACTTCACTTGTAAACCCGCGCGTTGTAGAACGGCGCGAAGGCGGCGACGAGCGCCGTCTCGAAGCTCATCGAGCGGGTGAGCAGTCCGCGCGAAAGCACGCCCCACGCGCCCTGACGGCTGCGCACGTCGTGCTCGCCCGCGACCTCGTCAATCACTTCGCCCAACTCGCGCCCCGTGCGCTCGACGCGCGCGACGATTGAAGCGGGGACGGTGACGGCTGGCGCGTGTCCGAAGTAGCCGCGCGCGCCGTCGGTGGCGTAGGCCCAGCCGTGCAGGAACGTGTGGCGCACGTCGTCGAACGTGATCGAGTGGAAGCCGCCTTCGAGTCCGACGTAGAAATCCGCCCGCCCGCCCTCGACGCGCAGCAGCTCGCGCACGGCGTCGGCACGCCCGCGCGCGCCGCGCATCAGTTGCGTGTCGTTGAGCGGCATGCGCGGCGCGCCCGTCTCGACCTCGCGCGTGATGATCTCGGCGTGCTTCCAGCGCGGGTCCGTCTCCGCGACGCGCGCGCACGCCGCGCGCAGGGCCATGATCTTGGCGGCGCGCGCCGAGCCGAGGGCGATAATCATTTGTGTCACCTGCGTTGCCGCGCGCGCGTGGCCGGGGAGCGGGCCGGAAGGCGCGGGGCGCGTCGAGGCTATAACAGAAGGAAGGCGAAAGGCAAAAGCGGAGGACGGAGGACGAAGGCGCGGGAAAAAGTTGTAACCCCGACGCGCCGCGCGGCACGGAGTCTTCGGGCGTGGTCGAGCAGGGACGAATCAGCGAGGTCGTCTCCGACGTGGTGCAGAGCCGGAGCGGTGAGCTGGAGCTGTCCTTCGAGCTGCCGGAAGGCGGAGGGTTCCGCGTCCTGAAGGCGTTGGTCGTCGAAGCGCCGGCTTTCACACAGGAAAAAGCCGCCCCGAAGCGTGCGGGTCTGTGAACGTCTGCGCGGTAGAAGACAAGCGAAACAGGTTGAAGGATGAGAGCCGGGCGTCAGTCGCCGCCTGACGGCTGGGGTTCGTCGTAGAGCACGACCTCGCCCTTGACGATCATGTAGGGCAGGCGGCGTTCGGGAATCCATGCGTAGCGGTCGGCGTAGTCTTTGTAGCGGTCGTTGGTAACGATGCGCGCGTCAAGCTGTTCGGCGAGCTGGATGATGAAGAAGTCGGCGTCCGTGCCGGCTGGGACTTGCCGAACCTGCTGCGAACGGATGAGCGTTTCGAGCTGCTGCTGGTCGTCTATGTCGTACTTGAGGCTGGCGTCAACGAGAATGAGCGCCTCGCAACCGCGCTCCTCAATCTCGCGCCTCACCTTGAGCAGGTTCGAGAGCTTCGGCTTACCGCCCACGCTCCGCTCCTCGTAGGCCACATTCGCGCCGTCAATGACGACCATCTCTTTGCTGTCCAACGTGCCCTCCAAGCCTCCCGTGCGGTGGGGTGTGAAAGCCAGTCCGCCCTGCAAGTATAGACCGCACGTCGTGCTGCCACCGTCACGAAATCGTCTCAAGTTTCTCCTGCGGCGGCTTCCGTCGCAAGGTCTTCGGGGCAGGTGGCGCAGAGCCGTAGGTCGCGCAGCAGCCCGTCGTCGAGGCCGTAAACCCAGCCGTGCACCGCGAGCGGCTGGCCGCGCCCCCAAGCCTCCTGCACGACCGTCGTGCGGCACGCGTTGGCGAACTGCTCGCGCACGTTCAGCTCGCACAGGAGGTGCAAACGCTCGGCGTCGTTGGCGGCGCGCGCCAGCGCCGTCGCGTGCTTCTCGGCCACGTCCTGCACGTGGCGCAGCCAGTTGTCTATCAGCCCGAAGCGCGAGTTCGAGAGCGCCGCCTGCACGCCGCCGCAGCCGTAGTGGCCGCAGACGATGATGTGACTGACTTTCAGAACTTCCACGGCGTACTGCATCACGGAGAGGCAGTTGAGGTCTGTGTGGACGACGAGGTTGGCAACGTTGCGATGCACGAACATCTCGCCGGGCGAGAGTCCCGCGAGTTGCGTCGCGGGCACGCGGCTGTCCGAGCAGCCGACCCAGAGATATTGGGGCGACTGCTGCCGCGCGAGCTGGCGAAAGAACTCCGGCTCGCGCGAGCGTATCTCCTCGGCCCACGCGCGGTTGTTCTCGAAGAGGCTCTTCAGTTTTCTCATTGCGTCGTTTCTCCGCACGGTAGCACAGCGCCGGACTGGCGCACAAACGCGCGGCGTGCGCCTCCCGGCGACGGCCTCGCTTGACACGCGCGCGCGCCGCTTGTTGTAATCGAACTCTCCTCGAAACACGCCGCAACAGTGCAGTGAATCGCCCGCGAGAGAGGGAGGTGGAGCGAAGTGCCTGCGAGTGAACTCATCTACGACTGGAACCACGTCGAGCCGTCGTTCGACGCGCCTGCGCGCCCCGTCCGTCTCGACGACGAGACGCTGCGCGACGGCCTGCAATCGCCGTCGGTCTGCGAGCCTTCGGTCGAGAAAAAAATAGAGATGCTTCACCTGATGGACGCGCTCCGCATTGACACCGCAGACATCGGGCTGCCCGGCGCGGGCGGCACGCACGCCGCGGGCGTGGAAAGGCTGGCGCGCGAGATCGTCGAGCAGAAGTTGCGGATTCGTCCGAACTGCGCGGCGCGCACGCACCCGAACGACATCCGCCCCATCGCCGAAATCTCGCAGCGCACCGGAATCGCCATCGAGGCTTGCACCTTCCTCGGCTCGTCCTTCATACGCTTCTTCGCCGAAGGCTGGACGCTCGACAAGCTTCTTCAACTCACCGAAGAGGCCGTCACCTTCGCCGTCTCCGAAGGGCTGCCCGTCATGTTCGTCACCGAGGACACGACGCGCGCCGACCCCGAAACCATCCGCGCCCTCTACACGACCGCGATTCGCTGCGGCGCGCGCGCCGTCTGCGTCTGCGACACCGTCGGCCACGCCACGCCCGACGGCGCGCGCTCGGTCGTCCGCTTCGTCCGTCAGATCATCGAGGAGCAGGGCGAGAAAGTTCGTCTCGACTGGCACGGGCATCAAGACCGGGGCCTCGGCGTCATCAACTCGATTGCCGCCATCGAGGGCGGCGCGGATCAGGTTCACGGCTCGGCCCTCGGCATCGGCGAGCGCGTCGGCAACACGCCGATGGATCAACTGCTCGTCAACCTGAAACTCATGGGCTGGATTGACAACGACCTCTCGCGCCTCGGCGAGTATTGCGAGAAGGCTGCGGAATCCTGCGGCTGGACGATTCCGCTCAACTATCCCGTCTTCGGGCGCGACGCTTTCCGCACGGCGACGGGCGTCCACGCCGCCGCGGTCGTCAAGAGCTTCAGGAAGGGCGACACGGAACTCGCAGACCTGGTTTATTCGGGCGTGCCCGCCGGACTCTTCGGCCTGCGCCAGCAGATCGAGGTCGGCCCGATGAGCGGCAAGTCGAACGTCGTCTACTGGCTCGAATCCCGCAGCCTCGAAGCCACGGACGAACGCGTCCAACGCATCTACGAACACGCCAAGAGCGCCCGCGGCGTCCTGAGCGAAGAAGAGGTCATGCAGTTAGTCTAAAAGCCGTGAATCGTGAATCGTAAATGGAAAGAGCAGGCGCGGCCTATTTACCGCTCGGCTTCTCAGCACTCAACCACGATTTACGATTTACGATTTACGAAACCATGTCCGTCCCCGCAATCACGCCCGTTGCGCCCGAAGAGGTCGTCCGCGGCATCGCGGCGTCGGAGCGCGTGCGTCGTGCCCTCCGTTTTTTCGAGGAGCAGGCCGAGAGCTTCGACGAGGAGCACGCGCGTCTTTGCTCGATTCCCGCGCCGCCGTTCGGCGAAAGCGAGCGCGCTGAAGTCTTGCGTGCGAGGCTCGTCGAGTGCGGGCTGGAAGGGGCGCGCGTTGACGCGGAAGGCAACTGTGTGGCGCTCAGGCGGGGCCGCTTGGAGAGGCCGCTCCTGGTCTTGAGCGCGCACCTCGACACGGTTTTCCCCGCCGGGACTGACTGCGCGGTGAGGCGCGACGGCGGGGGACGCATGCGCGCGCCGGGCGTGGCCGACGACGGATGCGGGCTGGCCGCGCTCCTGGCGCTCGCGCGCGCGTTTCGTGAGTGCGGGATTGAGACGGAGGGGTCGCTCCTGTTCGTCGGCACGGTGGGCGAGGAGGGCGAGGGGAACTTGCGCGGCGTGCGCCACCTCCTGACCGCGGGCGAGTGGGCGGGCCGCGTTGACGCCTTCATCAGCATTGACGGGCCGGGGTTGGAGCGCATCACGCACGCCGCGCTCGCCTCGCGCCGCTACCGCGTGCGCTGCCGCGGCGCGGGCGGACACTCCTGGGGCGACTTCGGCACGGCGAACCCCGTCCACGCGCTTGGCCGAGCGGTCGCGCGCCTCGCCGCCTACCCCGCGCCGAAGCAGCCGCGCACGACCTTCAACGTCGGGCGCATCGAAGGTGGCTGCGGCGTCAACGTCATCCCGCGCGAGGCTTCGATGGACGTTGACCTGCGCTCGGAGTCGGCGGAGGAGTTGAGCCGTCTCGACGCCTTCTTCCGGCGCGCGGCGCGCGAGGCCGCCGAGGACGAAAACTCCGCGCGTCGCGCGGGCGCGTCGCCGCTCGAACTCGAAGTGAAACTAATCGGCGACCGACCGGGCGGCGCGACTCCGCCCACGGCGACGCTCGTCCGCCTCGCCGTCGAGGCGACGCGCTCGCTCGGCTCACGTCCTTTCCTCGACTGCTCCTCGACCGACTCGAACCTCGCCATCTCGATGGGCCTGCCCGCCGTCACCATCGGCGCGGGCGGCACCTCCGGCAACACGCACACGCTCGAAGAGTGGTACGACCCGCGGGGCCGAGACCTCGGACTCAAACGCGCCCTGCTCGTCGCGCTCGGCTCAGTCGGCATGAGTTAAGCGAGAAGGGCTGATGGCGCAAAGCGGGACGAACCTTATTCGTTCTGATATAAGCTTAGTGTCTTAAGAAGGCTCAAAGAGGTAGCAAGTTTCTGGAGTGCGTTCGACGCAGCAATAGATTCCTTCAAGTATTTTTCCGCATACAGTTTTATATCACCTAATGCTGATCTGAGTTCCACCAACTCTTCCAAGAAATCTTGGTCTAATTCGGCTGTGATGAATACGTTTTCACATTCCAAGCATTTTCGCACGCGTCTGAACCATTGAATATCGGTGTGGTCTGTGCGGCCCCACCTTTGAGCAGACTCAAGGCCGATAGTGCTTGGCGGAACCGCTTTGCACTCCTGTATTTCACCACAATACGGGCAATGCATGTTTGTGCCGCCTTCTTTTTCTTTCACAGCACTCATAACATTTCCTCCAACATAATGAGAATAGATGCTAATCGGTTTGTCTAGTTGACCGGGATGGTGACGACGGTCGAGCCGGCTTTGCCGGCGGGGAAGTGCCTGCCGCGGGCGATGCGGACGGCGGTTGAGCCGTAGGCTTCCGCGCCGGGCGTCGCGCCCGCGACCGACGCTTGGGTGACGCGTCCGGCCTCGTCGTAAGTGATTGTGACTCTGACCGACTTCGGCCCGGCGGGCGCTGCCGGGGCCGGTGTGGCGGGCTTGAGCGCCGAGGCGTCGGCGGCTGCCGGGTCGTTCGCCTTCAAAGCGTCCTGCTCGCGCTTGCGGCGCTCGCGGTCGCGGCGTTCGCGTTCGAGTTCGTCGCGGCGCGTGGCATCGTTTGCCGCTGCGCTCGCGTCTGCCGCTTCGGTGGGCGCTGAATCCGCAGACGCGTCCGCGGCTTCGTTCGAGGCCGTGCCGGCGTCGGCGGACTGCGAGGCGGCGGATTGCGAGGCGGCGGGCGCGGGCTGCGCTGCTTCGCCATGAGACGAGCGACTCATCAGCGGTATCCCCGCGACGGCGCAGACGAGCAGGACGCTCGCGGCCACGGCGGCAAACATCCACTTCTTCTTCGAGCCGCCGCTGCCCGCGCCCTCGACCATCAACGAAAGCGGCGCGGGCGTCGAACTCTCGCGCGACGAATCTTCGCGGGGCGAACTCTCTTCGGCGACCTTCAACTGCGCGGCCCGCTTCGGCTTGCCCGCGTCGAGGTGTTCGACCTGATCGAACATGACGGCGAGGTCTGCGTCGGAGGGCGACCAGGAGCCGAAGGCATCGGCCTCGGTCGGCGACACCCCCTCGTCGAGACGGCGCAAGCCTTCGAGGACGACCTGCGTCCAGCGCTCGTCAATCGTGCGGCGCGTGGCCTCCACGTCGGGGCTGAAGTCGAAGGCGGCGTTCGGCAGCGTCAGAGAGAAATAGACGGCCTCGACGCCGGAGAGCGCCCCGACCTTCGCGTCAACCAACTCGCCGTCCTTGATGAAGAAGACGCTGTGGCCGCGCGGATAATCTATCTTGAGTCTCCCGGTCTTGCGCTGATTGCAGAAAAACTCGATCAGCTCGGCGAGCGACATGTCGCTTAACTGTCCGGTCAGTGCCATGAATTGTCCCTCGTTTCGTTGTGGGGCTGTGAATCTTAAAGGTTGGAGCCGGCGGCGCTATCGGGCGTGCGCTGGTTCGGCGGCGCGCGCCGCGCCGAGGTCGTTCGTGCCGAAGACCGCGGCCTGTTGCGCGCGCGCGCCTGCGTTCCGCTACAGGCTGAAGTTGTAGGTGATGATGCCCGAAATCTTCACGGGCTGCCCCGACAAAAGCGTCGGCGTGAACTTGGCCTGCTTCGCAGCCTGCTCCGCAGCCAGCATCAAGAGCGAAGGGCCTTTGACGGCCTTCGCCGAGATCACCTTGCCGTTCATGTCTATGACCACCTCGACCTCGACCGTGCCGCTCGTGTGCATGCGCCTGGCCGCATCGGGGTAGGAGGGCGCGGGCAGGCTCAGGGCTTTGCCGTTCAGGATGCCGCCGGAGATGGGCTTGAGCGGCCCGCGCATGACGGGCTGGGCCGGGGCTTCGCCGTCCGACTTCACGGCGGGGCCGCCCTCGGAGGAGTTCGAGCCGGCGAACGCGACGGGCAGACCCGGACTGGCCGCGACGCCCTTGTCGAGCGACGCGAGCACGACCGGCGCGGCGCTCGCGGAGCGCTTGACCGAGGGCTGCGGCGCGGGACTGAAGGCTGCCGTCGAAGGCTTAGCTTGCGCCGGGGCGCTCGCCTGTTCTTTCGGGTTGGCGCGCGCGGTTTGCGTCTGTGCGGGCTTGCCCTGCGCGGCGGGCGACGACGCGGGTTGCGCGGCGGGCTGCGACATCGAAGCGGGCTGCGACATCTTCGCCATCATGGTCTCGTCGAGGTAGTAGGAGATGGTTCGGTACGTCACCTCGGAAGGCTCGAAGCTGATCTGGCCGCCCTCGATGACCGCGACCGAGGTCGTCATCTTCGTCCAGTTGCCGACGGCGTCGAACTCGTAGTTGTAAACCTCTTTGGCGAGGAGCGAGCCGTCGGCGTTGTGCAGCGTCATCTCGACGATGTTGCCGCGCTCGTCGTACTTGTAAACCTCTTTGCCCGTGAGCGAGCCGCCCGCGGAGAGGAAGTATGCGTTGTCAACGCGGTTGCCCTTCTGGTCGTAGGTCGTCGCCTCAAGGACGTTGCGCGGCCCCTCGGCGGGCTTGCCGTTCTTGACGGCGATCTTCGCCGTCTCGGTCTTCACGCGGCGCACAGGCCCGACCAGCCCATCCTGCTCGCGGTCGGTCGCCGCCAGAATCAGCGCGTGCGCGAAACGGAAGCCGAAGGTGGAAGCGGAAAGCGTCGCGCGCGCCGAGACGTTGACGGCGGACAGGAGGAATAGAACAAACAGCAGAGGGGTCGGGTTCGTTCGTTTCGACATAAGAATCACTCCCGAAGTCTTCGTGAGTAACTGGTTCGAGACGCCGGGGCAGGCGCGTTGGGACGGCCTCTCTTGTGCGGCCCGGCGTCGGAGGCGGCCCATCGAGGCCGTGCGACTGTTTGGGTGTTGGCCTAGTTCGGCGACCTGAAGTCGGGCGGGGTTGCCGGGACGCGCCACCCGCGAAACACTGCGGGCAGCACTAGTATTATACATATTCAACACGGTTTGTCTACATAAAACATCTTTCGATTTCCCGTTACTTATGGCTCAATTTGAGCGGTTTTCGCCGGAAACAAACATTGACAAGGCTTGCCCGAAGCCGCTCGCCTGAAGCCCTGCGTCGTCAGTTGAAACGGCAGGCTCCGGCAGTGCGTCAAGCGAAGCGGACGAGCGTGAATGAGACGGCTCTCAAGGATTATTTAACTGAAGGGCTGCGCTAGTCGGAGAAGAGCGAGGATGCGCGCTCGGCGGTGAAGGCGGCGCGGGCGGCTGCGTAGGCGGCTTCGACCGTGATGGCTTCGATGGTGCGCGCGGCGACGACGCGGTGGCGCTCGCCCGGAGGGATGTAGCAGTCGAACATCGGGTGGTGCTGCATGAGTATGACGACGGGCGTGCCGACCGCGGCGGCGACGTGCATCGGCCCGGTGTCGTTCGAGACGAAGAGGGAGAGGCGCGCTGCCGCCGCGGCGAGCTGCGGGACGTTCAGTCGGTCGAGGACGACTGCCGTGGGCGGGAACTTTGCTCTCGCGTCACGCACGAGCTGTCGCTCCTCCGGCCCGGCGAAGAGAATGGTGCGTACCGAGTCGTTGCGCTCCAACATCCACGCCAGCTCTGCGAAGCGCTCGACGGGCCAGCGGCGGCTCGGATGTCCCGCGCCGGGGAAGATGCCGACGAGCGGCGCGTCGCCGGCGGCCTTCGCCTTTCTCAACATCTCGACGACGGCGCGGCTGTCCTCTTCGCGCACGGGCAGCCGGGGCACGCGCGACACTTCGCCAATGCCGAGCGGCGCGAGCACGTCGAGGTAGCGGTCTATCGCGTGCTTCTTGCGGTCTTCGACGGGCGGCGGCGGCTTGAAGTTCGAGAGGTAGTCGAGCGAGCGCGTGGGGCGGCGCGCGTAGAGGCGTTGCGGAGCGCCCGAAAGGAAGCCGAGCAGGTTCGTCTCCGAGAGGCTGTGCAGGTCTATGACGAAGTCGAATTTGCGGCGGCGCACTTCGAGCACGAGCTTCCCGATCTGCCAGACCGAGAGATGCTTCGGCCCGTCGCGCAGGGCCACGCGGTCAACGGCGAGCGCCTCGTCGGCGACGCCCGACAGCTCGACGACCGGCGCGGCAGAGCCGCCGACGGCGACCGTCACGCGCGCGCGCGGAAACCTCTGCCTGACCGCCGAGAGCGCAGGCAGGCTCAAGACCACATCGCCCAACTGGCCGAAGTCTATGACGAGGATATTGCGCGGGTCGAAGCTCATCGCTCGGATTAACGACGCGGGGGCGGAGTTCGTTTCGTCTGTGGCTGCGACTTCCGTTTAGTTGACGACTACGACTGTTTCGTTGACGACTACGACGGCGGCCCTTCGTCCTCGTCCGTCTGCTCGGCGACATCCTTGACCGTCACCTTCAAGCTCGGATGACGCCAGCGTCCCGCGGCGAGGATGTCGCGCACGGCATCGGCGGACGAAGAGGCGAAGTCGTGTGCCGGCTCGTCGTCGCCCTCGACGACGAGGCTGACTTTGAGGTGGACGGATTTACGCATCGCTCTCGCTCTCCTTATCAACTCAGCCGCCCGCACGGTCGAGCGGCGTCCACTGTCCCGACTGGTTGACCTCGATCTGCATGATCGGGTGAATCTCCCAGATGGTGCCGCGCGTCTTGCCGACCTGATCCGGGTGTTCGGGGTCGAGCATCAGCCAGCCGCTGATGCGGACGCGCTGATTCTTCTTGACGATCTGCCCGAGCACGTCCGTGCGCCAGTTCGGGTGGTTGGCCCTGACGCGGGGCGTCACCTCGACGACGATGGAGTGGCTCCGGTCGTCCGCAGCATCCTTCACGAGCCAGATGTGGAAGTCTCGGAACTGCGCGTCGTCGCCGTGACAGTTCGGCGACTCCGGCCCCTCCTGCTTCGCGCCCGCCAGGTAGCCTTCGACGGCGACGGGGATTCCCTCGTACTTCTCAACCGCGGCCTCGTCAGCCGCGGGCCACTTGTCGCGCGACTGGCGCTCGACGCCCTTCGGCCACGGCAGATTAACTATCGAGTCGAAGGTGACGGGCGCGTACTCGCCCTCGTCAACGCGGTTCTTCAGCCGGTTCAAATCGGCCTGCCGCGGGTTGTCGCCCTCGCCGGGGCAGCCCTGAAAGTTTATCTCGGCGGGTTGCTGCTTCGCGCTCAACGCGGGCAGAGCGCCCGGCACACCCGGCAAGATGCGCCCCGGTTTCCCGGCGACCGGCGGCGCGGGCGGCGTCGGCGCGCCGCGCCGACCGACGAAACGCAGCACAACCACAACGAAGACGATGAAGATAATTAAGACGGCGGCGACGAAGATGAGTCTGTTTCTGTTCATGTGTCAGTCAACTTTGAATAGCGACCGGGGCCGTGCCTTCGACCTGTGCCCCACAAATTATTCCACGGCCCTCACAACAGGCGCAGGTCGCGGCCCGTCATCTCTTCGGGCTTCGCGAGGCCGAGCAGGCCGAGGATGGTGGGCGCAACGTCTTCGAGCGCGCCGTCGTCGCGGAGTTTGACGCCGAGCGAGTCTTCGTCAATCAAATGAAACGGGACGGGGTTGGTGGTGTGGGCCGTGTGGGGCTGGCCCGTCGTGGGGTCAATCATCTGCTCGCAGTTGCCGTGGTCGGCGGTGATGAGGCAGCGGCCCTTCGCGGTGCGGAGCGCCTTCGTTATCCACCCCAAACAGGTGTCAACGTACTGGACGGCCTCGATGGTCTTCTGAAGATTTCCGGTGTGGCCGACCATGTCGGGGTTGGCGAAGTTGACGATGAACACGTCCGTTCCGCCCTCTTCGATGCCGCGCAGTATTTTGTCCGTGATCTTGAAGGCAGACATCTCCGGCATCAGGTCGTAGGTGGCGACCTTCGGCGACGGCACGAGGAGGCGTCGCTCCGAAGGGAACTCCTGCTCCGTTCCGCCGTTGAAGAAGTATGTGACGTGCGCGTACTTCTCCGTCTCCGCGAGGCGATAGTTGCGGACGCCCAACGAGGCGAAGACTTCGGCGAGGATGTTCTTGTGCCGGAGCTGCGGGAAGGCGACGGGCAGGGGGAACGTGTTGTCGTAGAGCGTGAAGCAGACGAAATCAATCTGCGGTCGGTCGGGCGCGGGGAACGCTGCGAAGCCGGGGACGGCAAGAGCGCGCGTGAGTTGGCGCGCGCGGTCGGCGCGGAAGTTGAAGAAGATGCAGGAGTCGCCGTCTTTGATCGTGGCGACGGGCGAGCCGTCGGCGCGCGTGACGACGATTGGCTCGACGAACTCGTCGGTTGTGCCGCGCTCGTAAGAGCGCCTGATCGCGGCGAGGGGTTCGGCGGCGCGCTCGCCCTCGGCGTGGACGAGCAGGCGATAGGCGCGCTCGGTTCGCTCCCAGCGCGTGTCCCTGTCCATCGCGTAGTAGCGCCCGCAGACGGTGGCGATCTCGCCGAAAGACATCTCGGCGATCTTGTCCTGAAGCGCCTTGACGTAGAGGGGCGCGGAAGACGGCGGCGTGTCGCGCCCGTCGAGGAAGCAGTGGACGTATGCGCGAGAGAGGCCGCGCTCCTTCGCCATCCGCAGAAGCGCGTAGAGGTGCTCCTGTGAAGAATGGACGAGGCCGTCCGACAAGAGGCCCAACAGGTGGAGCGCGCCGCCGCGCTGCTGCGCGCCGTCCAACGCGTTTGTGAAAGCTTCGTTCGAGAAGAACTCGCCCGTCTCAATCGCGTAATCAATGCGGCGGATGTCGGTCATTATCACGCGGCCCGAACCCATGTTGAGATGACCGACCTCGGAGTTGCCCATGACCTTCGGGGGCAGGCCGACGCACGTGCCCGAAGCCTCGATGAGCGTGTGCGGATACTTCTCGCGGATTTCGTCGTAGAAGGGCATTTTGGCTAAGGCGACGGCGTTGCCCTCGCGCGCGGGGCTGTGGCCGAAGCCGTCGAGGATGATGAGCGCGAGCGGCCCTTTCTGTGTGAGCAAAACTGCTGTCTCCTTGATGAACGCTTCCGCAGATGAATCCGCCGGGCGAGTGCGCGCGACGCTGCTGCTACTGCATTGCGCGGAAGCGCGTGCCGCAGGTCGGACATTGCAGAAGGTGCTTCGTGCCGCTGACGGGGATGACGGGGATGAAGAAGAGCGTGATGAAGCGCATCCCCGTCTTGTCTATGAACTCCCCGACCGTGCCGCACTTCCCGCAGCGCATCTGCCTCCCCGACGACGCGGAACCCCACGTCACGAAGCGCGTGCCGATGATGAAAAAGAAGAACATCTCAAGCCCTCCTTTGAGGATGTAGGTGTTTGCCGGCTCGGCCTCTTACTTTCCGGCTGCGCCCTTAGCCGCGCGCCTTTTTCTTCTTCTTCTTGCCGCCGCGCGCTGCTTCGGAGGCGAGTTGACCGGCGTTCGACTGCCGCCGCCCCAACTGTTGGAAGGCCGCGAGACCGGGGAAGCGCGCGGCTTCGCGCAGGTCTTCTTCGATGCGGAGCAGTTGGTTGTACTTGGCGATGCGGTCGGTGCGCGAGAGCGAGCCGGTCTTGATCTGCCCGGCGTTGGTGGCAACGGCGAGGTCTGCGATGAAGGTGTCTTCGGTCTCGCCTGAGCGGTGCGAGATGACGGCGATGCGCCCGGCGCTTTTGGCAAGCTCGATGCAGTCGAGCGTTTCGGTGAGCGTGCCGATCTGGTTGACCTTAATCAGAATCGAGTTGGCGACGCCGAGTTCGATCCCGCGACGGAGGAACTCCGTGTTGGTGACGAACAGGTCGTCGCCGACGAGCTGGACGCGCGCGCCCAACTCGTCCGTCAACAACTTCCAGCCGTCCCAGTCGTTCTCGGCCATACCGTCCTCGATTGAGATGATGGGATACTGCCCGGCCCAAGACTTCCAGTAGGCGACCATCTCGGCGCTCGACAGTTTTCGACCGTCGGACTTTTTGAAAACGTAATTCTGGCCGTCGTAGAACTCGCTCGCCGCGGGGTCTAAGGCGAGCAGGACGTTCACGCCCGCGTTGTAGCCTGCCTGCGTGACGGCTTCGAGGATGGTCTCGACGGCCTCCTCGTTCGACTTGAGGTTGGGCGCAAACCCGCCCTCGTCGCCGACGCCGGTCGAGTAGCCGCGCTTCTTCAGGACGCTCTTGAGCGAGTGGAAAATCTCTGCGCCCATGCGCAGCGCCTCGGCGAAACCCTCAGCGCCGACGGGCACGATCATGAACTCCTGAAAGTCCACGTTGTTGTCGGCGTGCGCGCCGCCGTTGAGGATGTTCATCAGCGGCACAGGAAGGGTGCGTGCGTTCGCGCCGCCGAGGTAGCGATAGAGGGGAATTTCGAGATAGGCAGCCGCGGCCCGCGCCGTGGCGAGCGAGACGGCGAGCAGCGCGTTCGCGCCCAGCTCCGATTTGTTGCGCGTGCCGTCGAGCGCGACGAGCGCGGCGTCAAGCTCGGCCTGATCGAGCGCGTCCATCCCTTCGATCTCGCGGGCGATTGCTTCGTTGACGTTTTGGACGGCGCGCGTGACGCCCTTGCCGCCGTAGCGACGTTTGTCGTTGTCGCGCAGCTCGACGGCCTCGTGCTCGCCGGTCGAAGCGCCCGAAGGGACTGCGGCGCGGCCCACGTCGCCGGTGACGAGGGTGACCTCGGCCTCGACGGTCGGGTTGCCGCGCGAGTCCAGAATCTCGCGCGCGTACACGGAATCAATCAGGCTCATGTGCGCTCCCGGAAATTTAATTGGTTTGAAGTGCTGTCGAGAATCTACCAATCCGCGGGCGCACACTCAAGTCGCGCGGCGTCGCAGCAACTCGTCGAACGCCGTGTCGGGCAGCTCTTCGAGCGTGCGGACGACGATGTCTGCCTCAAGCGCTCCGTGCGACGAGAGCACGCCGATTGAGCGCATCCCGGCGCGGCGCGCGGCCTCCGTGCCGGCGGGCGCGTCCTCGACGACGACGCAGGCCGAGGGCGGGACTCGCAGCTTCGCGGCGGCGGCGAGGAAGACCTGCGGGTCGGGCTTGCCGGCAGACACATCCTCTGCGGAGGCCACCGCCGCGAAATACTTTTCGAGTCCGAGCACGGACAGGATGGCGTCCAGGTTCGAGCGCGGCGCGGACGAGGCGACGGCCTGAAGCCATCCGCCACGCTTGAGCCTGTCGAGCCAGCGCCGGACACCGGGCAGAAGTTTCAGCCCGCGCTCGCGCACAAGCGCGCGGTAGGCTTCCTCCTTCGCGTCGCCGACGCGCGCGATCTCTTCCGGCGTGTAGCCGGGGAAGTATGCGCGCAGGATTTCGTCGTTGCGCTGGCCGAAGGTCGCGGCGAACTGCTCGCGCGTGGCGGAGAAGTTTTCGGCGGCGAGCGCGCCCTGCCACGAGAGCCAGTGATACTCGCTCGAATCTATCAGCGTGCCGTCCACGTCCCAGAGGGCCGCCCGCCGGTCGTCCGTTGTCGTTGTCGTCATTGCGCGGGAGAGTTTAGCAGGCGGCGGCCTTCAGTCCCCAAACGTGCGGACAAGTCAGCGCCCGTCGCGGTATGATTTCAGGGCCGGACTTCACAGAGGACGATCTTCGACCAAAAGATTTCGACGGGCGCGGTAAAACTTTTGAAGAGCACCGTTGTCGAAAACATGGAGGTGGTCGAGAGCGCGGGCCGCTGGCGCTCTCTCTCACTCCTGGGCGCGGCGGAGCTGCTGGCGATGTCTCTGTGGTTCTCGGCCTCGGCGGTTGCGCCCGCGCTGCGTGCGGAGTGGCATCTGTCGGAGTCCGCGACGAGCTGGCTGACGCTCTCGGTGCAGCTCGGCTTCGTCGCGGGCACGCTCCTCTCCGCGCTTTTGAACCTGCCGGACATCATCAGCTCGCGCCGACTCTTCACTATCTCCGCAATCGCGGGCGCTCTAGTCAACGCCTGCTTCGCTCTCTTCGCGCATAGTTTCGGCTACGGCGTCGCGCTGCGATTTCTGACGGGGCTGTGTCTGGCGGGGGTGTATCCGCCGGGGATGAAGATCATGGCGACGTGGTTCAGGCGCGGGCGCGGGACGGCGCTGGGCGTGCTGGTGGGCGCGCTCACACTGGGGAAGGCTGCGCCCTATCTCGTGAACGCCGTGGGCAGCGCCGAGTGGCGCGCGAACGTCCTGTTCGTCTCGGCGCTGGCGGTGGCGGGCGGCCTCGTCGTGCTCGTCTTCGTCGGCGACGGCCCGTTTGCGACCGCCGCGGCGAAGTTCGACGCGCAACAGATCACGCGCGTCTTCCGCAACCGCGGCGTGCGGCTCGCCAACTTCGGATACTTCGGCCACATGTGGGAGCTTTACGCGATGTGGACTTGGGCACCCGTGATGATTCGCGCCAGCCTCGCCGCGCGGGGGCAGCCGCCTTCACTCGCCGAGGCCGCTTCCTTTCTGGTCATCGGCGCGGGCGCGGTTGGTTGCGTGGCAGCGGGTGTGTTGGCAGACCGCGTGGGGCGCACCGTCGTGACTTCCGCCGCGATGGTTTTGAGTGGCGCGTGCTGCCTGACGGTCGGTCTCCTGTTCGGCGCGCACCCGGCGCTGCTGCTCGCGTTGGCCGCCGTTTGGGGCGCGAGCGTGGTGGCCGACTCGGCGCAGTTCTCTGCATGCGTGACGGAGCTGGGCGACCCGCACTACATGGGCACGGCGCTGACCATCCAGACTTGCTGCGGGTTTCTGCTGACGACCGTTTCGATTCAATTGATACCGCTTCTCGTGAACGCCGTCGGCTGGCGCTATGCCTTCGCCGCGCTCGCCCCCGGCCCGGCCCTCGGCGTACTTTCGATGCTCCTCTTGCGCCGCCTGCCGGAGTCTTTGAAGATCGCGCACGGAAGAAAATAAGCCGGTGAATGATGAATGATGAATGGTGAATGGTGAACGGAGGTTGACCGCCGCTCAAGTTGAGGGATAACCGCCCAAGTGAGATAAGGCGACCATTTACTATTCACCATTTACTACTTACTTCTCGGAGGTTTCATGGAGAGAAAGCACGGCCCCTGGACGATCAAGAGTTCGGAGTGTCTGCACAGGGACGAGTTCGCGGAGATGTGGCTCGACGAAGTCGTCAAGCCAGACGGCGAGCCGGGGCGCTACGCGACGATGAAGATGAAGCCGGGCGTGGCTGTGCTCGCGCTCGACGGGGGAGGCTTCGTGCATCTCGTCCGAATGTTTCGCTACGCCGTCGGCAAGGAATGCGTCGAGGTCGTGCAGGGCATGATTGACGAGGGCGAGGCAGCGGCGGAGTCAGCGCGCCGCGAGCTGCGAGAGGAACTCGGCATCGAGGCCGAGAAACTGACCGACCTCGGACTCGTTGACGCCGTCACGTCGCAGGTCTTCTCGCCCGCGCGCATCTTCCTCGCGCGCGGCCTCACGTTCGGAGAGCCGGACAGGGAGAGCACGGAGAGATTGCGGCCTTTCAAGGTCACGCTCGAAGAGGCCGTCCGCATGGTGTTGGCCGGCGAGATCACGCAGGGGATCACGTGCGTGCTGATTCTGAAGGCGAGCAGGATGCTTGCGGATTAGGCAATTCGGATTGCGGATTGAGAGCGGAATGACTCTCGTCCTCTCGGCGCGGGCCATTGAGGAAGGATGAACGAAGACAGCACGCCTCCCTTCAATCCCGCAATCCGCAATCCGAGTTCCGCGTTCGTCAGGCGTTGGCCGCGGACTTCGACTGCTGTTGCAGTTGCTTCTTCGTCTCCTCCATCTGCGCGCCGAGCCGGTTGATGTCGTCCTCGGAGAGCACATCGCGCGCCTTCTGGAACATCTCGCTCTCTTCTTCCTCGACGTGGTGCTCGACGTTCTCCTTGAGCACTTTGAGCTTGGCCGTCCACTGCTCGGTGTCCACGGGCATCGCTTCGAGTTCACCGAGCAGCATCTTGATGACGTGATGCTCCTCGAAGCCTTCGAGCACGATCTCGCGCGTCTCCGCGGCGCGCTTGATGGAGGGATAGAAAATCGTCTCCTCGATGCGCGCGTGGATGTCGAGTTCCTGTTTGAGCTGCGCGAACAGCTCCGTGCGCGTCTTCTCGGCGCGCTCGGTCGTCGGCTCGATCTGCTCGAAGATGCCGGAGACCTTCTTGTGATCTTCCTTCAATAGTTGAAAAGCGTTCATGGTGTCCTCCTCTTAGCCTTCGGTTCTGGCAGTCCTTGAATGGTATCCATACGTGAAATCGGCGTCACGGGGAGGAACAGTCAAGCCCAGTGCCAACGGCCAGAGGCGAAGTAAGCAGGTGTCTTTCAAACCAGCCTCTCGCCGCTCGCCACAAGCCCCTCCGCCTGTAGTAAACTCGTCTTCGTTCGGAGCACAAGCGATGGGCACACGGAAAGAGGCGCAACGTAACGACTCCGCCGACGCGCGCGCGGAGGCGGCGGAAGATTCTTCCGCAGTGCAGCCGACTCACTATCACTCGCGCATGGAGAGTTCGGCTGATGAAGGACAGGCGAGCGAGCCGGGCATCGTGCGCGACGGCGACGGCGTTCGCGACAACATTAGCGGCGACGTTCGCAACAACATTCGCAACGATGCTCGCGGCGCGGCGCGGCGCGGCGTGCGCGCGCAGCCGCCGGAGGAGTTCACGGGCGGCGAGATTAGAGAGGCGAAGGAGGTGGCGGGCGGGCTGCCCGCAGTGTGGGAGTCTTTGAAGCACACGTCGCGCGAGATGGGCTTGCTGCGCGGCGCGCGGACGCTCCTGCGCCTGAACCAGAAAGACGGGTTCGACTGTCCGGGCTGCGCGTGGCCCGACCCCGACGGCGAGCGTTCGCACGCGGAGTTTTGCGAGAACGGCGCGAAGGCCGTCGCCGAAGAAGCGACCGTGCGGCGCGTCACGCCGGAGTTCTTCCGCGAGTGGAGCGTCGCAGACCTCTCGCAGAAGTCCGACTACTGGCTTGGCAAGCAGGGGCGCATCACGCACCCGGCAGTCCTACGCCGCGGCGCGACGCACTACGAGCTGATTGACTGGGACGAGGCTTTCAAATTTTTAGCCGAAGAGCTGAACGCGCTCGACTCGCCCGACGAGGCCGCGTTCTACACTTCGGGGCGCACGTCGAACGAGGCAGCCTTCCTCTATCAACTCTTCGTCCGGCAGTTCGGCACGAACAATCTGCCCGACTGCTCGAACATGTGCCACGAGTCTTCGGGCCGCGCGCTGACCGAGACCATCGGCGTCGGCAAAGGCACGGTCACGCTCGAAGACTTCCGGAAAGCCTCCGCCATCTTCGTCGTCGGCCAGAATCCGGGCACCTGCCACCCGCGCATGCTCACCTCTTTGCAGGCGGCGAAGCAGCGCGGCTGCCGTATCGTGCACATCAACCCGCTGCCCGAAACCGGCCTCCGCCGCTTCAAGCACCCGCAGCACCCGCTCGACCTCCTCGGCTCCGGCACGCAACTCTCCGACATCTTCCTGCAAGTCCGGGTCAACGGCGACGTGCCGCTCCTCAAAGGAATCATGAAAGAGGTTTTGGAGGAAGAAGAGAGGCGACCGGGCGAAGTGCTCGACCGCCAGTTCATCGAGGAGAAGACGCACGGCTTCGAGGAGTTCGCGCGGCGCTTAGGCGAAGTGGGCTGGGACGAGTTGATCGAGCAGAGCGGCGTCGCGCGCGAAGAGATGCGCGAGGCCGCGCGGGTCTTCATCGAGTCGCCGCGCACCATCGTCTGCTGGGCGATGGGCCTGACGCAGCACAAGAACGCGGTCGCCAACATTCAGGAGATCGTCAACCTCCTTCTGCTGCGCGGGCAGTTGGGCAAGCCCGGCGCGGGCGCGTGCCCCGTGCGCGGCCACTCGAACGTGCAGGGCGACCGCACGATGGGCATCTGGGAGCGACCGACGGAAGTCTTCCTCGACGCGCTCGCGCGCGAGTTCGACTTCGAGCCGCCGCGCCGCCACGGCCTCGACACCGTCGAGACGATCAGGGCGATGCACTCCGCCCAAGTCCATGTCTTCTTCGCGCTCGGCGGAAATTTTCTCTCGGCAACGCCCGACACGGAGTTCACCGCGGAGGCTCTGCGCCGCTGCCGCCTGACGGCGCACGTCTCGACGAAACTGAACCGCGCGCACCTCGTCACGGGCGAGCAGGCTTTGATCCTGCCGTGCCTCGGTCGCACCGAGCGCGACTTACAGAAGACGGGCGAGCAGTTCGTGAGCGTCGAGAACTCGATGGGCGTGGTGCACTCTTCGCGCGGGAGCCTTGAGCCTGCGTCGCCGCAACTTCTGAGCGAGCCTGCAATCATTGCAAGGCTCGCGCGCGCGACGCTCGGCGAACGCAGCGCCATCAACTGGGAGAGTGTAGTTGAGGACTACGACCGTGTGAGAGATTTAATCGGGCGCGTCATTCCGGGCTTCGACGATTACAACAGCCGCGTGCGCCGGCCCGGCGGCTTTTATCTCCCGAACCTCGCGCGCGAAGGCACATTCGAGACTTCAACCGGCAAAGCCAACTTCACCGTCCACCCTCTGCCGCGACACGAACTCGCGCCGGGACAGCTTTTGATGATGACCATGCGGAGCCACGACCAGTTCAACACGACAATCTATGGACTCGACGACCGCTACCGCGGCGTCATGGGCGAGCGGCGCGTCGTCTTCCTCAATCCGTTGGACGTGCGCGAGCAGGGTCTGTCGGCGGGGCAGGTCGTTGACCTCGTCGGCCACTTCGAGGGCGAAGAGAGAATCGCGCGCCGCTTCATCGTCGTGCCTTACCGAATCCCTCGTCGCTGCGCGGCCACCTACTTCCCCGAAGCAAACGTGCTCGTGCCCGTCCGCAGCGTCGCCGACAAAAGCAACACGCCCGCGTCGAAGTCCGTGGTCATCTCCCTGCGCCCTTCGGACGCGCCGCTTCGGTTCGACTACGACCACGTGGACGGGCGCTGAAGGAGCGCGGGCATCGAGTGAATCTAGATTCGACGGAGACAAACGGAGGGTGAAGGCGTGGCTTTGACGGGTGCGAACGAATTGAAGCGGCGGATGATGATTAAGGTGGAGGGCGAGCCTTACTCGGTCGTCGAAGTAACATTCTCGTCGCCCTCGGCGCGCGGGGCGACGACGATGGTGCGGACACGCCTGCGACACCTTCTGACGGGCGCGGTTCTTGAGAAGAGTTTTCGTTCGGGCGAGAAATTCGAGGAGCCTGATGTTGTTTACACTCCCGCATCTTTCATGTATTCGGACTCGGAAGGCTTTCACTTCATGGACGAGCAGACGTTCGAGCAGTTCATGCTGCCCGCCGAGCAGGTCGGCGACGACCGGGGTTACTTGACCGACGGGCTGGTCGTGCAGGTCTTGAAGTACAACGGCGAGGCGGTGGCGCTCGAACTCCCTCAGTACGTCGAACTCACCGTCGCCGAGACCGAGCCGGGCGTCAAAGGCGACACGGCGGGCGGGGGCCGCGACACCAAACCCGCGACTCTGGAGACGGGCATACAGGTGCGCGTCCCGCTCTTCATCAAAGAAGGCGAGCGCGTCCGCGTCAACACGCAGACGGGCGAGGTCGCGGGCCGAGCCTAATGAAAGGCAAAAGTTAAAAGGCAAAAGAAGGGGGGACAGTCAGCGCGCGTCTCATCATCGCCGACGACGAAAACTTAGCGCCCTCTTCCACTTTTGCCTTTTGCCTTTTAACTTTTGCCTTCCCCGAAGTGGCTGGTGTAACCTAGCGGGCGCTGTCGGGTCGGAAAAAGCAATCTTACAAAAGAGGAGCGAGGGAGATGAAGTTCAGAATTCTTTCGGCGTGTGCGCTCGCGTGCGCGTGCGCGCTGGCCGGGGCGGGCGTCGCGTCGGCGCAGGCAAACAAGCAGCCGGACGTGAAGGTTTCGGGCGGCGAGCGCGACGCGGCGGCGAAGATTGACAAGGCGAAGGGGACGGAGGCCAAGTTGCAGGCCGCCTCCGAGTTCGTCAAGAAGTACCCGAAGAGCACCCTGCGCCCGCAGATCGCCCAGAGCATCGCTCAGGAGATCGCCAGCACGCAGGACACCCAGTTGAAGATTTCGCTGGCCCAGACCTTCCTCGACTTTTTCAACGACCCCGCCGAGGCCACGCTGGTCAACGACATCCTGCTCAACGCCTACATCAATGCCGGTCGCGCCGACGACGCCTTCAAGATGGGGTCGGCGCGGCTCGCCAAAAACCCCGAAGACGTTGACCTGCTGCGCAGCCTCTCCGTCATCGCCTCGAACGAGGTCATCAAGGGCAACAACGCCTACGCCCCGCAAGGGCTTCAGTACGGCGCGAAGGCCATCGAGCTTTTGGAGGGCGACAAGAAGCCCGCGGGCGTGGACGACGCGAAGTGGGCGGCCTACAAGGCCGACTCGCTGCCCGCGCTCTACCGCGCGACCGGCATCATCGCCTTCAAGACGAACGATCCGGCCACGGCCACCGCGCGCCTGGAGAAGGCCGCCGCGCTCAAGTCCGCAGACCCCGGCGTCTACCTGCTGCTGAGCGACCTGACTTACTCGCAGTACGAACAGCTTGCCAAGCAGTATCAGGTCATGCCCGCGGGGGCCGCGAAGCAGGCCGCGCTCAAGCAGGTCGAGGCGCAGATGGACAAGACCATCGAGGCATACGCGCAGGCGCTAGCCATCACCGAAGGTAACGCGCAGTATCAGGCCGCGCACGACGAGATGAAGCAGGAGATCGAAAACCTCTACAAGTACCGCCACGGCGGCTCGACGCAGGGACTCCAGCAGGTGATTGACAAGTACAAGAAGCCCGCGGCTCAATAAAGGATGAAGGCGGAAGGTGGAAGGCGGAAGTGAAAGCAGTTCGTCTTCACTTCCGCCTTCCGCCTTCATTACGCCCCTTCCCACCGCGCGCCGCCTGAGATATACTTCTCGCCCTCTGACAACGCTTCACCATAGTTCGCCGTCCGCCCCTGTCGGAGTTCGCAAACCAAGCCTCGTTTTGACAGCCGTACCACGTTCGCCAAACGCCTGGAGCAAGGGACATTCCCGTAAGGAGCCTTCACGATGCAGAAGTCAACACGCAGAATTTTCTTGGCCGCGCTGCTCGCCGCCTTCGCCACGCTCGCGCCGCTTCGGACGCCCGCCGCCGACTTCAAGCGCGAGGTCATCTACCAGATCATCACCGACCGCTTCTTCGACGGCTCGACCGCCAACAACAACCCGTCGCAGTCCGCCGGACTCTACGACTCGACGAAGACGAACTGGCGCGAGTATTGGGGCGGCGACCTCGCGGGCATCCAGCAGAAGATGTCCTATCTCGCGGGCCTCGGCGTCACGGCCATCTGGATTTCGCCGCCCGTTGACAATCTGAACACGAACATCCCCGACGGGAGCGGCAACCCGACCGCTTCGTATCACGGCTATCAGGGCCGCGACTTCAAGCGCGTCGAGGAGCACTTCGGCAACACGTCGAACACCTGGACAGACTTCGACAACCTCGTCACCGCCGCGCACTCGAACGGCATCAAGGTCGTCATAGACTTCGCGCCCAACCACACGACGCAGGACAACGCCGGGGAGTTCGGCTCGCTCTACGACAACGGCACGTTCCTCGGCAACTACACCAGCGACACGAACGGCTACTACCACCACAACGCAAACATTTCGGGCGGGGGCTGGGACGACCGCTATCAGGTCGAATACTTCACGCTCTTCGACCTCGCAGACCTCAATCAGGAGAACGCGACCGTTGACGCCTACCTCAAGGCGGCGGCGCAGCAGTTCCAGCAGCACGGCGTTGACGGCTTCCGCATTGACGCCGTCAAGCACGTCACGTGGGGCTGGGAGTACAGCTTCGCCAACTCGATCTACACCTACGGCGACAGCTTCCTCTTCGGCGAGTGGTATCAGGGCGGCACGAGCGACCCGCTCTATCACGACTCCTACAAGTTCGCCAACAAGAGCGGCATCTCGCTCCTCGACTTCCCGCTCAACACCGCCATCCGCAACGTCTTCGCCTCGAACACGAACTTCTCCGACATTGACACGGTCATCTCGCAGGAAGCGTCGAACTTCACCTGGAAGGAAGACCTCGTCACCTTCATTGACAACCACGACATGGCGCGCTTCCTCTCCGTCAACAACAACCAGAACCGCCTGCACGAGGCGATGGCCTTCGTCCTCACCTCGCGCGGCGTGCCCTGCATCTACTACGGCACCGAGCAATACCTGCACAACGACACCGGCGGCGGCACAGACCCTTACAACCGACCGATGATGGCGAACTTCGACACGACGACCACGGCCTACAAGCTCACGGCCAAGCTCTCGACTTTGAGACACAACAACCCGGCGGTGCCCTACGGCTCGATGGCGGAGCGTTGGATCAACCCGGACGTGTACATCTACGAGCGCAAGTTCTTCGGCTCAGTCGTCCTCGTCGCCATCAACAAGAACGACACGACCGCCTACAACATCACGGGCCTCAACACGAGCTTGCCCGCGGGCACCTACAGCGACTACCTGACGGGACTTCTCGGTGGGTCGAGCGTCACGGTCAGCACGGGGACGGGCGGCAACAACCCGGTCGCCGCGTTCAGCCTTCCGGCGCACACGGTCGCCGTCTGGCAGTTCACGGAAGGCGCGGCGTCGCCGGAAATCGGATCACTCGGCCCGACCTCGGCGCAGCCCGGAGTCAAAGTCACCATCGGCGGCAAGAACTTCGGCGCGACGCAAGGCACCGGAAGCGTCAAGTTCGGCACGACGACAGCGACCATCAACTCCTGGTCGGACACGAAGATCGTCGCCACCGTCCCGTCGGTCACAAACGGCAGCTACAGCGTGACGGTGACGGCCAACGGCGGCGCAGTCTCGAACGGCATCCAGTTCACGGCCCTGACGGCCAAGCTCATCCCCGTCACCTTCACCGTCAACAACGCGACGCCGACCTCCACGGGCGATTACATCTTCCTGACGGGCAGCACCATCGAACTCGGCAACTGGGCGACGACGTGGGACGGCACGGTCGGGCCGATGCTCACGCCCAACTACCCGAACTGGTTTCTGAACGTCAGCGTCCCCGCCGGCCAGAACATCCAGTTCAAGTTCATCAAGATCGCCGCGGGCGGCGCGGTCACTTGGGAAGCGGGCGCGAACCATTCCTACACGGTGCCGACGAGCGGCACGGGGTCTGTGAACGTCAACTGGCAGTATTGACGATTGCGGATTGTGGAGTGCGGAGTGCGGATTGCGGATTGCGGATTGAAAACAAGCTTTTCTTAAATCCGCACTCCGCACTCCTGTTCATCCATGTCAAGGGGTTCCTCTGTTGAGGCTCTCGTCGCCGATTGATGGGAGGACTTGCGGATGAGAAAGCTTCACCCGCTCCCGGCGCTGCTGTTCGCGCTGGTTTCTCACTCTGTATTTGTGGTCGCGCACAACGCGGCGCAGACGCAGCCCAACACAGCGGCGGGCGACAAGTCGAAGGCGAGCGTCGAGGCGCTGCGAAAGTACGCGGGGCGCTACGAGCTTGAGACGGGCATCATCCCCGTCTCGACTCTCGACGTGACGTTGGAGGGCGGCGAGCTTTGGATGAAGCCGTCGGTCGTCCGTAAACGCCGCCTCGTTCACAAATCGAAGGCGACGTTCGCGGACGAGTTGGAGGGAACGCTCGTCACGTTCAACCGCGACGACGAGGGGCGGATCGCCAGCCTCACGTTCCTCTACGAAGGCGAGCCTTACACGGCGCAGCGCGTGGAACTGCCGCCGCCGAGCCTGCAAGGGAACACGACGTTTCGGCTCGCGGGGCACGCCGACGCGTCAATCGTCATCCTCACAGGCTCTTTCAACGAGTGGAACCAGTCGCAGCTCGTCTTCGGGCGCGAGGGCGACGCGTGGGTCTGCCGCATAGACCTCGACCCCGGAATCTATCAATACAAGTTCGTCGTTGACGGCAACTGGCTGCTCGACCCGTCGAACCCGGAGACGGCGCAGGACGAGGCCGGAAACATCAACAACCTGCTCGAAGTCAAACCGAAACCTTAAACGCCGCACGCGCCGAACCTGAAGCCGCCGACAACGGCCCGCCTCCACGTTTTGAGATTCGGGAGGGCATGTCGTAGTGTGTAGGGCTTAAATCCCAATCGTAAGGAATCATCAAATGAGCACGCAGCCAAACAAAATCATCTACTCGATGGTCGGCGTCAGCCGTCACTACGACAAGCGCGCCGTCCTCAAAGACATCTACCTCTCCTACTTCTACGGCGCGAAGATCGGCGTCATCGGCCTCAACGGCTCCGGCAAGTCTTCACTGCTTCGCATTATCGCGGGCGCGGACAAAGGCTTCACGGGCGAGACGGTTCTCTCGCCCGGCTACACGGTCGGCTATCTGGAGCAGGAGCCGCGGCTCGACGAGTCGAAGACCGTGCGCGAGACGGTGGAGGAGGCCGTCGCCGAGACGGTGAATCTCCTGAAGGAGTTCGACGAGATCAACGCGCGCTTCGGCGAAGAGATGTCGGACGAAGAGATGTCGAAGCTCCTCGAACGGCAGGGCGAGGTGCAGGAGAAGCTCGACTCACGGGACGCCTGGGACTTGGACTCGCGCCTGGAGATGGCTCTGGACGCGCTGCGCTGCCCGCCGGGAGAGACGCCCGTCAAACTCCTTTCGGGCGGCGAGCGACGCCGCGTCGCCTTGTGCCGCCTGCTCCTCCGGAAGCCCGACATCCTCCTCCTCGACGAGCCGACGAACCACCTCGACGCCGAGTCGGTCGGGTGGCTCGAACAACACTTGCAGCAGTACGCCGGCACCGTCATCGCCGTCACGCACGACCGCTATTTTCTCGACAACGTCGCGGGCTGGATTCTCGAACTCGACCGCGGCCAGGGGCTACCGTGGAAGGGGAATTACTCTTCGTGGCTCGAACAGAAGCAGGAGCGGCTCAGGCGCGAGGAGAAGCAGGAGAGCGAGCGCGCGAAGACTCTTGAGCGCGAGCTGGAATGGATTCGCATGTCGCCCAAAGGCCGACGCGCGAAGGGCAAGGCGCGCATCAACTCTTACGAGGCTCTGCTCGCCGAACAGACCGAACAGCGCGCGCGAGAGCTGGAGATTTACATCCCGCCGGGGCCGCGCCTCGGCGCGGTCGTTATTGAGGCCGACTCGGTCTCGAAGGCTTACGGCGAACGCCTGCTCGTCGAGGGGCTATCGTTTCGCCTCCCGCCCGGCGGCATCGTCGGCGTCATCGGCCCGAACGGCGCAGGCAAAACCACTCTCTTCCGCATGATTAACGGCGAGGAGCAGCCCGACTCCGGCACGATTCGCGTCGGCGAGACCGTGCAGCTCGGCTACGTGGATCAGAGCCGCACGCTCTCGCCCGACAAATCAATCTGGGAAGAAATCTCCGGCGGTTACGACACCGTCCGGCTCGGCCCGCGCGAGGTGAACTCGCGCGCCTACGTCGGTCGCTTCAACTTCTCAGGGTCGGATCAGCAGAAAAAAGTCGGCGCTCTTTCGGGCGGCGAGCGCAACCGCGTCCACCTCGCCAAGATGTTGAAGGAAGGCGCGAACGTCCTCCTGCTCGACGAGCCGACCAACGACCTCGACGTGAACACGATGCGCGCTTTGGAAGAGGCGCTTGAGAACTTCGCGGGCTGCGCCGTCGTCATCAGCCACGACCGCTGGTTCCTCGACCGCGTGGCGACGCACATCCTTGCCTTTGAGGGCGACAGCCGCGTCGTCTGGTTCGAGGGCAACTTCTCCGACTACGAAGAAGACAAGCGCGCCCGCCTCGGCGACGCCGCCGCGCAGCCGCACCGCATCAAGTACCGGCAGTTGACGCGCGGCTGAAGTCTTCAGGCGATTCGATGGCAAAGACTGGAGCTTCACCGACTGCACGAGCAAAGTCGTCATCGAACGCCTCGGCATCCAGCAGGCGTTCGCCTTCGATCAACACTTCAGACAGTTCGGGAATGTTCAAGTCGTACCCTGATTTCTTCAGTCAGATAGAGGCATGAGATGAAAGCGACCTGGAATGGCGCAGTGCTGGCCGAGAGCGATGACACGTTGGTCGTCGAGGGCAATCATTACTTCCCGCCGGAGTCTATCAATCAGGAATACTTCCGCGAGAGCGAGACGCACACGGTCTGCCCGTGGAAGGGGACGGCGAGTTATTACGACGTGGTTGCGGGCGGCGAGGTGAACAGCGACGCCGCCTGGTACTACCCGCAGCCGAAGGATGCGGCCAGAGAGATCAAAGACCGCGTCGCCTTCTGGCGCGGCGTGAAGGTCGAATGAAGGGGAGACGCAAAGGGATGAGGACACGGACGAGAATCACGCTCGCGCTCTTTCTGCTCTGCCTGGCCGCGCCGAACGCGGCGGCGCAGACGAGGAGGCCCGCCGCCGCTCGAAGGGCAGCGACGCAGAAGGCAACCGCGCAGAGAGCACCGGCGCAGAAAGCAGCCGTCCCCGCCGGGTGGCGCGCGGCGCTCGAACAGGTCAGCGCCGATTCGATGCGCGGCCACCTCTCTTTTCTCTCCTCCGACCTGCTCGAAGGTCGCAACACGCCTTCGCGCGGACTCGACCTCGCAGCCGAGTACATCGCCGCTCAGTTCCGGCGCGCGGGACTCGAACCGGCGGGCGACGACGGCTACTTTCAGACCGCGAACTGGATGCTCGCGGGCCGGGAGACCAGCGGCTTCCAGATGACGTTCGCGGGCGTCGGCGATAGCCTGAGCGTCAGGCCGGAGCAGACGAGCCTCGGATTCAGCATCGGCGGCCTGAGTCTCTGGTTGCCCGACGCCGGCCTCGCGCTCAAGGGCGCGGGCGTCCTGAAGGTCGTGTACGCGAACTCTTCGACGCTCACACGCGAGCAGGCCGCGGGCAAGGTCGTCGTGACCGAGTTGCCGGAGTTTCCGCGCGGCGACCGCGCGCGAGCCTTCCAACTCCTGCGCGAAGAGAACGACTTCCTCGCACGCATGCGTGCGCTGGGCGTGCCGCTCGTCGTCGCGTTCGACCCGGCGACGGCGCGCGGGCGCGGCGCGGGGCCGCTTCGTCTCGTTGACCCGGAGGAGGGCGGTCGTCAATCGCCTCTGGGGCCGCAGCCCGCCGCGCCGCTCGTCACGGTTCATGGGGCCGAGGCCGCCAGGCTTTACGAGTCGCTGCCCGCGGGCGCGACCCCTGCGACCCTCGACTTCAACGCGCCCGCGCTCATGCAAACGCCCGTCAGGGTTCGCAACGTCGCGGGCATCCTGCGCGGGTCAGACCCGACGCTCAAAGACACATACGTCATCGTCTCGGCGCACTACGACCACCTCGGCGTGCGCGAGCCTTGCGACCGTCAGAAGGAGGACTGCGTCTTCAACGGCGCGAACGACGACGGCAGCGGAACCGTCTCCGTCATCGAACTCGCCTCCGCACTCTCGACGCTCAAAACGAGGCCGAAGCGCAGCATCCTTTTTCTGACCTTCTTCGGCGAGGAGAAGGGCTTGCTCGGCTCGCGCTACTACGGTCGCCACCCGCTCGTGCCGCTGGCGAAGACCGTGGCGCAAGTGAACCTCGAACAGGTGGGCCGAACCGACGACAGCGAGGGGCCGCAGGTCGGGACGATGGCCGCCACGGGCTTCGACTATTCGGACGTGGGCGCGGCGCTCAAAGCGGCGGGCGACCTGACCGGCGTGAAAGTTTACAAGCACCCCAGCAACAGCGACGCGTACTTCTCGCGCAGCGACAATCAGGCGCTCGCCGATGTCGGCGTGCCCGCGCACACCCTGAGCGTCGCCTACGAGTATCCGGACTACCACGCCGTCGGCGACGAGTGGCCGAAGATTGACTACGCCAACATGGCGAAGGTTGACCGGATGGTCGGGGCCGCGCTCCTGCTCATCGCCGACAACGCGCAGGAGCCGCGCTGGAACGAACAGAACCCGAAGGCCGCGCAGTACGCCGCGGCCTGGAAAAAGCTGCACGGCCAGTAGAAAGGCAAAAGCAAAAAGGCAAAAGAGAAGGATACCGGCTGAAGAGCTTGCATCTCCCCTTTCGTCTTTTTTTCGGCCCTCGCCGCGGCCCGTTCGTCCTTTGAACCGGGCGGCCCGTCACAAATTTGGGGCGTTTTTTGTAAAAGGCGCGCGCGTGTGCGAAACTAAAACTCTCGGTCTTCCGTATTCGAGTCTCCGGCTCACAATCCGCGCGATTTGAGTTTCCCTCGGACGGCTAGTCAAACAACTTTTTCGTTGAGGAGTGAATATCGTATGCGATTTATGAACTTCAGGGTCGGCGGCGCTGTGGTGCTGGCGTGCGCGCTCGGCTTGGCCGCGCTCGCGCAGACGGGCGGCCACGGCTTCGACGCGTCACGCATGGACACGAGCACGTCGGCCTGCGCGGACTTCTACCAGTTCGCCAACGGCAACTGGCTCAAGACGACGGAAATCCCCGCGGCCTTCTCCACCTGGGGCAGCTTCAACGTGCTGGCCGAGAACAACCGCAAGACCCTGCACGAGATTCTCGAAGAGGCGTCGAAGAACACGAAGGCTGTGTCCGGCACGGTCGAGCAGAAGATCGGCGACTTCTACGCCACCTGCAACGACGAGTCGAAGCGCGAGGCCGAGGGCGCAAGGCCGCTCCAGCCCTACCTCGCGCGCATTGACAAGGTCAAAGACCTGAAGGGCCTCGAATCCGAGATCGCCTACTTCCACCGCGAGGGCATCCCGGCGCTCTTCGGCTTCGGCTCCACGCCGGATTTCAAGAACAGCTCGTCGCAGATCGGCGGCGCTGTCCAGGGCGGACTCTCCCTCCCGAACCGCGACTACTACACGAAGACCGACGAGCGCTCCGCCAAGCTGCGCGAGGCGTTCGTCCAGCATGTGGCGGCCATGTTCCAACTCCTCGGCGACGACCCCGACCGGGCGGCCAAAGAGGCGCAGACCGTGATGAGCATCGAGACGCGGCTCGCGCAGAACTCGCGCGGGCCGGTCGAGCTGCGCGACGTGGAGAAGCAGTATCACATCATGGGCGCGGCAGACCTCGACAAGCTGACGCCGCACTTCTCCTGGGAGGAATACTTCGTCGCCCTCGGCCTCCCGAAGACCCTCCAGATCAACATGGAGCACCCGGAATTCTTCCAGGCCGCCGACAAGATGCTCGCCGACGTGCCGGTCGAGGACTGGAAGACCTACCTGCGCTGGAACATCGTCAACGCCGCGGCGGACGCACTCTCCACGAAGTTCGAGACCGAGAACTTCAACTTCTACGGCAAGACGCTTTCGGGTCGCAAAGAGCAGTACCCGCTTTGGCGTCGCTGCGTCTCGGCGACGGACGCGAACCTCGGCGAGGCGCTCGGACAGGAATACGTCCGCCGCGCGTTCACGCCCGAGGCGAAGGCACGCATGCAGACGATGGTCAACAACCTGCTCGCGGCCTTCCGCGAACGCCTCCAGGCCGCCGACTGGATGAGCGACGAGACGCGCCGGGCCGCGCTCACGAAGCTCGCCGCCTTCGGCCAGAAGATCGGCTACCCCGACAAGTGGATTGACTACACGCGCCTGAACGTCTCGCGCGACTCTTACGCGGCGAACATCATCCGCGCCAGCGAGTTTCAGCAGTGGCGCGACTTCAACAAGATCGGCAAGCCCGTGGACAAGACCGAGTGGGGCATGACGCCGCCCACCGTCAACGCCTACAACAACTGGCTCCGCAACGAGATCGTCTTCCCCGCGGGAATCCTCCAGCCGCCCTTCTTCAACCCGGCGGCGGACGACGCCATCAACTACGGCTCAATCGGCGCGGTCATCGGCCACGAGATCACGCACGGCTTCGACGACGAGGGCGCGAAGTTCGATCCCGCCGGCAATCTCAAAGACTGGTGGACGCCCGCCGACATGAAGAACTTTGAGTCGCGCTCCGACTGCATCGTCAAGCAGTTCGACGCCTTTCAGGTTGAGCCGGGGCTGAACATGACGGGCAAGCTCGTTTCGGGCGAATCAATCGCCGACCTCGGCGGGCTGACCGTGGCCTACCACGCCTTCCAGAAGTCTCTGGAAGGCAAGCCCAGGCCCGCCAACCTCGACGGCTTCACGCCGGAGCAGCGTTTCTTCTTGGGGTGGGCGCAGGTCTGGGCCGAGAAGTACACGCCGGAAGCGGCGCGGCTTCAGGCGCAGTCCGACCCGCACCCGCTCTCGCGCTTCCGCGTCAACGGCCCGCTCTCGAACATGCCGGAGTTCGCCTCGGCCTTCCAGTGCAAGGTCGGCGACGCGATGGTGCGCCCGAAGGAAGAGCGCTGCCAGATTTGGTAGGCCCAGCGGGGAAGGCAAAAGTAAAAAGGCAAAAGTTAAGAAGCGCGCCTCTCATCTGTGAAAGATGAGAGGCGCGCTTTCTTTCGTCTTAGCTTTCGTCTTAGCCTTTGCCTTTTGCCTTTTTACTTTTGCCTTCTTCTCACTCCTGCCCGGTCAGCTTCAACTTTTCGGCGACGGCCTCCCTGTGCCAGGGGTCTGCGGGGGCGCTGCCCTGGATGACGGCGTCGAACTCGCGCACCGCCTCGGCGCGGCGTTCGAGGTGCGCCAGTATGCGACCGCTGGCGAGGTGTGCGCGGAAGACGACCGAGGGGTCTGTGTCGTGCGTCGAGAGGAGTATCGCCTGACGGAAGTGTGCGAGCGCGGCGTTGAGGCGCTGGGCCTGTAGGCTCTCGTCGAACGCCTCCTGTGCCGAGAGGCTCGCGGCCTGGCCGAGCGCGAAATAGATGAGCGGTTCGTCGCGGTACTGTTCGCGCAACGCTACGAGCCGCGTCTCGGCCTCCTCGTAGTTGTGGACGCGCAGGAGGTTGTCAACGTCGCCGAGGCTCTTCAGGAGTGCGGCGCGGCGCTCGTCGGTCGGGGCCGCCTCTCTGGCTTCTCTGGCCCTCGCCTCCTGCGCTCGACGGCGTGACTCGCGCGCTCGCGCGACCGCGTCGGCGAACTCCGCCGGGCGCTTCATCTCGCGCTCGACGCCTATCGAGGCGATCATGTCCGGGAGGAAGTTTGAGATGTCGAAGCCGGAGCCTTCGATGCCGCGCAGTTGATCCGCGAAGTGGAACGAGAGCACCGCGCCGCGCTCGTAGGCGTCGGCCAACTGCTCGACCGCCGCGTCCGCGATGGCCGACTGCCGCTCCTTCGCTTCCTTCGTCAAGCGGTCGCGCGCGGGCTGGTCGGCGGCCTTCTTCAGTCGCTCGTTGGTCTCGAATTGCAGGACGTTCAGGCGCAAAGCCTCTTCGAGCCGCGCATCCGCGGCGGCGACGAGCGAGCGCGAGACGGCCAGGAACACGTCGGGCGAGAGATCGGCCCCCGTGCGCGCGTGCTCCTTCTCAAGGAGCTGCTTGATGTCGGCCCGCTTCGCGGAGACGGCGCTGCTGAAGTGCGCGACGAGCGGGTCAACGACGAACTGTATGTAGGCGCGGCGCGTCTCCGACAGTCGAGGGTCAACGTCCGCGGGGACGATTGCATAGTAGTCCTCGCCGACCACACGGAAGTTGACCGCGCCGGGCGCGGCCAGCAGATCGGGCACAAGGCGGAAACGGCGGTCGCGCTCGTTCGTGACCGTGAGCTGCCGCTCGTTCTTCTTCTTGCCTTTCGCTGGCTCGGTCACATGCGTGCGCTCGTTGATGGTCGTCTGCGGGCGCGTGTTGAGGTAGGCGAGGACGATGCGCGCCATCTCGATTGTCGGCGCGCGCAACTGTTCGCGCGCGGCGCGGTGCGCCTGCACGTAGGAGTTCAGCCTGCCGTCAATCCCCGACTGCCTGTAGAAGTCGCGCAGCAGCGGCACGAAGTGGAGCACGTCGAGCACGCCAGCGGGCAGGTCGTCGGAGCGCTGCGGCTCTTCAAAGGTGGGGGGTTGTCCGAGCGTGTAGGCGAGCGAGACGTAGCGCGCGGCCTGTTCGGCGGGCGTCACCGAGTCGCCCTTCAAGGCGTTGTGCTGGTAGAAGTCCTGCATGCGCTGGCGCAGCACGGGGTCGAGCGCGGCCTGGTCTTTGCGCAGCAGCTCGCGGAAGACCGACGGACGCTCGCCCGCGGGCGTCGGATCCCAACCGGCGGCGTCGAGCGCGGCCATCATCACGATCAGGCGCGGGTCGGGCGCGATCTCGATGCCGTAGTCTTTGAGATCGGGGCTGACCGGCGGCGCGGTGCGCTGCTGCTGCGCGGCGGGCTGTTGCCTGTTCGTCTGCGCGGCGGAGGGGTTCTCGGTTGACTTTGCGGGCTGCTGCCGCGCGGCTGCGCTCTGCGCGCACAACAGCGCGACGATGGACAAGGTCAAAAACTTCTTCATCACGAACCTTCTAAAAATAGTCTGGAGTCTGGAGTCGAGAGTCAGGAGTCCGGGGTCGAAGAAAAAGTGCGCCAGCCGCCCCGTCTCGACTCCGAACTTCGGACTTTAGATTCCGAACCTCCCGCGCGGGTTGGCGCGCAGGGAGGTGTAGGTTAACAGGCGTTGCGGGCGGGGACAAACGGCGGAGAAGAACGCGCCGCCCCGGAGGTGCGGGCGGCGGAAGGCACTGCCAAAGCCGTGAACCGTGAACCGTGAACCGTGACAAGTAAGAACGGGAATTCTCTCGTCACGGTTCACGGTTCACGCCTACTTGAAGCTGTTGAGCGCCTCGGCCTCGTCGTCGTAGGTGTCGAAGACGGTCAGGAGCTTGGTGATGCCTAGCAGGTCTCGAATCTTCTGCGTCAGTTTGAGGAGCTTGAGCTGGCCGCCCTCGCGCCCGATGGTCGTGTAGCTGGAGACGAGTTCGCCGATGCCGCTCGAATCCACGTAGCCGACGCCCGCCAGGTTGAGCAGGATTTTCTTCTTGCCCTCCTCGATGAGGCGGCGGATGGCGCTGCGCAGACTGACGCTGCCCTCGCCGATGGTGATCTTGCCTTCGAGGTCGAGGATCGTCACGTCCCCGGCCTGACGCTCGCGTATATTCAGTTCAGCCATTGCGGGAAGTCTCCTGTTTGAATTTGCGATTTTAGATTTTTGATTTGCGATTTCATTGTACTCGGCGGTCGGCGATTAGGCTACGGTAAAAACTTGAAGCTGACGGCTGAGTGCTGAAAGCCAAACAGCTAAAAAAATCGCAAATCAAAAATCGCAAATCAAAAATTCCTTCATTTCTTCTTCGTCATCCGTACCATCGTGCCGCCCTCCGGGGCGTGCTCCCATGTCACTTCGTCCATGAAGGTGCGCATGAAGAGGATGCCGCGCCCGGAAGTCTTGAGGATGTTCTCCTCGGCGGTCGGGTCGGCCACGTCCGCGGGGTCGAAGCCCTCGCCGCGGTCGCGCACGGTGATGACCAGTTGCGCCTGTGTGCCCGACAGCCCCACCTCGACCGGCTTCGACTCGTCGCGTCGGTTGCCGTGCAGCACGGCGTTCGTCACCGCCTCGCGCACGGCCAACTCGACGCCGAACAGCGCGTCCTCCGCAAATCCCAGCCGCCGCGCGGCGTCCGTCGCGGCCCCGGCGGCCTCGGCGATTGACTCGACGCGGCTCGGCAGTTTGAGTTCGACGGTCTCTTCGGTCACTGGCACTTAAAGACTCTGAGACGACTGCCGCGCCGCACGCGAGAGCCGGACACGGTCGGCGCGACCAAATCCACACGCTCTGGAAGCTTACCGGAAGCGTGCACGGTGTAACACGCCCGCCGCTCGCCTGTCAAGAATAGCGCCCGGCAGTCGGCAGACGGTAGACAGCAGGCAGTAGTTTTCGCCTTCAAACAGTCGAGTGCCGGTAGTCGTAGGCGGCCTGCGGCAAGGGCTGTTTTCTCCCGGCTCCCGGCTACTGACTACCGTCTACTGCTTTGTTAAGATTGCGCCGTGATAATCGCACCGGCCAGGTCTCTGCGCGGGCGCGTCCGCGTCCCCGGCGACAAGTCAATCTCGCATCGCGCCGTCATCATCGCCGCGCTCGCGCGCGGGCACACCGCCGTCTCCAACTTCTCGACGAGCGCCGACTGCCTCTCGACGCTCGGCGCACTGCGCGCGCTCGGCGCATCGGTCACACTCGACGGCACCGCAGTTCACGTCGAAGGCGTGGGGACGAAAGACGGCCCGCCGCGCTTTCATCCCCCACAGCATCCGCTCGACTGCGGCAACTCCGGCACGACGATGCGCCTGCTCGCCGGAGTGCTCGCCGCGCAAGGCTTCGCCTCGGTGCTCACCGGCGACGAGTCTTTGAGCCGTCGCCCGATGCGCCGCGTCATCGAGCCGCTTGAGTTGATGGGGGCGCGCGTCGGGGCCTTCGAGGGCCACGCGCCGCTCAGCGTCGCCGGTTGCCGCACGCTCAAGGCGATTGAGTACGAGACGCCGGTCGCCAGCGCGCAGGTGAAATCGTGCGTCCTGCTCGCGGGCCTCGGCGCGCGGGGGCGCACTTGCGTCGTCGAGCGGGGCGCGCTGACGCGCGACCACACCGAGCGCATGCTCTCGTGGCTAGGCGCGGAGGTCGAGACACACGCGTCGCGGAGCGTGGAGGGCGTTGCCGTCCACACGGCGAGCGTCGGCGGCCCCGCTCGACTCGACGCGCGCGACCTCGAAGTGCCCGGCGACATCTCCTCGGCGGCCTTCCTCCTCGCCGCCGCCGCGATGCTGCCCGGCTCAGACCTCGCCATCGAAGGCGTTGGCCTCAACCCGACGCGCGCCGAAATCATCTCGGCACTCCAGCACTTGGGCGCGGACGCACGCATCGCCGACTCGCGCGACGTGTGCAACGAGCCTGTCGGAGACGTGCGCGTGCGCGGCGCTGACGGCCTCGCGCCCGTAGCCGAAGCTGAAAGCGCGTCCGCGGCCGAAGTTGAAGGTGTGTCGCCGCGGGCGGGAGGTGTGGAGGCGGGCGGCCCGCGCGTCGGCGCGAACGTGTTGCGCGGCCCCGCCGTCGCGCGCCTGATTGACGAGCTGCCGGTGCTGGCCGTCGTCGGCACGCGCGTCGAGGGCGGCCTGGAGATTCGCGACGCGCGCGAGCTGCGCGTGAAAGAGTCCGACCGCATCAGCGCCACGGTCGAGAACCTGCGCGCGATGGGCGCTGAGGTGCAGGAGTTCGACGACGGCCTGCGCGTCGGCGGCCCCACGCGCCTGCGCGGCGCGCGCCTTCAGTCCTTCGGCGACCACCGCATCGCGATGGCCTTCGCCGTCGCCGCGCTCACGGCCTCCGGCGAGACCTTCATCGAAGGCGCTGAGGAGTGCGTCGCCGTCTCGTTCCCCGAATTCTTCCCGCTGCTCGAATCTCTGACCGAGAGATGAAGAGGGCCGGGGCGCGGGTGTCATCAGGCGATCAGCGCGGAGGCGGCAGGCGATAAACCGGATGAGCCATTCGACGAGACATGCAGGGCGGCGCATCGTCATCACGGGCTTCATGGGCGCGGGCAAGACGACCGTTGCCCACGCGCTGGCGCGGCTGCTCGGCTGCGCGTCGCTCGACCTCGACGACCTCGTCACGGCGCGCGAAGGCCGCACGCCGCAGCAGCTCATTGACGAGGACGGCGAGGCCGCGTTCCGCGAGGCCGAGACGCGTGCGCTGCGCGAAGCTTTAACCTCAGACGAGGCGCGCATCATCGCCACGGGCGGCGGCACCTGGACGCTTGAGCGCAACCGCGCCCACATCGCCGCGCGCGACTGTCTCACGGTCTGGCTCGACGCGCCGTTCGACCTCTGTTGGGAGCGGGTGACGTGCGGCGGCGCGACGCCGGAGCGTCCGTTCGCACGCGACCGCGAACGGGCGCGCACGCTCTACGAACGAAGGCTCGCCGATTACAGGCTCGCGTTCCTGCGCGTGGCAGTGACGCCGCGGCTCGGCGTCGAGGAGGTCGCCGCCGAGGTCGCCGCCGCCGCGCAACGCACTTGAACGGAAGGCGGTCGGGCGTGTTCGTCCGCCGGCAAAGCACGGAGCGCAGTACCGAAAAACTCACGAACGAGCAGGAGGGCTGCGGACAGCAAGCACGAAGACTCGAAGGCGCTCCGCATCGCAAAGGACTCAAGGGCCGGGCTTAATCTTCGAGAATGAATAGACGCTGCGGGCACGCTTCCCGTCTTGAAAAGCCGGCTGCTTTAGAGGAGAATAACGCCGCGCTCTCGCCTCGGTCGAACGCGCCGTCCTCGCGCCCGCCGCGACGCGTCGGACGAAACCTTTTCTCCTTATCGCGCCTCCGAAAAAGCCGCGCGCCGCCCGAAATCACATGATCGGCAAGACCATCTCGCATTATCGCATTCTCGGCCAGGTCGGCGAGGGTGGGATGGGTGTCGTCTACGTCGCCGAAGACCTGCTGCTGGGCCGCCGCGTCGCCATCAAAATCCCGCACGCCGGTAATGATGAGCACCACTATCGCGCGCGCTTCCTGCGCGAGGCGCGCGCCGTCTCCGCGCTCGTCCACAAAAACATCGCCGCCGTCTACGACCTCGGCGAGACTGAAGACGGGCAGCCCTACATCGTCATGGAGCTGGTCGCGGGGCAGACGCTCGGCGAAATCCTGATGGGCGCGGGCCTGAGCCTCCGGCGTGCCGTCGAGGTCGCGCGCGAGGTGGCCGAGGCGCTCTCGGAGGCGCACCGGCGCAATATCATCCACCGCGACATCAAGCCGTCGAACGTCATCATCAACGAGCGCGGCGAGGTGAAAGTCCTCGACTTCGGGTTGGCGAAGCAGTTGGACGAAGAGTTGGCCGGAGGCTCGACCCCCGACGCGCAGACGTGGCTCTCGGCGCGCACGCGCTCGGACGTGGTCATCGGCACGCCGCTCTACCTCTCGCCCGAACAGGCGCGCGGCGCACAGGTGGACGGTCGCAGCGACCTCTTCGCTCTCGGCGCGCTCCTCTACGAGTGCGTCGCCGGGCGGCCCGCCTTCTCCGGCTCGAACGTCATCGAGATCGGCGCGCAGGTCTTGCACGTCAACCCGCCGCCGCCCTCGCGCTTCAATTCGCGCGTCCCCGCGGAACTCGACCGCCTGATTCTGAAGGCGCTCGCCAAACGCCCCGAAGACCGCTTCCAGACCGCCGAAGAGTTCGCCGCCGAACTCGCGCGCGTGCGCGCACGTCTCTCCGACTCGGACACCGTGCGCACGCGCCGTCTTGCGAACGCCGAGAACCTGCTCCGTTCGAGCGCCCTCATCACGCTTCAGAGGCTCAGGCGTCCGCGCTTCTCGCCGCTCGCCTTCCTGGCCTTTGTCGCCGCGATGGCGCTCGTCGTCTGGGGCTTCTCCTACGTGCCGAAGCTCATGGCGCACAAGGTTGACCCCCCGGTGCTCGCGCTCTACCAGCAAGGCGTCGAGGCGATGCGCGCGGGCGAATTTTACAAGGCGAGCGGACTGTTTGAGCAGGCCGTCAAGGCGGATGACGCCTTCGCGCTCGCGCACGCGCGGCTCGCCGAGGCGTGGTTGGAGATGGACTTCTTCGAGCGCGCGCAGGGCGAGATGCTCGTGGCCGACGAACTGGTGAGTGACCCCGCGTCCCTTCTGCGTGAGGACGCGCTCTACTTCCGGGCCGTCCGCGCCACGGTCGGTCGCCGCCCCGCCGAAGCCGTCAAAGCTTACGAAGAACTCGCGCAACTGAAGCCCGACCAGCCGCAGGTGCAGGTTGATCTGGGTCGCGCCTACGACAAGAACAACGAGACCGAGAAAGCCTTCAAAGCCTTCACTCAAGCGACCTCGCGCGACCCCAACTATGCGGCAGCCTTCCTCAATCTCGGCGTGCTGCACGCGCGGCAGAATAATCTGGCGGGCGCGAACGCGGCCTTCCAACTCGCCGAAAAGCTCTACGCCGACAACCGCGAGGGGCAGGCCGAGGTGCACTACCAGCGTGGCCGGCTTCTCTCCACAATGGGCCATAAGGACGAGGCGCGCAGCGAGCTTCAGCAGTCGCTCGACCTCGCGCGCTCGACGAAAAACCTGTACCAGCAGGTGCAGGCGATGCTGATACTTTCTTACAATCAAGGCTCCGCCGAGGGGCCGGCGACGGCGTACACGGCGATTAATCTGGCGCAGGCGAGCGGCATGAACAACCTCGTGGCCTCCGGCTACATCGTGCTGGGCACCCTGTACACGAAGCAGACCAAATTCGACGAGGCGGAGGGCAACCTGCGGCGGGCGGTTGATCTGGCGGCCACTTACAAGGTGCGCCGCGTCGAAGCCGTCGCGCTCTTCAACCTCGGCAGCTTGCTCAGCGCCGAGCGGAAAAACCTCGACGAGGCCATCCGGCTCGTCGAGCAGGCGCGCGATTTCTACCAGCAGGCGGGCTACGTCAAGGATGTCGCCACCGCCGCGATGCTCCTCGCGCGCATCAAAGGGCAGCAGGGAGATTACGACGGCGCGGCCCAGGCGCTCGAAGACCAGTTGCGCCTCGAAGGGCCGTCGGGCGACATGCAGATGGTCGGCAGTCTGCATCGCGAGTACGGCTCGGTGCTCGCAAATCAGGGCCGCTTCACCGAGTCGCTCGCGCACTACCACGAGAGCCTCGCGATCTCGAAGGCCCTGCACGACGACCAACTGCTCAGCTACAGCCTGCTCAACCTCGCCAACTCGCTCTGGCGGCTCGGCCACTACGAAGAGGCGAGCAACTCCCTCTCGCAGGTCGTCGAGATGGTGGGCAAGTCTGACAAGCCGAACACCGACATGATGGCGCGCGTCCGCCTCGCCGAAGCCAACATGGCGCTCAGCCGCGGGCGCTTCGACGAGGTGAAGGCGAAGGGCGAGCAGGCGCTCGCGCTCGTGCGGGACGCCAGCGGGCACAATGACCTGACCGTCGAGGCCGACGCGGCGATGTGTCTGGCCGCCGCCCTCGGCGGCAGCCCCGCGCGCGCCAGGCCGCTCTGCGACGAGTCGGCGCACATGGCCGAAGGAACGCACGACCCCTGGTTCATCGCGCTCGCGCAGCTCGCGCTCGCACAGGTCTTGCTCGAAGCGGGCGACGCGCCGCGCGCGCGCGCGGCGGCATTGCGCGCCCAAGAGTTCTTCGCCAGTTCGAGGCATATCGAGGGCGAGTGGCGCGCGCTCGCCCTCGCGGGCGAGGCCAGCCACCGCGCGGGCGACGAGGCGGCGGCCCAGGACTATCGCGCGCGCGCGCGCGCCTCACTCGCCCGGCTCGAACAGAGCTTGGGCGAAGATGCCGCAGGCTACCTGGCGCGTGCCGACGTGCAACGACTTCGCAGGGGACTCGGCGACGAATCGGTCGCCGCGGTTCGCTGATTGTACTCAAACGATCCTCAACCTAAAGGAGAAAATCATGTCAGGAGGCGACCCACCAATCATCATTCAGGGGGGAGGCTCATTCACCCTTGATCTCGGCTCAAGCCACGAACAGTTTGAAGATCAGGGCAGTGGCAAACACCACCACCCCGACAAGCATCTCCAGCGCATCGAGATCATCGGCGACGGCCTCAACATCAGCAAGGACTTCCCCACGGGGAAGGTCACGATCAAGGTTTACTACGGGCCTTTGAAGACGAAGCCCTGATGTTCCGAAACTCAAGGGGCGCGGGCGCTCATGCCTCGCCCGTGCGCGGAAGCACGGACGGGCGCGCGCCTTGAAGCTTAACCTCGAATGAAAGCGAAGGCGTGCCGGTGTGTGTCAACACACCGGCACGCCTTCCCATGTGCGCGCATCTTTTCACGGCGCGGGCGACTTTAACGCGAGTCGCCCGCGCCGTCTCCGCGGGCCGCGGCGAGGCGCGCGAACTGCCGCCCTGGGTCTTCCGTCTGCCGCTAGTCTTCCGAGCCTCGCGCCGCTGCACGAGCCTCGCGCCGGTCGCTCCACGCAGCCTCGGCCACGCCCGCCAGCCATAGGAGCGTGCCGCGCGCGCCGAAGTGTTCGCGCACGCGCGCGAAGACGCGCGGGTAGAGCCGTGCCGTGCGCGCGAAGAGGCGGCGCAGCGCCGCGAACGTCATGCGCCCCTGAAACAGTTCGCGCCGCACGCACTCGTCCAGGCCCGCGAGCGCCGCCATCAGCGCGTTCAAAGTCTCGTTCACGGACTGCGGCGCGCTCTTCGGCGCGGGCCGCATGAACTCCGCCAGCCCCGCGGCCCCGGCCACGCGCGGCCCGGCGTCATAGATTTCAGCGAGCGAGCCGGCGTCCGTCATCCCGGCTTCGAGGGCGAGGTCAGTCAGTCGCGCGGCGCGTCTGAGGTTCCGCACGTGCGCGCCGAAGCGCCGCGAAGGGAGAAGTCCCGCCCCGCCCGCCGCATCTCCGAGAAGCATCACGCGCTCTTCGACTGCACGCGCGCCGCGGCTGCGCCGATCCTGTAGGCAGCAGACGGGCACGTAGCCGAACGTCGGACGCTCGACTCGCCAGCCCGCGCCCTTCTGCTTGTAGGCGGACAGCGACTCGAAATAACGCTCGAACAGTGAGAGCAGAGACTTGTCCGCATGCGAGTCAACCGAGTCGTAGAAGAAGAGGCGCGTGGCGCACTCGTCGCGCGAGGGGCTTCCGGCGAAGCCTTCCCAGAAGAGCTGCCGGCGCTCGCTCGCGTCCTCCGTGCTGACGAGTATTTCGCCCGCGCCGAAGTCCACCGCGCCGCGCGCGAAGCCCCGCGCGATTGTGCCCACGGTCGTGCAGACGTGTGCGGGCGCGCGTCCTTCGTTCAACTGTCGTGCGACGGGCGAGTCCGCGCCGCACGCGTCGGCGAACAGGCGAGCCGCGAAAAACCTGCGCTGGCCTCCCGCCCCCTCCGCCTCGACGGTCACGCGCGCCGCCTCGACGTAAGCGCGTACGAAGCGCAGCCCCTCCAACGCGGCGCAGCCTTTCTGCCGACGCAGTCTCTCGGCGGCGAGCGCGAGCAGTCGCCCGGCGTCCAACGCCACGTCGAGCGCGCCGCTCACCCACAACGGCCCGGCCTTCACGCGCGACGCCGCATCGTGAAACTTCAGGAAGCCGCCGCGGTATCGGTTCAATACCGCCGCCTCAACCTCCTCGCGCGTGAACACGCCCGCGCACGCCAGCCCGCGCAACTCCTCGTCCGAGAGATTACAGTCGGCGCACGCCCTGTCGAATGACCCCGCGCAAAGGACGAGCACGCGGCGTTCGTGTCGAAGCGCGAGCGCCGACGCGTGCAGCAGTGCCGCCGCGCCGCCCGCGTAGATCACGTCGAACTCGGCCTCGGCCACGCGCCCGGCAGGCGGCACGCCGCGCACAATCATTTCGTCCAAGACCGGCTCGCCGCCCCGCGTCTCCCAAGCCTTTTGCCTGCGCGTCTCAAGCTCCCAGATGCTCCTCAGCCATTCCTCGCGCCGCGGCAGCGCGCCCAGAGAAGCGACCGTTTCCGGGTAGCGCCGTCGGAAGTATGCGAGGTCGGGCGCGTGCGAAGCGTGACCGAGCGAGAAGACGCGGGCTGATTTCGTCGGAGCCGTGGCGATCATAAAGCCTCAAAAGAGTCGGCGGCCCTCCGGCGCGGGGCAGACGCGCTCCCGCCGGGGCGCGAGGATTTCGTCTTGTCAGGGGAGTGCCGCGGCGAGTGTAGCCGAAGGACGCGCACGCGGTCTAGCCCGTCGCGCGCGAAGGGCCTGGACGCGGGCCCGAACGTTGAAAGAAAAACGCGACCTCGCGGCGACACTTTCACGCGCGCGCGCGTGGCTTCACGCCCGGCTGCGCGTGATGAGTCCGATGATCGCGACGAAGATCGCCGAGCCGATGATTGACCAGACGATGGGGAAGGTCGTACCGCCGACCAGGACGGGGAACGGTTCGGGCAGGCCCGCGTGGCGCGCGAGCCACATGCCGAGCAGCGCGCCGATGAAGCCGAGCGCGACGGAGACGAGGCAGCCGCCGTGCGAATAGCCGCCGATGGCTCGCCCGATTGCGCCGCACACGCCCGCGACGAGAAGCAACAAGAGCAGATCAACGAGAGTCATCCTTCTTTCTCCTGATTCCAGTGCCGTGTGGCTTGAGCATACCCTCAACCGCGCGCTACAGGCAAAACTTTTCGGGCACCCGGCTCGGAGGCGAACGGAGAAGCAGGATTTAGTGGAACTGAGAAAGCGCGCTTCCAGAAAACTTTTGCTTCACAACCGCGACCGCAGCCCCTATACTCGTTCGTGCCGGAGGAGCCTCGCAGAGGTCTTCGACGGCGAGCGACACCGACAAAGGCCACCCGGCGCGAAAGCCCGGAGCGCAAAGCCGTTGACCTAAACGCCGCGGAAGAAAAGCGCGACGCACGGACGCAGCGGTCGCCGAAGTGATGCCACAGAGAGACGAAAAATCCGTAGGCCGGGGGCACATGCACAGGCCCGTGCGCTCCGGCCTCTTCCGTTTAGCGGCGCGCGAAAAGCACTGTAAAAATGCGGGTGTCGGGCACACCCGGCGACCCTTCGCGCGTCCCTGCGAAAGCAACTTCGACGGCCCTCTCGACATCTTAGACTGGCACGTCGCGGCGATCCTCATCCCCTTCAGGTCACGCGGCCTCGGCTGATTAAACCCGAATCACAACCGAAGACCGGAGAGAATTTTCAAGGAGATTTACCACTCATGCGTAAACTGATTTTCGCCACGTTCCTCGTCGCCGCGACCTTCGGCTCGGCGCTCGCCCAGGAAGGCGGCGCGCAGACCGGCAACGACAACGACATCCCGAACATGGGCCACGCGCCCCGGCAAGCAGATGGCATAGGACGCCTAGACCTTCGCGTCGTGGACGAGAACGGCAACCCCGTCAAGGGCGTCCGCGCCGACCTCGCCTCGCATCGTTCGAGCGGTTTCCTCTGCGAGTCCTGGAACTGGACGGACGCGCGCGGCGTCGCCGTGCTCCCGCCGCTGCACATCGGACAGCTCACGCTCAAGCTCTCCGCCAAGGGCTACGAGACGCAGAAGATCGAGATCAACGCCGCAGACCTCGACCAGCCCATCCGCGTCGTGCTGCACACGAAGTAAGGACTCAAATCCGTCTTAATCAAAGAGGGCACGAACCGCTGGAATCGCGGTTCGTGCCCTCCTGCGTTTCCCCGACAGCCTTAGCCGCGTGCTCTAAAAACCTTTCGACTTTCTCCACTCGCGCACCACGTCGGCGGCGGGGCGCTTGTTTCCATCAACTTCAAAATTCAAACGCCGCATCTCGTCCGTCGTAATCGCGCCCGCGAGTCTTTGAAGAACTTCGCGCATCTGCGGGAGGCGCGAGAGAGCATCGCGGCGCGCGAGCACGACGGCCTCGTAGGGCGGGAAGTAGTGCCGGTCGTCGTCGAGCTGCGCGAGTCCGAGCGTGGCGATCATGCCGTCGGTCGAGTTGCCGGCGATGATGTCCACCTCGCCCGAAGCGAGCGCGCGGTAACTCAGAGACAAGTCCATCTCGCGCGGACGCGCGGCGAACTGCAAGCCGTAGGCGCGCGCGAAGCCCTCGTAACCGTCCTGGCGCGACATGAAGTCCTGGCCGAAGCCCGCGCGCCACTTCGGCGCGAAGCGGGTCGCGTCGGAGATGGTCTTGAGGTTGAGGCGGCGCGCGTCCGTAGAGCGGACGAGGATGGCGAACGTGTCCTCGAAGCCGAGCGGCGGCGAGACCTCCACGTCGAAGCGTTCGGCGTACTCGCGCTTCACCTGCTCGTAGACGGCGCGCGCGTCCGTCGAGGGCGGGTGCTTGAGAATCGCCATCAGGGACGTGCCGGTGTATTCGGGATAGGCGTCTATCTGCCCCGCGACGAGCGAGTCGTGCGCGAGGTTGCCGCCGAGTTCGTAGCGCCGCTCGACCTTCAGGCCGCGCGCTTCGAGCGACTGCGCGAGCATCTCCGAGAGGATGACCGACTCGGTGAAGTCCTTCGAGCCGACGGCCACGTCAGCACGTCCGGCGCGACTCCACAGGACGAGCATGACGCACGCGGCGAGCGCGACCGCGACCGAAGCCCACGCGACGCGACGCAGCCACGCGCTCCGCTTTCGTCCGCTTCGAGCGACGCGCCTGCGCACGTCGAGACGCGATTCGAGCATGCCGATTCCGGCGTCCGCCGCCAGCGCGAGCAGCGCGGCCGGGACTGCGCCCGCGAGGATGAGGTTGTTGTCGTATTGCCTTAGCCCACGGAAGATGAAAGTGCCGAGGCCGCCCGCGCCGATGGCCGCCGCAATCGTCGCCACGCCGACCGAGATCACCGTCGCCACTCTCACGCCCGCCAGAATCACGGGCGCGGCCAGCGGCAACTCGACCTGCCGGAGAATCTGTGCGTCCGTCATCCCCATCGCCAACGCCGCCTCGCGCACGCTGCGCTCGACGCCTTCGATGCCCGTCACGGTGTTGCGGATGACGGGCAGCAGCGCGTAGAGGACGAGCGCGACGATGGCCGCGCGCGCGCCGATGCCGACGAAGGGCAGAGGGATGAGGAAGCCGAAGAGCGCGAGGCTCGGCACGGTCTGCAAGACGTTTGCCACGGCGAGCACGGGCCGCTTCCACGCTGCGCGTCGTGTGAGCAGAAGGCCCACGGGGATGCCGACCGAGACGGCGATTGCGGTCGAGATGGCGACGAGCGCGAGGTGCTCGCCCGTGAGCGACAGAATCTCGCGCCAGTTGCGCGCGGCGAACTCGAAGACGCTCATGCCCAGGAAAAGGGAGAAGCAAAAAGGCAAAAGGCAAAAGAGAAAGGCACAAGCCACATGGCCCGTCGTCCCCACTTTTGCCTCTTGCCTTTTCGCTTCTGACTTCATTCTATTGTCTCGCGGTAGGCGCGCGCGTGCGGCTCGTCGGAGTCGAGGAAGCCTCCGGGCGTGTCGAGCAGCACGATGCGTCCGGCACTCATCAAGGCGACGCGCGTCGCGAGCATGAGTGCCTCGCGCACGTCGTGGGTGACGAAGACGACCGTCTTGCCGAGACGCCTTTGCAGCGCCGCGAACTCGCGCTGCAAAGCGGCGCGCGTCAGAGGGTCGAGCGCGCCGAAAGGCTCGTCCATCAGGAGGAGCGGCGGGTCTGCCGCGAGCGCGCGCGCGACGCCGACGCGCTGTCGCTGCCCGCCCGAAAGCTCCGCGGGAAAACGCGCGGCGAACTTCTCCGGCTCAAGCCCGACGAGTCGCAGAAGCTCCCGCACGCGTTCGCCGACGCGCGCCTCGTCCCAGCCTTCGAGCGTGGGGACGAGCGCGACGTTGCGCTCGACGCTGAAGTGCGGGAACAGCCCCGCGTCCTGTATGACGTAGCCCGTTCGTCGGCGCAGAGAGACGGCATCCCACTCGCGCGTGTCTCTGCCTTCGACTAAAACTTCGCCCGACGTGGGCGTGAGCAGGCGATTGACGAGACGCAGCGTCGTCGTCTTGCCGCAGCCCGACTCGCCGAGCAGCACGAGCGTCTCGCCGCGCCGGATTTCCAGACTGAGGTCGTCGATGATGGGCGCGGCCAAGCCCTGCGCGGCGTAGGTGGCGCGGCGGAAGGAGACGACGGCACTGCTGTCTGACGGCGCGCTCGACATGGCTTCGATTTTAACTCACGCGGCGCACAGGTGCAGGAGCGCGCGCTCCATCGAGCCGTGCCACGCGCCCTCCCAGTTGCGCAGCAGGATGTCCGCGGGGCAGACGCCTTCTTTGACGATACGCTCGCGCAGCACGTCGAGGTATGAGACTTCGTCGGGCGCGACGCGCGCCAAGCCTTCGGCGGCGAGCGCGACCGTCTCGCGCGCGAGCCGCAGCACGTTCACGCCCGCGTGCTCGGCGGCGAGCGCATCGCGTGCGACGCGCTCGCGCAAGGCAAGCGCGTCGGCGGCATTCAGACGGGGCGCGAGCCTGAGCGCCTCTTCGAGCGCCGCCGTGTCGTACAAAAGCCCCTTCCAGAGGGCTTGCAGCGCAAGCGTCATTTCGAGGTTATTGCAGTCCGCGCCGCGCAACTCGATGTGCTGCTTGAGTCGCGCGTCGGTGAAGATGGTCGTCAGGTGGTCGGCCCAGTCGCCGAAGACCGGCGCGACGCCCGCGTGCCCGCGTTCGAGAAACTCCCTGAAGCGCAGCCCCGCGACCGCGCCGAGATAGCGACCGCCGCGCTGCACGAAGATCATCGGCACGTCGAGCGCGTAAGAGACGTAATCCTCCGGCGCGAAGCCGTCGCGCAGCGCGGGCGGCGCGATGCTGGTGCGATCAGGGTCTGTGTCGAGCCATGCGGCGGCGCGCGTTGACTTGTAGCCCGAAGGGCGTCCGTCTTCAAAGGGCGAGTTGGCGAACATCGCCGTCACCACGGGCGCGAGGCGGTTGCCGACGAGGAACTTCCGCGCGAGGTCTGCGGGCGCTCCGTAGTCGAGGTTCGACTGCACGGCGCAGGTGCGGCACATCATGTCCCAGGCGCGGCGGCCCCGCGAGGCGAGGTAAGGGCGCATCACCTCGTAGCGCATCTTGGGGAACCAGTGCTGCTCCTCGATTGTGTGCAGCGGGTCGAAGCCGACGGCGAGGAACGCGAGCCGGTTGCTCTCGGCCACTTCGCGCAGGCGCGCGAGGTAGCGGCGCAACTCGCGCTCAACGTCTGCAAGACGGTGCTGCGGTGCGCCGGAGAATTCGACCTGACCGCCCGGCTCAACCGTCAGGCGATTCTGCCCGTCGCCGACCTCGACGACCGTGCCGCCTTCATGGACGATGTCGTTCGACGACGGCGCGAAGCCGGCGAGCACGCGCTGCACCTGCCCGGCGTCAATGCGCTCGAACGAGCGCGCGCGGTCGTAGCCGAACAACTCGAACTCGACGCCGCACATCCACCCGGCGCGCGGCTTCTCACCACGCAGAAGGTTCTCGACGAAGAGCGGCACAGAACTCTTCGAGACCGGATCGGTCAGGAGCGGGAAACCCTCACGCGCGCCGTCGTCCTGTTGATGAGCCATGACCGTTGTCGTGAATGCAGGATGCGGATTGCGGATTTGATGAGCGCCATGCTGTTCGCAAATCCGCAATCCGCAATCCGCAATCTAATCGCCTCCGGCGACGAAGAGGTTGCTGCTGAAACGCTCGTTCGAGTCGAGCCACGTGCGCGCGCACTCGAAGCCGGTCGCGGCGGCAAGCTGTGAAAGCTCCGCGAGGTCGTACTTGTGAGAGTTCTCTGTTCGGAGCAGCGCCTCGATGAGAGGGCGCTGCTTTGAGGCGCTGCCGCTGCCCGGCTCGCAGAGCGTGAGGGGCGAGCCTTGCGCGGCCAGCTCGGCGGTCTCGTCCGAGCGGCGCGCGAAGATTTCGCTTTCGGCGCGCGTCAGGTAGTATTCGGGGAGCAGGCAGATATCTTCGCTCGTGGGGTGCGGCATCACTTTCGAGTTTCTTCCTTCGGTAAACAGAAAATTTCGCCTCCGCCGAACTGACGTATAATAGCGCATCGCTTTCCTTTATCAACCCGCGTGCGAACCGGCGGCCATTGACCGACCCTCAGAGAATCAAGATGAACGGACAGGCCGAACAGATCGCGCTGACGTTGACCGACGCGCGCGCCGCGACGCTTCGACTCTTCGACCTGGCGGCGGAGGGCGACCTGCGTGAAAGTCCGGGTTTCGGCTACCGCCCAATCCTCTGGCACCTCGCGCACATTGGGGTCTTCGAGGCTTACTGGCTGCTGCAAAAAGTCGGGGGTCGGCCCGCGCCCGACGAGCGTTACGAACGCATCTTCGATCCTATCAAGACGCCGCGCGAGGAGTCGAAGAGTCTTCCGACGCGGCGCGAGATGGAGACTTACCTCCGGCGCGTGCGCGAGGGCGCGCTCGAATGTCTCGACCGCTTCGACTTCGACTCCGGCAACCCGCTCAAGGGCGGCGGCTACGTCTTCCGGCTCGTCCTCGAACACGAGCGCCAGCATCAGGAGACGCTCGCCTACCTCTTCCAACTGCTCGACCCTTTGAAGAAGACCCGCCCCGACATGATCCTCGTCCCCGAAGGCGCGTTCGAGATGGGCGCGACGCGGGACTCGTTCGCCTACGACAACGAGCGACCCGCGCACGCCGTCTTCGTGCCGTCGTTTCGGATTGCGCGCGTGCCGGTGACGAATGAAGAGTACGCGCGCTTCATCGCCGAAGGCGGCTACGAACGGCGCGAGTTCTGGACGGACGAGGGCTGGACGTGGAAGGAGAAAGAGGGCTGGGCGTCGCCGTTCTACTGGCGGCGCGACGGCGCAGGCGGCTGGGTCGAGCGGCGCATGTTCGACGAGGGCGCGGTCGAGCCGGAGCATCCGGTCACGGGCGTCAGTTGGTACGAGTCGCAAGCCTACGCGCGCTTCGCCGGAAAGCGCCTGCCGACAGAGGCCGAGTGGGAGAAGGCGGCTTCGTGGGACGGGACACGCAAGCGGCGCTACGCGTGGGGCGACGGCGAACCGAACGACGCTCTCTGTAACTTCAACCTGCGGCACTGGGGCACGACGCCCGTCGGCGGCTTCGACGCGGGCGCGAGCGCCTGCGGCTGCCTCGACATGAGCGGCAACGTCTGGGAGTGGACTTCCACGCCCTTCGAGGGCTTCCCAGGCTTCGAGCCGTTCCCCTACCCGGAATACTCCGAGGTGTGGTTCGACGGCGACCACCGCGTCCTCAAAGGCGGTTCGTGGGCGACGCACGCCTCTGTGCTCCGCACAAGCTTCCGCAACTTCTTCCGACGCCACTTCCGCATCGCCTTCGCGGGCCTTCGCCTCGCGGAAGACGCTTGAACGGCGTCTGGAATTTTTCGTGCGGGCCGGGGATTTATCCTTTGCGGGTGAGAGGGTGAGCGAATGAACTCCTGGCGGAAGTGTCCGGCGGTTTACGAGATCAACACCTGGGTCTGGTTGAACGACCTGAGCCGCACGCACGCAAGGCGTGTGACGCTCGGCGACGTGCCGCAAACGGAGTTGGAGCGGCTGGCCGGGTACGGCTTCGACGCCGTGTGGCTGATGGGCGTTTGGGAGCGCAGCCCCGGCGCGCGCGCCGTCTCGCGCACCGATCCTGCCCTGCGCGAAGAGTACGCGCGCACCCTGCCCGACTTCACGGACGAGGACATCGTCGGCTCGCCTTACGCGATCATCGGCTACCGCGTTGACCCGGCGCTGGGCGGCGACGAGGGGCTGGCACTGTGCCGCGCGCGCCTGTGTGAGTTGGGCCTGCGGCTGATGCTCGATTTCGTCCCCAACCACATGGCGATTGACCACCCCTGGACGGCGGAGCACCCTTTGCGCCTTGTGCAAGGCGACGAGGCGATGCTGGCGAGCGAGCCGCGGAACTATTTCCGTGCGGGCGCGGGCGAACAGGCGCACGTTTTCGCGCACGGGCGCGACCCATACTTCCCCGGTTGGCCGGACACCGTGCAGCTCGACTACCGGCGCGCCGAGACGCGCGAGGCGATGACTGGCGAACTTCTCTGCGTCGCGGCAAAGTGCGACGGCGTGCGTTGCGACATGGCGATGCTGGTCACGCGCGAGGTCTTCTCGCGCACGTGGGGCGGCGAGTTCGACACGCGCGATGCTGAGTTCTGGCCCGAAGCCATCGGCAGAGTCAGAGCGGAGCACCCGGACTTTCTCTTCATGGCGGAAGTCTACTGGGACATGGAGTACGAGTTGCAGCAGCAGGGCTTCGACTTCGCCTACGACAAGCGACTCTACGACCGAATGCTGCACGAGGGCGGCCCTTCGGTGCGCGCTCACCTGCGCGCCGACCTGAGTTATCAGAGCCGGCTGGCGCGCTTCATCGAGAATCACGACGAGCCGCGCGCGTCGGAAGCCTTCGGCCCGGAGCGCGGCAGGGCGGCGTCGGCGCTCGCGCTCACGCTCACGGGCCTGCGGCTTCTGCACGAAGGGCAGTTGGAAGGCCGTCGCACGAAGCTCTCCGTGCACCTCGGAAGACGCCCGCAGGAAGCGCCGGACGTGGGACTCGAAGAGCACTACCGGCGTCTGCTCGCGGCGCTCGCGCACGCGGTCTTCCACGAAGGCGTGTGGCATCAGGTCGAGCCGCGCGAGGCTTGGCCGGGTAATCCGAGCCAGCAGAATTTCGTGTCGAGCCTCTGGACTTCCGGCGAAGACCTGCGCCTCGTCGCCGTCAACCTCTCGAATGAACGCGCGCAGTGTTACCTGCCGCTGGAGCTGCACGCGCTGGCCGGTCGCGCGTGGCTCCTGAAAGACCTTCTGAGCGAGGCGCAATACTTGAGAGACGGCGACGGCCTCCTCGCGCCCGGCCTCTACCTGGACGTTCCCGCCTGCGGCCACCACCTTTTTGAAATAACGCCGCAGTGAGGGCGCGCGGGTTCAGAGTTCAAGCTTCATGCTTGGTTTCGGGGGACGCAAGCTGAAGCTTGAACTCTGAATTTCCCGCTTCGCGCGGCGGCTCGGCGGCTGCGGCGGCGCACCGGATTTCGCCTCAACTTCCTGTAAACATTACGCGGCGGGTCGGCGTATTAGAGACGAGTCTCGGCACTCCTTCGGTTTCGCCCAATCAGCAAAAGAGCTTTTTTATGCGAACGATTTACACCTTCTACGCCGACGCCGCGCGAATCGCCCTGCAATCCATCTTCGCGCACAAGCTGCGCGCCTTCCTGACCCTGATCGGCATCATCATCGGCGTGGCCTCGGTCGTCGTGGTCGGCGCGGCCATCTCCGGCCTGAACACTTACGTCATGGAGAAGGTGACGGCGGTGCTGGGCGTCAACCACTTCATGATCGGGCGCATGGCGCACGAGGGGCACATGTCCGAAGAGGATTGGGAGCGGATGAACCGACGCAACAAGATTCTGCACCTCGACGACTACGACTGGGTGCACGAACACTGCGCGGCCTGCTCGGAGGTCGGCGCGCAGCTCATGAACCAGGTTGACCTCAAGCAGAACGGCGAGGAGTTGTTCGGAGTCCAGCTTCAGGGCTGCACGCCGAACATGCAATCCATCGAAGACAAGACGATTGACGAGGGGCGCTTCTTCCTTCAGCAGGAGTACGACACGGCGGCGATGGTCGCGGTCATCGGCAACGACCTGAAGGAGAAGTTCTTCCCCGGCCAGAACCCCATCGGCAAGACCGTCAGCGTGCGCGGCCTGCCGATGACCGTGGTCGGCGTCGAGGAGAAGCGCGGCTCGATGTTCGGCCAGTCGTTCGACAAGCAGATATACATCCCTCTGACGGCCTACCGAAAAATCTTCGGCGGACGCCAGAGCATACAGATTCACGGCAAGGCCGCCTCGCGCGAGCAGTTCGAGTCGGCGATTGAGGACGCGCGGCTGGCGCTGCGCAACAAGCACAAGCTTTCGGGCAGCGAGGAGGACGACTTCGGGCTGGTGAACACGGGCGAGGTGGCGGGCGAGGTTGACTCTCTGACGGGCGGCATCGCCGCGGTCGTCGTCCCCATCACGGCCATCTCGCTTTTAGTCGGCGGCATCGTCGTGATGAACATCATGCTCGTCTCCGTCACCGAGCGCACTTTCGAGATCGGCCTGCGAAAGGCGCTCGGCGCGACGCGCAAGCAGATGCTCTTGCAGTTCCTCATCGAGTCGTCGTTTCTGACCACGTGCGGCGGCATCCTCGGCTTCCTTCTGGCCGTCGTCCTGACGTGGATAATCTCGGCGGCGTTCGGCTACACGATGACGGTGACGCTCGTCTACGTCGTGCTGTCGGTCGCCGTCTCCGGCGGCATCGGGATGATTGCGGGCATCTATCCCGCGTTCAAGGCGTCGCGCCTCGACCCCATCGTCGCGTTGGCGAGGAAGTGAGAAAGAATTTTTGATTTGCGATTTTTGATTTGCGATTTGAAGAAGGCGTCGTGGCCGCCTTGTGGCCGCCTTCAATCAAAAATCGCAAATCAAAAATCTCTTCAGTGGATTTTATGAAATTGCGAGTTTCCAGTTTCGTCCCCATCGAGATCGTTCGCATGGCCTTCGACTCCCTGCGGGCGCACAAGCTCCGCAGCGCCCTGACGGTTTTAGGCATCGTCATCGGGGTGATGGTCGTCATCGTCATCGCCTCGATGCTGACGGGCGTGCGCCAGTCGCTCGTGCAGGTCATCGAGGAGTACGGCACGAACAACATCTACGCCTTTCACCTCTCGACCGGCTTTCAGGCCGGCCCGCGCGACGCCGCCGAGCGGCAGCGCAAGCCACTGACCTACGAGGACGGCGAGGCCATCGCGCGCCTCGCCCCCGCGGTCGAGACGGTCGCGGGCGACCTCTTCGTCTCATGGCTCGACAGCACGATCACGTACAAGGGCACGACCTATCACCGCGGCGGAGTCGAGGGCGTGACGGCCAACTACGCGACGGCCACCAACGTCTCGGTGCGCGAGGGACGCTTCATCACGGAGACCGACGACACGAACCGGCGCAACGTGATGGTCGTCGGCGTCAACGTCGTGGACGCGCTTTTCCCCGGTCAGGAGGGCAACGTCGTCGGCGCGGAGGTGAAGCTCGGAGGACGCCCCTTCGAGATCATCGGCGTGCTGGAGAAGCGCAAGAACGCCATCTTCGGCGAGAACGACGAGGACAACGCCATCTACATCCCCTTCCGCACGGCGCACGAAGTCTCGCCCGGCAGCGAGTATGTGATGCTCGTCATTCAGGCGAAGTCGGGGCAGTTGCGCGTCGCGCTCGATCAGGTGGAGGAGATACTGCGGCGGCGGCGCGGCGTGAAGTTCGACCAGCCGAACAACTTCGACCTCGGCACCGCCGACAAGATCGTCGAACAGTTCGACAGCATCACGGCCATGATCGGCCTGATCGCCATCGCCATCTCTTCGGTCGGCCTGCTCGTCGGCGGCATCGGCGTGATGAACATCATGCTGGTAAGTGTGACGGAGCGCACGCAGGAGATCGGCATCCGCAAGGCCATCGGCGCGCGCCGCGGCGACATCGTCCGGCAGTTCCTCTACGAGGCGATGACGCTCACGGCGATGGGCGGCGTCATCGGCGTCGTGCTCGCCATTCTGGTTAGCAAGGTCATAGCGTTTCTGCTCCCCAATCTGCCCGCCGCCATCCCGCTCTGGGCGGTCATCACGGGCCTCGCCGTCTCGGTCTTCATCGGCCTCGCCTTCGGCGTCTGGCCCGCGCGCAAAGCTTCAAGACTCGACCCGATTGAGTGCCTGCGGTACGAGTGAAAGCGGAATTCAAATGGATTGACGGGATTCGAGCGCGAAAGGAAAACTTAAGAGGGCAGCGTGATTGACGCCGCCCTCTTTTTTTCTATCCGCAATCCCGTCCGCCCACGCTCATTGCTTCTGCAACTCACGCAGCAACTCTTCGCGGAAGTAGCCGGAGGGGATCGTGCCCTGGCGCATGAAGAGGAGGTGGAACTCTTTGGGCGAGAACTTGTCGCCTGATTGCTTCGCGGCCTCCGCGCGCAAAGCGTAAATCTGATCCTTGCCGAGGCGATAGGTGATGGCCTGCGTCGGCCACTTCGAGTAGCGGAAGATGGCGGCCTGTGCCGTCTTACAGCTCGCGCGCTTGGCGTCGGACGGATTGGCGTCCGAGCACTTGCCCGGCTGGAAGTCCACGATCTGCGAGAAGAGGTCAACCGCGTCGTCGAAAGAGATGCGACCCGTGTGGAGTCCCGTGTCAATGCGGACGCGCAGGTCGCGGTAGAGCTGGCCCTGAAGCTGGTAGAGTTTTTCTTCGGGCGTGTAGAAGCCTTCGGGCGCACCCGTTTGCGGTTCGGCCACCAGCGCCTCGGCGTAATGCGCCCAGCCCTCGGCGGCCAGAGAGTCTTCCCACATCGCGGAAGAGTCCTCGACCGCGCCGGGCGTGAGCCAGCGCACCCAGGCGATCTGGTCTCGGTACTGCGTCATAATTTTGTAGTGCCAGTCGTGTCCGGGGAAGCCCTCGTGAGCGGAGAGGTCTGCGAGCGCGGCGCGATTGTTCTCCTTGAGCTGTGCCTGATCGTTGTTGCCCGAAGTGGTGACGTAGAAGCGGCCCACCCCGCTCTGCTTGAAGGGCGGCGCGGGGTAGTAAGCCGCGCCGTCAATCGAGGAGCGCAAGGGGGGCGGCGTCTCGACCACGTCGAGCTTGTAGTCGCCGGGCACGTCGAAGAGGCCGGTCTTGCGCGCGTAGTCAACGAGGCGCGTGCCTGCGTCCTTGTACCAGGTGACTTCTTCGGCGTCGGTCTTCGGATAGTCCTTGCCCAGCTCGTCCATCACGGCGCGCACGGCCTGCATATCGTCGGCAGGCAGCTTCAGGTTGTGCTTCGGCCCAATCTCGCGCGCGAGCTTCACCATGTCACCTTGCGTCTTCTGCACGACGGGCCATGACTCTTCGTAGAGCTGCGCCGCGGTCTTATCAACGCGAAGGTTGTTCTTGAGCGCCCAGTTGTATTCGCCCTCGCTGAACGCGAAACGGTCGCCGCGAAACTGCTCCTTGACCGCCGGCCTGACATCGCTGAAGGGCGTGCCGGGTGCTTTCACGCTGTCGAAGAAGGTCTGCGCGATGAAGTCGTGCAGGCCGCGGTAAGCCTGAGCCGCGCCCTTCGACGCATCGGCCAACTGCTTGAGGAGGTCTTCGCGCTGCGGCCCCTCGGCGATGTCTTTGGTGAAGAGGTCTGGGAAATCCTTCTCGTAATAGTTGGCGTCGGCGTCGCAGGTGTCGAGGCCGTCGCGCTGGAGCATGCGCCAGTCGGGCGTGTTGCCGGACTTCACCCCGGCGGAGAGATTGTCCTGCGCCGTCTTCATGTAGCGCGGAAAGTCCTGAAGGCGTTTGACGACGAGCGCCCACTCGTCGGGCGTGCCGTAGGTCTTCTCGCCGGTCTGCGTCATGCCCTGAATGAAGAAGTCAACGGAGCGAAACGGCTCGACGGTGTAGGTGTCGAGCGAGCGCTCCTGATAGCGGCGCTGCTGATGTTGATGAAGGATGAAGGCGACCTGCGCGAGCGCCACGTCGCGGTCAATGCGGCGCGCGGGCGAGAGCGTCTGCGGGTCAACCGCCGCGAAAGACTTCTGCGTGTCGGCGAGCCAGCCGTCTTCCGCGGCGAGCGCGCTGGCCGAGTGGTCGCGCAATTTTCCGTCCGTCTCTTTCAGTGAAGGGTCAAGCCCCGCGCCGCCGAGGTAAGTGTTGACCGAAGGGTTGCGGCGCAGGAATTCAATGACGTACTTGTCGTGAATCGCCTTGAACGCCTGATCGCCCGCGCCTGCGGCAGGCGTCGGGGACGCGGGCGCATTCGTCTGCGTCTGCTGCGTGGCGCACGCGCCGGTTAAGAGCAGAGCCATGAGCAGTAATAGTTTTTTCATCTTCTCTTCTTTCTATGGCGGTCGTGTCGGCGGTTTGTTCGGGTGAATTTTTGTCCGCGCGAACCAGAGATTAACGCCGCCCTCGGATGGGCCGCAAGCGCCGGGCCTCGCGAAAAGCGCGTGCTGGCCGGCATCTCGGACGCACTTGTTCGGCCTCGCGCGCATCCGCTACACTGGCGCGGAAGTTCAAACGACCCCGACGATTCCGGAAAGAGACTGGATGAGTGAACTGAGCGAGCGGCGCTGGGCCGTGCAGAGCGAGCGCGGGAGCGAAGCGGCGGGCCTGACTTACGAAGAGGCGGCGGCGCTCGTGCGACGCTTGCGCGGCGAACGCATGAGCGGCCTGTGCGTCATCACCGATGAGGCCGCGCGCCTCCTGCCGCCCGCTAAACAGGGGAACGGAAAGAGGCCCGAAGAGGGCCGCGGCCCGAAGCGCCCGCGGCGCGGGATGAGGAAGAGCGCGACGTAAAGCGGGAAGCGCGACATGAAGGAAAAGCCCACAGAAACGTGGGCTTTTCCTTTATGCGTTCGTCTCTTAACGCGTCCGTCGTCCGTCGCCGAAGCGTTTAATTCTCCTGCGGCGGGGTCGCGGGCACACGCTCGCGGCGCATGGTGCGGACGCCGGCACCGGGGCCTTCCTTGACGGTGTAGTCCGAAGGAACCTGGAAGAGCGTGGCCGCAGGCTCAGTGCGCTGGATGTTGGTCAGCCTGTAGGTTGTCTGGCCGAAGCGTGGGTCGCTGTGAATCGTCAACAGGACGACCTGGAGTTCGGGCGAATACCAGCGTTCGTTGACGATCTGGAGCGGCTGCTCGTTGCCCTGCTCGCCTGCGGGGATGGTGATCGTCGTGCGCGAGCCTTGCGCCTGAACGCCCTCGATGGTGCGCGGTTCCAGCTTCTCGGTCTTCGCCTCGTCCTTCGGCGAACGCATGTAGACCTGCACCTCCGGCCCGCCGGGCGGCGGCGGCGAGGTCAGCACGAAACTGTGCTCGACCGCCTCCTTCAACGCGTGCTCCCTCAACGCGCCCGCATCCGGCCCTGCGGGCGGCGGCGACGACACCTGCCCTGTCGGTTCCTTGTCCTCCATGATATGCCACTCAACGCGCGCGAGCTTGAGCACGGTCTTGTTGCGCGGGTCGAGTATGTAGTTGACGCCCGCGGCGGGGTCGTTGATGAAGACGGTCTGCGGCGGGTCGCCCGCGGTCGAGTAAGGGCCGATGGAGCTAAGCGCCTGTTCGCGGCGCGTGCGCCCTTCGGAGTCTCGATAGACCTGCGCCGTGTTCTTGTGCACGATGCGGTTGCCGTCGGCGAGCGCCTGCACAGTTTCCGTGACGGCCTGCGCCGAGTAGGGTGCGCCCTTGACCACCTTGCCGTCGAAGCTCAGCTCGGTGGAGACGAAGACGAAGTTGTTCTCCTTCATCTCGACGCCCTGCGGCGGCGTTTCGCCCTGCTGCGCGATGACGACTTCGGTTTCGTCCGGCGCGAGCCTCCGGCGCTCCTTCGACTCCTGCGCGCACACCCCGAAGCTTGTGCCCAGAAGTCCGAGCGCGATTGTGAAGACCATCCACTTCTTATGCATGACCTGTTTTCCTTTCGTTCCTTTCAGACGTTTGATTGCCTCTGCCACACTGAAAAACTGATTTCACGTTGACGGGCGCGCGCGTGTCAGCGCACGAAGCGAATCGCGCGCGCCAGCCCGTCGTCGCCGAGCAGCACGTCGGCCTTGACGCGCCCGCCCGCCGCTTCGGCGTTGACCGGCAGCCCGAACGAAGCGAGCGCCGAACGCGGCAGCTCGATGCGAATGAGGCGACCGCCTTCCGCCTGCGTGAAGCGCCCGCCCTGCATCAGCGGGATGAAGTCCGTCGCGATCTCTTCGCTGCTCTCGCCCTCGACGTGACCGCGCCGGGACTCGGAGCCGCCGCGCGCGCCGACCGTGCCGAATTTCGCTTCGACCGCCACCGCGCGATTCGTCGCGCGCGTAAAGAGAGGCGCACGCAAAGACCTGCCCGCCTCATTCCACGCCTGTCTGCCGACCTCTTTCCCCGCCCGTGCAGGAGTGAACGGAGGACTTACCTCGCCGTCCGGCATCGAAGTCGCCCGCTCGAACGGCGGCGGGGTTCGCGCCGCGTCCTTGCGCGCGATGCTCTGTTCATCTTGTCCAGCCGTAGCTGCGTTCACCTCGCTCGACTTCCCCGGCGCGGGCACAGACATGCCCGGCGGGATGAGCATGAAGAGCGTGAGCGCGGCGGCGGCGGCCAGCGCGGCGGCGGCGACCGTCTTCGGCCAGGACCAATGTCGCGCGACCGCACGCTCCGCGAGCGTCGAGACGTTGCCGTGACGCGCGCCCTGCGCGTGCGTGCTCCTAACCCGCGCGCCGTTCCCGCCCAAGACCCGCGAGACCCGCTCGCTCTCTGTTATCACTTCGGCGGCAGCGCGCGCGCGCATCGCGGCGAGCAGCGCCGACTCGACGCTCGCGGGAGCCTCCGCCGTCTTCAACTTCGACGCCAGCGCGCGCAAGCCTTCGTTGAGTGCGCGCTCGTCGGCGAGCCGCAAGGCGCAGCGCGTGCAAGCCTCTGCGTGCGCCGACGCCTCCTCGCGCGTGCCCGTGTCAACCAGAGCGCCGCGCGCCAAGGAGTCAATTCCGTTCTCGAAATCCTGACAGTTCATGCGAAACACCTCGCCGTCCGTAAAGCTCCCGCCGCCGTGTCGCCGCTGCCCGCTTCGGCCTCCTTCTCTTCCAACGCCTCCGCGTCGCGCCGCCCGCGCATCTTCTCTGCGAGCATCGAGCGAGCGCGGTGCAGGCGCGAGCGAATGGTACCGACCGCGCAGCTCAAGACCGCGGCGGCCTCCGCGTAGCTCATCTCCTCCAGCTCGCACAGCACCAGCGCCTCGCGGTAGTGCGGCGGCAAGGCGAGTACGGCCAGCCTCAACCTCTCGACCATCTCGCCGCGCGTCAAATCGCCGAGCGGGTCAGGCCGCGCGACCAGACTTTCGTGCGGCGCGTCTGCCGCGTCGTCCGTCTCTTCGTCGAACGGGACGAGCGCGCGCTCGCGTTCAAAGGCGCGGAGCACGTGGTTGCGCGCGACGCCGTAGAGGTACGCGGCGACGCTCCCGCGCGCCGGGTCGAAGTTACGCCCCTCGCGCATCAAGACCATGAAAGTCTCCTGCACCACGTCCTCGGCCAGCGCCTCCGACCCGCTCATCCGCAACGCGAAGCGATAGACGCCGCCCTGCCGACGCCGGTACAGCGCCGTGAAAGCCTCCTCGTCTCCGGCCAGCATCAGCCGCAAAAGCTCCGCGTCGCTCTGTTGTTGGGAAGCCGACATTCTCCGCTCCGAACCCTTTCGAGAAGACCACCGGCGGACACTGTTGATTCGCGCGGGCACAGCAGAAAGTTCCAGAAAAGTAAACGGGCAGAAGCCCGACCGTCAGGGAAGGCGTAATTCAAGGATGAGGGATGAAGGAGACGCTGCTTAGATTTCACTTCATGCTTCCGAAGGTACCCTCCACGACGGTCGGGCTTCTACCTTTCTTACAGGCGGTCGGGCATGTCGGCGACGACGTAGGCCATGACGGCGAGCGCGGCGACGCAAGACGCCAACTCCTGCGGGTTGACCTTGTCGAAGGTGTCGGCCTGCGTGTGGTGGATGTCGAAGTAGTGCGCGCCGTCAACGTCGAGCGACGCGCCCGTCACGCCCTCAGTCATCATGGGCGCGATGTCCGTGCCCTCGCCGTCGGGGTTGATGTGGTCGGCGCGCAGGCCCGCGAGGAGCTTCGCGATCTCGTTCATGTCGGCACGCGCCTGCGGCGTGGCCTTCTCCGAAAGGCCGAAGCCCGTGGGGCGGAAGACGCCGGAATCGGACTCGATGGCAAGGACATGGTTGGAAAGCTCCGCCTTGTGCGCTTGTGCGTAAGCGGCTCCGCCGCGCGCGCCGTTTTCCTCGTTGGTGAAGAGCACGACGCGGATGGTTCGGCGGGGGCGGAGTCCCAGACGCTTGAGCAGGCGCACGGCCTCCCACGTGGCGATGATGCCGCCGCCGTCGTCCTGCGCGCCCGCGCCTACGTCCCACGAATCTATGTGCCCGCCGATGACGACGACCTCTTCCGGCTTCTCACGCCCTGTGATCTCGGCTACGACGTTGGCCGACTCCGCGTCGGGAAGAAAGTGCGCGCTCATCGTCAGGTGCAGTTGCGGGTGCTCGCCGCGCTCCTGCATGCGCTCCAACATCTCGACCGCTTCGATGGTCGCGGCGGCGGCAGGGATTTTCGGCTGCGTCTCGTCGTAGCGGAGCGCGCCCGTGTGCGGCGTCTGCAAACTGACGGGCGTGACCGAGCGGACGACTGCCGCGACCGCGCCGTACTTCGCCGCGCGCGACGGCCCGGAGGCGCGATACTGAACAGTCGCGCCGTAGTTGGTGAACGGCACGTTGTAGACGACGATCTTCCCTCGCAACTTCTCGCCGAGCGCGTCCAACTCGTCGAAGCTGCGGACGACGACGGCCTCGGCGGTCAAGCCTCCGGACGGTGTGCCGACGCTGTTGCCGAGGCCCAGCATCGAGAGCCTGCGGCTGACGGGCGAGACGAGCTCTAAATTTTCTTCGCCGCGAACCCAGTGCGGCACCATAACCTTCTCCGTGTGCAGGCCGTCGAGGCCGTCGCCCTTCATCTCGGAGGCGGCCCACTCAATCGCGCGCTGCAAAGAGTCCGACCCGCTCAGGCGGTTGCCGATGCGGTCTGTGAGCCATGCCAGCCGACGGTAAGCCGTGTCGTCCGTCAGCGCCGCGCCGACGATGCGCGCGGCACGTTCGCGGTACTCCTCGATCTTCACGCGCGGCGGCGGAAGCGGCGGCGTGGGCACGGGCGTCGGGGCGCTGCGTTGACCGAAGAGCTGTTGCTGCGCTGACTGCGCCGACGGCGGCGGCGCTGGCTGTCGTTGTGCGAGGGCGGGGACGAGGACTACGGCGAGCGCCAGGAGCAGAGTTGAGAAGCGTTGCACGATGCGTTTAGAGCCTCCGTGAATGGGGATGCGGAATGCTGAATTCGGATTGCTGATTGATGAAGGCGGCGCTCCTCTTTATACGGAAGTGCGGAACGAAGGGAGGTTTAGAGTTCAAGCTTTAGCTGGTGACTGCCGCGAGTGGGAGCAAGCTAAAGCTTGAACTCTAAACCTCCCCCGTTAGAATCCGGTATTCAATCCGCAATCAAAAATTGGATGAGCGCCGGACGCCGCCGCCGTCCGTGCCGTAGACCGGCGCGTACTCGCCCGTCTCCTCGGCGGCCTTGAGGTTGAGCTTGAGTTGGGCGATCTGGCGCGAGACGTTGCGGAACTCTTCGGCGTCGAACTGCTCAGGCTCGCCCGTGAGCTTGAGCGCGCGGCTCATGCGGCGGCGGGCCGCGCCCGGCACGCGCACGCTCAGGCGCTGCTCGCGGACGGCCTTCACGATCTCGTCGCGCGCGGCGACGAAGTTCGCCTCCTGCTCGCAGATCAAGACCATGTCGGAGCCGGCCTCAATCGCGCGCAAAGAAGCCTCCGCGACCGAGAGCGTCTGCACGACCGCGCCCATCTCCATGTCGTCGGTGATGACGAGGCCATCGAACTTGAGTATCCGGCGCAGCAGCCGCGTGGTGACGTTGCCGCTGATGGTTGCCGGGAACTCGTGCAACCCTTGAATCGTCGGCGGGTCGCCGGAGCGCCGGAACCAAGCCTGCAAGAACTCCGACACGTCGGGGAAGGCGGCGTGGCTCACCATCACGGCGCGCAGGCGCTCGCCGGGCCGGTGGAACATCAAGTCCATGAAGGGCACGAGGTCGCGCTCGAAGATCTCCTCCCAGGTCTTCGTGATGACGGGCAGACGCCGGTGCGAATCAACCTTCGCGCCGCCCAAGCCGGGGAAGTGTTTGCCGACGGCGATGACCTGTCCGCGCTGCAACCCTTCGAGGTACGCGCCCGCGAGCAGCGAGACCATTTCGGGGCCTGCGCCGAAGGTGCGCGCGCGCAGGCCGTTCTCCTCGTTGTCGCCTGAGAGATCGAGCACGGGCGCGAAGTTCATGTTGAAGCCGAGCAGCCGGAGCGCGCGCGCCGTCAGCGAGCCGAAGCGGTCGGCGAGTTCCGCGATGCCTGCGTCGCGCACGGCCTTCGCCGAAGGCGCGGGTTCGCAGATGTCGCGGAAGCGGTCAACGAGTCCGCCCTCCTGGTCAACGCCGATGAAGACCTGGCTGCCCGCGGCATCGCGTATCTGCGCGTTCAGGAGCGCGACCTGCTCGGCGGATTCGATGTTGCGCCCGAAGAGGATGACGCCGCCGGGCCGCACTTCGCGCAGAAGCTCGCGCCAGTGGCGGTCGAGCTTGGTGACGGGCAGGCCGACGAAGAGGAGACGGCCCGCCCTTCGTTCGAGCGACTCCTCTTCAATGTCCGGCAACTCTGGCGACGGCATAAAACTCCATTCCCTCTGGTCAAGGCGAGACGCGACTCTCTGCCCTTGAGCTTCGCCGCGGCGAAACGTTCGTCGTTCGACAGGGGAGCTGTGTGAACTGGATTGTAACACGCCGTCGGCTGCGACGGCATGAGGGCGGACGCGCGCCTTTCCTCGCCGCGGGACGTATGCACGCGCGCGTCGTCTGTTATAATTTTCCGGTCGAAACTCAGGGTTTCAAGATGGCGGACGCTTTGGCAGTCGAGGCATTACAGAATGAACTTCCGGTCGCGCGGCTCACGTCGGAGGTCAGGCGGCGCGCGCTCGAACTGGGCTTCCAGAAGGTCGGCGTCGCGCGCGCAGAGGCTTTAGCGGAAGAGCGTGCGCGGCTCGAAGAGTGGCTCGCGCGCGGCCACCACGCCGGGATGGAGTGGATGGCGCGCGGTACTGCGCGGCGCGCAGATCCGCGCGAGTTCCTGCCGGGCGCGCGCACGGTCGTCGTCGTCGCGCTCAACTACTTCACGCCGCACGAGCACGCCGCCGACCCCTGCACCGGCAAAATCTCCCGCTACGCGTGGGGCGACGACTACCACGACGTGCTCGGAGAAAAGCTGAAAGCTCTGCTCTCATTCGTCAAAGAGCTGTCGCCGGAAGCGAACGGCAAGGCTTGTGTGGACGCACAGCCTGCGATGGACAAGGCTTGGGGCGTGCGCGCGGGTTTGGGTTGGATCGGCAAGCACACGAACCTCATCACGCGCGACTACGGCTCTTGGGTTTTCTTAGGCGAACTCGTCCTCGACATCGAGCTGGAGTACGACGCGGCGCGCGTGGAAGACCACTGCGGCACGTGCACGCTCTGCCTCGACGCCTGCCCCACCGGAGCCATCGTCGAGCCTTACGTCGTTGACTCTGCGCGCTGCATCTCTTACGCGACGATTGAGCTGCGCGCGCCGGAGTTGCCGCGCGAGGTGGCCGGCCATCTCGAAGGCTGGCTCTACGGCTGCGACATCTGCCAGGACGTGTGTCCTTGGAATCGCTTCGAGCAGCCGACCGGCGAAACAAGGTTCGAGCCGCGCGAAGGCAACGTCAACCCCCAACTCGAAGAGGTCGCCAACTTGACGCACGAGGCATACGTCGAACGCTTCCGCCGCAGCCCCGTCAAGCGAGCCAAGCTCGCGGGCCTGCAACGCAACGCACGCACACTTCTCGAACACGCGCGCGAAGCCGACTGATGGAAACGAACCCGTTCGTCTGACCGACAGGCGCATCCTTTATGAATCTTTCACACGCCCCGAAGAGAATATCTCTCCTCCGCCTTCTGCTGCTCGCGCTCGCATGCGTCGCCGCGTGCGTTGCTGCCAGCGCGCAGACTCAGACGCCGACGCCGCAGGCCGACGAAGACAGCGGGCCGGACTTTATCGTCCCCGCGCGCCCAACCGCGTCGAACCCCGCCGAGTTCCAGAGGCCCGGCGTGCTCCAACTCGAATACGGCTTCAACGGCAACTGGCGCGCGCCCGGCGGCGCATCCGAAGTGGATACGCCGCTCGCGCTGCGCTTCGCCGTGAGCCGCCGCCTGCTGCTTGAGTTCGACGGCGACACGCCGCTCTCGCAGGCCGCCGACGGCGTGAGGACGACGGGCGCGGGCGACACGCAGCTCGGCGTCCAGATGGTCTTGCAGCACGAGTCGAAGACGCGCCCCGGCGTCGCCCTCGCTTACTACATCAAGCTTCCCTCGGCGAGCGCCGCGAAAGGTCTGGGCACGGGCCGCGCGGATCATTTCATGATCGCGCTCGTCAGCAAGAACATCGGCAAGACGACCGTGGACTTCAACGCCATCTACCTGCTCGCGGGCCGCACCACCGACGCCGGCCACGCTTCGAGCGGGCAGGCCGCGCTCGCCGCCTCGCGCAACGTCACCCGACGCTTCGGCGTGCAGGGCGAGCTGAGCGGCTTCTCGCGCAACGACGCTCAGCCCGGAGCGATGTTCACGCTCGGCGTCGTCACCTATCAGGTCAATCGCCGCCTTGTCTTCGACGGCGGACTGCGCGCCGGACTCACGCACGAAGCCTCGCGCGTCGGGGCCGTCGCCGGTGTGACCGTCGGCATCGCGCAACTTTACAGGCACCACGGCAAGCGCCACTGAAGACCTGAGACGCACGCCTCGCTGCGCCGTTGCTCCGGTTCGAGGAGTTCGGCGCACGCACGCCGACTTGGAGCGCGCCTCCCTCGCGGCGTATCATTGTCGTGACGAACTTTTTTTTGCGGAGTTAAGGACGACGGCAGAGAGAAGTTGAAGAGTTGACGACAGGCATACTCAAGGATTCATACGGGCGTGCAATACGCGACCTGCGCGTGTCGGTAACGGACAAGTGTAACTTCCGTTGCTTCTACTGCCTGCCGCACGGCTCGCCGGAGGAGACCGCGCCGAAGTCGGCTGTGCTCACCTACGAGGAGATCGAGTTCGCCGTCTCGGTCTTCGCCGCGCTCGGCATCGAGAAGGTTCGCTTGACCGGCGGCGAGCCGATGCTCCGGCGCGACATCGAGACGCTCGTCGTGAAACTCGCGCGCGTCCCCGGCCTCAAAGATTTGGCGCTCACGACCAACGGCTTCAACCTCGCGGAGCGAGCCGCGGGCTTAAAGGCCGCGGGACTCGACCGCGTGACCGTCAGCCTCGACAGCTTGAAGCGCGCGGCGTTTCGGGAGATGACCGGCGTGGACATGCTGGCGCGCGTGCTCGAAGGGATTCGCGCGGCGCAGCGCGTCGGACTCACGCCCGTCAAGGTCAACGCCGTCATCGTGCGCGGGCACAACGAAGATGAGGTGGCCGACATGGCCGCCTTCGCGCGCGAGCACGGCGTTAGCATGCGCTTCATCGAGTACATGCCTTTGGATTCCGGCCACGGCTGGACGCGCGAGCGCGTCGTTTCGGGCGCGGAGATTCGGGCGGCCATCAACGAGCGCTTCCTGCTCGTCGCGCGACGGGGTGGGCGCGGCTCGGAGACGGCCACGCGCTATCGCTTCGCCGACGGCTCGCCCGGCGAGATAGGCATCATCGCCCCCGTCACCGAGCCGTTCTGCGGCGCGTGCTCGCGCATCCGTCTCACCTCGGACGGCCAGATCAGGACGTGCCTCTTCTCGAAGGTCGAACACTCTCTGCGCGACGTGATGCGCCGGGGCGCGACGCGCGCCGAAGTCGCCCGATACATCGAATCGGTCGTGAGGCAGAAAGAGCCGCGACACTACATCAACGAGACCTTCTTCGAGCAGCCCGCGCGCACGATGAGCTTGATTGGCGGTTGAGTCTGCGGCAACGAAGTTGTCGGGCGGCAATGAATTTGAAAGTTTGCTGGTTAACGGGGGAGCCTCGGCGGCAAGTCGAGGCTGAGAGTCGCCGGCGCGGCGAGACCCTTTGAACCTGATGCGGTTAGTACCGCCGAAGGGAGGCTAAAGTGAGAGGCCGTTCCTTTTTGCGTGGGCGGCCTTTCACATTTTGCGGGCCGGCGGACGGGAGGTCGGCACGCGGAAAGCGGGACGAAGATGAGCAGCAGTGCGAACGGGAACGACGGGAACGGCGAGCGGCAGAGCGCAGACGTGCGCCTGCCGAACTCGCGCCGGGTTTATGTCGAAGGACGGACGGAGGGCGTGCGCGTGCCCTTCCGCGAGGTCGCCTTGCAGCCGACGCGAATGCCGGACGGGCGCGTCGAGGAGAACGAGCCGGTGCGCGTCTACGACACGTCGGGGCCGTGGGGCGACCCCGGCTGCGCTCCGGAGGTGAGCGACGGGCTGCCCGCCTTGCGGCGCGAGTGGATTCTCGCGCGCGGCGACGTGGAGGAGTACGTCGGGCGCGAGGTCTTGGCCGCCGACGACGGCTACCTGACCGAAGGCGCGGCGGAGTTCGCGAAGGGCAGAGACAAGGGGAGGCTCGAACCTTTTCCGGGACTGCGGCGTGCGCCCCTGCGCGCTCGTGCGGGCGCGTGCGTGACGCAGATGCACTATGCCAGGCGCGGAGTCATTACACCGGAGATGGAGTTCGTCGCGCTGCGCGAGAACATGGGCCGCGAGCAGGCGCTTCACGCCATGCGCGAGCACTCGCGCGAAGACCGCAGCTCACTCTTTCATCAACACCGCGGCGAACGCTTCGGCGCGTCAGTGCCGGAGTTCGTCACGCCGGAGTTCGTCCGCCAGGAAGTTGCGCGCGGTCGCGCCATCATCCCCGCCAACATCAACCACCCCGAATCGGAGCCGATGGCTATCGGTCGCAACTTCCTCGTCAAGATCAACGCCAACATCGGCAACTCGGCGGTCGCCTCTTCCATCGAGGAAGAGGTCGAGAAGATGCGCTGGGCGATCAAGTGGGGTTCGGACACCGTGATGGACTTGTCCACGGGCAAAAACATTCACACCACGCGCGAGTGGATTCTCCGCAACTCGCCCGTGCCCATCGGGACTGTTCCGATCTATCAGGCGCTTGAAAAAGTCGGGGGCAAGGCGGAAGAACTGACGTGGGAAGTCTTCCGCGACACGCTCGTCGAGCAGGCCGAGCAGGGCGTTGACTACTTCACCATCCACGCGGGCGTGCGCCTCCCCTTCATCCCGCTCACGGCCAAACGGACGACCGGCATCGTCTCGCGCGGCGGCTCGATCATGGCGAAGTGGTGTCTGTCGCGCCACGAGGAGAGCTTTCTCTACACGCGCTTCCGCGACATCTGCGAGATCGTGCGGGCCTACGACGTTTCGTTCTCACTCGGCGACGGCCTGCGTCCCGGCTCCATCGCCGACGCCAACGACGAGGCGCAGTTCGCCGAACTCGAAACGCTCGGCGAACTGACGAAGATCGCCTGGGAGTCGGACTGTCAGGTGATGATCGAGGGGCCAGGCCACGTCCCCATGCACCTCGTCAAAGAGAACGTCGAACGCCAGCTCGCGGCGTGCGACGAAGCGCCGTTCTACACGCTCGGCCCTCTGGCGACCGACATCGCGCCCGGCTACGACCACATCACTTCGGCCATCGGCGCGGCGATGATCGGCTGGTTCGGCACGGCCATGCTCTGCTACGTCACGCCGAAGGAGCACCTCGGTCTTCCGAACAAGAAGGACGTGAAGGAGGGCGTTATCGCCTACAAGATCGCCGCCCACGCCGCCGATTTGGCGAAGGGGCATCCCGGCGCGCAAGTTAGAGACAACGCGCTCTCCAAAGCGCGCTTCGAGTTTCGCTGGGAGGATCAGTTCAACCTTGCCTTAGACCCGGAAGTGGCGCGCGAGTACCACGACGAGACGCTGCCGCAGGAAGGGGCGAAGCTCGCGCACTTCTGCTCGATGTGCGGCCCGCACTTCTGCTCGATGAAGATCACGCAGGACGTGCGCGACTACGCCGCGCAGAAGCAACTCGACGAGCAGGCGGCGCTCCGCGAAGGCTTGAAGGAGAAGGCCGCCGAGTTCGTCGCCGCGGGCGCGGAGATTTATCAGGGCGAGCTGCCCGCGGGCGCGCGCCGCGAGCACTGACGCGGCGTGAGTGGAGTAAGATGTGGCCGTCATTGATGTCATCCGGGAGAAGCAGACCATGAGCGTGCCCGTGATACGTTTCGAGAATGTCGCCGCCTGAGCCGTAATTGTCTTTACCATCCGTGAAGGCGTCATGTGAAGTTCGTCGCCGCGTACCCATCAGGAAACTCGCCAAGACGGAAAGGCCCGCCGAGGGTTAAGCTCTCCGGCGGGCCTTTTGCGTTGCTTTCCGTCTCCGCTTATTCGGGGCCGCTCGTCGGCGTCGTCTGCGACGCCTGCTTGCGGCGGACGTAGGCGTCGCCGCGCTGCGTGAGTTCGGCCTTGTCGCCGAGCGTGTCGAGGACGGAGTAGAGCAGGTTCTTATCGCCGAGCTTGAAACTGGCGCTGCCCTCCGTGCCCGTGTCCGGGTCTTGGTAACGAACGATCAGGTAGCGCGTCTTGTTCTTCATCAGCAGGGCGGGCAGGCCGAGTCCGTAGGGGACGGTGCCGGCGATCACGTGGCCGGTCGTCGAGGTGCGCGAGTGCGTGTCGGGCCAGGCCATCACGACGGACTTGTAAGGTATCGAGAACATCTCCTTGTTATTCTTGTCGCGGAAGAGCAGACGGTTGTTCGTGTCGTCGAAGTTGAGCGTGCCGTCGCTCTTCCGGTAGCCGACCGCGCCGCCTTCGTACTTGGCCTTGACGCTCGCGGGCGCGCGCGGGGGCTTCGGCGCGTTCGTCGTCGGGCCGGAGGCGGGCGGCTGTGTGTCCAGGGTGCGCGGTCGCTGCGCCGTCGCGCTCACGGCGGCCAGCGCGAGGGCGATGGCGACCGCCGAGAAAAATCTTGTTGCGTTACTCAAAAGGCACTCCTCCTCAACCGAGCTTTGAAACTAGAGACGCATCCCGCCGAGCGTGCGTTGCCAGACTAAGGATTTTTTCAGCACGCAGAGGCGCTGCCGTTCCGCTGGCGCGCACGACGGTTCGAGCTGCGCGATGATTTCCTCGACGAGCGGCGCGGCGAACACGCCCGCGTGCGTCACGGCCAGAGAGAAATAGTGCAACTGCACCGAGCCGTCCTCGCCGCGGTGAAACTGGAAGACCTCTTCGTCGGGCAGTCGCAGCACGTCCTGCCCGACGGGCACGACGCAGCGCGGGACGCCCTGACGGCTCACCCACGCGCCTTCCTTCTTTCCTTCAGCCTTCGCAGCGACGGCCTGCGCGCCGCCCGACGCCCCGTCACCCGCGCGCTCGCGCCAGCCGACGAGGAGAAGGCCGAGCAGCACGCCCTGCTCGTGCAGGAAGTCGGGGCTGAGGACTTTGAGTTCGGCGTGCGACGAAAGGCGCGGGCCGAAGCTTCCGTACTCAGGGTTGGCGAGCTGCGTGTCGTAAACGACGCCGACCACTTCCTCGCCCTCCGCGACCGGCACCGAGACGAACTGCGCGAACCCGTAGTCCTGCGCCGAGGGCGGCTCGTCCGCGTCCAGCTCGTCAACGACGCGCGCGACGTAGTCCACATGCGAGTTCGACTTGACGATCTTGGCTATCTTCAACATCGGCTTAGAAGGGAGACTGCCGCGACCACTCCGGCACTTTGTAGAGCACCCACCAGAGGGCTATCTGCGCGCAGAGGATGAAGAGGGCGAGCGCGAGGCCAAGCGCCGCGTCGCGCCGCGCGGCGGCGTGCGGCGCGACGCGGCGCGAGCGCAGAAGGCCGACGAAGCCGAGCAGGAGCGCGCCGGGGCAGAAGAGGATGCCGAGATATGGGACGAGCGCGTAGACGGCGAAGGCGCGCGCCGTCGCCGTGACTCCGTTCATGTTTCGCGTCGGCATCACTCCTCCGACTCTCGAACGCGACGACCAGCACCGCCGCCGCCCGCCGCGCGGCCCGCGCGCCGCGCTCGACTTGTTCGCCGTCGTCGGCACGCGCTCGAAGCGGTACGAGGCGCGCAGAGAGTCGGTCGGGAAGTAATCTTCACTGAGGCCACGCCCGCACGTCGAGCAGTAGCGCGCCCCGGCACGACGCGAGCCTGCGCCGCACGCGGGACACGCGCGAGACTCCGCGACGAAAACATTTTCGCCGCCATGCGCCAACTCTGCACTGTCGCCTGAAGCGCTCATTGATTTTTTTGCCGCGTGTCCCTCGGAGTGCCGTGGGGATGATGACAGATTTCCGTCTGGCGCTCAACGGCGGCGGCCTTTGCTGGCGGCCTTGCGGGAGATGCTGAAGTCGAGACGGTGCTGGTCGGCGAAGTCCTGCATGACGCGGAGGAAGTGCGCGCGGTCGCGCGCGGTCATCACGGCGGCCTCGTCGGCGGTCTCGATGGCGTAAGGGTAGCCGTTGCCGACGACGCACTCGGCGCGCACCGTGTCCAAGACCTCTTCGAGCAGTCCGGCCTCGTGCACCCACACGGGGATGTCGAGCCGCGAAGGGTTGCCGTCCGCGGTGGTCTGCAAGTAGACGAAGCCGACGAGCGGTGAGCCGCGCTCGTCGAAGAAACTCTCGGCGAGGTTGGTGCGCCGGCAGTGCCAGAAGATCGTGCGGTCGCCCCAGGCTTCGAGGAGCGGCGGCTCGCCTTCGCCGCGGGCGCGCAGGAGTTGCGCGTCGTAGATGCTGGTGCGCGGCGCGTCCGCGTGGAGGGCTTCGAGCAGGTCGCGCATGTCGGGCGCGTAGGATTGGTCAACGTAGCCGACGACCGGAACCTCCGTCTCGCGCGAGAGGTGAATCAACTCCGAGAGCGCCACAGCGTAGCGCGTCGAGAAGCTGACCTCGGCATCCTTGCGGCGCGAAGAGAAGAGGAGCGTGTTGTCAAAGAAGGCTACGGGCACGCGCTCGCCGCGCTCGCGCCAGCCGCGCCGCCTTTCTAAAAACTGGCAGACGGCCTTCGCCTCAAGCTCGAAGCGGCGCGCGCCGACGACCTGTTCGGGGCTTTCGTAGGAGCGCTCGCCGCCGAGCAGTTGGTCGGGCGTGATGACCTCGAAGTGAACGTCCTTGAGGTAGCGGCCTTCCGGCGCGTGCGGGTTCTCAAACGAGGCGACCTGCACGGCGGCGACGGGCACGCTAGCCTCGCGTCCGGGAAAGACCTGGCTGCCGTCCGCCGCGAACGTCACGCGCCCGCGCAAGGCTTCGAGCGCCCAGCGCCGGGCCTCCTCGTGCGAGCGCCACGCCGCGCCGAACGAGACGATCACGCCGCCCGCGCGCTCCAACTCGTCCGAAGGGAAGCTCACGCGCGCCGCGACTGCGCCCGACTCGCGCCGCACGTCGGCGGCAGTCCGTCCGCCGAGCGCGCGCAGGCGACGCGCCGACGCGGACACCTCCTCGCTTAGTGTGCGCCCGAAGGTGACGAACTGCTCGCGCCGCGCCTCAAGCGCGTTGATGACGTGCGTGCGGTAGAGCATAAGAGGCCGTGAATGGTAAATCGTAAATGGTGAGTGGTCGTTGCGCGGCTCTCAACTTGAGCGAGCATCGCGCGGCATGAGCTGGCTTAAGACCATTCACGATTTACGATTTACCATTCACGATTTACGGCTTTCCCCCTCTCTGGATGCGCGCGAGCTGGCGTTCGGAGTAGGCGTAGCGCGTCGTCTTGAGGTGACTGCCGACGAAGGTGTAAGAGAGGCCCTCCTTCTCGTCCATGTAAACCTCGACCTCGCCTTTGGCGTCATGCTTGAACGCGGAGTTTTTGACGAGGTTCATTGACTCCGGCGTGTCGGTGGCGTTGTCGTGCGAGAGGACGATTTGCAAGACCGTGCCTTCGAGGGCGGGCGAGAGGCGCTTGGTGGCGACGAACTTCGGCGTGACGAAGAAGATCGTGACCGAACCGCCCGACACCTTGAACCGCATCGTCCCGTCCTCCGCCAAACGATCCGAGACGGGCACGCCGAGCACGCGCTCCACGTCCGCACGCTTCGACACGAACGGCTCAAGCCCCTTCCAACTCGCCGCCCGCGCGCCCGCCGCCGACAGCAGCAGGGACGCGACGGCGGCGAGAACCACGGCGGCGCTCCGCGCCTTCGCGCGAGAGAAATGTGTGTTCATCATGCGAGAGATGCTAACGCAAAAGCCGTAAACCGTAAACCGTAAACCGTGAATCGTGACGAGAGGACGCATGTTCCTCTCTCGTCACGATTCACGGTTCACGGTTTACGGCCCTTTACTGTTTCGCGAACGGGCGCACGCGGTCGGCGGACTCTTTGAAGTAGGCGTCCGTCGGCACGAGCTGTTGGCCCTTCTCGTAGGCCGAGAGCGCCTTAACGTACTGCTTGGTCGTCTCGTAGGAGAAGCCGAGCAGTCGGTAGATGTCGGCGTTGTCGGGCGTCTTCTCGGAGGCGCGCTCCAGCGCCGTGATGGCCTTCGGGTAGTTCTTCGTCTGGAAGTAGGCGTAGCCGAGCAGGAAGAAGGTTGCGTCCTGCGCCTTCGGCGAGGCGGCGGCCCGCTCCAGTGCGGCGGCGGCGCGCTCGTACTGCTTGGCGAAGAAGAGCGCCTGCCCTTGCAGCGCCGCCGTCTGCTCGTCGTTGCGAAGGCGGGCGAGCGAGTCGCCGGCGCGGACGGCGGCGAGGAAGTCTGCGTCGGCAGCCGCGCCCTGTGCGCTTCGACCGCGGAACAGATAAGCCTGCGTCAGGAGTTCCCAAGCCTGCGCGTAGGAGGGGTCTGCGAGCGTGGCGCGGTTGAGCAGGTTGACGGCGGTCGTGTAGTCGTTGCGCGCGAACGCCATCTGGCCCAGATAGAGGAGCGCCAGCCGGTTCTTCGGGTCGGCCTTCAGCACCTCGTTGAAGGTGCGGGCGGCGTCCTCCGTCTTCTTCAGGTTCATCTCGGCTACGCCGCGGTAGGAGAGCGTCGTCGCGTCGGGTTTGGCGTCCTTGCGCGTCGTCTCGGCGACGAGGAGCGGCAGCGCCTGTTCGTAGTTGCCCGCGAAGAAGTAGGCTTCGGCGAGCGCGTCGTCGGTGTGCGGGTCGGGCTTGGAGTCGGCGCTTTGCAGGTCGCGCGCGCGCCGCAAGTCTTCGGCGGCATCCGGAAAACGCTTCAGCCCGATCTCGGCGAAGCCCGCGAGCTTCCACGCCTCGGAGTTCTTCGGGTCGGCGGCGGCGATCTGCTTGGCTTCCTGGAGCGCCGCGTCGTAACGCTTCTGCTGGAAGAGCGAGAAGGCGTGCGCGGTCGAGCCTGCGGCGGCGGGCGGCGCGGAGGTTTCGGCAGGCTCGGACGCACGGCCCGTCGTCGTTGTCGTCGTCGCCGCGTTGCTCGCGTCGGTGGTCGGTTGCACGGGCGTCACGCGGCGCGGGCGCGTCGCGCCGGACTGCGCCGAAGCCAGCGCAGCGCCAAGCAGGAGCGAGGCGGCTGAAGCTGCCAGGCTGACGGTTAGTCTCTTCATGGACAAGGAGTTTTTCATAGGCCGTGGGCTGTTTTCAACTCGGTACGGACTTATCGGGAGAGGGCACTCATCGGATGCCCCGCGCGCCGGGCGGGTTCGCCGAAAAAGCTCGTCTCGAATTCGGCCCGCGCGCGCCGACACCTGAAGGAGATTCACGTTGTACCGGAAGGAGATTGGCGTTGTAATGGCTGGGGCCGTATGATAGAGTCTGCCCGTTTCGGTTCACAGGTGTTGGAAGTCTTAGCCTCGAATCTCAATTCCAAGTCTTACTCTTTACCAAGCAAGGGCTGCTCGCACAGTCTCATCTCCATCCCGATTTTCCAACAGCCAGCACTTTCGGAGGTACGCCAATGCCCAGCGTCAATCAACTCTCCAAAATCCAGCACGTCGTCGTCCTCATGCTGGAGAATCGCTCCTTCGATCACATACTCGGATTTCTCTACGCCGACAAGGGCAACAAGTCGCCCTCCGGCCAGCCCTTCGAGGGCCTGACGGGTAAAGAGTCCAACCCGGACGCCAACGGCAAGCCCGTCACCGTCTTCAAAATCAAAGCCACCGACCAGAACGCCTACTTCATGCCGGGCGCAGACCCCGGCGAGGGCTACGCCGCCACCAACTCCGAACTCTTCGGCAGCGTGACGGCCCCCACGCCGCCCGTCGCCACCAATCAAGGCTTCGTCAAAGACTTCGCCTACACGCTCGGCTGGCAGTCGAAGAAGAAGAACTGGATCATCCTGCCCGGCACCGTGCCGCAGAGCATCATGGGCATCTTCACGCCGCAGATGTTGCCCGTGCTTTCGGGACTCGCGCGCGGCTACGCCGTCTGCGACCACTGGTACAGTCCCGCGCCGACCGAAACCCTGCCCAACCGCGCCTTCGCCAACGCCGGAACCAGCCAGGGCCACATGAACGACAGCACCAAGTCTTTCACCGTGCCCAGCATCTTCGGCCTGTTGAGCCAGCACAGCGTAAGCTGGGCCATCTACGGCTACACCTCGAAGCCGCTCACGCGCCTCAACTTCCCAGACACGACGGCAGCGCCCTCCTCCCACTTCGGCCTCTTCAAAGACTTTCAGTCCGCCGCCGCCACGGGCGCGCTCCCCTCCTACAGCTTCCTTGAGCCGGACTGGGGTTCGACCGGCAACAGCCAGCATCCCAACTACGATGTTGCCCTCGGCGAGCAACTGATTCACGATGTTTACTACGCGCTCAGAAACGGCAAGGGCTGGAACCAGACTCTGCTCATCGTCACCTACGACGAGCACGGAGGCTGCTACGACCACGTTGCGCCGCCACAGGGCGCAGTGCCGCCCGACAACTGTCAGGGCGAGTACGGCTTCGACTTCCGACGCTTCGGCGTCCGCGTCCCCGCCGTCCTCGTCTCGCCGCTCATCGCGCCCGGCACAGTCTTCCGCGTCCCCAACGGGACGACGCCGCTCGACCACACCTCGATTCTCAAGACCGTGGAGAAGCGTTGGGGCTTGCCCGCGCTCACCGCGCGCGACGCCGCCGCGCCCGACATGGGGGCCGTGCTCACGCTCGCGACCCCGCGCACGGACGACCCGCTCAAAGGCGTCGTCGTCCCCAAGCCGAGCGGCAAAGACCCGGCCAAAGGCATGCCCTCACATCTGGAACAGGTGCAGGCCGAACTCGCGGCGCAGCTACCCGTCAAGGACGCGGAGGGCAACGCGCCCCCCGCCGAGACGCCCACACTGCAAACGAGCGCCGACTACAAAGCCTTCATCAACTCGCGCACGGAGGCTTGGGAGGCGCACCGCCATTCGCTGGCGGCGGTTGACGCGCAGGTCATGAAGCCGTCCGCGTCGAAAAAGGTCGGGTCGAAGGCGAAGACGAAGCCAAAGGCGAAGATGAAGACAAAGCCAAAGGTGAAGCCAAAGGCGAAGAAAAAATAGCGAGGGTACGAAGCGGGAGAGACTGCGGGCCGCGCGCGAACGGCCACGTCGTCCGGCCCATCGTCCGCGACGTGCCGGAGGCGCACCCGCACCCGAAATAAACGGTCACACACTTCGCGGGCTGACTGCTCATCGTCGCCCCGACCGAAATGCTTTGGCCCGGCCCGCTCACGTACCATGAACGGGCCGGGCCAATTTTTCATTTGTCACCAGCGCGTTTAGTGGTAGCTCTTTTGCAGCTCTGCCAGGGCGCTCAAAACCTCTTCGCTGTGCCCGGCGGGCTTCACGCTGACGAACACCTTCGCGATCTTCCCCTGCGGGTCAACGATGAAGGTGTTGCGCGCCGAGAGCTTCATCCCGTTGTACTCCATCACCGAGCCGTACTCGGCGGAGACTTTCGCGTCCGGGTCGGAGAGCAGCTTGAAGTTCAATCCCTCTTTCGCGCAGAAGCTCTTGTGCGACTCGGCGGTGTCAACGCTGACGCCGAGGATGACCGCGTGCGCCTGCTCGTACTTCTGTAGGTCGCGCTGGAAATTGTGCGCCTCCAGCGTGCAGCCCGACGTGAAGTCCTTCGGATAGAAATAGAGCACCACCCACTTGCCGCGGTAGTCCTTCAAGTTTACTTGGTTGCCCTCGTTGCTGGTGAGCGTCACGTCGGGGGCGGGCGTGCCCGCCGTCGGCTGATCCGGCGCGGCGTGAACGAGTGCAACCGCCAACATGGCCGCGCACGCGGCGGTCAACGCGAACAGGAAAAGGCGCTTAGTCATGATGTTTCAGACTCCTTACTTAACTTTCGCCGGAGCTTTCTCCAAAACGAATGTTAGCTATACAGAGATGTGGGCGGATGTCCCGCCAGTCATCGGCTTCCGGCATCGCGGATCAAGATCATATCCGCCGTCGTAGTTCCTCGCTCGCATAATAGTCGCCCATCCTTCGACCAGTCAAAGCGGTAGACGAGGCGGGCCTTCCAATTGATCGGGGCTTTCGGCGCTGCCGTCCGTGGGCTGACTCCAGACGTTCGACACGCCCTGCTGCGTCACGACGTAAGTCAGCGCACCTCCGTCCGGCGACCAGCGGAGCGCAGGTGTGCTGCTATAGCGACGAGTTCACGGTCTTCCTGAACGGTCAACCCCTGTTTACGGGCCGGGGCGCGTACCGCTACCGCGCTCCGGGGTTCCTCGGCGTCATGGATGTCGAAGACGGCAGCGTCTATCTGAATTTGAAAAAAGGGCGCAACGAAATCGTCCTCGTGGTAGCTGAGTATTTCGGCGGCTGGGGCTTCATCTGCCGCATTGACGACCCGCAGGGGATCAAACTCGAACGAAGCCGCCACGCCATCAGCAGACACAAAAAAAAGGGCAGCCCCGCGGCTGCCCTTAGCTCATTGCACTCATTAATGCACCCGGCATGACTCGAACATGCGACCTTCTGATTCGTAGTCTCGCCTAAGTGCAACTCTCCAACTTTTCTTCTCTAAAACCTGAACATTTTGGCATTTGCCAAATTGAGCCATTCAAATTTTCTAACTTTCAAACTCGAAAGGGAGATGAAAGGGGGAAAAAGGAGATGGCATAGGAGACGAGAAGATGCCTAGAATCAGAAAGGGAGCAATTGTTGAAAAGAATGGCAAAGTTTACGCGCGGGTGAGATATACCACGGAAGACGGCAAGCGTAAAGATTTATGGCTACCGGCAAAGAATAAGACCCATGCTCAAGACATAATTCAGGACAAGATAAAGGAGCTAAAAGATCATGGCGAAAAAACTGTTGATGCCTCGCGCATGACCTTTGAAGAATTGGCAAGCTACTTTGAAAAGAATTTCCTCATTCCTGCCGAATACGTGGACGGAAGAAAAATTGTAGGTAGAAGAAGTGTAAAGGGATTGAAGGAACAGGTGGAAATAATGAAATCCTTTTTCAAGGGTAAACTTCTTCGCTCAATCTCTTACGGCGATTTATGGAGATTTAAATTACTGAGGCTGAAAACTCCAACAAAGAGAAAAGAAGGAACGAGAGCTATAGCTTCAGTACATAGAGAATTAGCATTACTCCGAAGGATGCTAAATATCGCTGTTAGGGAGCAATGGCTTTTGAAAAATCCCTTCCACTTTGGGGAAAGCCTAATATCTCCTGCCGATGAAAAGAAAAGAGAAAGAATCCTCACAAGAGAAGAAGAAACAAATCTCTTAAATGCTTGCGACCAGCCAAAGTGTAAGCATTTAAGGGCAATCATTATTTGCGCGCTAGACAGCGGAATGAGGCAAGGAGAAATCCTAAAGCTAAAGTGGGCTGATGTAGATTGTGAGGCCGGATTGATAACTGTTTGTGCTTTCAACACCAAAACAATGAAAGAAAGAACAGTGGCAATCACTACAAGACTCAAGCTGGAACTAGAAAGGTTATGGAAATCATCTGCTAAAAATTCAGATGATTTAGTCTTCAGATATTCTGACAACGTAAAGAACTCTTTTACCACTGTCAGAGAAAAAGCAAAACTAAATGATTTGCGTTTCCATGACCTTCGGCACACTCACGCGACAAGGCTAGATGATTTAGGCTTCTCAATGGCAAAGATTGCAAATCAACTCGGACACACGCAATTGCAAACGACGCTACGGTATGTGAACCGTGACAAGAGTAGTGTGTTGCAAGTGGCAAGCGCGTTAGATTCTTTCAACGCGGAACAGCAGCCTAAACAACAAGAGACAGTTTCGGAAGTTACAGAGCTAGTAAACTAACATTCTCACAGAAGATAGCTTCTGCTAAACTTCGGCTCGCTTTTACAATAGCATTGGCGAGCCGATTTTTTTTGTTCGGGGAATTGGTTTGCGGGGAGGCCGAAATGCCGGAAAGTAATGAGAATGACAATAAAGAACAAGCTGAAGAGTTTGCCTACACTACTAATGTCGTTACTTATATTTTATCAGCGGCGCATTGTCCTGTTAAATTTCGTGACTATATAGATTGCTTGATTGGCATAGCCGGTAAAGAAATAGAGTTTTCCACTACCGATAAGCAAATTGAGAGTCGTAGGAAGGTTTTTAGATCAAATACCAACAAGGGCGTTAATAGGTATTGGGCTAGAGACAAAAGAAGGGACTTATTGAAGTGGCAGAAGGAAAATAACTTGGTTCTATTAGATTATAAGGAAGGTAAATACAATAGTAAATTAAATCGGCGCGCACCGTCGGTTTATAAATTGTATCTAGTGGAATATGTTCAGCGAGTAATTGCTGAAGCGAAGAAGAATAAACTTTTTTGGGATAGTGACCGAGTTATGGCGATCAAAATGGCGGCGCAAAGATTGATAGATGAATTACGGGCGCGGCCTAAAGAAGAACCGGAGAAAGATTACATAGACCCTCCCGCTGAGGTTTTAAGAAAACTACGCACCGCAAAAACTCATATTGAGGAAGCTATACGATTACTAAAGAAGTATGATTTTCAGATTTATAAAGAAGACGAGCCATTAGTGGCTTCAATAGAGAAGTTATTAAGCAAAATTAGGGAACGAGGATTTGCCGAGTTAGAAGATATGAAAATCTTTAGCGGCATTGAAAGAGAGCCTAAGCCATAGCTAAGGGGCAGGGGGGTAAAATCACCCTCAAGGATATGTCTTAATAGAGGGTCAAATTACCCCCTTGCCCCCTGCCATATCGGAGCTATCCGCTCTCAACCCAATAGCTTATGCTAACGAGTGATGCTATTGGTATATTCTGTGCTGTATATAATGGTCTGTGACTGAAAACTTTGTATAAAAGGTTCTCTAACCGTAACTGACAGTAGCCTTAGACGCGCACTCACAAAAGAAGAGGTGATTTTTAAATAATCAACTAATAGAAGTTCATACAATCGCGCATTTACTCACTTCCAAAATTCCACCTTTGGAAGTCTTGTAAAGTTAGAAAAGATAACTCATTTGCTAGAATCTAACTCTCTTTATGTCTGCCTCTCTCGATTGCCGCATTAATAAGATTTAAAGGTTCATCTTGCGGCTTCAACTCACCTTCCAGCGATAATTCGTATAGCTCAAAAGCTGCTTTATGTGCGTTCGTGTAAAGATAGGTTACTTCAATTCCACTAGATAGAATCTCACTTGCCCTAATAACTCCTTCCGGCCCACTATTGATTTCCCTCTTAACGAGAAATAGTAATCTTGCTAGACATTCTACAGCGGCAGAATCTTTACACAATTCAGGCTCAAGGATATTTAGCCACGTTTGATTGTCTGCTAGTGGCTCGGCCTTTTCGCGGGGTTTTACAGTGGCTTTTTTCAAGATTAAATCCGCCAAACTTACTGAAAATGGTGATGCCGCTGATTAATAGATTACCAGTAATGGGATTTTTTATCAATGAATGGTGACTGAAATCCACAGCAAAACCATTCATCTGTTTCTCTTACATGAAAATGATGTTCCCCAAATATGGTAAAACATCTGAAAACAACAAGATAGCGGTGCTATAGTTTTAGCTATGGCGCTGAAATTAATGGTTCAAGAAATAGGCAGGAGGCAAGGTATCGAGAACGCGGCGCAACTAGCAAAGTTGACGGGCTTGGGAATGACTTCCTCTTACCAGCTTTGGCAGGGAACTGCTAAAAGAGTCTCACTGAAAACACTGAATACTCTATGTAATAAGCTCAAAGTTCATCCGGCAATTTTATTCGATTACAAACCTGATCCAGAGGAGGGAACTAGAAGTTCAACTAAAAGCAGTAAAGGTAGAAGATGATTCTGATTAATTAGAACATCAGCCTAAAAGGTCATTTCTTTTTTCTGTTCTCGCCCTGCTTTCTTTTTACCCCTTCATGCCTCTTTGAACTCGGAATCTTTTCAGGCAAACCTAAATCGTCATTAATCAACACATCTACCCAAACATTTGCTATCTGTGCATATCCCAAAAGAACAGGCAAGGGCGGTTCTCTCTTATCATTCTCAAAGTCAGAAATATAGTTCCTGTATCCTTCTTCTTCCATTTCAAGAAGTCTAAGCATCCCGCCTTGTGATAGATCGAGAGCAAAACGAATCTGTCTTAACTTCTCGCCTAACAATTTAGGCTTTTGTCTTGAGGCTTTTCCCATCAGAAGTTTCCTCCTGACGAGAAAAGCAAGGTTAAAAAATACTTGCGATTAGTCTTTTTTACGACTAATCTTTGCTTCTCGTTTTGTGCCGCTAGGAGCTTTCTGAATTGCTCCTTAGCGGCGCACATCACCTATAACTTTGGCGAAGTGCCTTATTCATGGGCAACATTATGAATTTATCAAAACTTCAAGTCGAGATGGTACTAATTACCAGCAATCGCCAATTCAATCAACTAAATTTGAAGAGGCTGATTCTCGCCATTATATGTGTTGTGATATTTGCCCCAACAATAGCCCTTGCACAAAAGATTACGGAATACGGCAAGCCTGACGAACTTAAAGGAGTAACCAAAATCTTCGTCTCTCTTGTTTACGGTGGATCAGTAGAATTAAAAGACCGAGACAGGATTATTAAAGAAATCGAGCAGGGGAAGAAGAAATATAAAATCCCTAACCTTGAGGTGGTTGACCGGGCGGAAGATGCAGAAGTGATACTGATTTATTCTGAAGAAGTCGAAGGGGAGGTTTACGGGGCTACAACTACGAATTCAGGCAATGTAGCTCATACAACAGTACGTCAAAGGGATAGATGGACTGGTAAAGGGATTGTGGTTAAGCCGCTGGCCGATGGTAATCAAAGGTTAATAATGGATTCTACTAGCTCTCAAGTTAGTTTCCTTCAAAATGCTCCGGCTACTTCTTTCGGGAAGGCGTTTATGAAAGCTTATGTAAAGGCCAATGCTGATACATATAAAAAGAAAGAGTAGAGAATGAAAAATCATTCTCTAGAAAGTAGATCACGTTTAAGACCTTGCTTGAGTTGTGGTCAGGAATTCCGCCGTGAGTTTCAGCATTGTCCTAATTGCGGGGCTGAAAGAGGAAGAACAAAAGAAACTAAAATGGAGTCAGAAGTAATAAATGATAAGACCGGGGTAAATCCGCCTTTTCGAGAACTAAAGGGAGAAAAGATATTCTTTGGATGTTTGTCTGTAGTTTTTATTTATATACCCATCTTAATCACAGCTTTTCTTTATAGTCTTTATTTTGAAACAAGCTTCTTTGATGGGATCAGGTATGAAATAAGAGAAATAGGGCGTTCGCGGCTTTATCTATCTTTGATAGCCGCTGTGCTTACATTAGGTATAGTTTTTATCGCTGGGTATTTTAGTGGTTGGCACATTTTTAAGGGGAAGTTCATTCAGGCTATCAAAGACACAGGCAATACCTTGTTATTTCATCATAAGGGTAAGGATGCACACGCCAATAGTTATTGGACAACACGCATCTTTAATGAGGTAAGAAATAATAAGCTCGACGCATATCTGTTCGTCCCGTTCACTAATGACATCTTTTCTGAAAAGAGTTGCTTGATAATTCCTTATTTGAATAGGTTGCTGTTACTCGAACATGATTACAAGATGAAAAGGTTAATTGTTGTGTTAGTTTTTTTGGCACTAATGATATTAGGAATGACTGCAAAAAATTATAACTCTTTCAACAAAGGATTTAATGAACAGCGCATATTGTTCAATCTTGTATTGGACATAATTTTAATTAGCGGCAGTTTTTATGTTGGATATATATCAGGCAGGGGCAACTTTAAAAGAAGGATAACGTGTAATTGGTTTAAGTCTCAGTTGCAAGTAGTTGGTAAATACCTTTGTGTTCGTAGATGCGGATATATTTACATTTGCCCGGCAGAATATATACATGAGTTCTCAATTAAGGATGCAGAAAAGGTCTTTGAAGCAAACGCATCGGCTGATTTAATAAGGAGTTAGGCTAGAACAGTCCTGTTGGATAAAATAATAAAATAAATTTTCAGGAATCAAATTGCTCCAATAGCCCCAGTTGAGCTTCTACCCCTAGATTACTAGAACCAACTTCAACCGCGATTAAGAATTCTTTTAGAGAACTTTACTTATCGCCCTTTCGCGGCCTTCCAACTTTCCTACTTTCCACCAGCTTCAAATCTTTCTCCCTAATCATGTAGTCCCTGCCGAATTTAGTTGCTGGCAGCCTTCCAGCCGTAACAAGAGCTACAACTCTTCTACGTGTTATTCCTAATCGTTCCGCCGCTTCTTTTGTAGTTATAAAGTCCATAGGAAAGTTGTTATAGAACTAAATTAAACATTCTTCAAGGGGAAGAAATAGATTGATATTTTATTCCTTTAGGAGTATAAATAAATCAAAAGGGGGAAGGAAAGGGAGATGAAAGAAAAGAGCACTATTTCTAGTGCCCTTAACTTATTGCATTGATTAATGCACCCGGCATGACTCGAACATGCGACCTTCTGATTCGTAGTCAGACGCTCTATCCAACTGAGCTACGGGTGCGTGGCTGTTGGTGAAGTGTGTTGAAAAATATAAGGGCCGCTGGCGGGGGTGTCAAGCGAGCCGAGCCGAAGAGTGCTCGCCTCGCGCGGCACTCGATTCGTCGTTTGACGTTTCGGTTAACGCCGGGTCAGCGTGCGTAGTAGCCGGGGCGCGAGCGGGCGATGGTTTCGGCGCGCGTGACCTCGATGTTGATGGCGCGCCACTTGCCATCGTGGGCGCGGGCGTTGGAGGACTGGTAGGCGATGCTGTAGAGCGTGCGCATGTCGGCGGCGACCTCGGCGTAGAGGCGGCCCATGTCTTCGAGGCGGCGGATTTCGTGCAGGCGTCCGCCCGTGCGGTCGGCAAGGCTCTGCATGCGCGCGCGCGCCGCGGTGTAGATGGCCGCCTGCTGCGGGGTCAAAGGGAGAAGCTTGGTCGGGTCTGCCGAGGGGAGCGCGAGCGGGTAGATGGTCACGCCCTGACGATCTGCCGCGTCGAGCACCGAACGGAGGGCCGCGGCCCCTTCGGGCTTGACCGCGGCGACGGCCTCTTCGTTCGTCCCGGCCTTCGACGCGGACTCGCGGTCGAGGTTGCTCATCTCCGTGTCGAGGCCGTCGCTCAGGACGACGATGGCCTTGCGCCGCTTGCCCTCTTTGGCGAGCTGCTGGAGCGAGTAGTCGAGCGCCTTGTAGAGGTAGGTTTGGCCCCTGCCGTTCGCCTCGTTGATGGCGAAGGCGATCTTCTTGCGGTCGGAGGTGAAGCGCTGGAGCGTCTGCACCTTTTCATTGAAGGAGACGACCTCGACGCGGTCTTCGGGGCCGAGCGCGTCTACGAAGCGCAGGGCCGACTGGATGAGCGTGGGGCGGAAGTTGAGCGTCGAGCCGGACATGTCGAGCAGCAGGACGAGGCTGAACGGCGACGCCGCCGGCTCGAAGTTGACGATTGATTGCTTGACGCCGTCCTCGTAGACGTTGAAGTCGTTGCGCGAGAGGTCTGTGACGGCCCCGCCCTTGCGGTCAGCGACGCCGACGTTGAGGATGACGAGGTTCGTGTAAATCGGCTCGACCGGCTCATCCTGTCCCTGCTGCGCGCGTACACTCGCCCCCGAGCAGAGGCAGAGGGCCGCGGCGACCGCGCAGACGATTTTTCGTAGTTTGTCCGGGAAGTTGCTCGAAAGGATCATCGCTCGAAAACGCACCGTGCGGGCTAGTATGCCGGGACGCTCCGCATTTTCGCAAGCGCCGCACAGGAAACCGGCACGCCTCTTCAGAATCGCCGCGCGGGAAGCGGAAAAGAGAACGCGCGAGGGTCAGTCGCGCTTCGCCGTCTTCGCCAACTCGGTCGGACAGTTTGGGTGCGTTCGGCGCAGCGCGAGTTGCCACCAGCCGCTCTCGGAAAGGTAAAAGTAAAAAGGCAAAAGGCAAAAGAGGGTGATAGGTGCTGGGTGCTGGTGAGATTCAATCCCCAGCACCTAAAACCCAACATCCAATACCCTCTTTTGCCTTTTTACTTTCGCCTTACTTTCCGGCGCGTGCGCGTGCGCGACGAGGCGCTTCCGTGGGCGTTTCCGTCGAAGCGACGGGCGCAGGAAAGGGGACGGGCGCGGGCGGGCGCGCATTGGTGCGGCGCGTGCGGCGTCCCTCGGCGCGCTCGGCCTCGACCGCCGCCGTGCGCTTGGCCTTCTCGATGCGCTTGCGCGGCACGAGCTGATAGCGCAACTCCATCTCCTGCGAGACGCGGTAGATGTGCTTCGCCTTCTGTCCACGCTCGGCGCGGCGCAGAACCTCGCCGGTCTCCAAAAGCTCGGCGCGGTCTTCCTTGTCAACCCAGATGTAAAGGGCCTCGGCCATCTCTCTTAGAACCTCCAGACGAATTAGTTTACGCAGCTCTTCGGGCCGCGCGACCGGCGCGATGCGCGCACGCGCCGGGTCGTCGAGCGATGCCGCGCCCGACCTCTTCTGTCCCTCCCGCTCGCGGCGCGCGGCGTAGTAGTCCGCGACGAGCGCGTCCACGTCCGCGCGGCGCTCGTCGTAAAAGAGCGCGAAGTCGTCGCAGCGCGTTCGATAGACGCAGCTCACCGAGCAGACGAGCGCGTCTTTAAAGTGCCCGTAGCGGTTACAGTAAAGTTTCAGGCGCATCACTCGCACCGGCGGACGCCCTTCGCGTCGAAGGTCTGGAAAGGCGGCGGGCCTCAAGCACAAGACCGCAGACGCGCGGGCGCTACGACCCAAGCGACCTGAGCCGGCAAGACGACTCCGAACCTTCGAGGGCAGGAAGCACTATAGCATGCGCGTGCCACGCGTGCAACGGACGCTTGCGCGTGAAACGAGGGGCGGTCGGCGGCTCGTCAACCGGGTTGCTGCCTGCTTGAACTGAAGGAGCGTCGAAGCTAACCACCGCAGACGCAGAGGACACAGAGATGGCACAGAGAAGAACTCTGTGAACTCCCTGTGCCATCTCTGCGCTCTCTGCGTCTGCGGTGGTTAACTGCTTTCCCCTGACAGCCGAGCATGAAGAGACCCTGCTCGTCAACATGGAGACTTCGCATCGGCATCGGCTTCGGCGTATAATGCGGGCCGTCTCTCGAACTGGTGTGAACCCCCACCCGGCTCACACGGTTCGCCGCCTGGCACTCTTTTCTCTTCATGTCTCCGGAACGACGCACGACCCGGGCGCGTCCTCAACGGGAAGGGGATGCTTCGATGTACAGGCCGACTTTCTGCTGCGAGTGCGGAGAGCGCGTCGCGCGCGTGCGTTGGCGCGTGTGGACGAGCCGACGCTTCTGCCCTTCGTGTGAACGGCGCTTTCGACGCAGGCGATTTCTGACTCCGCTCGCCGTCGCTGTCGCGCTCGTCGGCGCGGGCTTTCTGCTCGGACGCGCGGGGAGGCCGGCTCAGCCGCCGCTCTCCGTCGAGCGCGGGACTCTGAACACAGTGCCGCTGCCCTCGGCGGGCAACACACAACGTCAAGCCGTTGAGAGAGAGAGACGCGAGAGCACGACGCCGAAACCCGAACCCACATACGGCCCCGATGGGACGGCCAACGAGCGACCGACAGACCCCGCCGAGGTCATCTATATTTGCGGCGCACGCACGAAGAAGGGGACGCCGTGCCAGCGACGCGTGCGCGGCCCCTTCCGCTGCTGGCAGCACCGCGGCATGCCCGCGATGCTCCCGCCGTCGAAGCTGATCGTGCCGGGGGGAGGATAAAGGCAGGAGACGGGGGCAGGAGGCAGACCGCAGCAGGCAGTAAAAAAACTTCTGAGCCGGGCGACTGAACCGAAACATCAACGCCTGCAACGCGAAGCCTTTGAGTTACTGCCTCCTGCCCCGCCCGCCCCTATCTTTATGATCTCGCGGCGCAGGCGTTGGTGTTTGCGTAGCAAGCGCAGGTAGGAAAGCTCGTCCGCGCCCGCCTTCGCACGGATGATGCGGACGACGGCGGCCTTCTCCTCAACAGTCCAGCGCGAAAGGTCTGGGACGAGCGCGAGCAGGAGCGAGAAGTTTTCGAGCGCGCGTTGTTCGTCGCTCTTCCAATGTTCGGCGTTAATGCCGAGCGCGTCCGAGACCTTCTCGACGGCGGCGCGGCGCGCGCGTTCCGTATCTCCGCCGGAGAGTCTCGCCGTGCGGCGCGCGACCGCCGCGACGAGGTTGCGTATGCGGAAAGCATCCCACACGCCGGGCTGCTGCGAGTCCGGCGCTTCGTAGAGCACGTGGCCGGAGGCAAGCTCGCGGAGCGCGCGCGCTGTGGTGCGGTAGCCCGTGCGCGTCGAGAGCCTTTGTTCTTCGCGCGCGGTGAGGCGCGCGAGGCGCGGCACAACGGGGCGGAAGCCGAGCTTGCGGTAGAACCAGAACGCGCCCGAAGCGATGCCCTCCTCGTTGAGAGAGCCGAGCTGGTAAGGGTCAATCGAGAAGACGCACGCGCCGAGCAATTGTTTGCAGAGGCGCAGGACGCGCGCGTAAATCCATGCCGACTCGCCCTCACGGAAAGTGTAGAAGAGGTTGAGTCCGGCCTCGACGCGCTCGAAGAGCGTCAACGCCTCGGCGTAGCCGCACGGCACGCCGTTCTTGAAGATGAGGACGCCGTGGTAGGCGAGCGTCGGCAGGCGGCGGCGCGGCGGCACGCCCCAGATGAAGATTTCGACGCCGCGGCCCGCGTCGGCGCGGCGGACGGTGCGCGGGTCGCCGTAGGTGAAGCCGTGCAGCTCGCGGTAGCGCACGGCCATCGTCTCGCGCCCCATGTCTAAGATTTTCTCTCCGTCGGCGGGCGAGAGCCTTTCGACGGGGAGCGGCGGCGCGTCGTATGTTAGCTCGCGCGCGAGCGAAACGTCGCGGCGCGCGAGCAGGGGCGCGTCGTGGTAGAAAAACTCGCGCACGCGCCGACGCATGCGCGTGCGCGTGGCCGCGGAGTCGCCGAGTTGCCAGAGGACTGCCAGGTGCAGAGAGTCGTAGAGCGCGGCCACGTCCGCGTCGGGAATCTTAAGACTCTCGAAGCGCCGGAGCAGCCACGCGAGTTCGCTGCGCTCGTCGCCCTTCGCGGCGCGCAGCAGCTCTTCGCGGTGCGTGAAGAAGTTCTCGACGTAAGCCTCCTCTTCGAGGAGCGGGATGAAGCGCGGAAGCACAGCGGCGAGTTGTCCCTTGTCTTCGTAACCTTCCCATTCAATGCCCGTGCGCGAAGGGTGTCGCGCGGCGAGCCAGCGCGCGATGTCATAACCGAAGACGGCGGAGAAGGATGTGCCTGCGATGCCGGAGACTTCAGGCTCGGTGAACTTGAAGAAGTCCGCCGCGTCCTCGTCGCGCAATTTGTCCACGCGGCGTTTGAAGGACGAGAGAAGCTTTTCCGCATGCCGCAGCAGCGAAGGACTCTGCGGGTAGGCGCGCAGGAAGAGAAGGATTTCGTGGAAGCGAATCAGGGAGGCCGCGTCTTTGAAGTCGCGTCGCGCAGCCTCGGCCAGCGCGCGTTGCAAACGCGCACGCGTGCGTGTGCCGCCGGGGCGCTTCAGTTCGTCGAGACGTTCGAGCAGTTTTTCGGGCGACGTGTGTGGCACGCTTTTGCTAACGCGGTTTGACTCCGGGGCGTCAGCATAAAGGAAGAGGTGCGGACTCGACAACACGCGCGGTCGTTCTCGAACGCGCGCGGTCATTCTCGACGGCACGCGCAACAAGTCGGGCGTGGCGGATGCTAAGAGCGCGGCGGGCGCGAAGAAGAAAGCGTGGGCCGTTTGCAGACGGCCCACGCTTTCTTCGAGAGTTGCATTGTCGCGCGGCGACTCGTCTCGCCGCGGTCTCCAAACTATTGTTGCGGATTCGTCGCCGCGGAAACCTTCGTGCCGTCGCCGGGCGTACCCGTGATGCCGCGGTTGACGAGCACACGCACCTCTGCGCGGCGGTTCTCGGTGCGTCCCTCGCGCGTCGTGTTGTCGGCAATCGGGTTCATCGCGCCGTAGCCGAACGGCGTCAGGATGCGCCGGAGCGGGATGTTGTGGTTCTCGACCAGATAGCGCACGACCGACTCGGCGCGCTGCTGGCTGAGCTGGCGGTTGACGTTCTTATCGCGCGACTCGTAGGCGTAGCCCGTGACCTCGATGAGGAAGCCTTTGGCACTCTTGGCGTAGTCGGCCACCTGATCGAGCGAAGCCTTCGCGTCTGTCGTCAGAACGGAACTGCGGAGTTTGAAATTAACCTCGATGCTCTTCTCCGGCGTGTAGTCGTCGAGCGTGTTGATGCGGTCGTTGGCGACCTGCACGCCCTGGACTGCGCGGTCGGCTTGCTCCTGCGCCGCAGTCGCGCCGCCCTGCGCCGCGTTGGCGACCGCCGCCAACTCGTCCACCTGTCCCGACATGCGCTGCGCGTTCTGCTCGGCCTCGCCGAGGCGGTTCTCGGCGGTGCCGACGCGGTTCTCCACGGGGACGATGTTGGCCTCAAGCGTTCGCGCCGTGCGGAGGTCGCTGTCGTTGAAGCGAACCTTATCGGCGACGAGGTTGCCGGACGAATCGCCCGTGCCTTCGACTTCGAGAGTCAGGCCGCGCGTGATCGAGGTCAACGCGTAATTCTTGCCGCCCGACATGAAGCCGCCCTTCGTCTTGACGCTGGTGCGGTCGTTCAAGACGACGGTCGTCTGCGCGCCGCTCGCGTCCTGCACGACGAGCGAGTCGGCGGCGCGGCTGACGACGACGCCCTTGAGTTTCGTCTTCTGCCCGGCGGCGACGGCGGCGTGCGCGCTCGCGGTCGAAGTGTTCGCGGGCGTGTCCTGCGCCAGCGCCGTGGGCGCGAGGGCGCACGCCAGCGCGAAAGTTGCCACGAAGGTTCGTAGTGTCAATGAAGATTTCATAAACGTCTCCTCTTCTTTACCTCAGTCGGATTTCGGCTTCACTGCGACCTGTCGGACAATTGAGCGGTGTCTCAAGCGAGGCGCTTGTTAAGACGATTGTCGGGGCAGTGATTTTTCGTTCGCGTGAAGATAAGCCAAAAGGCGGAGGGCGTTGGTTGCAATTAGTTTGCGAGCCGGTTGCAAAAAGCAGGAGGCAGCCGGCTCGAACTGGAACCGGCTGCCTCCTGCTTTGCGCCTTCCGCCCTTGCGTCTACTTCCTGTCCTTGTACTGGTCGTTGAGGACGGTGTGGCGGCTGACGAGCGGAATCTGCCGCCCGTTGATGAAGAGGTATTTGATGTTCGAGCGCGGCTCAAGCAGGTCGCCGTCGGCGATGACGAGGTTGGCGATTTTGCCCTGCTCGATTGAACCCACCTGAGCGGCTACGCCCAGGACTTGCGCCGGGTAGAGCGTGACGGCCTTCAGAGCCTCCATCTTCGGCAGCCCGTAGGCAGCGGCCATGCCGGCCTGAAAGGGAAGGTCGCGGACGTGCGCGCCGGAGTCGCCCGTCGAGATGCAGAAGCGGACGCCCGCCGCTTGCAGCTTCGAGGCGTTCTCGTAGAGCGCGTCGTATGCGTCGTCTTCGCGCAAGGGGAGGTTCAAAACGCTGTCGAGGATGACGGGGACGTTGTGCTCCTTGAGGAACGGGGCGACCTTCCAGGCGTCGCTGCCGCCGATGATGATCGGCTTGAGGCGCGTCTCCTCGGCGAAGCGGACGACGGCGCGAATCTCGCGCTCGCGCTCGGCGCGGAAGATGACGGGCCGCTCGCCGCGCACGTATGGGACGAGAGCGGCGAGCTTGAGGTCTGATTCGGGGCGCGGCACCGCCTTCGGGTCTTTGGCGTAGGCGTCCTGCGCGCGCCCGTAGGCTTCGGCGTCGCGCAGGAGGCGGCGCAGCTCCTCGATGCGGCGGTCGCGCTGCGCGAGGGCGTCCTGCGTGACGCCCTGCTGCGCGGCGAGGAAGGCCGCGAAGCCGCCGCCCCCGCCGATGCGCGGGAACTCGACGACGAGCGCCGCCTGCGGGACGACGGCCATCTCGCGCGGGGTCGTGCCGGCGAGATTGATGAAGGCGGCCTGGCCCGAAATCGTCCCGCCCGAAGGCATCGAGAGCACGCTCGTGACGCCTGCGACGCGCGTCACGTCAATGTGCGAACTGCCGGGGTTGATAGACCAAATGGCCGAGATGTTCGGGTTGATCTCGCCAAGCTCCTGCGCGTCCACCGAGCCGAGCGCGCCGCCGGGCACTTCGACGAGTCCCATGTTCGTCCCCAGGTCAATCATGCCGGGGAAGACCGTGAGGCCGCGGGCGTCAATCTCCTGCGCGCCCGCAGGGGCCGAGACGTTCGCGCCGACGGCATTGATGCGCCCGCCGCTGACGACTATCGAGCCGTTCTCGATGTCCGCGCCGCTGACGGTGACGATGTGCGCATTGCGTATGACGTAGGTGGGCGCGGGCGTGTTCGAGAACTGCGGGTCGGGACGGTCTGTGTCCTGCGCGCGCGCTTCGCGCGAGAGCGTGAGCGCGCAGAGGAGGGCGAAGGCGATGAGCACGGGCAAGCGCCGCGCTCCCCTCTGTGCATCGTCGTTGCGACGAGCGGCTTCAGTCGCGGCGAAGAGTTGATCGGTCGCAGCGAAGAGTTGAGTTGACTTCATCGCTGGTTGTCCTCCTCATCCTGCCTGTCGTCGTCGTCGGCGTAGGCTCGCCGGATTGCAGAGGGGGCGCGCGGCGGCGTGCCGCCTTGCGCGGGCGCGCGGTTCGCCTCGGCCTGTTCGAGCTGTTTGCGCTCGGCTTCGAGGGCGGGGCGGCGCGCGATGTCTGCCTGACGGTCGAAGAGCAGCTCGCCGTCAACGAAGGTCAGTTCCGGGTGCGAATAGACCGAGAGCGGGTGCGCGCTCCAGACGACGATGTCGGCGTCCTTGCCCACGTCAATCGAGCCTGTGCGGTTGTCTATGCCGAGCTGGATGGCCGGGTTCAGGGTGACGAGGCGGAGCGCCTCCTCCTCGGTCAGCCCGCCGTAGCGCATCGTCTTCGCGGCCTCGATGTTGAGGCGGCGCGCGCGCTCGTCGGAGTCGGAGTTGACCGAGGAGACGACGCCGTGGCGCGTCATGATGGCGGCGTTGTAAGGGATGGCGTCGTAGGCTTCGAGCTTGTAGCCCCAGAAGTCCGTGAAGGTCGAACCCATCGCGCCGTGGCGGGCAATCTCGCCGGCGACCTTGTAGCCTTCGAGCACGTGCTGGAGCGTGCGCACCTTGAAGCCAAACTCGTCGGCGAGGTTCATCAGCATCAGGATTTCGTCGGCGCGGTAGCAGTGCGAGTGAACGTAGCGTTTGCCTTCGAGGACTTCGACGAGCGGCTCAAGCTCAAGGTCGCGGCGCGGCGGCATCAGGTTCTTCTCGCCGCGCGCCGTGCGTGCGCGGTAGTCGTCCCATCCGGCCTTGTAATCGCGCGCGCGCATGAAGGCGTCGCGGATAGTCTCCTCGACGCCCATGCGCGTCGTGGGGTAGCGCGCCTGTAGGCCCGGCACGTTGAAGTTCGAGCGCTTCGGATTCTCGCCGAGCGCGAACTTTATCCCAGGCGTCGCGCCCGGAACGGGGTAGTCAGCCGCCGGGTGGCCCCACTTGAGCTTGACCGTCGTGCTCTGCCCGCCGATGGAGTTGCAAGAGCCGTGCAGCAGGAGCGCCGCGGTCGTGCCGCCCGCAAGCTCTCGATAGATGTCTATGGCGGTCGGGTTCAGAATGTCGCGCGTGTTCGCCATCGAGGTGACGGACTTCGTGCACTCGTTGACCGAGCCGTCCATCATCGAGTGCGAGTGCGGGTCAATGATGCCGGGCGAGACGAACTTGCCCGTCGCATCAACGACGCGCGCGCCTTCGGGCGCTTTCAGGTTCTGCCCGACGGCGACGATCTTCCCGCCCCGGATGAGCACGTCCGTGCTGGGAAGCGTGCCGTGCGAGGCGGTCAAGACTGTGGCGTTGCGGATGAGCGTCTCCTGCGCCGCGCCACCCGCGCGCGCCTGACCGCCGCCGCCGCGCGTCTGCGCCGACGCAACCGCGCACGCCAGCGTGAGCGAAAAAGCGAGTGTCAATAGTCTCTTCATATCTTTCTCCAAAAGACCGTAAACCGTGAACCGTAAACCGTGACAAGAAAGAGCCGTGAATCGTGAGCCGTGAGCCGTGACTAGCGAAGGCCAGTTTTATCTCGTCACGGTTTACGGCTCACGGTTTACGGTCTTCAAGGATTGCGCGTGCCGCTGAACGGAATCGAGCCGCGCGGCGTGGTAACGGTGCCGCTCATCCGGTTGCCGTCGGCGGTTCCCTCGAAGCTCAGGCTGATACTCTGGCCGCCGACTTCGGCGGTCGTCGAGAAGCGGAAGCCGTTGCCGTTGACCGAGCCGTCGCTGATGTCGTTCGTGCCGAGGTGCTCGTTCGCGAGCCGTCCCGTCAGACGGTCGCCCTGCTGTTCGAGCGTGAGCGTCGAGGTGATCTCCTGTCCGCCGAAGGAGGTGGTGAGCGTCCATGTGCCCGACAGGCTCGTCGTCGCGCCCGCGGGCTGCGGGCTGAGCGAGGCGGGCGGCGGGCCGCCCTGTGCGGTCGCGCCGCCGCCACGCGGAGGAGGAGAAGTCGTGCCCGTTGACGGCGGGCCGCCCGCGCGCGTCCCGATGAAAGAGCCGGAGCCGCGACCGACGACCTGAACCGTGCCGCGCATCTCGCCGCCCGCGAAAGTGCCGCTGAAGATGGCGTCGGTGGTCTGGGTCGCGGGCGCGGGCAGCGTGACGGGGATGGTGAAATTGATGTCGCTCCCCGAAATCGTTCCGTTGGCGATTGTGCCTGAGCCGAGCTGACCTTGCAGCGAGCCGGAAAGCCGCTCGCCCTGCTGTTGCAGCGTGAGCGTGACGCCGAACTCCTGCTTCTCGTTACCCGACCCACCGAGGTTGATGGTCAGCGACCAGGTGCCGGAGGCGTTCGCGCCGCCCGTCGAGGTCGCGGTGGGCCGCAGCTCGATCTGGCGACCGTCAATGAAGACCTGCGTGATGCGTCGGTCGCGCGCGAGCAGGTCGCCGCGCGTGATTATCAGGTTGGCGATCTTGCCGACCTCGATTGAGCCGAGCTGGTTCGAGACGCCGAGGATTTCCGCGGGCCTGAGAGTCAGAGCGCGCACGGCCTCTTCGCGCGCCAGACCGCCTTCGACGGCCCGCGCGGCGTTGCCGAGGAAGTCGCTCATCGCGGTCATGCCGCCCGACTGGAAGGCGAAGCGCACGCCTGCGGCGGCGAGTCTTCCGGCGGTCTTCTGCGCCTCGACGCGCTCGCGCAGGATGCGCAGGGGTTCGGGGTCGGCTTCCGGAGAGGCGGCGGCGGTGCGACGGGGGAAGTTCAAAGAGAGCAGCACGGGCACGTTCAAAGCCTTGAGGCGCGCGGCCACGCGGTCGGCCTCCTGTCCGCCGTTGATAATCATCTGGAGGTTGAACTCCTGCGCGAGGTCGAGCGCGCGTTCAATCTCGCGCTCGCGGTCGGCCTGCATGACGACGGGCATGCGCCGGTCTAAGACGGGCAGCAGCGCCGCGAGCGACTTGTCCTGTTCGGGACGGCGCACGCCGCGCGGGTTGCGCTCGTAGATTTCGTTGGCCTCGCGGTAGCGCCGCGCGTCAAGCAGCATCTGGCGCACCGAAGAGAAGACGCCCATCAGCGACCCCGGATACTGCCCGCCGCCGATGGGGTTAAGTCCGATGTAGAGCGCGACGGGCGAGCGCACGATCATCTGTTGCGGCGAGTCGCCCGCGAGGTTGATGACGGCAGACTGGCCGAGGAAGACGTTGCCGCGCGGGACGGTCTGCGCCGCGGTGATGCCGGCGTTACGCGCCGCCTCGATTTCGGGGCCGCCGGGCCGGAGGATGTCGGAGGCGAGGATTTCGGGCTGAAGGCCGGGCAACTGCGTCGAGTTGGGCGAAATGGCCGACGGCGCGCTCTGGCCGAAGAGTAGTGCGGCCAGGCCCGCCTGCCCGCCTGCCGCGCCGGGCGAGGGCGTCGGGCGCGGGATGCCGAGCGTGGAGCTGGCGTCAATGAGTCCGGGGTAGACGGTCAGCCCCGTGCCGTCAATGGGGCGCGCGTCGGGCGGAGCCGCGACGCCCGCGCCGACCGCCGCGATCAGCCCGTCGCGGATGACGATTGTGCCGCGCTCAATGGTCGCGCCGGAGACGGTGACGATGCGCGCGTTCGTGATGGCGTAGACGTTGACGCCCGCGTTGGTGTCCGTCGTTGCGATGTCCGCGCCGCCGCCGCGCCGCCGCTGCGCGCCCGCGCCGGCAGTCGCCGCGAGCCAGAGAGCGGATGCGGCGAGTGCGACGAGGAGGGCGGAGAGAAGTCTTTTCTGAGAGTGTCGCATAGGAGTTCTGGCTTCCTGATAAGGAGACGTAGAAACCGGCGTGCCTCACAGTCCACGCTCCGCGCCGGAGACGGACGGTAAGGACACGCGCCGAATTCTGGGACGGTAAAACTTGAAGGGTGCGCCGACGCGAACAGGACTCAAGCCCCGCACGAGGAAAAGTTTAAAAATATCGGACGGAGAAGCTGCCTGTGGCCGGTCGCGCCTGCTGCTTACGCGAGCCGCGCGGGAAAAGTTTCAGCCTCCGTTGACGCATGCCAGTTGAGTGCACGCGTCAACGGAGAAATACTTACGGGCCTCAGCCCTTCTTGTTGGCGTTGGTCGCAGCGTGCGCGTTCGAGTTGGCGTTGCCGGCGTTCTTGTTGCCCGCGTCGGGTTTGACTTCGAGCCTGTCAACGACCTTCGCGGCACCGTCCACGTGGGCGGCCTTCTCGGCCTTATCCTTCTGATCTTTGGTGGCGACCGTGCCGCGCAGGGTCACGACCTTCTTCTCCACATCAACGCTGATGCCCGTCGAGGGCACGTCGCTGGCCGAGGCGAGCGCGCCGCGCACCTTGAAGTGAATCCAGCCGTCCTCCAAATCCTGGCCGATGTTCTCGCCCTTGCCCTTCGCCTCTGCGCGGTAGCCGCTCTCGTTCTTGTTGTACTCCTCGTGCGACATGTTCCAGTTGCGCGCGTTCGAGTTGGCGTTCGCGTTCGCGTTCACGTTGGCGTTCGCGTTCGCGTTGACGGCGGCACGGTTGGCGTTGGCGTTCGTGTTACCGTTCGCGTTATCGCCGCCGCCGCACGCGGCAGCAGTCAGGGCGAGCGCCGCGCCCGCGAAGATCGCTAGAAGTATTTTCCTGCTCATATTCTCTCCTGTGTCCTCTGTCAGTTCTAACACCGGCCCGCACGCGCGCCCGAACTCCGGCCACGCCTCGGCGGACGAAGGCCCGTTGAAATCCCCGGTAGCTGTGTTGAGCTTAGCTGGCGGCAATCTTAACGCCGGAGGCTTGGGCGGGACAAGGGGAAAAGGTGGTTTGGCAGGGTCTCTGCACGCTTGAGTGAAGGGGCGTCGAAGCTCACCACCGCGAGACACAGAAGAGCGCAGAGCATTTCACAGAGTTCTTCGCCGTGCCGCCTCCGTGTCCTCCGTGCCTCGGTGGTCAACTGCTTTTCCGCCCGACAGTCGAGAGTGCAGAGACCCTGTTCAGGCGTCGGCACAGCTTGCGCCGTCCATTTTCTTGTCGTAAACTCTGCCGTCCGGTTTTGGCCTGGCAGCATCTCACACGCAAGTAGTGCTGCCGGGTGAAAGCCGGCAGTTGCCTTTAACCGAGTCGTCCCGACCGACGTTTCAGCCAGAGTTTTTTCCCACGAAAGGTTCACAGAAGATGGAGTCCCCTCGCTCGTCCGCACGTACCGGCGCGCTGTTTGCGCTCGCCGTCTGCCTGCTCGCGCTCGCCTTCGTCCCCGCCGCCTCGGCCCGCAGCGGAGGCGACAAGGACTGGAAGCCGGTTGACCCGGCCCAACTCGCTATGACCACGCCCGTCGTCGAGCGAGACGCCGACGCCGAGGTGCTCTTCTGGGAGGTGCACGTCACCTACGAGGACAGCGGCGGCGACCCGGGCACGGTGCTCAGCCACTACGTCCGCATCAAGATTTTCAACGACCGCGGGCGCGAGTCGCACAGCAAGATTGACATCCTCGCCCCCAAGGTACGCGGGCGCGAGGTCAAGATCAAAGACATCGCCGCGCGCACCATCAAGCCCGACGGCACGGTGGTCGAGCTGAAGCCGGAGGACGTGTTCGAGCGCGACGTAATCAAGGCGAGCGGGCTGAAGGTCAAGGCCAAGTCTTTCGCCATGCCGGGCGTCGAGCCGGGTGCGGTCATCGAGTACCGCTGGCGCGAGGTGCGCGGCGGCATATCGCCGCACGAGCGGTTCGAGTTCTCGCGCAACATCCCCGTCCAGTCCGTCGAGTATTGGATCAAGCCCTACAAGGAAGAACTCGTCAACAGCGCGGGTCGGCCCGTGGGCCTGCGCGTGCAGACCTTCCACACCGGCGCGGCCAACTTCGTCAAGGAGAAGGACGGCTCCTACAGCATGACGCAGACGAACGTCCCGGCCTTCCGCGAGGAGCCGCGCATGCCGCCCGAGTACGCCGTCCGCCCGTGGATGCTCGTCTATTATTCTGCCGACATGCCGACCAACCCCGACCAGTTCTGGCGCGACTACGGGCGGAAGGTGGCCGTCGCCCTGAAGCCGCTGCTGAAGGTCAACGACGACATCCGCAAGGCCGCCACCGAGGCCGTCGGCGACGCGCAGACGCCCGAACAGAAGCTCGAACGCCTCTTTGACTTCGCCCGCGCGAAGGTCAAACGCTACACGGACGACGCCGCGGGGCTGACCGCCGAGCAGTTGAAGAAGGTCAAGGAGAACAAGTCGCCCGCAGACACGCTCAAGCGGGGCTTAGGCACCGGCGCGGACATTGACCTGCTCTTCGGCGCGCTCGCCTCCGCCGCCGGCTTCGACGTGCGCGTCGCCTGCACCTCCGACCGCGGCGACATCTTCTTCGATAAGAGCTTCCCCAACGACTACTTCATTGACCCGGCGAGCGTGGCCGTTCGTATCGGCGACGAGTGGAGGCTCTTCAACCCCGGCTCGACCTACGTCACCTTCGGCATGCTGCGCTGGCAGGAGGAGGGGCAGCCGACGCTCGTCGCCGACGAGCGCGAGCCGTTCTGGATGAACAGCCCCGTCTCGCCGCCCGAAAAGTCGCTCGAAAAGCGCATCGCCATCCTCAAGCTCTCCGACGACGGCACGCTCGAAGGCGACGTGCGGGTCGAGTACACGGGCCACGTCGCCGCCGACGCGAAGGAACTCAACAACGACCAGTCGGCGGTGCAGCGCGAGGAGACGCTGAGGGAGAAGTTCAAGGAGCAGTTGGGCGCGGTCGAGATCACGGATGTGAAGGTCGAGAACGTGAACGGCCCGTCCAAGCCCTTCGCCTACGCTTTCCACGTCCGCGTGCCCTCCTACGCGCAGCGCACGGGCAAGCGTCTGTTCCTCCAGCCCGCGTTCTTCCAGCACGGAACCGCGCCGATGTTCCCGACGAGCGGGCGCAGCTACGACGTGTACTTCCACTACCCCTGGGCTGAGGAGGATCACGTCGAGGTCACGCTGCCCGAAGGCTTCGCGCTCGACAACCCCGAATCGCCCGCGCCCTTCAGCGGCGGCGAGATCAGCAAGTACGAGCCGAAGGCGATGATTACGAAGGACGGGCGCACGCTCATCTACGAGCGCAAGTTCTTCTTCGGCAAGGGCGGCACGCAGGGGCTGCTCTTCCCGACCACGATCTACGCCAGCCTCAAAGCCTACTTCGACGCCGTGAACAAGGAGGACAACCACACCATCGCGCTCAAGCAGGGCGCGCAGGCCGCGTCGTCCTCCAAGACCTCGAACTGACACGCTTGAGCGCCTCGGACGGCGAGCGTCGAACTGAAAACCGCTGCGTCAACAGTTCGGCGCTCGTCGTCCGAGGCGCTGGAACGTTTGCCCTTACCGTCGGTGAACAAAGGAAAAGGAAAATGCTCTACCGTCTGACAGGCCCCTCTATTCTCCTCCTCGCCGTCGCGCTCGCTGCCGCGGCGTCGCCCGCACGCGCCGCCGTCGGCGACGACGTGCCCGCGTGGCTGCGTCAGGCCGCCGGGACTTCCGCGCCCACTTACGACAAGAAGGTCAAGGCGGTCGTCCTCGTCAAAGACCGCAGCGTCGTGGTCTCGGAAGACGGGCGCATGGTGGCGACGACGAACTACGCCGTCCGCATCCTCGCGCGCGAGGGCCGCGAAGAGGCCAGGGCCGCCGAGCCTTACGAGACCAACTCCGGCAAGGTGCGCGACATGAAGGCGTGGCTCATCCGCCCTTCGGGCAGTGTGAAGAGGTTCGGCAAGGACGAGACGCTCGACATCGCGATGCAGCCCGACGACGTTTACAACGAGGAGCGCGTCCGCACCATCTCCGCCGCCGACGACGTGGAGGTGGTCGGCGCGGTCTTCGGCTACCAGTCGGTCGTCGAGGAGCGCACGATCTTCTCGCAGGACTCCTTCTACTTTCAGGACGACCTGCCCGCGCTCGCCTCGCGCTACACGCTGACGCTGCCGTCGGGCTGGCGCGCGAGCGGCGTCACCTTCAATCACGCGCAGGTCGAGCCGGCGGTCGCCGGGACGACCTACACCTGGGAGGTCTCGAACCTCTCGCCCGTCGAAGACGAGCCGAACGGCCCAAGCATGTCGGCGCTCGTCCCGCGCCTCGCCGTCAGCTACTTCCCGGCGCAGACCTCGACCGTCAAGACCTTCCAGTCGTGGTCGGACGTGGCCCGCTTCATGAGCGAGCTGGAAGACCCACAGGCCGACCTCGACGACGCCATCGCCTCGAAGGCGCGCGAGCTGACGGCGGGCGCGAAGACCGAGTTCGAGAAGATTCAGGCCGTCGGTCGCTACGTGCAGGGCGTCCACTACATCTCGATTCAGACCAACCTCGGCGGCGGCGGCGGCTACCGCCCGCACGCGGCCACCGAAGTCTTCGCCAAGTCCTACGGCGACTGCAAGGACAAGGCCAACCTCATGCGCGCGATGCTCAAGGCTCTGAAGATAGACTCCTACCTCGTCAGCATCTACGCGCTCGACCCCTCTTACGTGCGCGCCGAGTGGCCCTCGCCCTGGCAGTTCGACCACTGCATCATCGCGATTAAAGTCGCCGACGAGACGCAGACCCCAACCGTCGTCAAGCATCCGCAGTTGGGCCGCCTCCTCATCTTCGACCCGACCGCCGAGAGCACGCCCGTCGGCGACCTGCCCGACAGCGAGCAGGACAGCCTCGCGCTCATAGACGCCAAAGAATCCACCGAGCTGCTCCGCATGCCCTCGACGCCGCCGGAAGCGAACCGGCTGGAGCGCACCACCGAGGTGACGCTCCAGCCGGACGGCTCGATTGCGGCGACGGTGCGCGAGCGCATGTTCGGCCAGTCGGCGGCGGGCGCGCGCGGCATGTTCAAAAACCTCTCGCGCGGCGACTACGAGAAGGTCATCCAGATGTGGGCCGGGAGCGGCGCGACCGGCGCGAAGTTCACGCGAATCGAGCCGGCGGACGAGCGCGCCGAAGGGCGCTTCGCCCTCGACGTTGACTTCACCGCACAGGCTTACGCGCAGTCCATGCAGGATCGCCTGCTCGTCTTCAAGCCTTCGGTCGTCGGCCACAGCAACACGGGCTGGCTCGCCGAGCCTTCGCGCAAGCACCCCGTAGTGCTCAAGTCCAAAGCCCTCGCCGAGACCGTCCGCTTCAAGCTCCCCGCGGGCTTCGACGTGGACGAACTGCCCGACGCCGTCAAGATCAACTCCGAGTTCGGAACCTACACCGCGACCTATGAGGTGCACGAAGGCCAGCTCGTCTTCACGCGCTCGCTCGTCCAGCGCGCCGCGACCGTCCCCGTCGAACGCTACGCCGACGTGCGCGCCTTCTATGGTCGCGTCCGCGCCAGCGAGGACGCGCCCGTCGTGCTCGCCAGGAAGTAGGGCCACGACGACAGGCGGGACGAAAAGAGGACGACAGGCAGGACGAAAAGTTGAGGGGGTGGCAGATGCGTCTGCCGCCCCCTTGCTGTCTTCACTCGACCGAAATCACACGTCACTACTACTGCTACTGCTACTACTGCGCGCGTCGCGTGTCGTCGCCCGCGTAGCGCGCGCGGATGCGGACGCAACGCTCCAGTCCGTCCGAGGCTTCGAGCACCTTGAGGCGCAGGTCGCGGTCGAGCTGGACTTCGCGCGCGAGGAAGTCGCGCACCGTCTTGGCCGCGCGCTCGTTGCACTGCCCGCCGATGAAGGCCGCGAGCCAGCCGTTGACGAAGAAAATCTTGCGCGTGCGCTTGAGCGCGGGCAACTCCGCGAGCGCCGGTTCGAGGTAGGGCAGCGTCAGAGCGGACTGCCGCGGCGTGTTGAAGGGGCCGAGGCTCGCCTCGATCCAGCTCTCCGCAACCTCCTTGTCGTTCGCGTACTGTTCAAAATAGTTCTTCTTCGTCGCCGCGTCGGGCCACGCCGCGTTCGCCGCGTAAGCGTAGCGCCGACCGTCGTCGCTTGAGTCTTGCCTGACGGCGTAGTCGAGCGTGGACTTGGCCGCCTGCGCGTCGCCCCGCTCGACGAGCGTGCGCGCGATGTCGAAGCGGTCGCGTGAGCGCAGCGTCATGCCGGGCACTTGCCGATTACCTTTAAATATTTCCACAAGGTTGCCGAGCGCCTCGCCCGTCGTCGCGACCTCGCGGTAGGCGCGGAAGTACGTGATGCGAAGGCCCGCTGTCTCGGCGCGCATCATCCCTTCGTAGAGCGCGCGTTCGAGCGCGGGCGCGAGCGCCTGGCGCTGCTCTTCGGAGAGGTAGCGCGTAAACGCCGTCTGCGCGCGCGCGAGGATGAAGCCGAGCAGCACGTCGTCGCGCTCGGCGGGCGCTTCGCGGACGGCGAGCGCGATGAAGTCCGAGGGCGCAAGCTCCGCCTCGCGCACAGAGTCCCAGAGCGAATCCCAGAGGAGCGCGCGCAGGAAGTCATCTTTGACCGCGCCGAGATTTTTCAAAAGTTCGGCGTGGCTCGCATCGTCCAGAAGAAAGCGACCGTAGCCGTAGTCCTCGAAATTGGCGAAGACGAAGGCGGGGCGTCGCTTGCCGTTGGCTTCGGCAACGCGCGTCACGCCCGCGCCGTGCAGCGTGACGTTGAGCACCTCCGGGCGCTCGCCGGGCGCGGCGGGCGCGAGCAGGATACGGACGCTCATCGGCCACGAGCCGCCCTCTCTGAGCACGTCCGTCTCTTCGACCTCGAAGCGGTTGATGAGGCCGCGCGCGTCCGCGCTCCAACGCACGCGCACGTCCGCCATGCCGCGCCGCTTGACCCACGCGGCGGCCCACACATCGAGCTTGCGCCCCGACGTGCTCTCGAAGGCGCGCACGAGGTCTTCCCAGGTGGCGTTGGCGTAGGCGTGCTCTTTGACGAAGAGTTGGACGGCGCGTTGGAACTCGTGCGGGCCGAGATAGAACTCGGCCTGGCGCAGCATCGAGGGCGCTTTGCGATAGACGATGTTGCCGTAGGCAGACTTGGCGGCGGAGAGGTTCGGAATCTCCTGAAAGATGGGCGTCGTGCCCTTCGTCGCGTCGGTGAGGTAGGCGAGCGGCTTGGTGCGGAGGTGGAAGAGCTTCCAGGCGTTGTATTCGGGCATCAGCGCCTCGATGGCCTTGTAGGCCATGAAGGTGGCGAAGCCCTCCTTGAGCCAGAGGTCGTCGAACCAGCGCATCGTGACGAGGTCGCCGAACCACTGGTGCGCGGCCTCGTGCAGCATCGTCTCGGCGCGCGCGGCCTTGTCGGCGGCGGTCGGGTCGGAGGGGAAGAGGATGATGTCTTCGCGCAGGAAGGTCGCGCCCGCGTGCTCCATCCCGCCGTAGGCGAACTCAGGCACGAGCACGAGGTCGTACTTCGGGAAGGGGAACTTGTGCCCGAAGTAGTCCTCGAAAAATTTCAGCCCTTCGCGGTTGAGGCGGAAGACTTCCGCGAGTTCCTTCTTCGCGCGCTCGGCCTTCGACTTCCGCACGAAGAGGCGCGTGCCGTAAGGAGAGCTTTCATCCTTGAACTCCGCGAACGGCCCGGCGGCGAAGGCGAACTGGTAGGTGCTGAGCGGCTCCGTCTCCTTGAACCAGTGCCAGAGCATCCCCTTCGGTGGAGAGACGGGACGTCCGCTGCTCGTGTCGTCGAATTCGGGCACGGCGACGCCGTCGGTGTTTGAGACGACCCGCCAGTTGTCCGCGGCAGTGAGCTTGAGAGTGAAGCGCGCTTTCAAGTCGGGCTGATCGAAACAGGGGAACGTCGTGCTCGCGTCCGACGGGACGAAGAGCGTGTAGACGTATTCGGAGTTGTCCTCGCGGTCGAGATAGCGCGTGACGGCGCTGCCGGAAGTGCTGACGGGCGACTCGAAATCCAGCTCGACGGTGTTCGCGCCCGTCACAAGATGCGTGCGCGGGATGACGATATGTTCGTTGATGAATTGAGCGTCCGTCATCGGCTTGTCGTTGACCTTGATGCCGGAGACGCGCGAGCGCGGGTCAACGTCATTCTTTATCACGCGCCAGTCGAGGACGAGGTCGCCCGCTGCGGCGTCGAGCGTCACGGTAATTCTCTCGTGACCCTTGAGCAGTTCGGCACCGGGCGCGAGCGTGATGTCGAGCGCGTAGCGAGCGTCGCGGTAGTGCTCTGCGCGCCAGCGCGCCAGCTCGTGGGGGACGCCCGCGCCGGGCGTCGGTTGGGATGCCTGCGTCTCGTCGAGGCTGTAAGCGTCGGCGCACATCAGCGTCAAGAGAAAGAGTGTGAGCAGAAAACGCAAGGGCAGAAAGCGCAAGGGCATCGTCGCTCCTCCGAATCGTTCAGGGCCGCCGGTCGCAAAGGCATTGTTACAAAGTCGAAGCAGAAAAGTCTCAGCGTTGATTTATTCTCACTCGTCGTGTGCAGACGGCGCAAGCGCGATTTCAGGCGACGCGAAGGCACGCGCATTTCCTAAGGGAGATTTGAAGACGATGGCCGAAGAGAACGAGACGGGCGAAGGAACGCGAGGCGGCGCGCGCCGTGTGGAAGGCGCGAGCGGGACGGACATCACGGGCGGGACGGACAAGACCGGCAAAGGCGGGTTGGCAGGCTCGGACGCGCCGAGCGTGGGCGACACGGGCGTGCGCGAGGAGGGCGATGTCGCGGGCGCGACCTCGACGCACGCGGGCGCGGGCGGCGTGTTCGGCAACACGGGCGGCACCGGCACAGCGCCGACGGAATGAACGCGGGGTGAAAGTGAAGGGAAGGGAAAAGGGAAAAGTTGAGTCCGTCCTTTTAACCTTCGCCGCTCTCCTTCATTCGTTTGGCGCTCAGCCCTGGGCGGCGCGCGCGTGGCCGCGGGACGGGAGCAGTTGTTCGAGAAGTTTGGCGAGGCGTTCGAGGTCGAGCGGCTTGAGGATGTAGTCCCGGCAGCCAACCGCGTCGGCTGCCGCGCGAAACTCGGCGGTGTCGTAAGCGGTCACGGCCACGACCGGCAGGTCGCGCGTCAACTCATACTCGCGTATGCGCAGCGTCGCCGTGAAGCCGTCGAGCACGGGCATGTTCAAGTCCATCAGGACGAGGTCGAATCCGCCCTGCTGCGACAACTCGATGGCCTCCTGCCCGTTGACGGCCTCGACGACGCGGCAGCCGCTCAGCTCAAGCATGCGCCGCATCATCTCGCGCGCGTCCCGGAAATCTTCCACCAGCAGCACGACCGGACTGTCCACCATTTCAGACACCATCAAGCCTCCCGGCCTCACTTAAAACGAGCCGTCGCCAGCGCCCGACCAACGGGGCCGCCGTTTATCGCATGATACTCCAAAGCGCGGTGTGGCGACAGAGGTAACGACGACGCCCTCGAAGTCGCGGCGGCGTGCCGCTCGTCAACACGATTAGACGTGCTCCTCGTCACCACGATCTAGAAATGTCTAATGCACGCCGGCTCGTCGAAAATTCAGCGCGCGGCCAGTGCGCGCCGCCGAAGCGGGAGGCGAGACCTGGGTGTTTGGCGGCGCGGCCCCTTCCTGAGTTGGTGAGTCCTGCCTGCCGCGCACGGCGGAAGACACGCGCCGCAGTTCCTCCCACTCCTGCCGGGGCACTCGGCGGAAGGCCGCGACCACACGCGGGTCGAACTGCCTGCCCGCCCAACACTCCAGTTCACCCGCCGCGGCCTCATACGGCCTGCCCTTTCGATAGACACGGTCGCTGGTGATGGCATCGAAAGCGTCGGCCACGGCGAACACTCTCGCGCCGAGGTCAATCGCCTCGCCCTTGAGACCCAGGGGGTAGCCCGTGCCGTCCCAACGCTCGTGGTGCTGGGCGACGATGCGGGCCGCGCCTTCCAGAAACTTGATGCCGCCCAGTATCTGCTGGCCGTGTGTGGGGTGTTGACGCATCTCCGTCCACTCGGCGTCGGTCAGCTTGGAGGGCTTTCTGAGAACAGCGTCGGGGACGCCGATCTTGCCGATGTCGTGCAGGAGCGAGCCGAACTCAAGCGAGCGCAACTGCCCTGCGTCGAGGCCCATCTCGCGCCCCAGCCGGAGGCTGAAGGCGACGACGCGCTCGGAGTGGCCGCTGGTTTCCGCGTCGCGCCGGTCGAGCGCTGCGGTGAGCGCCTTGAGCGTCGAGCGGTAGGCTTCGCCGAGTGAGTGCAGCGCCTCGCCCAGTTCCGCCGTGCGCTGCTCGATGATGCGCTCAAGGTAGGTCTCGTAGCCGCGCTTGGCTTCGAGCAAATGCTGGTGTTCGAGCGCGCGCCGGACGGCTACGTCAACGTGCTGGAGGTCGAAAGGCTTCACAACGTAGTCGAACGCGCCCGCGCGCATGGCCTCGACTGCGCTCTCGACGGTCTGCGAGCCGCTCACCATGACGATCAGCGCGTCGGGCGCGAGGGCGCGGACGTGCGGAATCATCTCCAGTCCGCTCATGCGCAGCATCGTGATGTCGCTGACGACGAGCTGAAAGCGTTCCGCGCCGAGGAGCGCGAGGGCTTCCTCGGCTGAGCCGACGCCCGTGCACTCGTATCGGTGGCCGAGGAACTCGACCAGCACTTCCCTGACCGCCGGGTCGTCGTCAATGACTAAGAGTCGCGCGTTGCTGTTTGGCAGAGACATCTTCACCCGCCTCGTCAGGTTCGGGCGCGCGGGGTGCTCGCGTCGCCTCCGAGACACAAAGGTTTCGTGACGGCGCGTCTCGCCGTCCTCGTTCGTCCGAGCGGAAAATAACGGCAGGGGTTGTGCCGGGGCTTGCGCCAGAGCTTCGGCAAGAGCCATGCCAGCACGATGAAAGGATGAAGGATGAAGGCGGAAGGATGAAATAAAGCCAAAGCTGCTTTGACTTCATCTTTCCGTCTTCATCCTTCCCCCGCGGCCCGTGTAAATTGCGACGGCGGATTCATTGTGCCGCTGCACAATGCAGCCGCGGCGGTCGCGCGATGCCGACCAAAGCCGGACGAACTGAGGCCGCCCCGCGGATGCGTTTGCACAGCCCTGCGGCGCGTGTCCGCCCGAACTCGCGCCGACGCCGCACGCCTTTCTCTTTCCCCCTCAAAGACATCTGCTCTCCGGCCTGAGACTCCGGATCATCTTTCGCTTCGCGCTTGCGGCAGCGGCGCGTGTCGCGTCGGCAGTTGAGGCGGCGGCGGCGCGGAAGTTGGAACGATGCTTGCTCATGTCGCACATCAGTCGCCCATTTTCGCCCCGAAGTTTTTTCACTGAATCACCCGCTGTCACATCGCGAGGAGGAGCCTTTGAAAACCCGCAAGCATTATCGTCTACGCAGGTGGCTTATCCCCGCGTGCCTCGCGCTCGCGCTGTGCGCGGGGGCATTCGGCGGCGGCTCGCGCGCGAAGTCGGAGAGGAGTGCGGACGGCAAAATCTCGCCCGACCTGCGCGCCATCGTCGCCGCGTCGCAAGACGAAGGGCAGGACAACGACGAGAGCGGCGGCGACGAGAGCGTCAACAACAGGCGCGGCGGCGGCGGGCGCATCAACGTCGTCGTTCAACAGAGCGCGACGGCGGGCCTCGGCTCCGGCCTCGACGCGCTGCTGCGCTCCGTCGGCGGTCACGTCACGCATCGCTTCGGCACGCTGGGCGCACTGTCGCTCAATCTGCCGCCGAAGGCCGTCGCCGCGCTGGCCGCGCACGCCGACGTGCGCTACGTCTCGCCGGACAGGCAGCTCGTCGGCGCGGGCCACGTCGAGACGACGACGGGCACAGATCAGGTGCGCGTGCAGACGCTCGTCTCTCCGCTCGGTCTCAGGACGACGACCACGCTCGACGGCACAGGGATCGGAATCGCGGTCGTAGACTCAGGCGTTGACACAGAGCACGCCATGTTCCGCGACGGCCTCGGCGTGAGCCGGGTCGCGGCGAGCGTTGACTTCACGGGCGAGGGTCGCACGGACGACGCCTACGGCCACGGCACGCACGTCGCTTCGCTCGCGGCGGGCGGCGGTCAGCCGTCGGGCGGGGCTTACACGGGCGTCGCGCCGGGCGCGAAGATCGTCAACCTTCGCGTGCTCGACGCGCAGGGGCGCGGGACGACCTCCTCGCTCCTCAACGCGCTCGACTGGGTCTTGAGCAACCGCACGCTCTACCAAATCCGCGTCGTCAACCTGAGCCTCGGCACGCCCGCCGTCGAGTCGTACAAGGACGACCCCGTGTGCAACGCCGTGCGAAATCTCGTTGACGCAGGCGTCGTCGTTGTCGCCGCCGCGGGCAACAGCGGCAAGGACTCGGCGGGCAACAAAATCTACGGCCAGATTCACTCGCCGGGCGACGAGCCTTCGGCCATCACGGTCGGCGCGTCGAACACCTTCGGCACTGACGCGCGCTCGGACGACGGCGTGACCACTTACAGTTCGCGCGGCCCGACCCGCGGTGCCTGGACGGACGACGGCGGAGTCCGTCACTACGACAACCTGATTAAGCCCGACGTGTTAGCGCCCGGTAACAAGATCGTCGGCGCGGCGGCGGCGGACAACAGTCTTCTCGCGGCGCACCCGGAGCTGAACGTTGACACGAGCCAGCCCGACGCGTGCCGCATGATGTATCTGAGCGGCACCTCGATGGCGACGCCTTTGGCCGCAGGCGCGGCGGCGCTCGTGCTTCAGGCCAACCCCAGCCTGACGCCGAACCTCGTCAAGGCCGTGTTGATGTTGACGGCGCAGCCGCTCGCGGGCTTCAACCAGTTGGAGCAGGGCGCGGGCGAAGTGAACGTCGAGGGCGCAGTCCGTCTGGCGAAGCTCGTCCGCACAGACATCGGTTCGAGCACGCCGCTCGGCTCGCCGCTGCTCGTGGACGCACCGCCCGCGACGCAAACCTCGGTCGCGGGTCAGACCTTCGAGTGGTCGCAGGGCCTCGTGCTCAACCACACCTACGCCACCGGCCCGGAGCTGTTCACGCTCTACCAGGGCGTCTACGGCGCGGGCCGCGTGCTCGGCGACGGTGTCACGGAGGGCGGCGGGGCGCAGACGCCAAACCCGTCGCTGTTGACGGGTGGGGTCGGCCTCGGCGCGGCGCTGCTCACGAGTGACGGCTCGACGCTCGCAGGCGGCTCGCCGCTGCTCGGCGCGGACGCGCTCGTGGGAACGATGCTGCCCGACGGCATACTCGTCGGCGACGGCATACTCGTCGGCGACGGCATCATGGTCAGCGACGGCGTACTCGTCGGCGATACGGTCATGCAGGCGCAGTCGGCCATGACGGGTGGGGACGAGACGGGGTGCATGAAGTGAGCGGTTCAGTATTGACTGCGCGACCGCTTTGCTGGGATACTTCCAGCCTCGTCTCTCTCCCCTGTAAATTATCTCTCCCGGCAAGCTTGAAGAAACCTCGCGAACGGATGGCCCCGCCGTCTCTTCCGACGGAGGCGGCGCTTTCTCGACGGGGGCGAAGGGTTCTTTGTCGGCCCGGCGCTCTCTTTAAGTTCGGTCTCATCTGGCGTCTTGCGGTTTTGTGCCAGTGGAGGGGATCAAGGTGAAACACGTTGGACGCTCCTTCGCAGCGACGTTAGTCTCTCTGCTATCGCTGCTCGCCCTCGTGTGCGGGTTAGTGCCGGGCGGCCCAAGCCGCGCCGGGATCAAGCTCACGCGCGCGCGAGGCGACGCCGCGGGGTGGCAGGAAGAGACGGCAGACAGAATCTCCCCAGACCTGCTCGAAATCGCGCGCGACCCCGCCGCGCGAAACGAGCGCGTGCGCGTCATCCTCCAGACTGACGACGGGCCGGGCGCTTCTCTCGACGCGCTGCTCCGCCGCCGCGACGTGAAGACGACGGGCGAGCTTTCGAGCGTCGGGGCGCGCGTCGTCGAGCTGCCCGCACGGCTCATCGAACAGTTGTCGGCGCGCGAGGGCGTGCGGTTCGTTTCGCCCGACCGCGAGACGATCTCGTTCGGCCACGTCTCGCTCACGACCGGCACCGATGCGGTACGCAACGCCAGCGCCGACGCCCTCCGCGGCAACGTCGTCAACAGTCTGAACGGCCAGACGCTCGACGGCACAGGCGTCGGCATCGCCGTCCTCGACTCCGGCATTGACTCCGGCCACATGGCCTTCCGCGACGAGCACGGCAGCGGACTGCGCGTCGTCAAGAGCGTTGACTTCACGGGTGAGAATCGGACGGACGACCCCTACGGCCACGGCACGCACGTCGCCTCCATCGCCGCGGGCAACGGACGCATCGCGCACGGCGACTACATCGGCATCGCGCCGAACGCCAACGTCATCAACCTGCGCGTGCTCGGCGCGCAGGGCACGGGCCGCGTCTCCTCCATCCTCGCCGCGCTCAACTGGGTTCTACAGAACCGCGCGGCCTACCAAATCCGCGTCGTCAACCTGAGCCTCGGCACGCCCGCCGTCGAGTCGTACAAGGACGACCCCGTCTGTCAGGCCGTCCGCAAGTTGGTTGACGCCGGGATAGTCGTCGCCGCCGCGGCGGGCAATCTGGGCAAGGACTCGGCGGGCAACAAAATCTACGGGATGATTCACTCGCCGGGCGACGAGCCTTCGGCCATCACGGTCGGCGCGTCGAACACCTTCGGCACTGACGCGCGCTCGGACGACGGCGTGACCACCTACAGTTCGCGCGGGCCGACCCGCGGCGCTTGGACGGACGCGTCGGGCGTCAAGCACCACGACGATCTCGTCAAGCCAGACCTCGTCGCGCCCGGCAACAAGATCATTGACGCCGCCGCCGAGGATAACTATCTCATCACCACCTATCCTTCGCTCGACGCAGGGGTGAGCAACGCCGACAACCGCCGGATGATGTATCTCAACGGCACCTCGATGGCGACGCCCGTGGTGGCGGGCGCGGCGGCGCTGATGCTGCAAGCCAACCCGCGGCTCACACCGAACCTCGTCAAGATGATTCTGATGTACACCTCGCAGCCGCTCGCGGGCTTCAACCAGTTGGAGCAGGGCGCGGGCGAAGTGAACATCGAGGGCGCGGTGCGCTTGGCGCGGCTCGTCCGCACGGACTTGTCACAGCAGACGCCGCTCGGCGCGCCGCTTCTGACGACGCCGCTCGCGCCCCTGCCGCAGACGACCATCGCGGGCTACACCTTCAACTGGTCGCAGGGGATGGTTCTCAAGTACGGCTACGCGACCGGCGGCGACCTGATAACCTCCTACCAGAAAATTTACGGCCTCGGCGTGCTCGTCACCGACGGCGTGCTCGTCACCGATGGCGTGCTCGTCACCGACCGGACGATGCTCTCGGACGGCGTGCTCGTCACCGACAGCGTGACGGTGAGCGACGGGGGTGTGTTGGGCGGCGGGCCGATCTATCTCAGTGCGGGCGTGCTCGTCACCGACCAGACCTTCGCAGGCGACGGCGTGCTCGTCACCGACAGCACGCTCGGCGCGGACTCGTGCGTGCAGGCCATGTCCGCGACCGCCAAAGGCGACCCTACGGCCTCGACGCCGCCCGCCCGCGACGCGGGCGACGGCGGCCCCTGAGCCGCGCGCGGAGGCCGAACGCGCGCAAACCGCGACGGCAGTTTCGATGCAGTGAAGATGAACCCCCTTGCATGTCCCATGTAAGCCCGATTAAGGAGTGACGCTGATGCCCCAGTTCATCGAGTCGAAGAAGGTCGCCGCCGCCGCGCCCGTGCGGCAGGTCGAGCCGTCGTTTCTGGTTCACCCTTTGACGGAGAGTCACAGCGAGGCGGAGGCGCTGGCCTTTCTCGCCGAACGCCCCGCGCAGACGGTCGTGATGAGCGGGCTGGTGCGCGACAACGGCTTTGAGAGTCCCTTCAACCGCGGCACTTTTTACGCGTGCCGCGATGCGACGGGCCGTCTCGAAGGTATCGCGCTCGTCGGCCACGCCACGTTCGTCGAGGCGCGCACCGAGCCTGCGCTCGCGGCCTTCGCCCGTCTCGCGCAGAAGGAGACGGACGCGCACATGATCCTCGGCGAGCGGGCGCTCGTCCGCCGCTTCTGGGAATACTACGCGCCCGCGGGCCAGAAGCCGCGCCTCTTCTGCCGCGAGCTTCTGTTCGAGCAGCGCTGGCCCGTGCAGGCGTGCGATTCGGTGGCGGGCCTGCGCCGCGCCACGCTCGACGATCTCATGCTGGTCATGCCCGTCCACGCAGCGATGGCCTACGAGGAGAGCGGCGTCAACCCTCTGGACGTTGACCTGCACGGTTTCCGCCTGCGCTGCGCCCGGCGCATCGAGCACGGGCGCGTGTGGGTTCTGGTCGAGCACGGCGAGCTTGTGTTCAAGGCGGACGTGGCGGCGGAGACGCCGGAGTGCACCTACGTCGAGGGCGTCTACATCGAGCCGTCGAGCCGGCAGCAGGGCTACGGGCTGCGCTGCCTCTCGCAGTTGGGGCGCTCGCTGCTGGCGCGCAGCGCGTCGGTCTGCGCGCTCGTCAACGAACAGAACCTCGTGGCGCAGGCGCTCTTTATGAAGGCGGGCTACAGGCTGCGCGGCTATTACGAGACGGTTTTTCTGGAGCGGAAAGTGAGGGAGCAGGGCGTCGAGGCTTGAGGTCTGATTCATTCGGAGGAGAGAGGCATGGGCAAGCAGCGTTTCGTCAGGCCGTACATGTGGGCGGTGATCGTCGCAGGCGCCTGCGTGATCCTCTACGCGGCGCTCAATCTCCCGCTCGCGCATCTCGACGTGCGGCTCATCCCGCTCATCCTGGTCACGCTACTCGTCAGCTCGCGCTTCTGCATTCCCATTCCGCGCACGACGGGTCAGGTCTCCTTCTCCGACACCTTCATCTTCCTGACCATGCTGCTCTACGGCGGCGACGTGGCGGTGCTGCTGGCCGCAGCGGAGCTGTTCGCCGCCTCGCGCTTCGGCAAGAAGCCCTTCAGCCTGTTCACCAGCCTCTTCAACGGCGCGATGATGGCCTGCTCGACCTTCATCACCGTCCTCGTCATGCACCTGCTCTTCGGGCGCGTTGACGCGCTGCCCCACGGCGACTTCTCGGCCACGTTCGTCGCCGCGCTCTGCGTGATGGGCCTCGTGCAGTACGTCGCCAACTCGGCCATCGCGGCGGTGCACACCTCGCTCAAGGCGGGCGAGCCGGTGTGGGTCACGTGGCGCAACAAGTATCTCTGGACTTCGATCACTTACTTCGGCGGCGCGTCTGCCGCCGGGCTAGCCGTCAAGCTCGCCTCGACCGCGGGCTTCTACGCGCTGGTCGCCGCCGTGCCGATCATCGCCATCGTCTACCTGACCTATCGCACCTACCTCGACAACGTCGAGGCGATGGCCGCCGCCGCCAAGGCCGAGGCCGCCGCCGGAGCACGCGCCGAATCAGCCGCCCAGCAGGCCGAGCAGGCGCGACGCCACGTCGAGGAGCTGTCGCACTACATCGCCGAGCAGGAGCGCATCCGCGAGCAGTACGCGCAGATCGAGAAACTGTCGGCGCTGGGCGAGCTGGCGTCGGGCGTGGCGCACGACTTCAATAACACGCTCGCCGGCATACTGGGCCGCGCGCAACTCCTGCTCACCACGAAAGACCCGGAGAAGGTCGAGGCCGGACTCCAGCTCATCATCAAGACGGCGAAGGACGGCGCACGGACGATCAAGCGCATACAGGACTTCGCGCGCCAGCGCCGCGACCACGACTTCCAGCCCGTCTCCGTTGACCAGCTCCTCCTCGACGTGCGCGAGATCACGCGCCCGCGCTGGAAGAGCCGCGCCGAATCCGAAGGCGTGCACATCGCGCTCGAACTCCAGCTCGGCTCGGACGACGCGCGCGTGATGGGCGACGAATCGGAGCTGCGCGAGGTTCTCATCAACATGGTCTTCAACGCCGTGGACGCCATGCCGCAGGGCGGCACGCTCACGCTCTCGACGCGTGAGTCGGGCGGGGCCATCGAGATCGCCGTCAGCGACAACGGCGAGGGCATGAGCGAGGACGTGCGCTCGCGCGTCTTCGACCCGTTCTTCACGACGAAGGGCAAGGCCGGCATGGGCCTCGGCCTCGCCGTCTCTTACGGCATCATCCGCCGCCACGAGGGCGCGGTCGAGGTCGAGTCGGAGCAGGGAACCGGCACGAGCTTCCGCATCAGGCTCCCGGCGGCGAAGTCGGCGGTCATGCCTGCGGCGGAAGTCACGCCGCCCGCCGCGCTCACGCTCGTGCCGCAGCCTTCCGGCGCGGCGCGCATTCTGGTCGTTGATGACGAGGAGCATGTGCGCGATCTCTTGAGAGACATCCTGGAGAGCGAAGGTTACGTCGTCCGTCTGGCCGGCGACGGGCGCGAGGCGCTGGCGCTGCTCGACGGGGCGGACTTCGATGCTGTCTTCACAGACCTCGGCATGAAAGGGATGAGCGGGTGGGAGATGGCGCACGCCATCCGCGAGCGCGACGGGGCGATGCCTCTGGCCATCATCACGGGCTGGGGCGACGCCGTCGGCTCCGGCGAGCGCAGCGACGCCCGCGTGGACTGGGTGGTGACGAAGCCCTTCGACGCGGCGCAGATACTCGCCATCGCCCGCGAAGTCGCGCGCCGCGCCGAAGTTCGAGCCAAAGGCGCGGCCACCGCCGCGTGAGTTAAGCACAGGTCAGTGCCGCCCGCCTTCATCCTTTCAATCGCCTCTCAGCTTCGGACAGGTGACTTATCGCCGCCGTTATCACGAGGGCCGTTCGGAGTCGAGGCCGTGCCGCTTAATCATGCGTTGCAGCGTCGTGCGGTCTATGCCGAGCAGACGCGCCGCGGCCTGCTTGTTGCCGCCCGTGTGCGCGAGCACGCGCGCGACGTGGCGGCCTTCGAGTTCCGACAGCGACAGCAGACGCTCCTCTACGCGTCTCGCGTCCTGAGAGTCCGGCCCGTCGGCGGGCGCGTCCGCTTCCTGTGCTTCCTGCGCGCGCTCCGCGGCGGCTGAAGCGAGCGCGTCGCGCACGCGCTCAGGCAGGTCTTCGGGACGCACGGCGCAGTCGCACAAAGCGACGGCACGGACGACGGCGTTCTCCAACTCGCGGATGTTGCCGGGCCAGTCGTAGGCGACGAGCGCGAGGGTGGCGTCGCGCGAGAAGCTGATCGGTTCATTGCCCGGACGCGCCGCGCGCACGGCGAAGTGGCGCGCGAGCGGCATGATGTCCTCGCGTCGCTCCCGAAGCGGCGGCAGGCGCAGCGTCACGGCGTTGAGGCGATAGAACAAGTCCTGCCGGAAGCGCCCCTCCTTCACCTCTCGCTCCACGTCACGGTTCGTCGCGGCGATGACGCGCACGTCAACGCCCACAGTGTTGTTCGACCCGACGCGCCTGATCTCGCCCTCCTGCAAGGCGCGCAGCAGCTTGACCTGAAACGCGGGCGTCGTCTCCGTTATCTCGTCGAGCAGAATCGTGCCGCCGTCGGCTTCTTGCAGGAGGCCGCGCCGGTCGCGCTCCGCGCCGGTGAACGCGCCGCGGACGTGGCCGAATAGCTCCGACTCGATCAGTTCCGATGGAATCGCGCCGCAGTTGACCGCGACGAACGCTTGAGAGGCGCGCGGGCTGCGCCGGTGGATGGCGCGCGCGACCACCTCTTTGCCGGTGCCCGACTCGCCGTGGACGAGCACGGGCAGGGAAGTGGCGGCCACGCGGCCCACCAGCTTCATCACCTCGACGAAGGCTGAACTGACGCCGATCAGGTCAATGTCCGACGCATAGACGGGCGTGGGCGGAAGCTCGCCCGTCGTGCCGGGCCGCTCGCGCTTCTCGACGGAGCGGCGCACCGCCTGCGCGATGCGCAGCACGTCCTCGTTCTCGAACGGCTTCATCAGGTAGTCGTAAGCGCCCGAAGAGACGGCGTCGAGCGCGCCCGCCGCCGAGCCGTGGCCGGTCATCAGGACGATCTGCGCCTCTGGCTGCTCCTCGACGAAGCGGCGCAAGACCGCGTAGCCTTCCGCCTCGCTCGTGTCGCTCAGGCGCACGTCGCAGAAGACCAGCTCCCACTCGCCGTCGCCGAGCATCTCGAAGGCGCGCTCGGCGGATTCGGCCTCGCGCACCTCCCAGCCCTCGACGCGCAAGACCTCCGCGACGTTGCTGCGCACCAACTCGTTGTCGTCTATCACAAGCGCCTTCATTTTTTCGGTCGGACCCCGCGCCCGCCTGAGCAGGAGAGCCGTTTTTCAGAATTGAAGCAGGAACCCGGACATTATAGTGCCGACGCGGGCGTTAGCCGCAAGCCCCTCTCCGCGGGAGAAATGTTTTCGACGAATCGGTCATTAGCTTACGGAGGGCTTAAACGAGAATTGGGATGTTGCCGGAGTCCGCGGCTTCTGGTTTCGAGGCGTGGGCGTTCTCTGAGCAGGCAGGCCATTTTTCTGTTGACACCAAATCCGCTTGGGAATAGGCTGGCGGGCCTCAGACTTGTTCATTGACGCCCTGTGCCTCTAGTTCTTTCGCCAGGGCCGGCCAACTCATCTCGTCTACACTTGGGGCCGTCGAGTCTCCGCAGTAACGCTTCCGGCAGGTTCATTTTCCCAGCCACAATCCGTGAGGAGGATGTTTACAAATGGCCGAGACAAAAGAATGGACGCTGATGTTCTATTTCGCGAGCGATAACGCGCTTGCCCCAAGCATCGTCTCACAGCTTAAAGCCCTCAAGAACGCCGGATTCCACCCGGAAGCCAACGTGGTCGCGCGCTTCGACCCGCACACCGTGGGCACTCCGCTCCACACGTTCGATGTCAACCTCGTCCCGAAGGTCGAGGCCCGCGCCCGGCTTGAATTTCTCGGCAAGGGGCTTGACGCCTCCGGCGGCCATCAGGTCGGGTTTCCCCCGAACGACCCTTTCATCAGAAATCTGGTGCTCGACAAATTGTGGGGAGAGGCGACGATCCCGAACGGAGCTAAGGCGAAGGTTAAAATCAAAGACCGCATCCGGGAAAGAGTCGAATATAATGTCCAGGAGTTTATAAAGTATCACCGAGAACACTCCGGCCTGAGCGAAGATCAAATCAAGGATATTGATGTAAAGAGCCTGATTCAGTACAACCCGCCTGACCCTAACGCGTCCGATTCGCCCGGCAAAGTCAAGCATGGTAAGTCTCCGGAGGACGCGGCGAAAAATGGCAAGCCGGCGGACGCGTCAGAAGACAAGATTGATCCCAAGCAATCCTTGAACAAGTTCCTCCAGTTTTGTGCGACGAAGTACCCGGCACGCCATTACATGCTCTTCATCCTCGGGCACGGGTTGGCCGTCGGCAACGACATGTTCCTCTTCGACGAGCACGCTAAGAAGCCTTCGCTCAAGTTGAAAGAGCTGGGCGCGGCGGTGGGCAGTTTCAATAAAGCTACGAAGGGCAAGTTAGAGATGATCGGCTTCCATAGCTGTTCGATGAGTTCCATCGAAGTGGCTTACGAGCTGCAAGGCAAGGCCAGATACATGCTGGCGTCGCAAGGCCCTGAGTTCGTCGGCAGTTGGCCTTATACGCAGATTTTGGTTCGCATCTTCAACGATCTGATAAAGGGAGCGAAGGACATTGAATGCGCGGTGACGAAGATTTTCTACTACTGTTTCTATAACAGCTACGACTTCCAACTGGCGGGCTACTCCTTCGACCTCGCCCTGTGTGACCTGGATAGAGTGCCGGGCATGAAGTCACACCTCAACGCTCTGACATCCGAACTCATGGCCGCTCTGGGCGACAAAGAGAAGGGCGACAAAGGCGACGAATTTATAAAGGGACTCATCCTCCTGGCCCACTGGGACGCGCAGAGCTTCTGGCGCGATACCTACACCGATCTATATGACTTCTGCTTATGCCTGTACCGAAGGTGCGAGGCCGCCTTCAAGTATGTTTCAGGAGAGACGCAAGGGAGGCTGGTGTCTATCCGAACGGCCTGCGTCGAGTTGATGAAGGCGCTGATAGGGGATGATGAGGGCGAACGGAAGTGGGGGCTGATCCTGAGTTCGGGATTCGCCGGGCCGGACTATCAATACTCGCACGGCCTCTCCGTGTTCTTCCCCTGGTCTCAGCCGGGGAACGACGATTTCTGGCTCAAGGAATACCCGAAATACAAGTTCGGGAAACAGACCAACTGGGACGAGTTTCTTCAGCGGTATTTCGATAACACGATGCGCGAACCACGCCGGAACGAACCCGGCCACGATAACGCCGAGCACCTCCCCGTGAGCCTTGATAAACGCACCGGAGGCATTAGCAAAAGCTATTCCCGCGGCAAAGCCTATGAAAAGTCTGACATGGGCGAGGACAGCGACTTGCCCGCGGCACTGCTCGAAGGGATTACCGCCCACATCTTCAGCGGAGCCGAGCCGGGACAACTGGGTAAGGCCGGCGGCAGCGACGCGACCGGCAAGGGCGGCGGCGGCGATGCGACCGGCAAGGGCGGCGGGAGTGACGCGAGCGGCGACGACTGCGATTGCCCGCCCATCAAAAACTATCCCTCCTTTACGCGCGGGATTCGTGGAAAGCCGACATGCACAAGCTCCCCTAAGAAAGTAAAACCCTGAATGGTCTCACTTCATGAACTGAGAAACATGGTCTCACTTCATGAAGTGAGTAACGGCGACGTAGTTCCCAAGCCATGAGTCACATGAAAGTGCCACGCGTCCTCCTGTTGTCGCTGGTCGTGCTGCTCTGTCTCATTTCGGGCGCGCGGACGCGCGGCGCTGTGGACGCCGCAGAGACGGCCCGGCAGATTGCGGCGGCGGCCAACGACGACGCGGTTGGCCTTGAGGAACGGCAGGAGGCTCTGAGAAAGCTGGAAGAGGCCGCCGGACTCTTCCTCAGCGCGGGCGAGACGGTGGAGGCCGCGCGCGTGCTCAACCGCGCGGGCCGCCTTCAGTTGATACTGAACGCGCCGCACGACGCGCTCGACAGCCACCGTCAGGCCCTGGCCCTGCTCGAACAGACGCCGGCCCCTGAAGTAGAAGTTGACGGCTTGAACGGGCTGGCCGCGGCTTATCTGGTTGGCAAAGCCGAAGGCGATGAAGGCCGCGCCGAAGAAGCCCTCCACCAATCGCTGGCGTTGGGCGAGCAGTCGGGGTACACGCGCGGTCGGGCGCAGGCGCTGCTCACGCTCGGCGACCTTCAGAATTACCACAACCACGTCCTGGCCCTGCAAACGTCGCAGGCATCTCTCGCGCTCTGGCAAACTCTCGACGACCGCGCGAGCCTCGCCCGCGCCTACACGCAAATCGGTACCTGCTACACGGCCCGTAGCATGCTCTCCGAGGCCGCGCAAAATTATGAGCAGGCGCTGCAAATCTGGCGGGAGTTGAACAACCCCTCCGAGCAGGCTGAGGTCTTAATCAACCTGGGTTTCATCGAGTATCGCAAAGGGGAATGGCAGAACGAAATCTCGCTCATGACGCAGGCGCAGGGCTTGCTCGACGAGAAGGCTGAGCCGGAGAAGATGGGGCAGATCGCCGCCGGGCTGGCGGAAGCCTTCAGAGAGAGCGGCATTCCCGAAGTCGGCCTCATGCACTACCAGAGGGCGCTGGACTACTACCGCCTGACGAAAGACCCTCACCTGGTCTGGTACGCCACCTGGGAACTGGGCCGCACCTACTATTTTCAGGGGAAATACCCGGAAGCCCTGACCCTCATCCGGCAGTCTATTGACGGCGTCGCCAAAGACGGCCTCGACGCGGCGCAGACCTATCATTACCTCGGCAGAATCTACATCGCGACGGGCGAATACGCGGACGCCCGACAGTATCTGCAATCCGCCCTCGACATCTACACGCGCGCCGTCAATCCGAAGGAGGCGGCGCAGGTGCGCGTGCTGATGGGACAAATCTACCAGCAGCAGGGGCAGGCCGAACCCGCGCGGCAATACTACCGGCAGGCGTTGGAGGCGTTCAGCAAGCTGTCCGATCAGGTCAATCAGGCCGCCGTCTGTTATGCGTTGGGGCGGCTGGAACTCAAGAGCGGGAACTACGACGCTGCGGAAGGCTATCTGCGGCAGTCCATCGAGATCACCGAGAACATACGCCGGGTTCCGACGAGCAGCGACCTGACGGCGGCCTTTTCCGCGTCGGTTCAAGAGCGTTACGAGGGCTACGTCGAGTGTCTGATGCGCGAGCACAGGGCGGAGCCGGCGCGGGGCCTCGACGCTCGCGCTTTCGAGACCAGTGACCGAGCGCGTGCGCGTTCCCTCGCCGAGTTGTTGCGGGCGACCGAGACGAACCTCGTGCCCGGACTCGACCCGCAACTGGCGGAGCGGGAAAAGTCGCTCCGGCAGATGCTGCATGTGAAGAATGATGACAAGGTCAGGCTGCTGGGCGCGGCCTACAGGAAAGAAGAACTCGACGCGCTGGACGGTGAGATGGCACGCCTGAAGGCGGAGTATGAGCAGGTCGGCGAAACCATACGGGCGCGCTACCCGGCTTACGAACAGATCACGCGGCCCGCGGGCTGGGACTTGCGGCGCATCCAGCAGCAGGTCGTCGCCGACGACCAGACCGTGCTGCTCGAATACAGCCTCGGCGCGGACAAGAGCTACGTCTGGGCCGTGACGCGCAAACGCATCGAGAGCCGCGAGCTGCCCGCGCAGGCGCAGATCAACGAGGCGGCAGGGAGGGTCTATAAATTACTGGCGACCCCGCCGGGCGCGGGAACCGAGAGCGAATTAAACGAGGCCACAGGGGAGTTGAGCCGGATGGTTCTCGCGCCCGTTGCCGCGGAGCTGAACCGGCGTCGAGTGATCGTCGTGGCCGACGGCGCGCTCAACTACATCCCGTTTCAGGTCTTGCCTGCCCCCTCGTCCGGCGGCGAGCCGCTCATCGCCGGCTGCGAAGTCGTTAACGCTCCGTCGGCCTCCATCCTCGGAGAGCTGCGGCAGGAGACGGCTCGGCGGCAGCCTGCGGCGAAGGTTTTAGCGGCTTTCGGCAACCCCGTCTTCGAGTCGAACTACGCGCAATACAAAGACGGGAGCGGCGAGGGGGGAGATAACAAAGGGGTGGGTGGCGAGATGGTGTCCTCCCTGCTACCTTCAAAGAACGGGCGCGGGCCTCAACCTTCGCGCGGCATCGAGGTGCAAGGCGACTCTTTCGACCCTTCCGTCATCGAGCCGCTCTTTTTTGCCGGAGTTGAATTAGCCAACCTGCGCGCGGTGACCGCAGGCAGAGAGACCTTCGTGGCCGAGGAGTTCGCCGCCACGCGCGAGCAGTTGCTCGGCGCGGACTTGACGCAGTACGCGATTCTTCATTTCGCCACGCACGGTTTCCTCGACCCCACGCACCCCGAAAATTCCGGCCTCGTGCTCTCCACGGTCAAGCGGGACGGGCAGGCGCAGGACGGCTTCGTGAAGCTGCAAGACATCTACAGCCTCCACGCGCCGGTTGATCTGGTGGTCTTGAGCGCGTGCCGCACTGCGCTCGGCAAAGAGATTCGCGGCGAGGGTCTGATCGGCTTGACGCGCGGGTTCATGTACGCGGGCGCGTCGAGCGTCGTGTCGAGCCTGTGGAAGGTGGACGACGAGGCTACGTCAGAACTGATGAAGCGTTTCTACACGAACATGCTGCAACGCGGGATGCCGCCCGCCTCGGCCCTGCGCGCGGCGCAGAACAGCATCCGGCAGGAGCCGCAGTGGCGTTCGCCTTACTACTGGGCGGCGTTCACTTTGCAGGGCGAGTATCGGCAGGTCGTTAAGTCAACGCCCGCGGGCGGCGTGCCGGTCTACGTGAAGACGCTTGCAGTCGCGGCTTCGTTGGCGTTGTTGTTGTCGGCGGGCGCGGCATGGCTGTATCGTCTTCGCCGCGGGTTGCGAGCCGCGTAAGGAGGGCGGAGGCTACTCGACGTTGAAGAGATAAACGTCGGCGCTGACGCGATGCTCCGTGCCGTCCGGGTCGGTCGCGAATAGTCTCAAGGCATACTGCCCGCGCGCGAGTTGCGCCGCCGGGATCACTACCGAGACGGACTGTGCGTCTCGCCCGGCTACCTCCAGGGGACTGGTTCCTACGCTCCCGTTCATCAACTCGACACGATAGCTCGCAGCCGGAGGCGCACTGTCCGGCAGCATCAAAGTGATTCTCAGCGCGTCGGCGTTGAGCGGGAGTTTCACTTTGCTGGCCTGTGCGCCTTCGGCGCGACTGCTGAGGCCGGCGGTGAGGATGATCGTCTGAAAGGTCTGCGGCGGCGAAGTGGGCGGGATGACGAGCCACAACGCGGCGGATATAACGGCTATCATCGCAACCGCTACGGCAGGGCGGAGCGCCCAAGTCCAACTGTTCCAAAAAGCGCGGAATCGCTCGGCCCAGGTCGGCTGAGGCGGCGGCGCGAGTGAGCTCGCGGCGTAGCGGCGGAACGCCCGTGCGAATCTCAACTGCCGGTGTCGCTCAGGGGTGGACAGGAAGTGCCGCTCGAACTTCAGACGGTCTTCGACGGACAGGTTGCCGCCGACGTAATCGTCTATCAGCTCCTCCTCGCCTAACAGCATCTCTTCAAAGAAATCGTCCTCGGTCAGAAGGCGTTGTTCGACCCGCTGCTGCGCCGGTTGGGTCAGATCACCCAGCAGGTATTGCCTCAACTCTTTATTATCCTGGGCATCGAGCATCTTCACTAGTGTATTTTAAGCCTTATTCGGCCCCCCAATTGGATATGCGAAATAGCCGGTCTTTATTTCATGCCGCCAATCCCTGCTCAAGGCAGGCGCGGACGCACTGCTGGAGAGTCAGCCTGATGCGGTGCGCGCGTATGCGGAGCGCGTTCGGCGCGATTCCCATCCTCTCGGCCAGCTCCTTCCGGTGATTTATCTTCGCGCGCTTCTCATCCCGGTAATACTCCAAAACCAACTCCCGGTTGCCGTGCGGGAGCTGCTCCATGCAGTCCTCAAGGCACTGGTATTCGCGTTCCACCTCATCTGAATTCGCGGCGGGGGGCGGCGCGGCAGCGGCAGGGGGCTTCCTCACAGACTCCAGAAAGACTTTATGCGCCACGCCGTAAAAGTAGAGCGCGGGGTCGCCGACGTACCCCTTCGACACCGTCGCCGCTTTCAGAGTGACTCGGTTAATAGTCTCGTCGGCGAGTTCTTCGGCGTCGAGGCGACCGCGGCAGGTGAAAATCCTAATCAGGCGGAGTCGAATGTTCTCGTACTTCTTCCCGGCCTGTTCGCGGTCTGCGTCGAGCCAGGCCAGTAAAGAATCAAAGGCTGCCTGCGTGAGAGCGTTCTCTTGATCCATTGAATGTTCCGGCGGAGACGGAGAGACGCGCGGAAACAATGCCCGCATAGAACTTCACTGCCGTTCAGTCCGAGGGTACACGGCTGAACGAACCACTGTTAGAGATGAATTCAGATGTGTCCGGACTGGCGCAGGCAGCGAACCGTTCGCGTAAAGACCGTAGAGACTCGCGACGGCTTTAATCGGCAGGGCGGACATCCATCGGGTTCTTGAATGACCGTTCAGTTTCAGGAAGCCACCAAGTAGCTTTACTACTCTTTAATGGAGCCGAGCGGGATCGAACCGCTGACCTCTTGAATGCCATTCAAGCGCTCTCCCAGCTGAGCTACGGCCCCGTCGTGTGTGCTTGAGTTAGGGGCGGCCTTGCGGTGTGCGCCCGACCGCCGAGGAGACGGAAAGATAAAATAGCAGTCCGAATAGCAAAACGCAAACACTACCTTTCCGCGGGCCGCGAGTCGGCGTCAGCGTCGGCGGAGGGCGGCAAAGAAGGCCATGCCTGCGCCCGCGACGAGCAGCGCCAGGCCGCCCGCGACGCGCGCCAAGTTCGGCACTTCGCGCACGCTCGCCTCCGTGATGACGACCGCCGCGTGCGGCTCGACGAAGAAGGCGCGGTAGGCGATGACGCCGCCCGCCGCCGCGACGAATAAGCCGAGAAGGAGGAAGACGATTCTCACTTCAGACGCCCGCCGCGCCGCGCCGCGAAGAGCAGAAGGCCCGCGCCTACGAGCAACAACGCGCCGCCGAACGCCGTCTTCAGATTGAGGAAGCCGCCCGCGACCGTGCCGATGCCACCGGAGCCTGACGGTACGCCCGACAGCAGCCGGTGCAACGCGACGAGCGTTGCGGCGACGCACAGCCCCGCGGCGAGCAGGCCCAGCACGAGCACGTGTCCTGACCTCAGCTTCGCCAACGCGGCTCACCTCCCTTTGAATTCCGGCTTGCGCTTCTCTAAAAACGCGCGGACGCCCTCGTCCTTATCCTCGCTCGAAAAGCAGAGTGCGAAGAGGTCAACCTCGCGGCGCAAGCCTTCGTCGAGACTTGAGCGCGAGGCGGTCTTGACGGCCTCTTTCGCCATGCGCAGGGCGACGGGGCTTTTCTCTGCGATGCGGTACGCCAGCTCCAACGTCTTCGCTTCGAGGTCTGCGGCGGGGACGACCAGATTGACGAGGCCGAGGTTGTAAGCCGTGTGCGCGTCAATCATCTCGCCCGTCAGGATCAGCTCCATCGCCTTGCCCTCGCCGACGAGACGCGTGAGGCGCTGCGTGCCTCCGCCTCCGGGGATGATGCCGAGGTTGATTTCGGGCTGGCCGAAGCGCGCGTTCTCGCCCGCAACCCGAAGGTCGCAGGCGAGCGCCAGCTCGCAGCCGCCGCCCAGACAGAAGCCGTTGACCATCGCGACGACGGGCTTCGGGAAGGTGTCCACGGCGGTGAAGAGCGAGCGCGCCGTCATCACTTCGCGCTGCGTGACGGCGGTGCGCCCCTCGAACTCGCTGATGTCCGCGCCCGCGACGAACGCCTTCTCGCCCGCGCCCGTGATGACGACGACGCGCACGCCTTCGTCCTCGCGCAGCTCGTCCAGAGCCGCCGCGCCCTCGGCCCTCGTCTGCACGTTCAGCGCGTTCAGCTTCGAGGGGCGGTTGATGGTGATGAGCGCGACGCGACCGCGCCGCTCAAGCAGAAGGTTTTCGTATGAAGCCATTGATGCTCCTCGGAATGAAAAGCGTTGACGGGTGATAGGCGTGGGCCGCGGGCGTCGCATGTGCGCCGGACGAGTTGGCGCGCGCGGGTGACACAGCCGTCGGCGGTCGGAGTTTCGGTGCGCGTCCCGCGCCCCGTTCGCACACGTCTACGCGCCCGCGTCCCTTTGACGGAGACGAAAGCGACGCGCCGGCGACCTTCTGTCACAGGCGCGTCGCTCTTGCTTAGCGGCCCGAAGAAGCGCCGGCTCAGGAGACCGTGAAGCTTGCCGACTTTTGATCCTTCTGCTCGCCGTCTTCGTTCATCATCATGACTTCGACCTTGTACTTGCCCTTCGGCCAGCCCGCCGCTGGCGGGGTGAAGGTGTACGTGGCCGTGCCGCTGCCCGGCAGGTCGAGCGTCTGTTCGAGGCCGGGGATAGGCCCGCTCGTCTGGCCTTCCACGTCTTCAAAGGCCAGACGCCCCTTGACCTTGACCTTATCGGGGACGTTCGAGACTTCGGCGACGGCGTAAACCGTGTCTGCGGGGCTGAAGCTGCTGGCCTCCTGTGTGGCGGCCTTGTCCTTGCCGAGCTTCAGACTGCTGATGTTGGCCGTCGAGGCACCGAACTTACAGGCGAGGGCGGCGACCAACACCAGCCCTAAGCCGAGCGCAAGATTCCACCTCTTTGTTCGCATTCTGACTTTCTCCTTTTAATCCTTGCTGGAATGAAGGTGACAAGAATGTGGCGGCGCGAAATTAAGAGGCCGACCCTCTTGTCTCGCGCCTTCTCACTCGTCAACGCTCTCATTGTTGTTCGCCTTCCGGTGTGGGCGTCTGCTGTTCGTCGGCGACCCAGGAGACGAAGAGGCGAAGCCAGTTGTCGGCTGGCTCCGCGATTTGCACGCCGATGCGCGCCGTGCCGTAGATGGCGGGCGCGATGCGCACCACGCGCGCGGTGGCCTCGATGGGCGAGCCGTCGGGACGGTGCGCGCGCAAATAGAGTTGGTCGCCGCGCGACACCCTCTGGTTGAGGTGGAAGAGCGCGCCCAGCGTCGAGATGTCGTCGGTCTCGGTCGGCTCGCTCCACGCCGAGCCGTCCTCGGCCCGCCCCGACACGACAATCGGCAGGCGCAGCGCCATCCTCAGCGCGAATCGTCTCTCTTCGTTCGTCGGCCTACTCATAGTCTCAGTGAGCGGTAAGCAGTCGAGCGGTGAGCAGTAAGCCGCATTTCGTCAGCGCCGGTCGGGAGCGGGGCCGTCTTTAACTGCTCACTGCTTACCGCTCGACTGCTCGCTCCATTTGTAGAAGCCTTCGCCCGTCTTCCTGCCGAGCTTCCCTTCGGCCACCAGCCGCCGCAGGATGTCGGGCGGGCTGAAACGCTCGTTGCCGAGCTTCGAGTGCAGGTACTCGGCGATGTGGAGACGCACGTCGAGTCCGACGAGATCGGTCAGGCGGAGCGGCCCCATCGGATGATTGTAACCGAGTTCCATCGCCGTATCTATACTTTTCGCGTCGGCGACGCCCTCCTCCAGCATCCGCATCGCCTCCAGCCCCAGCGCCACGCCCAAACGCGACGAGGCGAAGCCCGGCACGTCCCGCACCACAATCGGCTCCTTCTTCATCCGCACGGCGACGGCGCACGCCGTCTCGACCACCTCCGGCGCGGTCGCGCGCGAGACGACGACCTCGACGAGGCGCATGAGGTGGACGGGGTTGAAGAAGTGCATGCCGACGACGCGCGCGGGCCAATGCGAGCCTTCGGCGATTTCCGTAATCGAGAGCGAAGAGGTGTTGGTGGCGAAGATGAAAGGCTCGGAGTTGAAGCCTTCGACGGCGCGCAGGGTCTCGCGCTTGAGTTCGAGCCGTTCGGGCACGGCCTCGATGTAGAGGTCTGCGCCCGCGGTGTCTTCGAGTCGGGTCGTCGTGCGGATGTTCGAGAGCGCGCGTGCGCGCTCCTCCCCTGTGACCTTGCCGCGCTCGACGCCTTTGGCGAGGTTCGACTCGATGGCGCGCAGGCCCCGCGCGACGAGTTCGTCGCCGATGTCTCGGAGGATGACTGTGAAGCCGGAGGCGGCGGCCACCTGCGCGATGCCGTGGCCCATCGTGCCCGCGCCGAGCACGGCGACGGTCTTGACGGGCGAGCCTGCCGCCTGCTGCTGCTGCGGCTCGCCCGCGGCCCGCCCCTGCGTGTTGTCGTCTTGCGGCGTGCTCAAATGGTCTTCGACGCCGGAGGTTCGGGAAGAGCTTCGCGCCCGGCCCTTCGCGCGGTCAAATTCGACTACGTTTGCTGGAGAAGTTATACTACACGCCCGAAGAAAAAGGCTACCGCGAGAGGGCGCGTCCGTCCCTCGTTTGTAAGTGCGCTTACAGACCGCAACCCCGGAGGTGACTTAAAACTAAAGGCATGATGAAAGAGACACTGCACCGCGAAGTCGTCATCATCGGCTCCGGCCCCGCCGGGCTGACCGCCGCCATCTACGCCGCGCGCGGCGAACTCCACCCGCTCGTCATCCACGGCCCGCAGCCCGGCGGACAACTGACCATCACGACCGAAGTCGAGAACTATCCGGGCTTCGCCGAAGGCATTCAGGGGCCGGAGCTGATGCAGCAGTTCGAGGAGCAGGCCAAGCGCTTCGGCACGGAGTTCCTCGTCACCTTCGTCAACAAGGTTGACCTGAGCGAGCGGCCCTTCACCATCTGGACTGAGGAGGGGCACGAGATCAAGGCCGAGACTCTGATCGTCGCTTCGGGAGCGTCGGCGAAGTGGCTTGGCATTCCGGGCGAGGCCCCCGCGCCGCAGGGCTTGGGCGGCCTCGGCGTCTCGGCGTGTGCCACCTGCGACGGCTTCTTCTTCAAGGGCAAGCCCCTCGTCGTCGTCGGCGGCGGCGACACGGCGATGGAGGAGGCGACGTTTTTGACGCGCTTCGCCTCGCGCGTCACGGTCGTTCACCGGCGCGATGGTTTGCGCGCGTCGAAGATCATGCAGGACAAGGCGTTCAAGAACCCGAAGATTGACTTCATCTGGAACGCCGACGTGCGCGAGATAATCGGCATGCCGGAGACGGGCGTGACGGGCGTCAGGCTCTACGACAACAAGACGGGCGAGGAAACGGACTTCGCCTGCGAGGGCGTCTTCATCGCCATCGGCCACAAGCCGAACACGGACGTTTTTAAAGGCTGGCTCGACATGGACGAGATCGGCTACATCAAGACCGCCGGGGTTTCGATGGCGACCAATATCCCCGGCGTCTTCGCCTGCGGCGACGCGCAGGACAGTTTCTACCGGCAGGCCGTCACCGCCGCCGGGACGGGCTGCATGGCCGCCATTGACGCCGAACGCTACCTCGACTCCCTCCCCATCGCAATGGCGAGCGGCGAAGAAGTCACCATCGAAGGCGAGCGCGTCAGCGCCGACCACGCGTCAGTCACCATGCCCGACGGCGAGGTCGTCTCGAACAAGTCGGAATCGGAAGAGGCGTCGGTCGGCGGCGACTGATCGAGGCCCGGAGTTCAAAGTCTAAAGTTCAGAGTTCGGAGTCTAAAATTCAAAGTCTAAAGTTCAGAGTTCAAGCTTCAGCCCCGTGTCCTCTCGAAACAAACAAGCTGAAGTTTGAACTCTGAACTTTTCAGCACCCTCGCGCGCCGGCATCCTCGCGTCCCGGAGTGAGTGTTTTCCTGAGTTGCTTTGAGCGCCCCGGCTTGCTCCGGCAAGCATGTGAGAGTAGATTTCTCATCCTATGAACACTCGGCGACAGTTTCTTCTCCGCGCTCCCCTCGGCCTGCTCGTCGCGGCTGCCGCATGTCGCAACGAGTCGCCGCCGACCAATTCGCAATCGGCCACGGCGACGGCTGGCGCTCCGCCCACGTTCGGCACCGGCACAGGCTCCGGCCCCGTCGTGACACCCGCGACCTTCGCCGAGGCGGAGAAGCTGATGCAAGTCACGATGACGCCCGCCGAGCGCCAGCAGGCCGCCGACTCCTGGCGCGAGTCGCTGGCTCCGTACCTTGAGCGTCGCACCGGCCCGAAGAAAGTGGCAATCGAAGCTACCGACGCCCCGGCCACACTCTGGAACCCCGTGCTTCCGGGGCTGATGTCGTCTCCGTCAGCGGATCGGTTCGTCCGGTCGAAGGACGACGGCGTGCCGCTGCCGTCAACGGACGACGACATCGCGTTCGCGCCCGTGACGCGACTGTCGAGATGGATCGAGTCGCGGCAACTCACCTCCGAGCGACTGACGAACATCTATCTCGGTCGCATCGAGCGTTTGGATTCAAAGATTCGAGCGATCATCACGCTGACCAGAGATCACGCGCTCGCGCGCGCCAAGTCGGCGGATGCAGAGATCGCCGCCGGCAAGTACCGCGGCCCTCTGCACGGCATCCCCTACGGCGTGAAAGACCTGCTCGATACGAAAGACATTCCAACCACGTATGGAGCTGAACCATTCCGCAAACGTGTTCCCGCGGCGGACTCCGCGGTGGTTCGCAGGCTCGACGACGCAGGCGCTGTGATGCTTGCGAAGCTCTCGCTCGGCGCGCTCGCACTCAACGACATCTGGTTCGGCGGTCAGACGATGAACCCGTGGCTTCTGGAAGAGGGCGCTTCCGGGTCGAGCGCCGGCCCCGGCGCGGCCACGTCAGCGGCCCTCGTGGCATTTTCCGTCGGCAGCGAGACGGGCGGAAGCATCGTCAGCCCCGCGATGCGCTGCGGCGTGACGGGTCTGCGCCCGACGTTCGGGCGCGTGGCGCGCACCGGCGCGATGACGCTCTGCTGGTCTCTGGACAAGCTCGGCCCGATGACGCGTTCGGTGGAAGACGCGATGCTCGTGCTTCAGGCCATCACGGGGCCGGACGCGGGCGACGCGTCGAGCGTGCCGAGCCGCCTGGATTTCGATGCCGCGGCTTCGGTCGCCGGATTGAAAGTGGGATACATCGCGCAGTGGATGAAAGAGAGTCCTGCGACGGACGTTGACCGGGCGGCGATGGAGACGATCAGGAAGTTAGGGATGGAGCTGAAAGAAGTGACGCTTCCCGATTGGCCGTACAGCTCACTGATGCCGATCCTCTTCACCGAAGGCGCGGCATCGTTTGAGGAGCTGGCGCTCAACAATGAGCTTGGGTCACTGAAGGTACAGGTCAAGGATGCGTGGCCCAACCTTTTCCGCGAGGCGCGCTTTCTCTCCGCGGTTGATTTCGTGCAGGCCGACCGGCTGCGGCGCAAGGTGGCGTTGGAGATGGCGCGCCTATTCCGAGAGGTTGACCTGATGATCGTGCCGTCGCTACGCGACGAGCAGCTCACCATCACGAACTTCACCGGCCATCCGTCGCTGACGCTGCGCGCAGGGTTCGTTGAGGTCTCGGAAGCGCGGAGCGACTGGGCACCCGACCCGGCCAATCCGCTGCCGAAGTTCAACCCGCCCCGCCGCGTGCCGCACGGGATCACCATCCTCGGACGCCTGTTCGACGACGGATTAATCGGGCAGGTGGGGCTGGCGCTCGAACGTCAGTTCGGCGTGGTGGCAGAGAGGCCGGCGGGCTTCTAGCCGAAGCGCGAGGCTTCGGCTAGAGGTATTGACGGAAGGCTGGCACCTCATAAAAATCATAAGCTCGTCGCCATCGCCGCACTGTTGGTTTTGACTTCCTCGCCCGGCCTTTTGGCTTTAGCGGCATAGCTCCCCGGATCATAGTGACCGCACACCGTAAAGGCCGCCAGCGCCCGTTTTTCACACGCTATTTCAAAAGGGCTGCAACGTCTCGACTCCTCTAATTGCCTTATCTAAATAATTAAAACGCCTGCCCCTTCGCGTTCAGGGTTCGGCATGCTTTTTGCGACCCAGGAGGGTGAAAATGCCCGACGGGTGGTGAAGGTGTGCGTGGGGGAAGTTTTTTATGAAACAATTAAAAGTGTGGCCGCACCTGACTTTGGTTGCGGTCGTGTGTGCGTTGCTTGGCGGGGCCGCCGTCGGGCTTTGGGTCAAGCACCAACGAAGCGGTGAAGCGAAGGCGCTGCCGAGCGCCGCGCGCATAGAGCGTGTGGACGGGCAGGTGGGCGTCGGCCGCAACGCCGCCGGAGGGTCGAACACGCAGCAATGGCTTGAGGCCACGACGAACATGCCGGTCTCGGTCGGCGACCGCATTTACGCACGCGACAACTCGCGTGCGGCGGTCGCATTTACGGGGCGCAACTTCGCGCGACTTAACCCGCGCACGTCGCTCGACGTAATGTACCTCGCGCCGGACAGGACGCAGCTTGCCCTGCGCGACGGCTCGGCCCTCTTCGATGTCGGGGCGCTCGCGCCGGGACAGTTGTTCGAGGTGGCGACGCCGTTCGGCGCGGTAGATTTAGACCAGCCGGGACTCTACGAGGTCGGCTACAACGATAACGGCAACGCCTACGTCTCGGTGCTGAACGGGCTGGCGCGGGTCGCCGGACTGGGAGGCACGGGGCAGATAGGCAAGGGCGAGATGCTCACGCTCCTCGGCCAGACCGCGGCGGATGTCGCCCTGTCGCGCCTCGACCCGGCTGCGGCGGGCGGCCTCCTGAACGACTACTATGGTTATCGCTACCCGCGAATCTACGACGGGCGCTACAGCGACTACAACGCATACCTGAACGATCCCTCCTACTACGATCCGTACAACCGCTTCGCGAGTTACCGCTACGTGACGGAGGCGATTCCGGGCGTCGAAGACCTCGACAATTACGGTGACTGGCAGGACGTGAGCGGCTACGGCCAGTGCTGGCACCCGCGCGTTGACGCGGGCTGGGTTCCATACCGGGAGGGTTACTGGGACGTGAGCGACCCGTATGGTTTGACGTGGGTCTCAAGCGAGCCGTGGGGCTACGCGCCTTATCATTACGGTCGCTGGGCCTTCGTCAACGATCAATGGTTCTGGGTTCCCGAAAGGGTGAACACACAGCCCGTCTATTCGCCGGCGCTGGTGGCTTATCTCCCTCTGACGCAGGCGAACGAGGTCGGGTGGGTACCGCTCGGCCCCGGCGACCCTTACGTGCCGACCTACTACGACGCGAACTGGCAACCGCATTACATCGGCGGCGCGCCCGTCGTACAGGGTCAGATCGTTAATTTGAACGTGCCGGGCGCGGTGACGGTCGTGCCCATGCAGTATTTCAACAACGTCATCAACGAACGCGTGGTCACGCGGGTTGACCCGCAGGCGCTCGCGCAGGTGCGCCCGGTGCTCGACCCTCTGACCGTTGACGCGCTGCGGCGTGCGGCCCTGCAAGCGCCCGCGGGACGACGCCGGTTCGAGGTTCCGCCGGATGTCGCGCGCCGTTTGCAAGACACGCGTGTCTTCGCGAGCGCCGCACCCGCCGCGCTTCCGTTCCTGCCGAACCCGGCGCAGGCGCTTCGCGTCGAGGCAGTCCCCGAAAGTCGGAGGAGGCAGCAGCTTCAGTTCAGGGATGAGCGCCAGACTTCGACCGCACAGGGAACTCGCGAGGCGGGCCGCGCCGCGCCGAATCAAGTGCTGGGGCGGGCGGGCGTTCCCGTAACAGATCAGCAACGAAGCCAGCAGATGGCCGCGCTCGCGGCGGAGGCGGGGCGCGGAAACCGAGAGGCCCGACGCCAGTTGCAACAGCTCGAACGGCAGGACAGAGAGCAGCAGCGTGCGGCGGCTCAACAGCAGCAGGCGACACCGCCGCAGCCGGTCGCGCCGCAGGCGGCGAACGAAAGGGCCGCGCGCGTGGCCGAGCGACAGCACGCGCAGGGAGAACAGGTTGGACTGAGACAGCAACAGCAGGCGCAAAGAGAGGCCGAGCGTCAACAGGCGTTGGCCGCACGACAACAGCAGCAGGCCGCACGGCAACAGCAGCATGCCGCCGTGCAGCAACAGGTTGAGGCTCGGAGGCAGGCGAATCGGCAGGCTGCGGCTCAGCGTACTCAACAGCCCGCCGCGCAGAGAGAACAACAGGTCAGGGCGCACGCGCAGCAGCAGCAGCCAGTGCGACAGCAGGCGGTTCAGCAGGCTCCGCCGCCGCAGGCACGCCCGCGCGCCGAGCGAGAACAGCCGCGGCCACAGCCGCAGGCGCAGAGGCCGCAGCCGCAGGTGAGACAGCAGGGGCCGCCGCCTCAGCAAAACGTCGAGCGCAGACAGGGGCCGCCGCCGCAGGCCGCGCGTCCGCAGCCGCCGCAAGCACAGGGACACGGAGGCAAGGAGAAAGGACATCCATAAATGGCATGTGAATCGCTTGGAGCCTTCGCATCTGGTGCCACCAGCGTATATAACCGCTACATGACGGCGCGGCGTCGCGGCCTAAGCCGTATTGGCTGGCGACTGACTGACCTTCGGAGGGAGGCAGGAATATGGTTGACGAACGGGGAGGGAGCAACACGGGTGTCGTCGCGGTGCTCGTGATATTCCTGATCGTCGTGCTTCTGGCAATCCTCTTCTTCGGCGGATTCTTGTCCGGAAGCAAGAAGGTGGAGATCAACGTTCACACTCCGGCTGCCCCGGCCAGCAAGTGATGTCGTTGGCCCGAACAGGCGGAGCTATCGGAACTATGTCGCATCGCAGTAAGATTCTGAAGTTAGCCGCCGTGGCACTGATATTCTTCAGTCTCGTCACGCCCGCTTTAGCAGCCCAAGACAAGAAGGAGAGGAAGTCTACGCCGGGGGGCACTCCCGTCTTGTGGCGCGCGCCCGACGACCTCCCCGCACGCGACCTCTACCTCGGCCCCGGCGGCGAGCGGATGAAACCCGACCTGTCGAGTCTGACCTTCGAGAGTGACGAGACGGGTGGCTACTCGGTGAAATGGCAGGTGCGCGACGGGGCGGGGAAGAAGTGGACTGCCAAGCTCGGCAGGGAGGCGCAGGCCGAGACGGCGGCGGTCAGACTCATGTGGGCCGTCGGCTACATGACGGAGGTCAACTACCTCGTCCCCTGCGTGCACATCGTCAACGCGCCGAAGCCGCGCAAAGAGGTGGAGAGGTGCGAGGGCGACGGCTTCCGAAACGTCCGCCTCAAGTCGAGGCCGGTGGGTGAGAAGAACATCGGCAACTGGAGCTGGAAGCAAAATCCCTTCTTCAGGACGAAGGAGTTCGGCGGCCTCCTGGTGATGATGGCGCTCTTGAACAACTGGGACTTGAAAGAGGAGAACAACAAAATCTTCTACGTGCCGTCGGGCGACGGCGGACGGGGCGAGTTGCTTTACACGGTCACAGACCTCGGCGCGAGCTTCGGCCAGGTGAAGGTGAACGCCCCTGTGCTGTGGCGGATACTACGCAACCGCAACGACCCGCAGGACTACGCGCGCGACCCGTTCCTCGAAGATGTGAAGGGCGGGCGCGTCTACTTTTTCTACACGGGGAAGCAGGCGGACTTGTTCGACGACATTGGCGTGGACGAGGCGCGCTGGATCGGCAACCTCCTCTCGAAGCTCAGTAACCGTCAGCTCGGTGACGCGTTCCGGGCGGCCAACTACACGCCCGAAGAGGTGCGGCTGCTTTCGGGTGCCGTCAGAGCGAGGATCAACGAACTGGCGGGCGTCGGCGGGCCTACTGCCGCACGCTAAGGGCCGGAAACTCTCCCGGCATCTGCACACATGAGTTCTAAAACGGGAGGAAGCGCCGAAGACGGCAACGACGGGCGGGGCGCGTCCGGCGTCCGTTTCATGCTGCGGGCTTTGGGCCACAGGAACTACCGGCTCTTCTTCAGTGGTCAGAGCATCTCGCTCGTCGGCACCTGGATGACGCGCATCGCGACGAGTTGGCTGGTCTATCGGCTGACCGGCTCGGCGCTTCTGCTCGGCGTCGTCGGCTTCGCGGGTCAGATACCTTCCTTCATCCTCGCGCCGTTCGCGGGCGTACTGGTTGACCGATGGAACCGCCACCGTCTGCTGGTCGCCACGCAGGTGCTCGCCCTGCTCCAGTCGCTCGCGCTCGCAGTGCTGGCGCTGTCAGGCACCATCAACATTCGACACGTCATCTGGCTCAGCATCTTTCAGGGACTCATCAACGCCTTCGACATGCCCGCGCGTCAGGCTTTCCTCGTCGAGATGGTCGAGCGCAGGGAAGACCTGCCGAACGCCATCGCGCTCAACTCCTCGATGGTGAACGCCGCGCGCCTGATCGGCCCTTCGGTCGGCGGCGTCATCATCGCGGCGGTTGGCGAAGGCTGGTGTTTCATGATTGACGCCGTCAGCTACCTCGCCGTCATCGCCTCGCTGGTGGCGATGAGTGTCACGCCGCGCATGACGAAACAGATCAAGGAAGCGAATATGCTGCGGCAGTTGCGCGAGGGCTTCAGCTACGCCGCGCACTTCGCGCCGATACGAAACGTGCTCATCCTGCTGGCGCTGGTCAGTCTGGTCGGGATGCCCTACACGGTCTTGATGCCGGTGTTCGCAAACGAAGTCCTGCACGGCGGGCCTCACACGCTGGGGTTTCTGATGGCCGCTTCGGGCGTGGGCGCGCTGGCGGGCGCGATGTTTCTCGCGGCGCGAAAGAGCGTGCTCGGCCTCGGCAGGTACATCCCTCTGACGGCTGCCGCGTTCGGCGTGGGACTCATCGCCTTCTCATTCTCGCGCGTGCTCTGGGCGTCGCTCGCTTTGATGGTCGTGACGGGACTGGGCTTCATGGTGCAGATGGCCGCGAGCAACACGGTGCTGCAAACAATCGTTGACGAAGACAAGCGCGGGCGCGTGATGAGCTTCTACACGATGGCGTTCATGGGCACAGCGCCCTTCGGGAGCCTGCTCGCGGGGAGCGTGGCGGAGCGCATCGGCTCGCCGCACACGCTCCTGTTCGGCGGCGTGGGTTGTATCGTCGGCGCGATCTGGTTCGCCTTCTCGCTCCCGGCGCTCAGGCGCGATGTACGACCGATCTACGCGAGGATCGGCATCCTCCCCGAAGTGGCGGCGGGCATCCAGACCACCTCGGAGTTGAGCGTCCCACCGGAGTCTTAACGAAGACTTACGCGCGGCATCGAGTCCCGCACTCATCCGTCGCTTCTTTCCAATCAGGAGGCAATTATGAACTTGAAGACACATCGCGGCGCTTCGTTGGGTTTGCTCGTTGCCATTACGCTCATGGCCGTGGCGGCGGTTTACGGGGCGAGGCCGGCGGCCACACAGGACGTGATCGGCCTCGAACGCCGCATCAGCCTCGTCGAGCAGCGCCTCACCTCTATCGAGATGCGCATCAACCGTCTCGAACAGCAGTCGAGGCTGCCGCCGCCCGCCGCGCCGACGACAACGAGACTGCGCGACACGGAACTAGAACTCCTACGCTCCGAGGTCGAGCTTTTACAGCGCCGCGTCGCCGAAGACGAGTGCGGCCTTGTGAAGCTTGACGAGAGAACTCTGTCTCAAGTGTCCCGTGACGAGAGGCGCAAGGGTGCGGTGGGAAGAGAAGACCCTTGCCGCCTTAACACGGACGCGCCCCTGCGCCTTTCCTCCAGGCGGTGAGGCGCTCATTCCCGGTTCAACCCATTACGGGGCTAACCCGTGAGTACGCAGTCGCTCGTGAAAGACAGACTGCTCGGAGGCGCAGAGGCTTGAAGAGAGGGTTGCCTTAAAGGGTGAGGGCGGGCGGCATCGGGTAGGTGCCGTAATTTACAACTTGAGTACCAAGCCCGCGCTCCGGAAAGCAACTCAGGAGGAACGCCTCCGCGGCCTCGCCGTCCATCGGCCTGGAGAAGTAGTACCCCTGCCCGAACTCACACTCCAGCGCCCTGAGCTGCTCGCGCTGCCGCTCGGTCTCCACGCCCTCGGCCACCACGTCCATCCCCAGGTTCTGCGCCAGCCGCATGACCGTCCGCACGATCTCGGCAGTCCCTTCGCTCTCGGTCATCCGGCTGACGAAGGAGCGGTCAATCTTCAGCGTGCCGACGGGGAAGCGTTGCAGGTAGCTCAGGGAGGAGTAGCCGGTGCCGAAGTCGTCAATGCTCAACTCCACGCCGAGCGCCCGTAGCTGTTCGAGCATGCGCGTCGCCGTCTCGATGTTCTCCATCACCACGCTCTCCGTGATCTCCAGTTTCAGGCTGCGCGGGTCGAGGCCCGTCTCCCGAAGCACCTCTTTGATCTGTTCGAGGAGGTCGGGCTGGGTGAACTGCTTGCCGGAGAGGTTGACGTTTATTGTCAGAGGCTCGTCCGCGGGGCATAGCTCCTGCCACCGGCGCATCTGACGGCACGCTTCGCCGAGCACCCATATCCCGATGGGGATGATTAGCCCGGTCTCCTCGGCGGTGGGGATGAACTTCGCCGGCGGGATGACGCCGCGCTCCGGGTGCTGCCAGCGCACAAGCGCCTCGAACCCGCGTATCACGCCCGTATCCATCGAGACGATAGGCTGGTAATTTAGGAATAGCTACTGCCGCTCGACCGCCCGCCGCAGATCCCGCTCCAACTCCAACTGATCCATGACGCGTGTGTGCATCGCCTGATCGAACACCTCGTATCGGGCCTTGCCGAGCTGCTTCGCACGATACATCGCCGTGTCGGCGTCGCGCAGGATGTCCTCCGGGCGCTGATAGCCGGTCGTGCTGAGGGCGATGCCGATGCTCACGCTGATAAAGACCTCGCGTCCGCCGAGGTTGTAGGGCATCGCCAGCTCTTCCAGCAGCCGCCCGGCCACCGCCTCTGCTTCCCCGGCCTCGCTGAGGTCGTCGAGCAGGACGGTGAACTCGTCGCCGCCGAGGCGCGACACCGTGTCGCCGGGCCGCACGGCTGTCTCCAACCGGCGGGCGATCCGGACGAGCAGTTTGTCCCCGACGACGTGGCCGAGGCTGTCGTTGATGACCTTGAAGCGGTCGAGGTCGAGGAAGAGGACGGCGAAACGATAATCTTCGTGCCGCTTGGCGCGGGCCAGCGCGAGCTGCAAGTGATCCATGAAAAGGGCGCGGTTCGCAAGGTCGGTCAGCCCGTCGTGGAAGGCGTTATGCCGTAGCTGCTCTTCGATCTGCCTACGCTCGGCTACCTCTTTTTCCAACTCCGTCGTGCGCTCGGTCACGCGTTGTTCCAAGCCCTCGTTGAGCCTCTCGCCCTGCGCCGTCCGTTCGGCGATGTCACACATCTCGCTCATGCCGCGCCGGATGGCGATGAAGAGGAAGGTGTCCTCGAAGAGAACCCAGCCCGCGTGTTCGAGCCAGCGCCAGTTGCTCACCGCGAGCACGCCGTAGACCGACTCGGGCCAGAACATGCCGCGCAGGAAGTGATCCGCGGCGACGACTACGGTGGCCGGAATGAGCACCCGCCAGTCCCTGTAGAATGCGAGGAAAGCCAGTGAGCCGAAGACATGAAAATGCGTCTCGATGCGCCCCCCCGTGAGGTGTATGAGGAGAGACGACATGAGCATCTGCGCGGTAGCGATGACGTAGCGGGTCGAAGTCTCGCCCGGGCGCAGTAAGGCTAGACTAATGGGAAAGAGGCTGATGGCCCCTCCCAGAAACACCGCGGCCCAGACGTGGATGTGAGTCTGACTGTACGGCCCGGCCCAGGTCTTCGGGGAAATCCACAGGGCGGCGGCGATGCCGGCCAACCATTGAATCGCCATCAGGGCGGCGAACATGCGGTCGGTGCGTCTGAAGATGGACTGCCGGTGTTCGGTGAAGAGTTCTATCACGCGCCGCTGAAAGGACTCTTCGGCGTACCATTTAGTGGTTATCCTTTTCATGGCCGACCTCCTTTCCCATCGGGCATTCGTTTCGGGCAAAGAGCGGGCAGCCGAAGACGGGAGTTTCCTTCTGCCCCGACTCGTCGGTGGTGAGCAGCGAGACGAGAGCCGAGCGGCCCGCGTTATCTCCGGCGTGCCCGCGCGCGCTCGTGATGCCGCCGCTGAAGAGGAGTTTCCCCTGTGTGTCGTAGAGAAGGGTCTGGCCGGATGTGGCCGCGCGGAAGCGACTGGCCTCGGTGCCTTCGTCGTCCAGCACGACCGTAACACCGGGTATCGCCGCCGCGCTCGCCCACAGATCCGTCTGCTCCCACCCCTCGGAGAAGTCCGGCGGCTTGACGAAGAGGACGTAGGCCGTCACACGCCCTTGCGCCTGCGTCATGAGCCGGGCCAGTTCGCCGATACTCGCCCTCGTGCAGGGGCAGTGCGGGTGGGCCAGCATGACGAGCGTCGGGCGGTCGGAGGCGAGTTTGACGCGGCTCTCGGCGGGCCATCGGTCGGGGGCGGTGGCGGCGACTCCCGGTCTGCTTTCGTAGTTCCAGATGTATCTTATCCCTGTGCCGATCATGGACAGCCAAAGGATGCACGCGGCAAGCAGTATTAACCTGTTCTTATTAAGTTTCATTCTTACAGCCACCGACTTGAGTCTTGAATGATGCCGGAGAAGTCTCTGAAGCGTATCGGGTGGGGCGCGGGCTGACCGCAGCGAAACGCCTGTGCGTCTGGCAGATTGACCGGAGGCACTGTCACTGTGGAGCAAGTTGACCGGGCACTTTGCTTCTACGGCGTTGATTCGCGCCGTAAAATCATTCCGCGAAATACCCCGCAAAGATTATGCCGTGAAAAGCGCGTATGGCGGCCCGCGGTCGGCTCGACCTCTGTGGCTGCACGGTATGGCTCACGACGCGGGTGGCCGCTTCATCCTCTCCGACGAGACGCTCGGCGAAGACGACCTCATCAAGCTCCGCCCGGAGATACGCGTGCGCCGAGGCCAACAGTCGCCGCAACTCGGCGCGGGCTTCATCGCGTAAATTCAAGGGCAAACCCTCTAATGTCCCATCTGCCACGCCCTGATCTTCTCCGAAGGGTAAATCAAAAGCAGGACGTTCAAGAGGAAGCTGTCCCTGATCCAGACGAGGAGCACGAGTTCCGTCGCGACGAAGAGGAGTACGGAGCGGAGCAGGCCGAGGCGTCGGGCGAGCGCCAAGCCGACGGCGCAGGCCGCAATGTCGCCGAGCGAGTTGACGACCGTGTCGCCCGCGTAGCCGAGCGCGGCGGTCGCCTCCCGGTAGCGACCGATGACGAAGTCCGTGTTCTCGACCAACTCCCACACGGCTTCGCACGCGACCGCGAGAAAGAAACGCCACCGCATAGGCACGCGCGGCAGACCCCAGGCCAGCAGCCCGCAGAGGACGAGTCCGTGGAGGATGTGCGTGAAGCTGTACGGGTCGAAGAGTTGTTGCGAGGTCTCGGAACTCCAAGCACCGCCGACCCAGAGGGCGAAGTGACCGCAGGGGCACGTCCAGAGTCGCCCCTGCCTGTGCAGTTCGAGCGCCGTCGCCGCCAGCAACGCGAAGACGGCGAAGCCCGGCCCGGCCTTCCGCGCGCCGTCTCTCCAAGCGAGGCCGGGCCGGGACGCGCTCGGAGCCGGAACGCGGCGGTTGCGCCCCTCTGTCTTCATCTCTTGAGTCTTTCGCCGCACGCCCGCGTGTTTGCCGTTTGCGGGTTAGAGCAGCACGATGGAGTCGTCGTTCGTGGCGCGGCGGGAAGACGGCGCGTGCGCGGGGCGCTCGCGGCGCGGGCAGAAATCGCAGAAGGAGCCTTGACGTTGGAGGCGTTCGTCGCAGGCGTTGCAGTCGAGCGCCTCGCCCGCCGCGCGCAGAGCTTCGAGGAGCGGCATGAGGCGTCGCCCGCGCTCGGTGAGCAAGTACTCGACGTGCGGCGGGCTGCCGCCCAGGTCGCGGCGCTCGATGAGCGAGTCGCGCACCATGTCGCGCAGGCGGTCGGCCAGCGTGCGACTGCTGATCGGGTGGAGTCTGGTCAGGATGTCGGTCGTGCGCCGCGCGCCGCGCGCGAGGTCGCGCACGATGAGCAACGTCCACTTGTCGCCCACGACTTGCAGAGCGCCCCACACGGGGCAGCCGTCACCTTCACGTCGTCGCATCGAAAGGCCGTCCTCCCTCGTTCGTGCCGCTTCTCGCACGCGCGCGCGTCCTGTAACCAACGGCGGCGGGCCGAAGCTTAACACAAAGGCGGGCGTTTATGGCGCGGAGAAATTCGCGCCGAGTCCTTACCACGCACGTTCAAACGAAGGTCGCCGTCAGAAGGTAAAAGATAGGGCGAGGACGACGAGGCCCAAATGCGGACATCTTCACCTGCTACCAACAGTAAACTTAAACGCTCAAACATACGGCGAGGCCGCGCACACGCCCACCAAAGACGCGCGCGGCCTCGCGGCACAGCCCGCTTCCCCAAGCGAGCGGGCGTGCTCCGAAGATGCGCCACCCTTCCCGCACCTCTGTCTTTAATCAACCACTAAAATGCCTTTGTCCGTGAAGCCCATGTGATATTCTCTCGCCTGTTCCTGTCTTTGAAATTGGCTGCGTTCGGATGCTTGACTCTCTCACTACAGGGTGATGAGCGTCGCCAGAAAACCACAGGGATTTTTGGCGGCGACCGAACGTGGTAACATTATACGCCTAAATAGACGCACGGGTAAAGGGGGGCGCGTCTGATGGGCCGCGCCCGCCGTCCGAAGCCTGCGCGTCTCGCCATGAAGCTCTTGAGAATCCGCGAAGCTTTGGGCGTATCTCAGGCCGAGATGGTCAAGCGTCTTGACTATCCGCGCATTCATCCCGCGCATGTCTCAGGCTACGAGCGCGGGGAACGTGAGCCGCCCTTGCCTGTGCTGCTCAGGTATGCGCGACTGGCGAGGATTTCGACGGACGTTTTGATTGATGATGAGATGGACTTGCCCGCGAAGTTGACGCGCAAAATCTAATCGGTTGTTCCAGTCTTTGAAAATAAGGCAACGGTCGGATGCGTAGCTCGGCCTCAATCTCAAGGGAGTGATGAGCGCCGCCGTTCGATATGAGAGGTTCATACTCACGGCGGATGAGACTAATGAGCTTCACCGAACAACGCCGCCACGAGCGAGTCACGGTGGACATCTACGTCCACTGGGGCTGGACGCAGGAATGTTCCTACACGGATCGCGTCTTCAGCATCAGCGTCGGCGGCTGTTTCCTGAGAATGGGGCGGCCCGCGGAAACGGGACAGACCCTCTTCATACGCCTCTGGCTGCCCGAAGAGAAGACGCTCCGCGGCGAGGTTCGCTACCGGCTTGAAAGGATAGGCGTCGGCGTCGAGTTCAAAGGTCTGACGCAGGCGGACGCCGCGGCGCTCGAAGAACTCGCCGAACACTACAGGACGCTGGGTCGGCAGTAGTCTCGCCGCCGCCCTCGCGCCGGGCGGGCTTCACCTTTCGAGCGAATCTATTCTAAGATAACTGACGTTCACCCTCGCCAGCCCCAAAGCCCCAGGCCCCGGACTCATAGACGGAAGAAGTGCGCCGAAAGTGCCGGGAGTGTGCTGATGTCAGCCTTCGCCATGAAACCGGGGCTGGATAAAAAAGCGTGGGCCGAGGGTCGCGCGCCGGTCATCCTCGTCGCCGACGACGAGCCGGTCAACCTCGCGCTCATCAAGCGCCGCCTCGAATGGGAGTCCTACAAGATTCACACGGCTGAAGATGGCGGGCAGGCCGTCGAGACGGCGAAGCGTGTGCGCCCAGACCTCGTCATCCTCGACGTGATGATGCCCGTGCTCGACGGACTCGAAGCCTGCCGCCTGCTCAAAGCCGACCCGGCGACGCGCGACATCCCAGTCATCTTTCTCTCCGCGCTCGACGACACCGACACCAAGGTCAGCGGACTCTCTCTGGGCGCGGACGACTACATCTCGAAGCCCTTCCGCGTCGAAGAGCTTCTGGCGCGCGTCGCCGTCGCCATTCGCCTGAAGCGCGAGCGGGATGACTTACGCCGGAGCGCCGAGGAGGCGCGTCGCCGCGCCGAGGCCGCGAGCGAGATGTCCATGACCGACGCGCTCACGGGCCTCCTCAATCGCTACGGCCTGCAACGCGCCTTGCAGCGCGAGCTGGCCGAGTCGCGCCGCTACGCGCGCCCGCTCTCGTGCCTGCTGCTCGACCTCGACTACTTCAAGGCCGTCAACGACACCTACGGCCACCCCGCCGGAGACACCGCCCTGATGCAGTCGGCGCGCGTGCTCACCGAAGTGGTGCGCGGCTCGGACGTGGTCTGCCGCTACGGCGGCGAAGAGTTCCTCGTGCTCGCGCCCGAAACCAAGCTCGAAGGCGCGCACGCGCTCGCGGAGAAAATCCGCCTCGCCGTCTCCTCTCGACTCTTCGGCGACGGCGAGCGCGTCTTCCCGCTCACGTTCTCAGTCGGCGTCGCGCAGCTCCACGCCGAAGAGTCCGGCAACGACATGATCGCGCGCGCCGACGAAGCCCTCTATCACGCCAAACAACTAGGTCGCGACCGCGTCGAAGCGAACGATGAAGGGTGAACGGGAAGGTGTTGGGTTTTAGGTGCTGGGTGTTGGTTCTTCCTCACCGGCACACGACAGCCAATACCTAAACCCTTTCTTAGTTCATCCTTGATCCTTGATCCTTGATCCTTCATCCTTCGGTTGAAAGCCCGCGGGCCTCTCGTCGCGTGCAGCAAACATCTTTCTAACGCAGTAAACATCTCGCCGCTATCTTTCTAACGCGGTAAACGTCTCGCCGCGTCGCGTGCTGCTTGCCGTGACCCTGCGCGGCGCAGGGCTTGCGCCCGCAGCCGTGGCACGCGCATTGTGGCGTGTGACGCCGTTGGCGTATCTTGCTGTGGCAAAAAATCGTGAGAGGCTGACTTGCTGTGGCAAAAAAATCGGGAGAGGTCGAGGGGGCGCAAGCGTTTGGCGATGGCGCAGGGGGTTAAAGCAGAAGGCGGGCCGGGCCGGTTCGTCTCGGCGGGCGCGGTCTTCGCGCTGCTGGGGCTGGGGCTGTTCGCGTACTTCGTTTGGCGGGCCGGCCCCGGCGAAATCTGGTCGAACGTCTCGAAGATCGGCTGGGGCTTCGCCGCCATCCTCGGCTTAGGCGGCCTGCGCTTCGCCGTGCGCGCGCTCGCCTGGACGCTCTGCTTCGAGCCGCCCCACCGCCTCAAGTTCCGCGACGCCTTCAGGGCTTACCTCATCGGCGACTCGGCAGGCAACGTCGTGCCGCTCGGCATCGTCGTCAGCGAGCCGACGAAGGTGGCGCTGGTGCGCGACCGTGTGCCGCTCGTCGCGGGCGCGTCGGCCATCGCGATTGAGAACATCTTCTACATGCTCTCGGTCGCGCTCTTCATCTCCTGCGGCGCGGCGGCGCTGCTGGCTGCGTTCCCTCTGCCGACGGTCGCGCGCCTTTCGAGCTACGGCGTCATCGCGTGCATGCTGATCCTGGCATTGCTTGCGGCCTACGCGCTCCGGCGGCAGTGGAGGTTTTTGAGCGCGGCGCTTGAGCGTGCGGCGGCGCACGGGCTGTGGCGGCGCACGCACGCGCGCCGACGTGAGCGGGTCGCCGCGTTCGAGGATCGCCTCTACGGTTTCTACGAGCGCCGCGGCTCGCGCTTCCTGCCGATATTCCTGTGCGAGATGGCGTTCCACCTGCTCGGCGTGGCCGAAGCCTACCTGACGATTGCGCTCATCAGCGCGGTCGCGCCGACCCTCTTCTCGGCCTTCCTCTTCGAGTCGGTCAACCGCGTCATCACTGTGGCCTTCAAGTTCATCCCGCTGCGCGCAGGGATAGACGAGCTGGGCACGGGGCAGCTTGCGCGCCTGCTCGCCTTCGGCGAGACGGCGGGCGTTACGCTCGCCATCGTCCGCAAGGCGCGCACGCTCTTCTGGATGGCCGTCGGCGTCGCACTCCTCGCCGCCCGCGGCCTCTCCCTGCGCGACGTGACCGCCGAGGCCGAGCGCGCGCAAGGTGACGCGGCCCTCGGCGAGACGCAGCGAAAGTCTGAAGTCTGAAGTCCGGGGTTTGGAGTCTGGAATCCGGGGTCGAGACGGAAACTCTCGTCAGCGGGTGTGTTTCGGCTTGGCAGGCAGCTTATCAGGTAGGTCTAATTCGTCATCAATGAGCACGTCCACGCAAACGCCCGCCAACCGCGCGTAACGCAAGAGCACGTCCAGCGGCGGCTCGTTCTTCCCCAACTCATAATCCGAAATCCTGTGATACGTGATGAAGTCCTCAGCACCTAACCGCCTGAGCAGTTCGCTCTGAGATAGTCCCAAAGCCTCCCTGATCTGCCGCAGCTTCCCGGCCAGACGTTGCGGCAGACGCCGCGCCCCCTTGCCCATCAGGAGATTCCTCCCGGCGGGGCAAATAAAGGCTTGCATCTATACTTGTTCAAGTATAGAATCTGGTCGCGTAACCGATTCGCCGTGAGTATGAACCTCTCATGCTCAACGGCGATGCTCATCTCTCCGGGATTGAGGGTGAGCCGCGCTACGCATCAGACCCGTTGCCTTAGTTTTCAAAGACTGGAACTCGCGCAGGATACCACAGGAGCCTCATGGACAAAGGCATTCTAGTTGTTGACTAAAGCTGGCACGTCTTTTGGGGAAAGACTGTGCCGCTGCCCCGGCTCACAAGCCGGGGTAGCGAGGCCGCGCGCGTCTGGATGGGCACGTGCGCGACCTCGCCGTTAGTTGCGACTTAACAGGCATCTCGCCTACTTTGTTGGCGAAGCCGGCTTCATCCTAAAAGTGCTTGTCCTCGACGGGCGCGGCGGTGGGCGCGGTCTGCGGGCCGCGCTCGAAGGCGCTGGTCTGCCAGTTGTCGGCATGCTCGCGCGCGTGCAGCCACGGCGGGAGCGGGATGAGCAGGTGGCAGGCCAGCCCGTTGACGTAAGGCTCGTACATGCGTCGCAGCAGTCTGAGCTTCTCGTCCGCGTCCTCGCCGCCGCGCAAGGGAAGGCCAGAGCGTTCGAGCGCCGAGCGCAGGCGCGCGAGGTCTGCTTCGGGCAGGCGCTCGTCGTCGAAGGCGACGGGGCGCGTGTTGAAGATTTGCGAGATGTCCACGAGGGCGTGGCGGGCCATCGCAAACGTCAGACGCGCCTGCCACTCGTGCGCGCCGTCTATGCCGACCATGACGAGCGCGCACGTGTCGAGCACGCAGACCAGCGAGGCGAGCCACGACTGGTTGTCGTGCTGCGAGCGGTAGTAGCAGAGCACGGGGTAAGAGAGGTGGCTCTCCAGAAGGTCTGCGGCCCAGCGCTCCCATTCTTGCAGAAGCTCGCTGAGGCTCTCCAACTTCCCCGCGCGCGCGTGCCTTCGCAGAAGCTCAATGGCCGTGGGCGGCGTGCCCGCGCGCGCGTCGAGCATCGAGATGCTGACCTCGCGGCGCGAAAAGGACTGGTAGAGCACGGGCAGGTAGCCGATGACGATGGCGAGGAAGCCGAAGCCCGTCCCGGCCTCGACGACTGCCAGCGCCCGCCCGGTGGTTTCGAGCGGGTACACGTCGCCGTAGCCGAGCGTGAAGAAGGTGACGCCGCTCATGTAAAGATAACTCCTGAAGTCCACGTGCGACTCAGGCGTGAAGAGCCGCGCGCCCGTTGACCATTGCAAGAGCGCGAAGGCGAGTATCAGCCCGACGGCCCACACCGTCAAAAGCAGCAGCAAAGAGAGCGGGCCGTAGAAGCTCAGGTAGCGTTCGCGCTTCTTGCTCGGCGGCATGCGCCGCGCCAGGCCCGCCACGGGTGCCCACGTCGCGCGGTAGAACGTGCTCGTCAGGCGCAGGCGTCGCGTGACGCGGCGCGGCAGAATGATCGTCTCGAAGGTGTCCCACAGGACGACGAAGATGACTGCGAAGGCGAAGACCGCGGCGATGACTTGCAGCATTTTATTCACACCCCGGCGGCTCTTTTCTCTTCCGTGTGGAAAGTCGCACGCCGCTTCCAGCGCCTGTAAATCGCGAGCGAGAAGGCGAGCCAGAGGCCGCTCAAGAGGTACGCGCCCAGCACGTCGCTCGGCCAGTGCGCGCGCAGGTAGACGCGCGACACTCCGACGAGCAGCACCGGCAGCGCGGAGAGCGCGAGCGCGACGCGGCGCGCGAGCGAGCCGCGCGGCAGCAGCGCGTAAGCCGTGAAGAAGAGGAAGCCGAAGTAGCAGACGTAAAAGATGACGTGGCCCGAAGGGAAGCTCGCCTCGTTGCTCCGGTAAGCGAAGCCCACCAGCTCGGCTGAAGGTCGCGGTCGCGCGACGAGCGCCTTAAACGCGTGGCTCAGGACCGCGCCGCCGCCCGTGCTCAAAAGGATACCCGCGGCCTCGCTGCGCCGGTGCCGTGCGAAGAAGGCGAGCGCCGTCAAGACCGCGATGGCGTCCGGCGTCCAGCGATTGCCGAAGAACGAAACCCAGTCCATGAAGGCGGCCCAGGCGGGCGAGTCAAACGACTGGACGGCGCGCGCCGCGCGCAAGTCCCAGGCGAAGTACGCGTAAGCGTGCGCGAGCACGGCGAACACCGCGAAGGCTGCGAGCGCCGCCGCGTAGAACACCTCCGCGCGCCACAGACGCCGCGACTCGCGCCCACGCCTGCGACCCCCGCGCCCCTCGTCGTTAGCTGCTATAATCATCCCTGCTACTCCCGAACATAAACGAAGCCGAGAGCGCGGGGCAAGGCGGCGGCGCTTGGGCGCGGCGCGCGCGAAGGGGGCGGAGAGTTGCTGAGAGTCGAGTACAGAGGCGGGCTGTACCTGCCCGACCTTGATTTGTGGTTCGACGCCGAAGGGCCGCGCGAGCGCTGCATCATCTCGCACGCGCACTCCGACCACATCGCCGGGCATCGCCGCATCGTCTCGACGCCCGAAACGGCCCGACTCTTCCGGCACCGCCGCGGCGAGGCGGAGGTCGAGCCTCTGCGCTACGGCGAGCGCCGCGACTACGGGCGCTACGCGCTGACGATGTTCCCGGCGGGCCACTGTCTCGGCTCGGCGCAGGTGTTAGTCGAAGCGAGCGGCGAGCGTTTGGTCTACACGGGCGACGTGAAGCTCAGGCCGAACGTCGCGGCTGAAGCGGCGGCGGTCGTCACTTGCGACACGCTCGTCATGGAGTCAACCTTCGGCGATCCCGCCTATCGTTTCCCGCCCGACGTTGCGACCTGCGACCGTCTCTACGCCGCGTGCGACCGCGCGCTCTCCGACGAACGCGTCCCCGTCGTGCTGGCCTACGCGCTCGGCAAGAGTCAGGAGGCGCTTGAGCTTCTGCTGCGTCGCGGCTACCGCGTCAGCCTGCACGGCTCGGTCTGGAACGTCTCGGAGATTTACCGCGAGTGCGGCGTGAAGTTTTCCGGGCCTTACGAGCACTACGAACGCGAGCACCTGCGCGGGCGCGTGCTCGTCGCGCCGCCCGGTTGCCACAAGCAGCCGATGATCCGCAACATCCCTCGCCGCTACACAATCATGCTCACGGGCTGGGCCGTGAGCCGCCGCGCCGCTTACATGTACCGCGGCGTTGACCTCCTGCTCCCGCTCTCCGACCACGCCGACTTCGACGAACTCGTCCGCCTCGCCCGCGACTCCGGCGCGCAAAGAATCATCACCCTGCACGGCGCGAAGAAGTTCGCCGCACACTTGCGCGACCTCGGCCTCAACGCCGAACACCTCGCGCAGCACCCCTCGCAGCAGAAGGGAACGAAGAGCGCGTCGAAGGCTTCGACCGCCGTGGAGCAGTCTCTCTTTGATTGAATGTCCACCTTTGAATGTCGGCCTTTGAACTACGCGGAGGTTATCGCTATGCAATCCAAATGTCTCCGAAGTGTCGGCGAATGGACGGCGCTCCGGCCTTGCGCCCGGAGTCCCATGTCAATATAATTCGCGGGCTTTGAACGGGCGGGCCGGGGTGGAAGGGAATATAACGGCCCGCGCGAGTTTTCGGGCACTCATCCCAAAAAGCGAAAAAAGATGGATACGATCAACGGTTGGAGACAGCGGCGACGTGTCGCCCAGAGGCGCACGACTCCCCTTCGCACGATAGCTTCCGGCCTGGCCCAGATCGCGCGCGCAGCCTTCGCCGAGCCTTACCAGCTCGCCGTCGAGCGCCACGCCGTCGGATTAAAACGCCTGCCGCGAGAGTTGGACGGACTCAAGGTCGTCCAGCTCTCGGACATACACCACGGCCCCCTCACCAGTCGCGCGCAGATCGAGCGTGCCATCGAGGTGTCGAACAGCCTCCAGCCCGACATCGTCGCGCTCACGGGCGACTACATCTCGCACGAGCGCGGGTACGTCCAGCCCTGCGCCGAGATGCTCGGACGCCTGCGCGCGCGTTGCAGCGTCTACGCCGTCTTGGGCAACCATGACAACTGGGTTGACGCCGCGCTCGTCACAGACCTCTTCCGAGCCGAGGGCATCAGCGTGCTCGTCAACGAGGGGCTGCGCTTCGAGGACCGCGGCGCGTCCTTCTGGCTCGCGGGCGTGGACGACACGATGGTCGGACTCGAAGATTTGCCGCTCGCGCTCGCCGGCTCGCGCTCGGACGAGCTAAAACTCCTGCTCGCGCACAACCCGATCATCCTGCGCCGCGCCGCGCGCGCCGGAGTTGACCTCGTGCTTTCGGGCCACACGCACGGCGGGCAGGTCGCTTGGCGCAACGAGCGCTCGGCCTCGGGCCGCGTCCGCCGACGCATCCTGCGCGGCCTTGCGCGACGCGGCGAAACACAAATCTACGTCACGCGCGGCCTGGGCACGGTCGTCCTGCCGGTGCGCTACGGCTGCCTGCCCGAAGTGACGCTGCTGACGTTGCGCTGCGCGGAATAACGGAAGTGATGAGTGACGGTGATGAGTGATGAGTAGCAGGCTCTTTCTCATCACTCACCACTCGTCACTCATCACTTTTAAATGGCTTCCAGAGTCGTCACGATTCCGAACGTCCTGACCGTGATTCGCATGGCGCTGATCCCGGTCTTCGTGGGCGCGCTCTACTACCAGAAGTTCGTGTGGGCGCTCTCCGTCTTCGTGGCCGCAGGGATAACCGACGGCCTCGACGGGCTGTTCGCGCGCCGCTTCAACCAGTATTCGACGCTCGGCCAGATTCTCGACCCCATCGCCGACAAACTCCTGCTCGTCACCACCTTCATCACCCTCTCTATGCCTTCGATCATGACTCAATCGGCGCTCGTCCAGCCGCACCCGCGTCACCTGCCCGTGCCCTTCTGGGTCACGGCGGCGGTCATCAGCCGCGACATCTTCATCGTCGTCGGGGCGGCCACCATCAACGTCGTCACGGGCTTCCACGCCTTCCGCCCCTCTTGGCTCGGCAAGGCGAACACGACCGTGCAGATTCTGGCCGTCGTGCTGATCCTCCTCGCCGCAAGCTTCCCGCCCTTGCGCGGCTACCTCCCGACCGTCTACACAACCGTCTTCTCCTTCGCGGTCGTCTCCGGCGTCCACTACGTCTTCTGGGCCTCCAAGCTCCTGAACGAAGACCGCCAGCAACGCGAGACTACTCAGTGAGCCAGCTAAGCCTTTGGCTTACATGAGCTTGAGGCGAGGAACGCGGGCCGAGACGGGTGCTGCTAAAAGTTGACAAGGGAAGACTCAGGTATTATATTAGTGACGCATTCAAGTTATCGGCCCGCACCCGCGCGCACTTGTTTGAGCCGGACGGGCGGGCCGGCGACCGAAGGCGACGAACTGCGGCACCGCAGCCCTTTTCTTGGGTCGGATTCCGAGGCGGGGCGGCGGATATTAAATCTGGGAGAGGCAGAAAGCAATGAGCAAGATTATCGGTATTGACCTGGGCACAACCAACTCCGTTGTGGCCGTGATGGAAGGCGGCGAGCCGACGGTTATCACCAATTCCGAGGGCGGTCGCACGACGCCTTCGGTCGTCGCCTTCGCGAAGGACGGCAACCGCTTGGTCGGTCAGGTCGCCAAGCGCCAGGCCGTGACCAACCCCGAAAACACAGTCTACTCGATCAAGCGTTTCATGGGCCGGCGCTTCGACGAGGTTTCGGAGGAGAAGAAGCAGGTTCCCTACAAGGTGAAGTCCACCGGCAACGACGTGAGGGTCGAAGCGGGCGGCAAGGAGTGGTCGCCGCCGGAGATTTCCGCGATGATCCTTCAGAAGCTGAAGCAGGCGGCCGAAGACTATCTCGGCCAGAAGGTTGACAAGGCCGTCATCACGGTGCCCGCCTACTTCAACGATGCGCAGCGCCAAGCCACGAAGGACGCGGGGCGCATCGCCGGACTCGAAGTGGCGCGCATCGTCAACGAGCCGACCGCCGCCGCGCTCGCCTACGGACTCGACAAGAAAAAAGACGAGACCATCGCCGTGTTCGACTTCGGCGGCGGCACCTTCGACATCTCCATCCTCGAAGTCGGCGAGGGCGTCGTCGAAGTGAAGTCCACAAACGGCGACACACACCTCGGCGGCGACGACATAGACGAGGCTTTGATTAAATGGATCATCGAGGAGTTCAAGAAGGATCAGGGCATTGACCTCTCGAACGACAAGATGGCTTTGCAGCGTTTGAAGGAGGCGGCGGAGAAGGCGAAGATCGAACTCTCCTCGACGATGGAGACCGAGATCAACCTGCCCTTCATCACCGCCGACCAGTCCGGCCCGAAGCACCTCGTGATGAAACTGACGCGCGCGCGCTTCGAGCAGTTGATTGACCCGATTCTGAAGCGTCTGATGCCGCCCGTCGAGCAGGCCATCAAGGACGCAGGGCTGGACGCGTCGAAGATTGACGAGGTCGTCCTTGTCGGCGGCTCGACGCGCATCCCGAAGGTGCAGGAGATGGTCAAAGGCTTCTTCGGCAAGGAGCCGAACAAGAGTGTGAACCCGGACGAGGTGGTCGCCATCGGCGCGGCGGTGCAGGCGGGCGTGCTGTCGGGCGAGAAGACAGACATCCTTCTGCTCGACGTGACGCCCCTCAGCCTGGGCATCGAGACGCTGGGCGGCGTGAACACCATTCTCATCCCGCGCAACACGACGATCCCGACGCGCAAGTCGGAGATATTCTCGACCGCTTCGGACAACCAGACGAGCGTGGAGGTGCACGTGCTTCAGGGCGAGCGACCTCTGGCCTCGGACAACCGCACGTTGGGGAAGTTTCACCTCGTCGGCATTCCGCACGCGCCGCGCGGCATCCAGCAGGTCGAGGTGACGTTCGACATTGACGCAAACGGCATCGTCAACGTCTCGGCCAAAGATATGGGGACGGGCCGCGAGCAGAAGATCACGATCACTTCGTCTTCGGGCCTGTCGAAGGACGAGATTGACCGGATGATGCGCGAGGCCGAGTCGCACGCGGGCGAAGACGTGAAGAAGCGCGAGGAGATCGAGACGCGCAACCGTCTGGACGGCCTCGTCTATCAGATCGAGAAGACCGCTTCGGAGAACAAGGAGAAGCTCGACGGCGCGACCACTGCGCAGATCGAGACGGCCATCGCCGACGCGAAGAAGGCTCTGGAAGAGGGCGGCGTCGAGCGCATGAACAGCGCCTTCGAGAACCTCCAGACCGCCTCGCACAAGCTCGCCGAGTCGCTCTACCAGGGCACGGCTGCGGCGGGCGCGGCGGGCGGCGAGCAGGCCAGCGCGGCGGGCGCTTCCACCGGCTCGACCGGCGGGACTGCCGCGGCGGGCGGCGAAGACAACGTGATAGACGCCGAGTACGTTGACGTTGACGAGAACAAGTAAGGGCGGGTGCTAGGTGTTGGGTTCTGGGTGCTAGGTTTAGGCTGGCCGGATACTGTCCGACGAGTGCCGAGCACCCAGAACCCAACACCTAAAACCTTTTCACGATGGCGAAAGAAGACTTCTACCAAACCCTGGGCGTCAAGCGGGACGCGAAGCCGGAGGAGATCAAGAAGGCTTACCGCAGGCTTGCGCGCAAGCACCACCCGGACGTGAATCCGGGCGACAAGTCGGCGGAGGAGCGCTTCAAGCAGATCACCGAGGCGCACGACGTTCTCTCCGACCCGAAGAAGCGGAAGGTTTACGACCGTTTCGGCCAGTACTCCGAGCAGTTGGCCGACGCGGCGGCGCGCGGCGCGACTCCGGGCGGTGAAGGCGCGGGGCGCGGCGGCGTGCCCTTCGACTTCGCGGGCTTCGACTGGAGCAACGTCAACACCTCCGCCTCGTCCTCCGGGGGCGGCGGCTCCAGTTTCCGCGACATCTTCTCCGAACTCTTCGGCGGCGGCAAACAAGAGAAGGAACCGCCCCGGCCCATGCCGCGCAAGGGCGACGACATCGAGATGCCGCTCGCCCTCTCCTTCGAGGAGGCGGTCACGGGGCTGACCACGAACATAACGGTCAACCGCTCCGAGCAGTGTTCGCGCTGCAACGGCGCGGGTGACACGGGCGGCAACCCCATCGTCTGCCCGACCTGCCACGGCTCAGGCCAGGTGCAGCGCGCGAGCGGGCGCATGCGCTTCGCGCAGGAGTGCCCCGACTGCGGCGGCGCAGGGAAACGGCGTCCGCCGTGCGCCCTTTGTAACGGCAAGGGAGTGGTGCCGAAGACCGAGCAGGTGAAGGTCAGGATTCCGGCGGGCGTGGACACAGGCTCGCGCGTGAGGGTTCCGGGCAAGGGCGAGGGCGGAAGGATGGGCGCTCCCGCGGGCGACCTCTACATCATCACGAACGTCGGCAAGCACCAGCACTTCACGCGCAAGGGCGACAACATCTACGTGACCGTGCCGATCACGGTCTCGGAGGCCGCGCTCGGTGCGCGCATCGAAGTGCCGACCGTCGAGGGCAAGGCGCAGTTGCGTATCCCTCCCGGCACGCAGTCGGGCCAACGCTTCCGCCTGCGCGAGCGCGGCGTCCCCAGTCTACGCAACCCGCAGGCGCGCGGCGACCAGTTCGTTGACGTGCAGGTCACGCTCCCGAAAGTGATTTCGGAGGAGACCAAGGAACTCTTGAAACGTTACGCGCAGCTCAACCCGGAGAACCCGCGCGTGGCGATGGGGCTCGAATAATTTGGGATTTGGGATTTTCGATTTTTGATTGAAGGAGACCGCGCGGCTGCCCACTCTTCAAATCAAAAATCGAAAATCGCAAATCAAAAATCCTATGAAGCGACGTAAGGGCGGCACATACACGATCAGCGCGGTGGCGACGCAGTACGAGATTCACCCGCAGACCTTGAGGCTCTACGAGCGCGAGGGGCTGTTGAAGCCTTCACGCTCGGAGGGAAACACGCGCCTCTACACGGACGCAGACCTCGAACGACTCGAAGTCATTCTCTCGCTCACGCGCGACCTCGGCGTGAACCTCGCGGGCGTCGAGATCATCCTCAACATGCGCGAGAAGATGGACGCCATGCAGCACGAGTTCGAGCGCTTCTTCTCCTACCTCCAGTCGCACGCCGAAGAGTTCTCGCACCTGATTGAGCCGCCGCCGCCCGAAGCGGGCGCGCTCGTCCCCACGTCGCGCGCCTCGACCCTTCTGCGCCGTCGCACCACGCGACAGCACTGAGCGCCGTCACGCCATTCCGAACTTCATCAAGGCATCTGTCGCGTCAAGCGGCAGTGTGTCTACGGTCGTGCGCTACCAATTATTTTCCATACGAGATTGCCGGGGCGCGCGCCGCGTTTGAGTGTTACAATGCGCCCTTCCCGTCGGGCCTGTCCGGCTGACGTGCGCGGCCCGCGGGGGCCTGTTTGAAGCTTGACCGGACTTCCGCAGCCCAGGCGACTTTGAACGATGACAACTCTCCGGGTGGAGCAAGGGCGATGACGCCTGAGCGACGTAAACAGATCAACAGAGTCTTCAAGGCGGCGTTTGAAAGAGCGCCTGCCGAGAGGTCTGCCTATCTCGACGTGGCGTGTGCGGGCGACGCCGCGCTCCGCGCCGAAGTCGAAGCGCTCGTCGCCAACCGCATGCAGTCCGAAGCGCAAGAGTCCGCCGGGGCGAGTGCGCCGGAGGAGGGCGCGGGGCAACAGGGCGCGTCGGCGCGTGGCGAGGTCGTGCCCGGTCGCACGACGCTCGGCTCGTACCGCATCCTCGAAAAGGTCGGCGCGGGCGGGATGGGCACGGTCTATCTGGCTAAGGACGCGCGGCTCGGTCGGCGCGTCGCTTTGAAGCTCCTGCCCGAACACTTCGCGCGCGACGGGGAACTCGTGCGCCGCTTCGAGCTGGAGGCGCGCGCCGCCTCTGTCCTCAATCACCCGAACATCATCACCGTCCACGAGATCGGCGAGTCCGAAGGGCGGCGCTTCATCGTCACGGAGTTCGTCGAGGGGCGCACCTTGCGCGAGCGCCTCACGGAAGGGCGCTTCGACGTGGGCGAGGCGCTCGACATCTGCACGCAGGTCGCGGGCGCGCTGGCGAAGGCGCACGAGGCCGGTGTCGTCCACCGCGACATCAAGCCCGAAAACATCATGGTGGACGAAGAGGGTCACGTGAAGGTGCTCGACTTCGGCATCGCCAAGCGGCTCGCGCCGACTCTCTCGGTAGATACCGAGGCGCCGACGAACGTGCAGGTGAACACCGCCGCCGGGGTCATCCTCGGCACGTCAACCTACATGTCGCCCGAACAGGTGCGCGGCCTCGAACTGGACGCGCGTACCGACATCTGGTCGCTCGGCGTCGTGCTCTACGAGATGGTCGCGGGGCGCGTGCCGTTCGAGGCGCAGACCTTCGGCGACCTCGTCGTCGCCATCCTCCACGAAGAGCCGCCGCCACTCTCCGATTTCGCCGTCGAGTCTGCGGAGGCGCTCACGCGCATACTCGGCCTCGCGCTCGCCAAGCGGAAAGACGCGCGCTACGCTTCGGCCAGAGAGTTCCGCGACGACCTCCGCCAGCTTCGACGGCAGATGGACTTCAGCGCGCAGACGATCCGCAACGAACGCGCCGGCCTCGACGCCTCGCGCCCCGCCCAACCGCCGCCGCCCGCTCCTCCAACGCCGAAGCGGCCCGCCGCACGACCGTCAGGGCAGCAGACGACGACCGAGCAGCGGCGGCAGTTGACCGTCCTCTTCGCGGACTTCGCCGGACTTGCGACGCTGACGGAAGGCGCGGACGCCGAAGACGTGGGCGAGTTGATGGGCGCGCTGTGGCCGCTCGTTGACGGCGTCGTCGTCGAGCACGGCGGCGTGGTGGATAAGCACATCGGCGACACGCTCGTCGCGCTGTGGGGGGCGCGCGGGGTGCACGAGGGCGACCCTGAACGCGCCGTGCGCGCGGCGCTGGAGATGCAGTCGGCGGTCGCCGCCTTCGTCTCGGAGAACGCGCCGCGCGTCCTCGGCGTGGGCGAGGAGGCAGGCCCCGCGCCACTCATGCGCGTCGCCGTGAGCACGGGCCTCGTGCTGCTGGGCGAGGTCGGCGCGACGGGCGAGTTCACGGTCAACGGCGACCCCGTGCGGCTGGCGAGCCGTCTGCTGCACGCCGCGCCAATCGGCGCAGTCCTCGTCTCGCACGACACATACCGGCACGTGCGCGGCGTCTTCAGCGTCCATCCGCCGGAAACCCTCGACGCGGGCGGGCGCACAAAGCCTGTGCAGTTCTATCGCGTCAAGCGCGCCAAGCCGCGCGCCTTCCGCGTGCAGACGCGCGGGGTGGAGGGCGTCGAGACGCGCATGATCGGTCGCAAGGGCGAGCTGCGCCGCCTGACCGATACGCTGGAGACGGTCTTCGAGGAGCGCGAGCTGCACGTCGTCACCGTCCTGGGCGACGCCGGACTGGGCAAGTCGCGTCTGCTTTACGAGTTCAGCAACTGGGTCGAGCTTCTGCCCGACACCTGGTACGTCTTCAACGGGCGGGCGGGCGAGGCGACCGAGGGGCTGCCTTACGCTTTGGTGCGCGACGTGTTCTCGTTCCGCTTCGAGATACAGGACAGCGACCCGCCGGAAGTGGCGCGCGAGAAGCTGGAGCGCGGCATGCTCGCCATGTGCAAAGACACGCCCGCCGAAGAGGTGCGGATGCGCGCGCACTTCATCGGACAACTCATCGGCTTCGACTACTCCGCGAGCCGGTATCTTTCGGGCATCCGCGACGACGCGCGCCAGATGCACGACCGCGCCTTCCGCTACGCCGGGCAGTTCTTCGCCGACATCGCGCGCGACTACCCCGTCGTCCTCTACCTCGACGACCTGCACTGGGCCGACGACGGCTCGCTCGACTTCATTGACTACCTCGCGCGCGAGTGCGCCGCCGCCCCCCTGATGCTCCTGTGCCTTGCGCGACCCGGCCTGCTGGAGCGCCGGCCCGCCTGGGGCGAGGGGCGCGAGCGTCACGAGCGTCTGCACTTGCAGCCGCTCTCGAAGAAGGAGAGCCGCCAGCTCGTCGAGGAGATACTGCGCCGCGCGCGCGACGTGCCCGCGGGCCTGCGCGACGTGGTCGTCGCAGGGGCCGAGGGCAACCCCTTCTACGTCGAAGAACTCATCAAGATGTTCATTGACCAGAAGGTGATCGTGACGGGCGCGGAGGTGTGGAGCGTGGACGCGAGCCGGCTCGGCGAAGTGCGCGTCCCGGCGACGCTGACGGGCGTGCTGCAAGCGCGTCTCGACCGTCTGACGCCGGACGAGAAGTCCGTCCTGCAACGAGCCTCCATCATCGGGCGCATCTTCTGGGACGGCGCGGTCGAGCACCTCGGCGCGCGAACGACGGGCGTGATCCGCCGCGAGACCTCCGCCGAGTCGTTCATCTCGGCGGGCATACCCGCGGGCGGCGGCGAGGCGGTCGGCACGGCGCTCGAATCGCACCGCCGCAAGGAGTTGATCTACCGGCGCGAGGCTTCAGCCTTCGCGGGCGCGTGCGAGTACATCTTCAAGCACGCGCTCCTGCGCGACGTGACCTACGAGAGCGTGCTGAAGCGCGAGCGGAGAGAGTATCACCGCCGCGCCGCCGAGTGGCTGGCGTGGCAGAGCGGCGGGCGCGCGGGCGAGTGCGCGGGCCTGGTCGCCGAGCACTACGAGCGCGCGCAGGAGTTCGAGCCGGCGGCGGAGTGGTACGGGCGCGCAGGGCGTCAGGCGCGCGAGACCTATGCGCCGGAGACGGCCATCAAATACTACCGCAAGGCGCTCGACTTCCTCGCCCGCGCGCCCGCCGCCGACGAAGAGTCGGAGGCGCTGGCGCGTCGCACGCTACGCGCCGAGTGGTGCGAAGGCTTGGGCGAAGTCTTGCGCGTGCAGGCGCGCTACGCCGCGGCGGTCGAGGCTTATCACGCGATGCGCGGGGCGGCGCAGGAGCTGGGGCACGCGGCGGCGCAGGCGCGCGCCTGGAACGAGATCGCGCTCGCGCAGAGCAGTCAGGGCGACAACCGCGCGGCTTTAGAGAGCGCGCGGCGCGGCGAACAGCTTGCGCGCGAGGCCGGTAAGGGCGTGACCTCTTTAACGGAGCTTGCGCGCGCGCTGAGCTTGCAGAGCCAGGCAAGCACGCGCCTCGGCGATGTGCGGGCCGCGCTGATGCTGGCCGACCGCGCGCTCACGCTCTCGAACGATCTGGGCGACGAAGGCCGACGCGTGCGCGCCGACAGCTCGAAGTCGCTCGGCATGGCCTATCACGCGCTCGGTCGCTTCGAGCAGGCCGAGGAGTTCAAGGGGCAGGCGCTGGCGACCTACCGCGAGTTGGGCGACCGGCGCTCGGTCGGCAATCTCCTCAACAGCCTCGGCGAGACGGCGCGGCTGCGCGGCGACTACGCGGCGGCCTTCTCGCGCTATCAGGAGGCGCTCTCAATCGCGCGCGAGATCGGCAACCACGTCGGCGAGATTCTCTACCTCAGCAACCTCGGCAGCGCGCGTGTGGGCTTAGGCGAGTACGACGCCGCCGAGTCAGACCTCCGCCGGACAATCGAGCTGGCGACCGCCGCGGGCTACGTCGGCGTCTCCGAAAACCATCGCTTCCTGGCCGAGGCGCTGCTTGGGCAGGGGAGGCTCGAAGAGGCGCGCGTCTCCGCCCTGCACGCGCTCGAACTCGGCGGCGGCATCGAGAATCAGGAGCACCTCGCCGAGGCTTGGCGAGTCCTCGGCCTCGTCGCCTCGCGGCTCAAAGCGCCCATCGCCGTCAACGGCGAGACGCGCGATGCCGCCGCCTGTTTCAACCAGAGCCTCGAAATCTTCACGCGCATCCAGATGGAGGCCGAGCGCGCGCGCACGCTGCGCGACTGGGCACACCATGAACTCTCGCACGGCGACCCGGCCCGCGGCCAGGAACTCTGGCGCGAAGCCCTCGAAGCCTTCACGCGCCTGCGGATGACTCTCGAAGTCGAGCGCATGATGGCTCAAGGCTGAGCCGCGCGGCAAGCGACGCCGCCTCGCCGTTGCCGCCTCAACACTACGCGTCGCCTCGTCGCTACTCGCCGCCTCGCCGCTGAAAAAAGTCTTGCGCCCCGTCGCCGCCGGTGATAAAGTCCGCGCCCACCCACCCAAACGACAAAGATTTCTCGCTCTTCTTGTCTCGTCGAGAGGCGTCCGTACCGTTAGCCCGGACTCGAACGAGTCAGGCGGAGCGGGACTCGTTCGAGACTTCTTCCGCGCGGCGGCTCCCCACCCACAGCCTGCTGCGCGCAGGCGCGCAAGCCGCCGCGCTCTCAGGAGACAAAACAGATGAACCGTCTCGCCTCACGCTCCGGCGCGAAGCCCCTCGTCCTCTTCAGCATCTATCTCATGCTCGTCCTCCTCCTTGCGTGCCGCGCCTTCGCGCGCGCGCAAGACCTCGACGGTGTTTCCTTCGGCGGCACAGTCGCAGACCAGAACGGCGCGGTTGTTCCGGGCGCGCGCGTGACCGCGACGCTGCTCGAAACGAAGGTCGCGCGCACGGTCTCGACCGACGGCGGCGGGCGTTACCGTCTCGTGGAGCTGCCGCCGGGCGAGTACGCGTTGCGCGTCGAGCGCGCGGGCTTCGCCGCGGAGGAGAGGAAGGGAATCGTGATTGTCGCGGGCCGCAGCGTGCGGCTCGACTTCACGCTGCGGCCCGCCGCGCTCGTCGCCGAGCAGACGGTCTTGAGCGAGCGTGCAGCGCCCCCCGTGGACACGACGCGCACCGTGGTCGGCGGCACGCTCACGCGCGAAGAGCTGGAGCGCCTGCCTGTCGCCACGCGCTCGCCGCTCGACTTCGTCTTCACGCTCGGCGGCGTGACGGAAGAGCCTCTTTCGACGCGCGACGTGGCCGAAGACCGCGACCCGCGCGGGCGCGTCTCCGTCCAGTCGTCGGCGACGACGCCGGAAGAGGCCGGCGTCGTCGCGCTCGCGGGCGGCCCGGCCTACTCGAACAACATCACGATTGACGGCCTCGACGACAACGACGACCGCGCCGCACGCGAGCGTTTCCAGCCCTCCGTCGAGGCCGTCGCCGAGGTGCAGGTCATCACCAACCAATTCTCCGCCGAGTACGGTCGCGCCTCCGGCGGTCGCGTCAACCTTCGCACGCGCGGCGGCGCGGACGCGCTCCGCGGTCGCCTCTTCTACTTCTTCAAGGATGAAAGCTTGAATGCGAATAGCTGGAACAACAACCGGCGCGGCCTCAAGCGTCTGCAGCTTCAGGAGCACAATCCCGGCTTCACACTCGGCGGGCCGCTCGTCTTGCCGGAGGGCTTCTTCGGGCCGAACGGTGACGACGGCCACGGCAGGACTTTCTTCTTCGTCGCCTACGAGCACGACTCCGTGCTCGACTCGACCCTGATTGACGCGCTCGTGCCCGTCGCGCAGAACGCTTCGTTCCCTCTGCCGCGCCCGACGACGCTCGCCGGTCGGCGCTTCGAGCCTGCGGCCACGCCGCCCTCTGCGCCCGCCGAACTTGCGCCATTCGTCGAGCGCGTCTCCACGCCGCTCCGCGCGCACACACTCACCGCGCGCCTCGACCACAACTTTACGCAGACGCACAACGGAACCTTCCTCTTTCAACTCGGACGCTCGAAGAACCAGCGCCAGTTCGGCGGCGGCCTGCGCCTCGCCGAGAGCCTGCAAGGGCGCGAGCGCAACACCGACGCTCTGGCCTACTCGGACAACCTCGTCTTCTCGCCGACCCTCGTCAACCAGCTTCGCCTTCAGGCGTCGCGCCTGCGGCCCGCGTTGCGCGCGCCGACGGACGGCCCGGTCGTGCTCATCACGATCAACGACCCTCTCGACGCAAACGACCCCGCCGACCGCTCCGGCACACTCGTCGCAGGCTCCTCGACGAGCGGCGCGACCGAACGCGCCGAGTCGCGCTTCCAGATTCAGGACACGCTGACCGTCCTCAGCGGCGCGCACTCCCTGAAACTCGGCGGCGACTTCCAACACGTCCGCTCCACCTTCTTTGATCTGGAGGACGCGACCGGAACCTACAGCTTCACGAGCGCGGGCGACTTCTTAGCCTCCGCGCCCTCGCGCTTTCGCCGACGCTTCAACACCGAGTCTGTGCAGAAGAATCTGTACGTCGGCCTGTTCCTTCAGGACGAATGGCGCGTGCGCCCGAACCTCACACTCGCGGCGGGCCTGCGGTACGAGAACGAGAGCGTCATCAGAGACGGAAACAATTTCGGCCCGCGTCTCGCGCTCGCCTTCGATCCCTTCGGCACGGGCAAGACCGTCCTGCGCGCGGGCGCAGGCATCTTCTATAACCGAGTCCTGCTTCGCACCGTTGACGACTTCACGCTCGGCCAAAATGTGATCGAGTTCGACACGGACAATCTGCCGACTTCTCAGCGTCGCGCCTTCATCGCCGCGAACCTGCACTTTCCAAACACGCTCGCCGCCGACTCGCCGCTCGTCCGCGAGTTCGGCGCGCGGCAGACCGGCTTCTCGCGTCGTCTCGACCCGACTTTACGCATTCCTGAAAGCTACCAGTTCAACCTCGGCTTCGAGCGCGAGCTTGGCCGCGGCTTCGTCTTCGAGGCGAACTACACCTTCAACCGCGGACTACACCTCTGGCGTGAGTTCAACTCGAACGCGCCGCGCCTGCCGCAGGGTTTCAAAGACTTCAGCGAGTACCTTCTCTCCCGCGACTTCGCAAACTTCCGCGACTCGTCGGGCGCGCGCCCCGTCTACAACGCGAGCGCCGCGGGCGAACTCGTCCGCTTCACCCTCGCGCCGCCTGCGTCCGACGCGATCACGCGCGTTGTCGAGTTCGGCCTGCCCGTCTCCGTCTTTAATCTGGCGAGCGTCAACTCGACCTCCGCGCTCGACGCGGCGCTGGCCGCGCTCCAGCCCCTTCGGCCCGACCCTTCGCGCGTGCAGGTCGAGCAGCTCGCCTCCGTCGGCAACAGCTTCTACCACGCGCTGACCGTCGAGGCGCGGCGCGGTTTCGCGCGCGGCAAGGGCCGTGCGGGCGGCTCGTTGCGCGCGGCCTACACGCTCGCGCGCCTGTTTGACGACGGCGTCGTGAACACTTCGAGCGCACTGCGCGTCGGCGACTTCCGCTCGGAGCGCGCACCGAGCCTCCTCGACCGCCGCCACCGCTTCGTCCTCTCCGCAACGCTCGACGCGCCGCGCGCCTTCGGGCGGCTGCGCCTCGCTTCGATTCTTCGTCTGGCGTCGGGTGCGCCGTTCAACCTGAGCGTCGGCGGCATTGACCGCAACCTCGACGACGTAAGCAACGACCGACCGTTCTTCGCGGGCGACCCCGGCCTGCTCCGCTGGCGTCGTCCCGGCGACGCGCTCGACCCGCGCCTGCTCGACGCCCTGCGCCTCCCGCTCATCGGGCAGACCGGCGACCTGCCGCGCAACGCCGGGCGCGGCCCCGCCTTCTTCACCTTCGACCTCAACCTCGCCCGCGAGTTCCGCCTGACCGAGCACACGCGCCTGCGTCCCACCGTCGAGATTGACAACGTGCTCAACAAGACGGTCTTCACCTTCGGGGCGGAGTTCATAAACTTCAACGCGCTCCGCCCCGACGCGACCGACGAGCAGCGTCAGGCTTTCGCCGACACCTTCCTTGTTCCCACGCACACGCTGAGGCCGCGGACGATGCGGGTCGGCCTGCGTCTGGATTTTTGAAGGAGTGATGAGGGTAGTGACTTACAGAGGCGCGGGCCGATGCTCCGGCGCTCCTTGCGCTAGCGGGCTGTGTTTCGTGACGGCCCGGCCTGTTTGTTCGATTGTGCTTTCGCTTCCCGCGGCTCGTCGGATTTGCAGTTCTTCGCACCCTTCTCACAGCGCGCGCGGGAACGCTCGATGCGGTGTCGCATCCAGGTGTTCATAACACTCACCAGTTTTCAGAGAATGTGTCGAGGAAAGCCTCGATCATGCGGGGATCGAATTGGCCGCCCGCCTCGCGGCGTAGCTCCATGAGCGCCTCCTCACGCGGGCGCGGCGAGTTGTAGGCGCGGCGCGTGACCATCGCGTCGAAGGAGTCGGCCACCTGGACGACGCGCGCCATCAGCGGAATGTCTTCGCCGCCGAGCCGGTGCGGATAGCCGCGACCGTCCCAACGCTCGTGGTGATGCTGTGTGCGTATGCGTAGCTCCGCCGGGAGGTTGAAGTAAGAGGCGAGGAGCGCGCCGAAGTTCGGATGCAGGTTCAGGACGAAGCGCTCGAAGCGCGTCGG
>DATARW010000030.1:0-14478 GCA_036263975.1 Pyrinomonadaceae bacterium
TAGGCACGGCCATCTCACAGATTCAGTCGCGGCTCTCAAAGGACGTGAAGTTCCCGCCGGGGATGACCGTCGAGTACGGTGGGCTGTATCAGGAGCAGCAATCCTCTTTTCGCGAGCTGATGCTCTCTCTCTTCCTCGCCATCGTGCTCGTCTTCATCACGCTCCTCATCGAGTTCCGCTCGTTCTCGCACCCGGTCTCGATTGTGGCGGGCGCGGTGCTCGCTCTGGGCGGCGTGCTGCTCGGACTCTACGTCACGAACACGACGCTCAACGTCGTCTCGTTGATGGGCATGATTATGGTCGTCGGCATCGTCGCCAAGAACGGCATCCTGATGCTCGACGCCGTGGAAGACCACCTCGCCGCGGGCGACACTTTGCGCGAGGCGTTGATGCGTTCGGGGCGCAGGCGCTTCCGGCCCGTGCTCATGACTTCGCTCGCAGCTATCCTCGGCATGCTCCCGCTCGCCCTCGCGCTCGGCGCGGGCGCGGAGCTTTTGCAGCCGCTCGCCATCGCCGTCATCGGCGGCCTGGGCGTAGCGCTCCTGCTCTCGCTCGTCGTGACGCCGACCGTCTACGCGATGCTGAGCCGCGAGCGGCTGCGTTAATTTCTCATCGGCGCGGGCCGGTTTAACCTGCCGCCCTCCTGCTCTCGACGCGAGACGGGCGGCGCACGTTTCAAACTCAACTTCTCCGGGAGGTCTATGATGAAGCTACTTAGTCGGCGCAATCTGTTCGTCTGCCTGCTTCTTCTCTTTTCGAGCGTGGCCCTGCACGCGCAGCCGAAGTCGGGCTACCACGTAATCAAGCAGTTGAAGCTCGGCGGCGAGGGCGGCTGGGACTACCTGACTTTTGACGCGAAGGGCAACCGCCTCTTCATCTCGCGCGGGACGCACGTGATGGTCGTGAACGCAGACTCCGGCGCGGTCGTCGGCGACATCCCCGACACGCAGGGCGTACACGGCATCGCGCTCGCCGATGAGTTCGGCAAGGGCTACACGAGCAACGGTCGCACCTCGAACGTCACGGTCTTTGACCTCAAGACGCTCAAGGTCTTGAAGCAGGTTCCCGTCGGCAAGAACCCGGACGCGATCATCTACGACCCTTCGTCCAAGCGCGTCTTCACGATGAACGGCGCGTCCGGCGACGCGACGGCGATTGACGCCAAAACGGACTCGGTCGCGGGCACCGTTTCGCTCGGCGGGAAGCCGGAGTTCGCCACCGCAGACGAGCGCGGGCACGTCTTCGTCAACCTCGAAGACAAGAGCACCATCGTCGAAGTTGACTCCCAGAAGCTCGGCGTCGTGAACACCTGGCCGCTCGCGCCGTGCGAGGAGCCTTCGGGGATGGCGATTGACAGGAAGCACCACAGGCTCTTCTCCGGCTGCTCCAACAAGGTGATGGCCGTCGTTGACGCAGACAGCGGCAAGGTGCTAACGACCGTGCCGATTGGCGCGGGCGTTGACGCCAACGGCTTCGACCCGGAGACGGGACTGGCCTTCAGCTCGAACGGCGGCGACGCTACGCTGACGGTCGTCCACGAAGACTCGCCCGACAAGTTCACGGTCGTCGAGAACGCCCCGACGCAGAAGGGCGCGCGCACGATGACGCTCGACCCGAAGACGCACCGCGTCTTCCTCGTCACCGCCGAGTTCGGCCCGCTGCCCGCGCCGACGCCCGAACGTCCGCGACCGCGACCGAGCATCGTGCCCGGCTCGTTCACGCTCCTGATTTTGGGCAGGCGAGTTGAAATTTGAACGCGACCTCTCCGGCAAGGCGTCCGAGACGGACGATTGCCGCGCGTGGGTGGGTCTCAAAGTCTGAGATCAGCCCGCGCGCGCGCCAGTCGTCCGTCTCGGACGCGCGCGACTTACTCCCCGTCCCGGATGCGGTAGTCTTCGAGGTGGAACTGCGGGACGCGCCTCTCATCCATCGCGTGGCAGGTGATGAAGTTGCGGAACTCCGACAGGCGGCTCGTCACGTGCGCTTCGTGCACGCGCCCTGACGCGCCCTCGGCGAAGCGGACGCGCCAGCTCTCCAAGCCCTCGCGCGCAGAGGACTCAAAGCGCAGCGCCTCGACGCCGACGACGCCCGACTCCGCGCGCACGAACGACTCCGCGGCCTGCACGTGGCGCGAGTAACACGCGCGCCCGCGGAACTTGCCGGGAACCAGACGACCCTCCCGGTATTCGCCGACGATGCGGCGGCCCGCCCCTTCATCCATGTGCGCGTAGAAGAGTCCGTGCGGGAAGCACACCAGGTTCGCCGCGAAGCGGTCGCCGCCGACGTGCGACGACTGCCAGACCGTCTCGCCTGCCGCCTCGCGCAGAGAGTTGTAGAGTGAGATGCCGAACTTGGCGCAGCACTTGTCGCGCCTGCCGTGCGTGCAGACGAGGAAGAGCGGGTCGCGCGTGACGACTCCGCCCTGAAGGTCTGCGCCCGCGGCGACCGCGGCGAAATCAAACGCGGTCACGTCGTCGTACTTCTCTAACGGGAAGCGCACGACGAAGGGCGCGCGCTCGCGGCTGCGGACGACGAAGAGGTTCATGCGTGCTTCGCGTCGCCCGCGGTCGGTCTTGATTAAGAGCAGGCGCGAGTGCCGTATGCGCGCGAGCGTGTCGCCGAAGAAGTCTTTGACCTCCGCCGAGAGCGCGCTGTCTTCGAGCGCGTCACGACCCCAGCCGTGCGGGTATTCAAGCAGCAGCCACACCGTGCCCACAGAGGCCGTGCCGGAAGTCTCCTCGTCGGCGCGGCGCGATAGTTCGGAGCAGTAGAAACGAGACACTTCGGCCAACGCTCCTCACCCTTCGTCGCCGTCGCCCACCGTCACAAGCCCGTGCGTCAGCAACTCGCGGATGAAGGCGCGCACCGTCCGCTCGTCTAACTGGCCGCGCGCGCCCTCGCACAACTCCGCGACCGTGCACACGCGCTGCGCCGCGAGCGGGCGCAGGACGGCGAGCGCCGACGCGTCGAACCGCCAGCGATTCTTCAAGGCGTCGAACTCGACCGCGCCGCCCGCCTCCTCGAACACGAGTGGCCGCGGCGCGACGAGGCGCACGAGCGCGCGACTTGAACGGGGAAGCATCTGCGGCGTCGCGTCCCAGGGCAGGTTGAGGCGCGCGCGCGAGTCGGCCCGCGCGTCGAGTTCCGCGAAGAAGCGTTCGAGGAGTGATGCGTCGAACTGCGCGAACAACTCTTCGCGCAGACGCTCGGCGTGCGCGGCGCGCGCGGTGGCTGAAGACAAGCGCGGCAGGTCGCGGCGAAACGTCTCGCTCGTGCGCATACGCTCGGCGAGCCAGCGGAGCAGGTCGAGGCCGGTGCGGTTGTGCACGCCTACCGTCAGGTGCATCGTCGGCTCGGCCAGGGCTTCGGCGACGTGCCACCAGCCGCGCGGGATGTATAGCAGGTCGCCGTCTTCGAGCGTCCCTTCCCACAAGGGTTCGCCCGCAGGCTTCTCAGCGCGCTCAACGTCGGCGACGAGCGGGAAAGGGCGGGTCATACCGTAGACGCTCCAACGCTTCCGGCCCGTCACCTGGAGGATGAAAACGTCGTGGTCGTCCCAGTGCAGGTCGAAACCGCGCGAGGTCTGCCAGCCCGCGTAGAGGTTGACCTGCACGTGCTCGCGGAAGAGCAGCTCAAGACTTTCGGCCAGCTCTTCGATTGGCGCGTGCAGCTCGTCAACGGCGTCGAGCACAAGCGTCGCGCCGTCGCGCAGTTGTCTGTTGAGTTCAGCGGTCTTGAGGCGCGGGATGCTCGTCCTGCCGCGAGCGCCCGCGACGTGCCTGAGATAGGAAGAGACCGGCGCTGGACTGCCGTCCTGCACGAGTCGCAGGCGTGGGAAGTCGAGCCGGTGGCGGCGGAGTATTTCGTTCAGACGCTCCCACGGCATCAGCCGCGCGAACTTCCCCGCGCGCCCGCGCACGTGCAAGAAGCGGACGCCCCAAGAGGATGCGAGGAACTCCTCCGGGGCGCAAGGCTCTAAGATGCGCGCCAGGCTTTCGAGGCCCGGAGCTACTGCGCGCGTGCCGACAGTCATTTCGAGTCCGTGCCGTCCGCGTCCCTTTTGTCGGTCGTGTCGTGTTCGGTCGCGATGCCGAGCGGATCCATCCCATCGGCGTCGAGGCCCGTGTCGGTTCCATCGGCGTCCGACACGTCCGTGCCATCGGCGTCCGACTCGCCCTTGTCCGTCGTGTCCGTGTCGCCGAGCGTGTCTGAGCCGTCAGAGTCCGAGGCGTCCGTCGAGTCGCTGTCCCCGCCCGCAACGTCCGTCGAATCGCTTTTGTCCGTCGAGTCGCCCTTGTCCGTCGAGTCGTCAGCGCTCAGCTTGTAGTTCGTCGTGCCCGGCAAAGGCTCGACCGAGAGTAAAAGTCCCGATGAAGACAGTTCCTGCTCCTCGCCCCTGACGGGCTGAACGTTATCTGGCATGCCCTTCCTCCTTCTGAGTTGTGGAATCGCTTTGCCGCCCAGCTTACTGCGAGCGCGCGGACGAGACAAGCCGCGGCGGAGAAAAGTCAGGGTTTCTTCATCCGCGGCGAGTGTGATCTGCTTTTTAGCTGGCGCAAGAGTGCGGAGAGTTTCAGTCGCCCGCATCGCGCATGGCGTAGAGGCGGTTGTGGCTCGACCGGCGGTTCGAGACTTCGTTGACGAGGTCTGTGATGCGCTCGACGGTGAAGGGCTTGGGGATGATCCAATCGGCCTGCGCGGCGGCCTGCTCCTCGTGGCTGACCTCGTCGCCCCAGCCCGTGATGACCGCCAGCGCCACCTCCGCGTCGCGCTCGCGCACGGCGCGCGCCAGCTCCCACCCGCTCATGCCCGGCAAGCCGACATCGGTGAAGACGGCATCGAACTCCCCCGCATCGTAGAGCCGCAGCGCCTCGCGCCCCTCGGCGGCGAGCGTGATCTCGCAGCCCTCGCGTTCGAGTATGTCCGCCAGAAGCTCGCGCACGTAGTCCTCGTCGTCAACGACTAAAATCCGCAAGCTCCCTGCGCCATGCATGGGCTGGGCTTGCGGCGCGGCGGCCTTCGCCGGGAGCATCGCCGCGCCCACCTTCGGGAACCTCACGCGGAAGGTCGTGCCGCGCCCCACCTCCGACTCGACCTCGACCGTGCCCTCGTGGCGACGGATGATGCCGTAAGAAACCGACAGTCCGAGGCCCATGCCGGCCTTGCCCTTCGTCGTGAAGAACGGATCGAAGACCTTCGCGCGCACCTCCTCGGTCATCCCCGTGCCCGTGTCGGAGACGCGGATTTCCGCCTCTTCGCCCGCCTCGTTCGTCGAGAGCGTGAGCGTGCCGCCCTGCGGCATGGCGTCCACGGCGTTGAAGACCATGTTGACCAAGACCTCGCGCAACTCGCCCGCGTCGCCCATGATGACGGCGTTCGAGCCGATCTGCCGGACGAGCTTGATGTGGACGTTCTCGGCCTCGGCGCGATCCTTCCAGCGCGGGCGCGTGATCTCGGCGACTTCGAGCATCAACTGGTCAACGTCAATGGGCACGAAGTCCTGGTCGCGACGCTGGCGCGCGAAGTCCTGTATGCGCTTGACGGTCTTCGCACCGTCCTCCGCCGTCTGGATGATGATGCCCAGGCCGCGCCCGACCTCCCGCAGGTCTGTCACGTCGAGCAGGAGCTGCGCGCGTGCGAGAATGCCCGTCAGCGTGTTGTTGAAGTTGTGCGCCACGCCCGACGCCAACTCGCCTAGCGCCGAGAGCTTCTCGATCTGCGCGTAGTGCTCGCGCATGCGCTCGCGCTCGGCCTGCTCGGCCTGCGCCGCAGAGGTCTCGACGTTCTTCAGGTAGGTCTTGTAGGTCAGGTAGATGATGAAGACAATCGGCGTCGCCAGCAGGATGTAGTAGAAGTCGAACTGCACGAGACGCGCGACCAGCCCCGCGGCGGAAGCCCCCGCGAGATACGTGATCGAAGACCAGAGGTAATACTTGCTCCACGTGTGGCCGACGCCCTGATCCCGGCGCAGCGCCGTGAAGATGGCCGCGAGGCCGGAGTTCGACACGTACTGCACGATAGCCATGATGCAGACCGCCGCGAGGAAGACGCGCAGGTTGTCTGTCCGCGGCAACTCCCTCACGTCGCCGAAGAGCAGCCGCACGGCAGTGGCCGAAAGGAAGGTCGAAATCCCCAAGACCGCACCGTTGAAGGCGACGGCGCGCGGCTTCTGGCGGTATGGGAAAGAGGTATAAACGGCCTCGGCGGAGGCCACGAAGACCGCCGCCTCGCGCCCGTAAAAGAGTATGATGAGAAAGATGAAGGTGTCGAAGATGGTGAGGTGGCCGCTGTAATTCGGGATGCTGATGGCGAAGCGCGCGCTGAAGAAGATCGTCAGCAGGGCCAGCACGGCGAGCCTCAAGTCGAGCCGGGCGACCGGCACGTGCAAAGCGCAGTAGGCGATGACCGCCGCGCCCGCGACGATGACGAACCAGATGTAGTATGAGAGGACGCGCTTCTTATCCATGACCCGGAGCGACCGAGACGCACTGTAGCCTGCCGGCTACGTTTGGATACAGTCCGGCCAAACGGGTGAGGTGAGACGGGGCGGAGTCACATCATAGTCTCAAACCGTTGGAAGGACAATCGCCCGCGCCGCACGTTCGAGACGTGAACGCCCCGCGCCGCCAGCCGACGACGGGCGCAATAAAAATACCGAAGGGCGGCGAGCCTTGAAGCCGCCGCCCTTCGGTCGGGAGTTGCCGGGGAGAGTGCTGGCGACTCCTGTGTCGTCGCCCGACTCAGTGCGCGTTTGCCGCGAAAGTGGCCCCCGATATTCTGAGCCGTTTGCCGCTGACGACCGCGCCCACGACCCTCAGATTTCTACCGCGGATGACGCCGTTTACGACTCGCACGTTGTCGCCTTCGAGGACGCCGCCCGTGATTTGCAGCCGGCCCGACGACGCGACATCGCCGCTCACGATTACGCCGTCCTGACCCGTGGGGGTGTCGCCGCTCACGATCACGCCGTCCTGGCTCGTAGGAGTGTCGCCGCTCACGATTACGCCGTCCCGGCCTGTCGGTGCGTCACCACTCACGATCACGCCATCAGGACGCGCCGTTATATCGCCGCTGACGATCACACCGTCCCGGCCTGTCGGAGCATCGCCGCTCACGATCACGCCGTCCCGGCCTGTCGGGGCATCACCGCTGACGATTACGCCGTCCTGACCCGTAGGGGTGTCGCCGCTCACGATCACGCCGTCGGCACTTATTCCGCCGGACACGGCGATGCCGTTGACGAATGCGACCGTGCTGCTGAAAACGGCGTCCGTGGCGACGCCGTTGACGACGACGCCCCGCGCGATGATCCTGCTGCCCTTGACCGTGGCGCTCACCACGGTGAAAGAAGTGATGCCTGCGCCCGCCGAATGAGAACGCGCCTGCGCCTCAGCTGCGGGGATGATGCGAGCTTTCGTGAGGTCAACGACCAGAATGCCCACGACGAAGGAAAGTGACACCAGCAGAGATGTCACCGGGGAGAGATGTGACCTTTTCACTGTAACCTCCATAACTTTGGTAAGAAGATTGATACAGGATGCTCAAGTCGAGCACCCGCCAATGTGCGAACAGACAACTGCCCTGTCTTCTCCTTCGCTTGTGAAGTGGTGTTCAGGGGAACCCAAAGACAGGCGACTAAAGCTTAGCCCGCGGGATGAAGCCTCAGTTCGGCGGGAGATTAACCGAAGGCCGTGAGATTGTCAACCGCTTTATTTTCAATGATTTATTTTAACCGGGTTTAAATTTTGCAAATTCTTTTGCATCAATAGATTCGCGTCGAGATGGGGCGTTTAATTGGTTGGGCACGCGCCTGGAAAAGCGACGGCCTTCGCCCGAGCCGGGGCGTGACGAAGAGGGATGGCGTTAAAAGACGAGACCGCCCATTCGCTCTTCGGGCGAACGAGCGGTCTCGTTCAATTGACCTCAGACGGAGGGGCTTGGCAGGTTCGAGTTTCGACTGATCGAAGTCACAGCGCGGCTGCCGGCACCGGATACGCGCGCGTCACTGGCGCAGATGCACGGTGATGAAGATGGTCTGTCCGTCGCGCATCACGAGCACGAGCGCGGGTCGCGCGCCGGAGCGTTCGAGCGCCGCGCGTAACTCCTCGCGCGTGCCGACGGGTTGGCGGTTGACCTCCTGAATCACGTCGCCGGCGCGGATTCCGGCGTCGGCAGCCGGGCCTTCGGGGTCAACGTTGCGGACGACGAGGCCGCGCGTGTCGCGCGACATCTCGGCGTGCGCGGCGAGTTCGGGCGTCAGCGGCTCGACCATCAGGCCGAGCTTCCCGCTCTCGCTCGCGCCGACGCCGTTGCCGCCGCTGGCGTTCTCATCGCCCTTCGGCTTCTCGACCGGCAACTCGGCGAGCGTGGCGCGCAGTTGCAGTTCGCGCCCGTCGCGCAAGACCGTGAAGGTCACGGGCGTGCCGGGCTGCGTGCGCGCGACCATGTTGCGGAATGAGTTGTAGTCGCCGACCGGCGCACCGTTGAAGGCGACGATCACGTCGCCGCGTCGGACGCCCGCGCCCGCGGCGGGGCTGCCGGGCTGCACCTCGTTGACGAGCGCGCCGCGCACCTCTCTGAGGTCGAGGTTCTGCGCGATGTCGGCGGTGACGGACTGGATGCCGACGCCGATCATCCCTCGGTGCACGCGACCATTCTTGACGAGTTGAGTCATCACGTCGCGCGCCATGTTGGCGGGGACGGCGAAGCCGATGCCGATTGAGCCGCCCGACGGAGAGAGTATCTGCGAGTTGATGCCGACGAGGTCGCCCGAAGTGTTGACGAGCGCGCCGCCGGAGTTGCCGCGGTTGATGGCTGCATCCGTCTGGATGAAGTCCTCGAAGCTCCCGTCGCCGAGGCCGGTCGTGCGCCCCTTCGCGCTGATGATGCCGGAGGTCACGGTCTGGCCGATGCCGAGCGGGTTGCCGATGGCGAGCACGATGTCGCCCACCTGCGCCCGGTCGGAGTCGCCGAGCGCGAGCACGGGCAGGTTCGCGGCGTCAATCTTGAGCACCGCGAGGTCGCTCGGCTGATCTGTGCCGACGAGCTTGGCGCTGAAGACGCGGTTGTCCGTCAGCTCGACCGTGATCTCCTGCGCGCCGGCAACGACGTGATGGTTCGTCAGGACGTAGCCGTCCGGGCTGACGATGACGCCGGAGCCGAGACCCTCTTCCCTTTCGGTGCGCGGCTGTTGGCGCGGCCCCTGCCCGTCGCGCGGCGCGCGGTTGCCGAAGAGTTCGCGGAGCGCGGGGTCGTCCATAAACGGGAACTGCTGCGAAGAAGCCTTCACGCGCCGCTCCGAGCGCACGGTGACGACCGCGGGCGCGACGCGACTCACGATGCTCGCGTAGGAAGTCTGAACGGGCAGACCTGCGGCGGACGCGACGGGCTGCCCGACAGCGCTCTGCGCGAAACCGGCCTGCGCCCCGAACGCGGCAAGCGTCAGGGCGACGAAAAACGAAAGGAGCATGGCCCGCGCGCGTGCGGGCGTCACCCTCTTACCAAAAGACGATAAAGATTTCTGTTTACTCATAACTACCCCACTTAATCTGCTGGATTCCCCGAAGTAAGCGGCGGGCCGGACTTGAATCTCATAAGCCCAAACCGCCCGGATTTTTAGATGCTGCTCGAAGCCGTCGGGAAGCCTTCCCGGAGACCTCCCTCGACACAGCGCGGCAGACGGGGCGTTTGCGGGCGGCGTGCGCTTCACTCGCCGGACAAATTCTCAAGGCCGCGGGCCTTTTGTGCTAGGCTAAAGCTCAATGAGCGTGCGTGAGGGAAACGTCCGGGGCGAAGAGGCCGGGCCGCCCCGCCGCTGGCTCTGGCGACTCGTCGCGGGCCGCGTCCTCGTCGCCGTTCTCCTGCTCGGCGTGAGCGCGCTGTGGGCGGGCGGGACGGTGGCGGCGAACGCGCAGGAGTCGCACAGGCCGGGCGGCGTGCTGCCGCTCGCATTCACGGTGCTCGCGCTGTCGGCCTTCTACGCGCTGGCGCTGCGCTTCTCAAGCGTGCCGCTGCGCGCGCAGGCAGGAGCGCAGTTCGCGCTCGATGCGCTGCTCGTCACGTGGCTCGTCTGGGCCACGGGCGACATCACCTCGCCTTACTCTGCCTTCTACATCGTCGCCGTTTCGGTCGCGAGCATCTTTCTGGGGGCGCGCGGGGCGCTTTTGATGTCGGTCGGCTGCGCGGCTTGCTACACGGCGACGATGCTGGTGTTTGCGTCGGGCTGGGTGGGCGGCGCGAGGGACTTGACGCCCGGCGCGCTGGCCGAGGCCGTCGGGACGACCGGCCTGAACGATGTAGCCTTCCTCGTCGTCGGGCTGCTCGCCGCGCGCCTCGCCGAGCGGCAGACGCGCTCCGAGGTGGAGATGCGCGAAGCCACGAGCGCGCTCGCCTCTCTGCGCGCGCTGCACGAGCGCATCGTCGAGTCCATACGCTCCGGCGTGATTACGACCGACCTCGCGCGGCGCGTCTACACGGTGAACCGCGCGGCGGAGGAGATGATCGGGTACGCGTCGGAAGACCTGCGCGGCGAGGACGTGTCCATCCTCTTCGGCGACATCACGCGCCACATCGAAGACTCTCTGCGCGCGGCTGCCGAAGGCGGGGCCAGCCCGCGCTACGAGGCGGAGTGCCTGACCTCCGAGGGCTTCCTCGTCAAGCTCGGCTACAGCATCTCACCGCTCTCGTCGGAGAGCGGCGAGACGACGGGACTCGTCATCACCTTCCAGGACTTGACCGACGTGCGCTCGATGGAAGAGACCTCGCGCCGGCAGGAGAGACTCTCGGCGGTGGGCCGAGTCGCCGCCGGCATCGCGCATGAGATACGCAACCCTCTGGCAGCGATGCGCGGCTCGATTCAGGTCTTGCGCTCGGAACTTCACGCCGACCCCGCGCAGGCCGAGTTGATGGAGATCGTTTTGCGCGAATCTGATCGCCTCAACCGCATCATCACGGACTTTTTGACCTACGCGCGGCCCCGCAAGTTCTCGCTCGTCGAGACAGACCTGCGCGAGCCTCTGCGCGAGACGTTTGCGCTACTGCGCCACAGCCCCGAAGTCGCGGACGGCCACGCGCTCGAAGAGGACTTGCCCGACGAGCCGGTGCCCGCGCTCGCCGACGCCGAGGGCATCAAGCAGGTCTTCTGGAATCTCGCACGCAACGCACTCAAAGCCATGCCCGGCGGAGGTCGCCTCCGCGCCGAGATGGGCCGCCCGCGCGAAGGATTAGTCCGCATCACCTTCACCGACACGGGGCGCGGGATGTCGCCCGCGCAGGTCGAGCGCCTCTTCGAGCCGTTCTCCTCTTCGACCACGGGCGGCACGGGCCTCGGCCTCTCCATCGTCTATCAGATAATCCGCGACCACGGTGGTACAATCAACGTCCGCAGCCGCGAGGGACACGGGACGACGATTACCATCGAGCTGCCGGAGAAACCGAGTTAGAATCGCCCGACGCCACCCATGCGGGCCGGAAGAAAGGCGAGGCTTCGAGATGACTAACGAAGAGATGCAGGGGACGATGGAGTTCATCGTCCACCAGCAGGCCCAAGTCGTGGCGAACCAGCAGAAAGCAGACGAGCGTTTCGTCCGGCTTGAGGACATCATCGGCAAGTTGGCGACTGCCACACTTAACCGATTCGACAACATGGAAGCGAAGCTTGCCGAGATGTCCGAAAATGTTGACCGGAAAATCGCCGCGCTTGTTGACGCACAAATGAGAACGGAAGAGAACGTCAAGAAGACGAACGAGGCCGTGAGAAACCTGGCAGCCGTCGTTGACCGTTACTTCAGGGAGCGGCAGAACGGCGGTTGATGGCCCGGCCCGCGCGGACTTTCAAATCAAGCTTATGGCGAACCTTCTGATCGTTGACGACGAGCCGGGCATGCGGCAGCTCCTGTCGCACATCTTCGGGCGCGCCGCGGGCCACACGGTGCGTGCCGCCGAGAACGGCGCGCAGGCTCTGGAACTGCTGCGCCAGGAGCCGGCAGACCTGATTATCTCCGACGTGAAGATGCCGGACATGAACGGCATCGAGCTGTTGCGGCAGGTGCGCGAGCTTTCGCCCGACGTTTCGGTCGTGATGATGACGGCCTTCGCCACGGTCGAGACGGCGCGCGAAGCTTTCAAGCTCGGCGCTGACGACTTCATCCAGAAGCCCTTCGATGTCGAGGAGCTGAAGCTCATCGTCGAGAAGGCGCTCGAACGGTTCCGGCTTCTTCAGGAGAACCGCGCCTTCCGACGCGCACAGCGCGACCGGGGCCGCCTCGACCAGATCATCGGCCACTCGCAGAAGATGCAGGCCGTCTATCAAATGATCGAGACCGTGGCGCAGGTGCAGTCAACGGTGCTCATCACGGGCGAGAGCGGCACGGGCAAGGAGATGGTCGCCCGCGCCATCCACAACTTGAGTCCGCGCTCGGACAAGCCGTTCATGCCGATCAACTGCGGCGCGTTCACCGAGACGCTGCTGGAATCCGAGCTGTTCGGCTACGTCCGCGGCGCGTTCACCGGCGCGACCGCCAATCGCAAGGGCCTGTTCGAGGCCGCCGACCGCGGCACGATTTTTCTCGACGAGGTTGGCGAGATGTCGCCGACGATGCAGGTGAAGCTCCTGCGCGTGCTTCAGGAGCGAAAGGTGCGGCCCGTCGGCGCGCACGAGGAAGCCTCTTTCGACACGCGCGTCATCGCCGCGACGAACCGCGACCTCTCCGCGATGGTCAAGCAGGGCGCTTTCCGCGAAGACCTCTTCTATCGCATCTCCGTCATCCCGATTGAGCTGCCGCCGCTGCGCGAGCGCCGCGATGACATCGCCGAACTCGTCGAGCACTTCGTACAGAAATTCTGTCAGCAGGCGGGCCGCTTTTTGCGCGTCTCGGAGCGTTCAAAGGAATTGCTCGAACGCTACTCCTGGCCCGGCAACGTGCGCGAGCTGGAACACACCGTCGAGCGCGCCGTCGCGTTAGAGCGCGCCGACACCATCCAGCCCGAATCGCTCCCGCAGGCTGTGACCAATTACAACCCGTCCAGCGTCGCGCCCTCGGCCTTCGATCTTCCGGAGGAGGGCCTGAACCTCGTCGCACACCTCGAACATCTGGAGAAGACTTACATCCTCGAAGCCCTCCAGCGCACCGGCGGCAACCAGACGCGCGCCGCCGAAATCCTCCACCTCTCCGTCCGAAGCCTTCGACATCTCCTCGATAAGCACGGCATCCGAAGCATGACGGCGCAACTCCGCTCGGACGCTGCCAGCCGCGGCGCGTCCGAAGGCTGAGACACCTCGTACAAAGGCTGAACGCCTCGTGCAAAAGCTACGCACGCCCGTGCTAAAGCCACGTTGCGACCCTGAGATGGTAAAGGCACGCGCGCTCCTCGCGGCGTGTCGCCATCCGCCTTCGGGTCTACGCCTGTCAGAAATCCACCTCAAAGTATGTGAGAGTCCCGCGCCGGTTTCCGGAAATCACGAAGAAGAAGCGTTTCTCGAAGACCCTGCCTGCACAGGCGCGCCGAGTCGGCGGGCTGTCAATTTCCGGCAGTCGGCGGCTGACGAAAATTGTTAGCGGGCCGCGTCGGCGCTTCCGTAGGCCGGACGCCGCCTGAACGCCTCGGCGGATTTTCCCCAAGCAAAATCGCCGTCCGGCGTGGGGCCGCCGTCGGGCGTCGCCGTGGCACGGCTCTTGTTTCCTTCGCTGCCGACCGACATCGCGCAGCACCGGCGCGTAGCCTGAGACGAAGCCCGACGGCGCGAGAACTAATTTCACTCAATCACTCAAGGAGCACCGTGAACAAGATGCAACAGAAAAAAGGCCAGAAAGGCTTCTCGCTCATCGAGCTATTGATCGTCGTGGCGATCATCGGCATCATCGCCGCCATCGCCATCCCCAACCTCCTCGCTTCGCGCCGCGCCGCCAACGAGGCGTCGGCCATCTCCAGCCTCCGCACCATCGGCACCGCCCAGAGCACCTACTCCTCGACCCTCGGCTCCGGCTCGTACACCACGCTGGCTACCCTGGGAACGAGCCAGTTGCTCGACTCGTCAATCACGAGCGCCATTGACTCCACGCACCTCAAGAGCGGCTACTTCTACGGCATCACGGGCGCGGGAGCTTCCGGCTTCCAGTCCGGCGCGGCTCGTGGCAGCGCCAACACCGGCACCCGCAACTTTTCCTCGAACGAAGCGGGCGTGATCTACGCCATGACGAGCGCCGCCGGGACGCTCGACTACACGACCACCAGCGGCACGGCCATCGGCAACTAACCGCGGCTCGTTGACCCTCATTCCAGTTCATCCGGCCCTGACCTCCAGACACAGGGCCGGATGAACCGTAAACAAGGGCTTCGGATTTGCAAACTGAACTAAGGAATCGTCATGAATAACATGCAACAGAAAAAAGGCCAGAAAGGCTTCTCGCTCATCGAGCTATTGATCGTCGTGGCGATCATCGGCATCATCGCCGCCATCGCCATCCCCAACCTCCTCGC
>DATARW010000056.1:0-35084 GCA_036263975.1 Pyrinomonadaceae bacterium
ATGTAGACGCGCCCCATCAGGTTCATCACGGCGACGCGCGCACCGCGCACCGTTCCCACCCAAAGCCCACGACCCGGCGTGCCGACGGGATAGTTGGCCGGACGCAGCAGGCGCGGCTGACGCTCGATGTAGGCCGCGGCCTCGCGCTTGTCGAAGATGTGGTTGCCGGAGGTCATCACGTCAATGCCTGCGGCGAAAAGCTCCTCGGCCATCGAGGGCGTGATCGAGAAGCCGCCCGCGACGTTCTCGGCGTTCATCAGGGCGAGGTCAACCGCGTGCTGCTCGCGCAAATCCTGTATGCGCTCAAGCACCGCGACGCGTCCGGGCCGCGCCACCACGTCTCCGATCATCAGGATTCTCATAGGTAAAAGCCGTGAACCGTGAGCCGTGACAAGTCAGAACTGCTTCCTCTTGTCACGGCTCACGGTTCACGGTTCACGAAAAGAAAAGGCCGGGGGAGAACCGCGCTGGCCGCTCCGATGCCGTAATTGAACCTGCGCTTAACAGGTGGGTGACCTAACCTTTCGGTCGAAGCCGTCGCCTCCGGCACTTCCCTAGCAATGAGGGACTGCACTGGCGACGGCATCGGTCTCCCTTTTCTACGACGTTGGCTCAATCATCGTAAATCGGTGGCGAACCTCGCAGAACCAACTCCCTCAGCCTTGAAGGATATTAACACAGACGGCTTCGACGGTGACAGAAAACTGGCCCGGAAAAGTTTCGTTGAAGACTTGACAGGCGGTTCGCGCCTGCGTCGGGGCAGGTGTCAGGAGAGGCTGATGTTACTGGCGGCAGGCTCGGCGGCGCTACGCGACTTGAGCACGCGGTCGAGCATCTCGGCGCACTCGGCGCTGCGCGTGGCGAGCTGCTGGTCGGCCTGCTCGTGCAGGCGCTTGAGGCGGTGCAGTTCGTCGGCGACGTGGAGCGCGGCGAGGATGGCGACCTTCAGCGAGTCAACGGTGAGCGTGCCCGAAGAGATTTCGCGCATCCGGCGGTCAACGAACTCGGCGAGGCCGATGACGTATTCGCTGTCGCCGTCGGAGCGGATGTTGTAAGTCTGGTTATAGATTTCCACCCGGATGGTCGGTGTGCCTTCAGCCGGGTTTTTGATGGCGCTCATTCTTTACTCCGATTACTAACGGCGCATCACCTCAGCCGCTTCGGGGTCGAGCACGGCGATGGCGTCGAGCATGGCCTCGACCTTCAGGCGAATCGTGTCGCGCTCCGAGAGCAGGCGCTCGACGTGCGTTTCGAGCCTGTCCTTCTCGTCGAGGAGCGACCCCATCTCGCGACGCACCGAGGCCAACTCGCGCTCCAGCCCCTCCTTCTCCTGACGGAGCGTCTTCGTCAGTTCGATGGTGCGGTAAATTTTATCTTCCAGGTGTGAGAACTTCTCAAGTCCGGTCAATCCGACCATCATCTTTCTCCAAATCACGCGGCCTCGTGACTGCCCGCCGATTATGCTCCTGCGGCGCGCGTGAGCGCAAGAGTGAAGTTCGGGTATTGGGTTCCGGGTTTCAGGTTTTGGCTGAAGACCGATTTTTACCGGCACATAAAAACCGGAATCCAACACCTACGTCCTCAGTTGCGCCCCGAACTCGCCCTCAAGCGCAGCGACGACACGCGCGTGCATCGCTTCAACCTCTTCGTCGCGGAGCGTGCGCTCGTCGGCGCGGTACTCGACTCTCAACGTCAGCGAGCGCTTCCCTTCCGGCACGTTCGCGCCCTCGTACACGTCAACGAGCGAGACGCCGCGACATTCGGCGATGTCGAGCGAGAGTATTGCGCGCCGCATCTCGCCGAACGCGGCCCGGCGCGGCGCGACGAGCGACACGTCGCGCACGACCGAGGGGAAGCGAGGCAGCGGCGCGTAACGAATGGGCCGCTCGCCCGCCGCGAGCAGCGCACTCAGGTTCACTTCGGCGACGAAGACGGGCTGGCGAAACTTGTACGCGGCGGCCAACTCTTCGCTGAGCCTGCCGAGCGAGCCGACCTCCGCGCCGCCGAAGAGGATGCGCGCCGACTGGCCTTCGCGCAGATGCCGGACGGCGGCGGGCGCGAACTGAAGCTCGCCCAAACGCATCGCGTCGGTCGCCGCTTCCAGAGCGCCCTTGAGGTTGAAGAAGTCCAGCTCGCGCCCCGTAGCCCGCCCCTCTTCGAGCGCCTCGCCCGTCAACACGAGCGCGAACGCCTCGACCTCGTTCGGTCGCCCGCCACCTTCGCCCGGAGCCGTCTTTTCAAAATCACCCGAAACGATCTCGTCTTCACCCGAAGCGGTCTCGTCGCCTTTGACCGACGAGGCGAAGACGCGCCCCGTCTCGAAGAGGCGGACGCTGCGCGTGCCGTGGTTGAAGTTGTGACGCACGGAGTCGAGCAGTCCCGGCAGGAGCGTCGGGCGCATCAGTCGCGCGCCCTCGATGATCGGGTTTGAAAGCCTGACGAACGCGCCCTCGCCCTCAACCTTTTGCAATCCCGGCACAAGCTCGAAGCGACTTTCGCCCGCCTCGTCCATCGCGCCCGCCTCGTCAATGAAGCTGATGTTGACGGCCTCGCACAAGCCGCAGGCTGTGAGCGCCTGTCGCGCCGCGCGCCGCCTGCGGTCGCCCGCGAGATACTCGCCCGTAACGGGCGAGGGCGGCAGAGACTCCCCGATATTCTCGTAGCCGACGAGCCGCGCAACCTCCTCGACCAAATCCTCCTCGATGGAAACGTCTGTGCGCCACGAAGGAACGACGAAACCTATCGGCTCTCCTTCGTCTTCGGCCTGCGCGGAGTCGCGCCGCTCGAAGCCGAGCGCCGCGAGCAGACGGATGCATTCGCCGACCGCGACGCGCAGCCCCGTCAACTCTTCGACGCGTCGCGGGCGGAAGGTGACGAACGTCGGCTCGATCTTCCGCGGGTAAACGTCAAACGCGTCCACGGTCGCCGTGCCGCCCGCAACCTCGCAGATGAGCGCGACGCAGCGGTCCTGCGCGCGGCGCACGCCTTCGTAGTCCACGCCGCGCTCGAAGCGGTAGGACGCGTCGGTCTGAAGGCCGAGGAGTTTCGAGGTGCGGCGCACTGACTGCGGGTCGAAGTACGCGCTCTCGACGAGCACATCGGTCGTCGCCTCGGAAATCTCCGTCTCCTCGCCGCCCATCACGCCCGCCAACGCCACGGCGCGCGCCGCGTCCCCGATGACGAGCATCTGCTCGTCCAACTCGCGCTCCACGCCGTCGAGCGTCTTGATGCGCTCGCCCGCGCGCGCGCGGCGCACGACGATGCGTCGCTCTGTGAGCTTCGCCAGATCGAAGGCGTGAAGGGGCTGGCCCAACTCGTGCAGCACGAAGTTCGTGATGTCGGCGACGTTGTTGATGGGTCGCTGTCCGATGGTCTGCAAGCGGCGCGCGAGCCAATCGGGCGACGGAGCGACCTTCACGCCGCGCACCACGCGTGCCGCGTAGCGCGGGCACAGGCGTGCGTCTTCAATCTCGACGGACGTGAACTCCTCCACCCGTCCGCCGACTTGCTTCGCGCTCAACTCAGGCAGACGCAGGCCCGCGCCCGCGAGCGCCGCCGCCTCGCGCGCGATGCCGAGATGCGAAAGACAGTCGGGCCGATTCGACGTGAGGTCGAACTCCAGCACGAAGTCTTCGCCCGCCTCGCGCACCGCGTCCACGGCGAGGCCCGCCAACGTCAGACGAGACGCCAGCTCGCGCGGCGACCATGAAACGTCCGTCAACTCGCGCAGCCAGTTGTAACTGATTTCCATAAGCTGTCAGCGGTCAGCTATCAGCGGTCAGCTACGTGCGTGCCGGGGCACTCGACTTTCAGCGAACGGCCCGACGGACGGGACAGGTAAAAGCTGAAAGCTGAAAGCTGACCGCTTCAGAATTGCTCCAGGAAACGCACGTCGTTCTCGAAGAGGAGGCGTATGTCGTCGAGTTCGTACATGAGTCCGCACATGCGGTCTATGCCGAGGCCGAAGGCGAAGCCGTTGAACTCTTCGGGGTCAACGCCAACGGCGCGCATGACGTTCGGGTGCACCATACCGGAGCCTCCCAGCTCGATCCAGCCGGAGCCTTTGCACAGACGGCAGCCCGCGCCGTTGCACTTGAAGCACGAGTAGTCGGCCTCCATGCTCGGCTCGGTGAACGGGAAGTAGGAGGGCCGAAAGCGCGTGCGCGTGCCCGCGCCGAAGAGACGGCGGACGAACTCAGTGAGCGTGCCCTTGAGATGTCCCATCGTGACGCCGCGCTCGACCAGAAGCCCTTCGACCTGAAAGAACATCGGGTTGTGCGTCGCGTCGGGCGTGTCGCGGCGGAAGACTCGACCGGGCGCGATGACTCGGAGCGGCGGACGCCGCCGGTGCATCGCGTGAATCTGCACGGTCGAGGTCTGCGAGCGCAAAGAGAGGCCGTCGGTCGTGTAGAAAGTGTCCTGCGGCGAGCGCGCCGGATGAAGCTCCGGGATGTTGAGCGCCGTGAAGTTGTAGAAGTCCGTCTCGATTTCGGGGCCGTCCTCGACGGCGTAGCCCATCGAGACGAAGATGTCTTCGATGCGCTGGCGCAGTTGCGTGATCGGGTGCAGGTGTCCTCGGCGCGGGCGGCGACCGGGCAGCGTCACGTCAACGCGCTCGCGCTCTCTTTGCAGGAGGCTGATGTGAGCTTTGAGCGCGGCCTGCGTCTTGTCCAGACTTTCGACGACGTAGTTATTGAGAGACTGAACTGTCTGACCGAACTCCGCGCGCTCCTCCGCCGGGACGCGCCCGATGAGTTTCATCAACTGCGAGAGCGCGCTCTTTTTCGCCGTGTGCCGTGTTCGCACGTCGGACAGTTCACGCGACAAGCCTTCGGCCTCGCCCAGCGTGAGACTCCCTGCCCCCTCGTCGTCGCGAAAGCGAGCGAAGCGTCCGAACTCACGCTCGAACGCTTCGCGCACCGACTCGACTTGTCCGTTGTAATCCACTACTTCAGAACTCATCCGAGCCTCGCCTTGTTGCTTGCCGCTCAGGCGGCGGCCTGCTGCTTGTTCTCAATCGCGCTGCGCGCCTGGCCCGCCAGTTCGGCGAAGGCTTCGGGCGAGTTGGCGGCGAGGTCTGCGAGCACCTTGCGGTCGAGTTCGACGCCGGCCAGGGAGAGGCCGTGCATGAACTGCGAGTAGTTCAACCCGTTGACGCGCGCCGCCGCGCCGATGCGGACGATCCAGAGCGAGCGGAAGTCTCGCTTCTTGAGCTTGCGCCCCGTGTAGGCGAACTTCAGCCCGCGCTCGACCGACTCCTTGGCCGAGCGGTACAGCTTCGACTTCGTGCCGCGATAGCCCTTCGCCAGACCGAGAATTTTCTTGCGCCTCTCCGTGCGCTTGTTACCACGTTTTGCCCTCGGCATTACTCAATAACCTCCTTTGAAAGTGAGCAATGAGCGGTGAGCAGCAAGCAGTTGAAAGCCGATGCCGACCATCGCCGCAGTTTTAAATTAACCGCTCACTGCTTACAGCTTACTGCTTACCGCCTTTAGCTTCGCCCGTAGGGCAACATGCGCTCGATGCGCTTCTCGTCGGATTCGGAAACGAGCACGTCTATGTCGAGGGCGCGCTTCCGCTTGGCCGTCTTCTTCGTCAGGATGTGGCGCGCGTGCGAGTGCCCGCGCTTGACCTTGCCCGTCGCGGTCGTGCGGAAACGCTTCGCCGCGCCCTTGTGTGTTTTTAGTTTCGGCATGATGACCTCGAAGATTTGCGATTTTAGATTTTTGATTTTCGATTGGCGGCAGCCATGCCGCTTTCCCTCAATCGAAACTCAAAAATCGCAAATCAAAAATTTTATGACTGAACCATTCCACCCGTGCCGGGCGCGACCGGCGGCCCCTGCTTGACGCCGTTGCCTTCCGACTTCGCGCCTTCCGACTTCGCGCCGTCGTGCTTCGCCGACTTGTGGCGCTTCGGGGTGAAGATCAGAAACATCTGGTTGCCCTCCATGCGGGGGCGCTGCTCGACCTCGGCCACGTCGGCGAGGTCTTTTTCGAGTCGGCCCAGAAGCTCCGCCCCCAGCTCGCGGTGCGTGATCTCACGACCGCGGAAGAAGATCGTGGCCTTGACCTTGTCGCCCTCTTCGAGCCACTGGCGCGCGTGCTTCATCTTGAAGTTGTAGTCGTGGTCGTCCGTGCCCGGTCGGAACTTCACCTCCTTGACGGTGATGATGACCTGCTTCTTCTTGGCCTCGCTCGCCTTCTTCTTCTGCTCGTAGGTGAACTTGCCGTAGTCAATGATGCGGCAGACGGGCGGGTCGGCGGTCGCCGCGACCTCGACCAGGTCGAGGCCCTTCCCACGGGCCATTTGGACAGCCTCACGCGTGTTCATGATGCCGAGCTGCTCGCCGTCGTCACCGATCACGCGCACCTGCGGCACGCGGATTCTGTCGTTGATGCGCGTGGCGGGAGCGCGACGGTTGTCCGGACGCCCGCCTCGACCTCGAAATCCCGGAATATCTACACCTCCTCAAGTCAGAGTTCAAAGTTCAGAGTTTAAAAGTTCAAAGTTAAGAACTCTCTTCCAACTTTGAACTTTGAACTTGAAACTTTGAACTATTCGTTCGAGAGGGCGCGCGTCTTCACAAGGCGCAGCGCCGTCTCCTTGAACTCCGCGAGCGGCATCGCGCCGATGTCGCCGCGTGAGCGTTCGCGCACGGCGACCTTGCCCTCTTCCATCTCGCGGTCGCCGCAGACGAGCATGAAAGGAATCTTCTGCAACTGCGCGGCGCGTATCTTCGCGCCGATCTTGTCGCCGCGCGTGTTCACCTCGACCCGCAGGCCGGCCTCGCGCAGCTCGCGCGCCACCCGCTCGGCGTAGTCGTTCACGCGGTCGGTGATCGGGAGCACCGCCACCTGCACGGGCGCGAGCCACATCGGAAACGCGCCCGTGTACTGCTCGATGAGGATGCCGAAGAAGCGTTCTATCGAGCCGAACAGCGCGCGATGAATCATCACGGGCCGGTGTGGTCGGTTGTCCTCGCCCGTGTACTCAAGCTCGAAACGCTCCGGCAGGTTGAAGTCCCACTGCACCGTTCCCAGTTGCCAGAGCCGACCGATAGCGTCCTCGATCTTGAGGTCAATCTTCGGGCCGTAGAATGCGGCCTCGCCCTCGATGCGCTCGTAATTAATGCCGCGCCCGTCGAGTTCCTCGGCCAGCGCGGACTCGGCATGCGCCCAAGCCTCTTCAGTGCCAAGCCACTGCTTCGACGTGTCGCTCCCCTTGACTGATAACTCGAACTTCACTTTGTCGAAGCCGAACGTGCGGAACACCTCGACGACGAAGTCGAGGCAGTCGCCGATCTCCCGGCGCACCTGTTCGGGCGTGCAAAAGAGGTGCGCGTCGTCAACGGTGAAGCCGCGCACGCGCATCAATCCGTGGAGCGTGCCCGAAAGCTCCGCCCGATAGACCGTGCCCATCTCGGCGTAGCGTTGCGGCAGGTCGCGATAGCTGCGCTGCTGCGAGCGGTAGATGCCGATGTGGAACGGGCAGTTCATCGGCTTTAAGCGAAACTCCGTCTCTTCGAGCTTTGTCGGCGCGAACATTGAATCGCCGTAGCTCTGGTCGTGCCCGCTCGTGATCCACAGGTCGCGCTTGGCGATGTGCGGCGTGTAGACGAACGTGTACCCGCGGCGGTTCAGCTCCTCGTAGAGGTAGTCCTCCATCGCCTTGCGGACGACCGCGCCCTTCGGATGCCAGAAGACTAACCCAGCGCCGTAGGCTTCCTGAATCGAGAACAGGTCAAGCTCACGGCCCAGGCGACGGTGATCGCGGCGCTCCGCCTCTTCGCGCTGTTTGACCCACGCGTCGAGTTCTTCCTGCGTGGCGAAGGCCGTGCCGTAGATGCGCTGCATCTGCGGGCGCTCGGCGTTGCTCATCCAGTACGCGCCGGAGAGCGAGAGGAGCTTGAACGACTTCAGGCGGTTCGTGTTCGGCACGTGCGGGCCGAGGCAGAAATCCAGGAAGGGCGAGCCGTCAATGTAATAGACGCTCACCTGCGCGCCGCCCTTGTCGGCGATCAGCTCGCACTTCAGAGGCTCGTCGCGCTCGCCGAATATTCTCAGCGCCTCTTGCTTCGGAATCTCATCGCGGCGGTACGAGAGGTTCTTGCGGGCGAGTTCGCGCATGCGCTTCTCGATGACGGGCAGGTCTTCGTCGGTCAGTTGGCGCGGCGCGATCACGTCGTAGAAGAAGCCGTAGCGCGGGTCGTCGAGCAGAGCGGGGCCGATGCCGAGCTTCGTGCCGGGGAAGAGGTCGAGCAGGGCTGCGGCCAGCAGGTGCGCCGTCGAATGGCGAATCACGTCGAGGCCGTCGAGCGTGCCGGGCAGCACGGGTTCGATCTCGACCGGCTCGCCGGTCGACGCCGCCTCTGCGAGCCTGCGCGACAGGTCAAGCTCGCGCCCGTTGACCTTAGCCGCGAGCGCCTGCCTGGCCGCGTCGCGGTCAATCGCCTTGAGCGCCTCGGCCACGGTCGCGCCCGCGGCCACACGCGCCGACTGCCCGCCCTTCAAATGTACGTCAATCTCATTCATCGCAAATTCCTCTCCGCCCCAGCCGAAAACTCTTCGCGCCGGAGGCCGCGGACTGCCTCAACAGTCTCACGACGGGCCGGTGCGCCGAGACGCGCCTCGCGGCGGTCGGCCTTACGGAGAGAAGCGTCAAACCAAAGGTGTCGTTCCCAAAAGGGATTGACTGACTCGGATCGGATTCGACAGAAGCGCCCTCGCCGCCCGAAGGCCCCGCGCGTGGCGTGCGGCCCAGGGTCAATTAAAATCGAAACGTCGTTCGCGTTCGCGTCAACATCGTTTCTGGCTCAGGACTTACGGAGCTCGCTGTCGAAAGTTTGAAATTGGCGGGCGGGCGCGGGTTTGCAGGCTGCGTCCCCCACCGTCTCAAGGTACTTCAGAACGCCCAGTGCTGCGCGCATTCATCCTTGAAGCTACAAAATTTAACCAAAGCGGCTGGAGAAGTCAAATCCGGGGTCTATTGATTCTTGAGCGTAACGTGCGCTTAAACTAACCGCCGCAGGCACAGGGGACACGGAGACTGCACAGAGGATTGGAATTGCTCTGTGCAACCTCGGTGCCCCTGTGCCTGCGGTGGTTAACTCCCCGTCGCCCCACACTCAGGAATGAATAGACCCTGAGTCAAAACTCTTAGCGATTGACGGCCCTCAAAGCGGCCTCCGGGTAACGCTCGCCTGCGGCTGTGCCGGGGCGGGCTATCCCGTCAATCTCGCACAGCTCTTCCGAAGTGACCTCTATCTCTACGGCCCGCGCGTTCTCCTCAAGATACTTCCTGCGCTTCGTGCCGGGTATCGGCACCACGTCGTCGCCCTGCGCGAGCACCCACGCGAGGGCGAGTTGCGCGGGCGTGCATCCTTTCCCGGCGGCAATCGCTTTAACGCGCCCGACCAGTTTCGCGTTGTGCTTGAAGTTCTCTTCCTGAAAACGCGGGAACATACGTCGCCGGTCATCCTCCGCCAAATCTTCGGGGCTGTTGAACTGCCCCGTGAGGAATCCCCGACCGAGCGGGCTGTAGGCGACGAAGCCGATGCCGAGTTCACGGCAGGTGGGCAAGACCTCCTCCTCAACGTCGCGCGTCCACAGAGAGTATTCGGTCTGGAGCGCGGCAATCGGGTGCACCGCCTGGGCGCGGCGGACGGTTTGCGGGGCCGCCTCGGAGAGTCCGAGGAAGCGCGCCTTCCCTTCCTCGACCAGACGGGACATCGCCCCGACGGTCTCCTCAATCGGCACTTCGGGGTCAACCCTGTGCTGGTAGTAAAGGTCTATGGTCTCGACGCCGAGGCGACGCAAAGACGCTTCGCAGGCCGAGCGCACGTACTCTGGCCGCCCGCTGATGCCGAGGAAACTTCCGTCCGCGCCGCGGACGTTTCCGAACTTCGTGGCGAGCACGACCTGATCTCTGCGCCCTCTGATTGCGCGGCCCACGAGTTCCTCGTTCGTGAAAGGGCCGTACATGTCCGCGGTGTCTATGAAGTTGACGCCGAGGTCGAGCGCGAGATGAATGGTTGCGACCGACTCCTCGTCGTTGCGCTCGCCGTAAAATTCCGACATCCCCATGCAACCGAGGCCAATTGCCGAAACTGCCAGACCGCTCTTTCCGAGCTGACGCGTCTTCATTCGTTTCCCTCCTTTTCACGTTCGCGCCCGCGACGCTCGCGGACGGGCGCGTTATTATTTCTCCCGACTTGTCGGCGGCAATCGCCCGTCAAATCCCCGCGCCGCGACTGACGATAGTACCTCGCCGCGTCCGCCTTGAGAAATAACTCCGCGTCGTCTCCCGAGTTCCCTTTCCTTCTTTCACTCTTGCGCCCAACGTCTCAGCAGCGGTTCCAGCTCCGGGAAACTCAAACCCTCTCCCCGCGCCGCGTATTCGCACAGCCCGTTAACCGCCGTCTCCGTCGCATGGTATCGGTCGTAAGTCTCATCGCGCACGTCTCCCCAGCTACCGTCCCGGTTCTGGTGCACCAGAAGGAACTGCGTGCCCTTGCGGATCAACGGGTCGGAGTCGTCCAGCCCGAAGGACTTCAAAGAGTCCATGATCTCACCCAGCATGTCCGCGTCCCGCACGTTGATGGCCTCCGGCAGACCGGCCCTCAAGAAAGCATACTCTCGTGGCAGCAACTGCGGGTTAAGGCGATACGTCCAGTAATCGTTGAGCGTATAGACGACGTGCGTGACGGAGTAGACGGCATCCATGAACTCCGCGTCGGTGCCGCGCCCGGAGACGCTGTAGGGTCGCAGGACGGGCAGCCACTTGAGCACGTCCGCGTAATGCGCTCCCAGCCTGACGCCGTAGTGGTCGCCCGTGTGGGCCGTGATGAGCGCGTCGTACCAAACGTCGAAGCGCGTCCTCATCGTGAGCGGCCTCTTGCAGACGTGGCAGCGTCGCGCCCCGCGCGGGTTGTCGCTTGCCCCATCGTATTCGCACTCGTCGGGCACGTCCGCTGGCGGCGGCTCCGTGAGCGGGTCGAAGGCGAGATAGTCGCGCGCCGAAAAACGCGAAGCCGCCCGGCGGAGCTGCTCTTTGAGCCGTTCGTCGCCGAGGCCGAGGCTCTCGGCTGCGTCGCCGCCGGAGACGAATTCGGCGACCGTCTCGGCGTCCGCGTCGGGCGGGAGCGTGTGGTGCGCCGCGCGCCACCTGCGGGCGCACTCCAGCGCCATGCCGCGCGCCAAACGGCGCAGGCGCTCGTCGCGAACTGTGTGGGAGACGGCCCCGAACCACCAGACGTAATCCGAGCCGTAGTCAGAGAAGTTAACCCGACTGCGCGCGGTGCGGTAGACGAAGCGCATCCCGCGCTCGATTGAACGCTCGCGCTCCGCGTCGGTAAACCTCGCCCCCGGCCAAAGCGGGCAGCCTCGTTTCCTCGCCGGCCATTCCCCGACAGCGCGACGCCGCGCGGCTCTGTTCCTGAAGGCCAATGCGCGCGCCGCACCGAGACTCTCAGCCCTTTGCAGGGCGCTCATGTGAGACTGTTCGCCGCCGCCCGTGTTGAGTTGTTTTTGAAGCGGCACGCCGCTGTTGACTTGAAACGCGCCCGCCGCGACGAGCGCCAAAAGGAAAGCGGAGATCAGTCTTCTACGCACAGATTTTCTCGACGCGCCGCTGATGCGCCCAAAATGAAACCCGCGCGCGGCTAGGCCCGCGGGGCGGCAGGCTTCTTCTTCAACTCCAGCAGCAACTTCTCGTAGAGTTTGAGAAAACCCTCACTGCGCATCAATTCGGGCGGGCGGTGATGGCCCAGCTTATCGTCGAGGTCAGACTCCTCGAAGACTTCTCCGACGGGCCGCGCCGGAAAGACGACGACGCGGTCTCCCAAGAGCAGCGCCTCGCCGATGTCGTGCGTGACGAAGACGATGGTGTTCTTCTCTTCGTCCCAGAGCTTCATCACCATCTGCTGCATGTCCGAGCGCGTCTGCGCGTCCAGTGCGCCGAACGGCTCGTCCATGAGCACGACGGGGAGCTTCATCGCCAGCGTGCGCGCAATCGCCACGCGCTGCTGCATGCCGCCGGAAAGCTGCTTCGGATAGGCGTCGTGGCGATCCTCCAGGCCGACCTTCTTCAGGTACTCCAACGCCAAATCGCGCCGCTCTTTGTGACCCGCGGGCTTCCGGATGATGTCAATGCCAAACTCCACATTCTGCAAGACCGTCAGCCACGGGTAGCAGGTGTAGGCTTGCGGCACGGTGGCCGATTCGGGCGTCGGGCCGTTGACGGGTTTTCCCATGACGCACACTTCGCCCTCGTCGGCGAGCGCGAGGCCCGAAATCAGGCTGAGCACCGTGCTCTTGCCGCAGCCCGAAGGCCCCAGCAGTACGACGAACGAGCCTGCATCTTTGCTCTCGATCTTGAAGTTGAAGTTCTTCAAAACGTCGAGCTTCTGCTTGCCGCGCCCGTCCTCGAAGCGCTTGAAGACGTGCTTGAATTCGACGATGTGCGGCCTCGGCTGCGGCGCGGCGGCCTCGTCTTTCAGCAAGATGGGATGCGGCACGTCCGCCACATTGTAAGCTTCCGCCGACCCTTCCGTCATAGTCTCTGACATAGCCTTACCAGTTAAAGAACCTTCTGCGGATGATGAGCAGCCCGTAGTCGGTCAGCGTGCTGATAAGCCCGACGACGATGAGCATGCCGAAGACCTTGCCGGAGCTGTTGCCGCCGAGCCGCGCGCCGGTCGAGAGCAGATAGCCGACGCCGAGGTTGCCCTCACTGCTGTTGATGATCTCGGCGAGAATGATGTACGTCCACATGATGCCGATGCAGACGGCGATGGCGTCCCAGATTTGCGGGAGAGCGCCCGGCAACAGCACGCGCCAGATGATCTGCCGACGGTTCGCCCCGATGTCGAGTGCGACGCGGACGTACTCGTCGTTGACGTTCAGGACGGCGTTCTTCACGAGGATAATCATGTAGAAGACCGCGCCGAGAAAGAGGAACGCGACCTTGCCTTCGTCGTCGAGGTTGAACCACAGGACGACCAGGCTCGTGAGGGCCGAGACGGGCACGGCCTTCCCGCCGTTGACGAGCTTTCGGAGGAAGGCGTCGAACTGCGAGAACGCCCCCATCAGCACGCCGACGGGGATGCCGATGACGAGCACGATGACGAGCGCCCTGACGACGCGCCACAGGCTGCGCCCGATGGCTGGGAAGAGCCAGTGGCGCTGCGTGTGGTACTCGACCAGCCCATCCCAGATCATGCCGGGCGTGGGCAGGAAAATGTGCGGGATGATTCCGCCGTAGGTGAGGACGCACCACAGCGTGATGACCGTGCCGACACCGAACATGCCGATGACGAAATCCTCGCGGGCCGTGAGGCGGTTGCGAATGCCCCAGCGGGCGTGGGCCGAATGCCCGCGCCCGCTGCGGAGTTTGACGAGGGTTCGTATGTTAAGCGGTAAGACCATGAGCCTCTGTCCTCACTTGGCCGCCACGACCTCAATGTCCGTGCGGCGGTTGGCCGCGCGCCCGGCCTCGTCGGTGTTCGGCTTCACCGGCTTGTCAGGCCCGTTGCCCTTCGTAACGAGGCGGCTCGGGTCAATGTGGTAGTGATCCACGAGGAACTTCTTGACCTCTTCGGCGCGCTTCTCGCTGAGCAGTTTGTTGGCCCCTGCGTTGCCCACGTTGTCGGTGTTGCCCTCGATGCGGATGATCGCGCCCGAGTAGGTCTGGGCGAGCGTCGCCACCTGATCGAGGAGTTGCTCCGCGTTGGAATCGAGCGTGCTGCCGCCAGAGGGGAAGACAATCGTCACGGGCTTCGACATGATCGCGCCCCTGTTCTCCACGTCTCCGGAGGGTCTGACGACGGGGCCGCTCGCTCCCGAAACGGGGTTGGCAGCGAAAATCTCCTTGAGGAAGGTGAGGTCTTTCGCCTGATCGGGCGTGACCGTGGATTGAATGTAGCCGCGCTTGACCCAAGCCTGGCCCGCCTGCTTGAAGATGCGGTCGAAAAGCGGGTCGCTACCGTCGAGGCCGAACATCTGCGTGTTGTCCGACAGGTCGGCCAGCTTGACGGTCGGCACGGTGGCGCGTGTCCCCGCCTCGCCGAGGTCTTTATAGACCGGCTCGTTGTCCATCAACAGGCGCACGACCTTGTCGGTGTTGCGGTTGGCTTCGACTGCGCCGTCGAGCCATCCCTGGACGAAGGCTTTGATTACGTCCGGGTGCTCCTTGATGAAGTCCTCGCGGGCCACCATGATGTCGGCGATGAGGTTGGCCGCCTCTTTCGACGAGACCAGCACCTTCGAGCCGGGCCGCTTCGAGAGCGCCTCGGTCACGTCCGGCTCCCACACCACGGCGGCGTCCACCTTGCGCGCCACGAAGTCGGCGCGCGCGTCCGGCGAGGCGTTCTTGCCGACGAGGTTCTTGACGATCTCGGCCTGCTCGGATTCGTCGAGTCGGGAGTTCTCAAGGCTGTATTCGAGGAACCAGTGCGAGGGCGTGAAGAGCGCGAGCGAGATTTTCTTGCCCTTGAGGTCTTCGATCTTCTGGATGCTCGGATCAACCACGATGGCGTCGCCGCCGCGCGACCAGTCCACCTGCATGACGGCGCGCGCCTTGACCCCGTCCTTGACGAAGGCCGGCAGTTCGTTGGCCCAGAAGTCAACGGTTGACCAGACAATATCCACGCCGTCCTCGCCGCCCTTGGCGAACGCCTTGTTGCGCACGTCAACGTCTTCCATCAGGAGGAACTGCACCGTCTGGCCGTACTTCGTCCAGTAGATGCAGTCCTTATTCGGGGCGAAGCCGTTGTTGGCGGCGATGCCGCCCGCGTAGCCCGGCCACGTCACGACGCCGACGCGCAACGGGCGACCGAGCTTGCTGCCGTCGCCCTTTCCGGGGATACATTTGGAGAAGCCGCTTAAGAAAACGACGGCCAGCAGGACGGGCAGCAAACTGATGAACTTGACTCGACCTTTCACAGACATTGGTGACTCCTCCTCAGAATTTTTTGGCGGTTCCCCTTATGACCCCAATAGACCCGACATGAAATCAGTCTGCACGGACGCGAACTCGCGGAAGCCCTCGACGAGCCACTCTTTGGCGCGTCCGACGCCGTGCGCCCCGGCGTAGTAGCGGAGCGCGAGGTTCGCGCCCACGACGGCGGCGCTGAAGTGGTCGGCCTCGACGCTCGTGTGGACTTGAATCCAGCGATAGGCGACGTTCCAGCCTCCGTTGATCTCGACGCGTGCCCCCTTCAAGTGCTCGACAAACTCCGCGCGTTCAGCACGCAGAAACTTGTCCAATATGTTGAACTCTTCATCGGCCAGAACTTCAGACCCCATGTGGAAGCCGACGGCGTGGAAGAGTTCTCGCTCGTCAACGGCCTGATTAAGGCAGTAGCCGTCGCGCACACGCCGCTCGGCGTCGAGCGTCGCGTCATTTGGGAGCGCGAGGCGGTCGAGCGCGCGCGCGTCGTAGCCGAAGTAGCGACCGGCGGCCTTGAGCGTGGCCTGCGCCATCGCGCGATGCGTGCTGCGGCGGTGCGGGCCGCTGCCGAACTCGTCAACGGCGGCGTAGAAGATGTGCGCGGCCACCTCGGTGCTGCGATCCGCGGCGGCTGACAGGGCTTCTTCGGGGTCGAGGAAGAGGTCTTGGCGCGCGCCGATCTCGCCCGCCAGGTTCGCCACGCCGCTGCCGAAGACGGAGTTGAAGTGGATGTACTGGCCGAGCAGCCGCAGGAGGTCTTCGTCCCGCAAGGCGTGCCCTAGCGCCCGCTCGAACGTGCGGTTTCCGGCGTGCGAGTCGAGGATCGGCGCGAGGTCTTCGCGGCGGAGGTCTGCCGCGGGCGCGGTGCATTCTTTAATGAGGGTACTCATGATTGTCTCGTGGGTGGTTAACTTGACTGAACTTCAAAGTGCGTCCGGGTGCCTCCGGGCAGGGTGTTGCGAGATTTTAATCATCTCCTCCAGCGTGAATGAATCATGACTCTCCCGGTGCCTGTTCTTCATCGGGAGGTGTTTTTTTAAGACCATCAACAATGGGGCCAATGCGTCCGATGATTTGGTCTGAAAAGTGTTTGTGGACTTTCACCCAGCAACGCTTTGAAGCTTTCACGGCAATCGGGAGTTCGATGAAAACCTCATAGTCATCATTGTCGTCCGGCGATGGGCGCGGGTTGAAGACGGTAATGTTGGTTTCCGTGATGTTGTCAAGCTCTTCGGTTTCTATCTGCTTGAAGACTGGTCTGGGTTTTCCGACTTCGTATGCATCCTTTATCCTTGCAATCTTCCTGTAGAGTTCTGGCTTTTTTGGCACCACGTATGTGTAAGATATTTCGCGCTGAAGAAGATTCCTTTTCACAATCCTAGCAAGGGGGCCTCTACCAACAACGTCGTGATCGAGGTTAGCCGAGACCACCCAGATTTCTTTACCGCTAAATGTACCCTCGTGTTGAATAAGCTCCTCTTCACTAAACAACCATTCCGAGTAAGGATTAGATTTCCTTGAGGGATGAAAATCCGGGAGTTCCAGATCGGGTAGTTTATGATCCTCGGAAGGGTCGAGTCCTACCTCTTTGGCGATGAATCGGAACAATTCCCTTTCTTCCGTCTGGTTTGGAATTTCTACTGCCTTTAGATACTGGATAGGAAGAGACTTCAAATCTTGCTTATCTACACCACCGAAACATATTGGCACCACTGGCAGTTTCTTATCCCGCAGAAATGCTGCACCGGCTTCGAAATAAAGCCAATTGCGTTCGATGCTATTCTTGGATAGCAAACAAAGAACTACAACGGCCTGCTTCAATTTCTCACATATCAAGTTATGCCAATCAGTACCGACAGGCACGCTTTCAGGGTCGGACGTATCAAAAATCTCACAGACCCCAACCAAGTTCTTTTTTAACCAATTCTTGAGGGCATTTGCCTGTGCAGAGTCATCGTGAGCATGACTCATAAAAATAACCTTCTTCTGATCCACCTTCGCTCTCGTCATATGAAGTCATCTCCTTGCTGCCGTCTGCCCCCAAGTCGCCGCCGCCGCACGGGTGTGAATGCGGGTCGGCTTGTGGCAGCGCTGGGCAGAGGCTGAGTTTGCGTGGTTCATTGGGCCTTGAAGCCGAAATGATTTTCAGAGGTACCGGCAGAAACTTGTAGATATAAACAGAGAGCTTATGGCCTCAAGACTTGGCCGACGCCGCGAGGTCTCCACCTGAAGAGGCCGACATCTTACTCCACTTTCACCCAGCGACAAATCTTTTTATGGTCGGGGCGTCCTATTTCCAGAGCATGACGGTTTTGTCGGCGCTGGCGCTCGCGATCTCTCCGGAGCCGGAGACGGCGACCGCGTTGACCGCGCCGTTGTGATCCCCCAGCACCTTCGGCGTCGGCTGCGGCTTGGTTATGTCCCAGAGTTCGATGGAGCCGCTGCGGCTGCCGACGCCGCTTACAAGAACTTCGTCGTCCGCTGAGAAGGCGAGCGAGCTGACCGCGCCCGCGTGCCGCAGCGGCGGCGACTTGACGCTTCCGCTCTCTACGTCCCAGAGCAATATCGTCGCGTCCGCGCCGCCGACGGCCAGCAGTTTGCCGTCGTGAGAGTAGCCGAGCGCCGTCACCGGCCCCTCGTGCCTCGCTGACAGTTGTTGTCTGAAGCCGCCGGAGGAGACATCCCACAGTTTGGTCGTGCCGTCGTCGCCGCCGCTCGCCACGGTCTTCCCGTCGAGCGAGAAGGCGACCGACCTGACCGGGCTTTTGTGATCTATTAAGACGGACTTCTGCTGGCCGTTCTGCGTCTCAATGAGTTTTACCTTCCCGTCCTGGACGCCGCACGCCAGGAGCGTGTCGTCGGGCGAGAAAGCGAGAGAGGTCACCTGATCGCCGAGCGGCATCTTGTTCCTTATCTGTCCGACCTGTGCCGCGTCCCAAAGAATCACGTTGTTGTCGGCGCTGCCGCTTGCGAGCAGCTTGCCGTTATGAGAGTAGACGAGCGCCGTCACCGCGTCGCTATGCTTCGGCGGCAACCCCGGCTTCGAGTCGCCGCTGGAGGCGTCCCAAAGTTTTAGCGAGCCGTCCTCGCCGCCGCTGGCGACCGTCGCGTCGTCGGGCGAGAAGGCGACCGACCTGACCGCGCTGCCCTGGCTGAGAGTATGCTGCCGCTTCACGGAATCCAGATTGATCTTGCCCGACCCGGTGAAAAAGAGCTTCCACGCTCCCAGCACTAACAGGACGAGGACAAGCGCGCCAAGACCGATGAAGAGGTAACGGCGGAAAGGTCGTGGCACGGGCGGTGTGACGGGCTGCGGCGGTGTGACGGGCTGCGGCGGCGGCACGGGCGGAGTGACCGGGGGTGTAGGCAGAGGTTGACCGCCCGGCTGCCAGGAGAAAACCTCTTTCTCATCCTTCAACGGTTCGGGGGCGGAGATGGGTTCCGTGGGGGCAGACCTGGAACTGTCGGGGACGTAGAGTTCGGCCCCCGACTGCTGACCGCCGTTCGGCTGCCCCGGATGCTGACCGGGTTGATGAACCTCGACGGGCGGCGGCGCGACCGCCGTCGCCGCGCCCGTGGGGGAGACCACCAGTTGAACGGGATGCGTCGCGAAGACCGGCGTCGCCGGCAGCGTCGCCCAGTCGCCGGGCTGCCAGAACACTTGCGGGGGCTGCGGGAGTTTCTTCGTGCGCGGAGATTTTGACGAAGGCTTTTTCGGGCGCGCAGCGGAGATGTGCGCGTTGACGTGGATGCGTCGAATGAGGTTGGCAGTCTTGATGAGGAGGACGCCGTTCAGAAGCATGTCCGCGGGCAGTTGCTCGACGTGCAGATTAACTTCGTTAGGGCCGGGCGTGAGTTCCCTGGGCTGGACATCAAGGCCGGAGACGTTCGAGGAGATTTTGCAAGCGACGGGCACGTAGACGCGCACGATGAGATTGTGCTCGACGCCTGAAGCGAGCGACTTGAGGTCTAACGCATGTGGGAAGCGCCACTCGCCATCCTCCTGCGGCACGCCGGAGACCAACCCGCGCACCTCCACATCCTGAAGCCGCACGCCGCAGCCCGGCTTGACGTAGAGCGCGCATGCTTCAGCCGGCGCGGAGTTGTCTCCGTCCGTCACCTCGATCTTCAGCCTGCTGAGTATCACGCCGGGCGAAGAGACGATAATGACCGGCCCCTTGTGCGCCCAGAAGGTAGCACCCTGCCCGTCGAGCGTGAGCGGGTGTTTGATCTCGATGGGGCCGGCGTACTCCTGCGACGGCAGGAGGAGCGTAGCGCCGTCGCGCATCGAATCAAGCTTGGCTTGGAGCGCCGCCCTCTCTTGATCGTGGAGCGTGGAAGACATAAGGCTAAGACTTTCCTCCTTCGAGTATCGCCCGCCGACGACGAGCGCGCGGGCGCGGCCTCAAAGCTCGACTAGGGTTGTATCAACTGAACCTCGGCGATCCTCCCGTTCGGCTCCTGCGAGAGCCTGATCTGCGCGCCGTCGGTCAAGGCCACGGCCTGCTCCTGCGGCACGCGGTTGCCGCCGGACGAGGTCAGCGACGTGAGTTTCTGATTAATCATCAGCCACTGTCCCTGATGGAACATACAGTAGGCCAGCGGGGTTCGGTCGGCCTCCTCACCCGGAAACTTTCCGCCGAAGGCGTGCCATTCAAAAATACTTGCGCCATTCCAGATGACGAACTGGCCGTCGGGCATCCACTGCCCTGAGCGACGCTCGGTGCGCAGCTTGAGTATGGGAATCGTCCCCTGCGGCTTCGTGCCGCAGAAAGGGCAGCGGACGTTCTTCAGGTCGTAGAGCACGAACCAGCCGTGCGAGCACTTGTTGTTCGGACAGGGATAGAGCATGTCCCACGTCTTGACCAGCCCGCGCTCCCATTCGATTGCGCCGGGGCGGTTGTTCGGCGCGTGCAGTCCCGCCACAAACGTCCTCTGGAACAGGTCAAACAGGTGCGGGCCGAGGGCCGAGGACGGAACCTCCAGGTCGGACGGTCGGTTCGACGTGTCGGTTGGGTGCTCGACGAAAAGGGCCTTCGACCCCATGCTCAGGTGCTCGTCTTCGTTGGGGTCGAGCGAGTTCACCTTCGGGCCGCGCAAAGGGTGGCGGTAGAGAAGGTACTCGTAGATCAGGACGGCCAGCGCGTATTGATCCGTCCGCGCCGAAGGGTGGTTGCGGTTCGGGTCGAGCAGCGGAAGGTGCAACGTGCCCAGCACCTCCGGCGCGATGTAGCCGGGCGTCCCCGCCACGTCCGGGGGGTACAGTCCCGGCACCACGAGCGAGTCAATGTCAATGACGACGCTCAGGCCCTGCGACGGGTCAACCAGAATGTTGTTGCTCGAAAGATCGGAGTGGGCCAGCCCCGCCTGGTGCAGGCGTCGGACGGCGCGGGCCATCAGGATGCAGAGCCTGAAATAGTTAATCCATGAGCCGCGCTCCTGGGGCGGCAGGTATTTGCGCAGCTTCGGGCTGGAGAACCACTTGCCGTTCTTCTCCTTGCCCTGCCACGGGCCGCTGGCGAAAAAATAGTTCGAGGGGTAAGTCGGCGCGACCACGCCCACTTCCGGCTTCATCACGATGCCCGTCGGCCAGCAAAAGAGCTTTCTGTAATACTCGGCGCTGACCTCGCTGGTGCCGCGCGCTCCTCCGTGCGACTCCGGCACGGTCGGGTTATACCGGGTCAGGATGGCTTCGAGGCGCGACAACCGCTGCGGGTCGCTGCCCACGGCCTGATCGTGGTAGAACTGCACGACGTAGGAGCGGTCGGGGCTGAAGTAAGTCTTCTTCATCCCGCCCGCCGGGGGGTCGCTGACGATGACGAAGTCCAGAGTCCGCCCGTCCTTGAGTGTCGCCTTCGCTGCGGTCATGCGACACTCTCCCGGTAGAGAGCCACCAGCGTGCGGTCGTCGAACGACCCCCTCGCGTAATAAGAGTCAACCCACCTGTGCAGGTATTCTTCGGGCAGGCGGCAGTCATCGGCCATCATGCCCGCTTGAGCGCCCGCCATGAGCAGCGCCGGTCGCGCCACCAACTCCTGCGGCGTCAGGTTCAGCCTCTTGGCGAATTTCTCCGACGAACGAATCAGCGTCTTCCTCGTGCCGCCCCCCTCGTCAACTGTGTTCTCGACGTAGGAGCCGAAATCCGCCTTCGCCTGCTCCACGTCTTCAATCGTCGGGAGGCTCGTCTGCCGGAGCGCCTCGTTGATGTCGTCGTAGCTGATGTCGCTATTGTTCGGCCCCTTCAGCGTAATGATCCCGTTGAGCACGAGGTCGCCGTAGAGATAGAGCAGCTTGGGATGAGCCGGGTAATAGTCGTCGGCCACGCCGTCCGTCATCACCAGGAGCGCCTGTAACGGCCCGACAAACCCGTGCGTATTGCGCGAAAGCGAATTTCTTTCGAGCTTGTTCCGGCTGGTCAGGAAATCCGTCTGCCCGGCGAACTCGCCGCTGTCCGGCTCGCCGAGGAGGTTCAGCGCGCCGCGCCTATCAACCGCGCACAGCATGCCGTCGCCCACCTGACAGGTCAGCACGAAGCTGCGCCCGCCGTTGCCGTCGTCAACCTGCGTGTGGACGGCGAGCAGCAGCGTTGCCGAAAGATCGTCCGGCTCAAGATTACGCCCGCCGAGCACGTTCTTGTGGGCGTCGCTTTCGGCACGCTCCTCCGCCGCGGCCACGAGCGCCTTGTGCGCGCCCTGCATGGCCCGGTGGAGCGCGTTCTGGACGAACTCCAAGTCCTCTTCGGAGAAGACCCCGGTCGCGTCGTCGCGGTTGAGAGCGCCCGCCGCCCAGTCTTCGCGCTGCTTCAGGCGGTGATCTTCAAGGTCTCCGGCTAACAACTCGACCGCCGTCTCGCAGGCGACCTTCGCGCCGACGCGCGAGAACTTCTTCGACCCCGCGCCGTCCGAGACGGCGATGATCGTCCAGCGACCGCTCACGTGAAAGTGGAACCAGTCGTCGCAGTTCGTGCCTTCGTGCTTATGCTTCTTCCCGCGCGCGCGCGCGCCGATGAGCCTCAAGCCCTCCGGTGATTTGATACTCCTGATGTCGGACTCGTCGTGCTCGTCCGGTTCCACCTCGGCCTTCGGGACGGGCAGCCATTTCCACTGCGGGGTGAGCGCCCCCTGGCTGGTCGTCGCAGGGTCAGCCGAAGGCTTGGCGTCGGCTGCTCCGCGCGGGGCGCTCGCCCCCGCATCGTTCTCATCCTTCCTGATTGGCATGGTGTCTTCCATTTCTTCAGAGTCTTTGACGATGGGCAGCGTCTCGACCTCCGACGCGTCGGATTCAACGGAAGTGGTCGCCCCCGGAGCAGGCTCGGTGGCGGGCCTTGTCACTGGAATGGCCTCCGCCCCGCGCGCACTCCCGACCGCCGCCGCGTCAGGGGCGGTCTTCGTGCCGGCCACTGGCGGAGCGGGGGGAGCGGACTGTGGGGCCGGAGACGGAGAAGCCGTCGGTTGCTTTATCGGAGCGGGGGCAGTCTTCCCCGCCGACGACCGCGACGATGATTCCAGACCCTCTAACAGCCGCGAAGCCTTATGAGCCATCATCTTCGGCAGTTCGCCCTGCCGCTTAAGATATTCATTCAGGCCAGACCATTGTGCGGAGATGGCGGGCCTCCCACTTGAAACCTCCGGCGACCTGGTCAGCGCCCACTCGATGATCTCCCTCAGCGGATCAACCAGCAGCTCGGCAAGCTGTTTGCTATGCACCTTGTCTTCATTCATCCACGACCGAATCAGCTCCCAGTCGTGGCGCACCTGTTCCTTTGTCCGCTCGCCTTCGGACTTCGAGCCGGAGGGTATTTTAAGACCCCAGAGGATGGCTCTCTTGATCCGTTCATCCGATAAGCTCATCAGCACTCGTCTCCGCGATCCGGTTGGAATATTAACTCTCTCCGCGACCGGGCGGTGTCTTTGCCCACGTGGCCGAAAAACACGTCCGTCGGCGCGTCGCCCAGGCGGGCGCTCACGCGGCCCGAACGGACTGAGAAGCCGACGCGCCCGCACCCGGCGATCACGAAGCGACGCCGGCTTTACTCTTACGGCACCACCACGACCTGCGGCGGCGGCGGCGGCAGCGTGACCGGCGCGTCCGCGACGACCTGATCGAGGCTGTACGAGGTGGTCTTGATAGAACTCGACACCCATTGGAAGAACTGCTTGAGCGCTTCCGGTTGGAGGCTGTTGAGTTGGACTACGTCCCCGGTCACACGCTTGAGCAGTTGCGAGTCGGCCCCTGAGCCAGCCGCGCAGGCAATGATTCTGCCGAAGCTTTTCTGCTTCTGCTTGATGCGGTCGGCGGCGGCCTCCCAGGTGTCGGTCGGCTGCCCGTCGGTCATGATGAAGACCAGAGGTTTCCAGTCGCCCTTCTGCTGCTCCGTGGTTTTGCGAACCTCGCTGTCCGCCCGCTGTTCAAGCAGACTCAGCGCCGCGCCGAAGGCGGTGCTGCCCGAAGCATCCAGGTTCGGCTCCTGAAAGGCCAACAGCTCGGTGAGCGGGCAGACCTGCTGCGCGCTGCTGCTGAAGGTGATGACCGAGAGGTAAGCCGTCTCCACCGCCTGCGGGTCTCCGCGCAGGTCGGCCACCAGAGCCTTCATACCTGCGCGAACGGCTTCGATGGGGTCTCCCGCCATCGAGCCTGAGCAGTCCAGGACGAGATAAACTGGCAAGCGTCGTTCTGACATTTTTCAATCTCCTTCTTTGATTTCAAAGCGGCCCGCCCCGCAGAGTTTCATCCCGGCGAGAGCGCCCTTTGAGATTACGTCACTTTCGCCCGGCGCACACCGGCGACGCCCTTTTACTTCAGGCTCTCTTCAAGGGGCGTCGAACTCTAAGATGGCGACGGGTCGAGCCGTGTGGCTGCGTCCAGGCATTGAAGGCTCTGAACGATTCGACGACTTTTGAATTCCGCGGCTCTACCACGAGTGATTCTTTCCCTACCCATCTGAACGGCTGATCTCGAACTCCGATCTGCCGGTGCTCGACCCGAGCTGAGCATCGCACCTGGGGCAGACGATGGGCGACGTGTTGTCGGGCGCGCAGAAGAGCGCGCCACACGGGCAGACGCCCGTGTGGCGGTGCTCGCAGTAGGGACAGTGCGGGCAGCCGAGGAGCAGCGAAGAGTTGATCGGCGGCAGCAATTGGGCGTCGGCCTCGTCCAGAGATTCCAGCGGGTGCGCGGCCACGGCGTCATAACGCTCCTCGTACTCGCGCCTGACGAACCTCATCAGGTAAGGCTGCCGCGTCTGGCTGCACCGCGCGTGCAGAAACACCTGGCGCGGCGACCCTTCGACGGGGCCGCGCAGGTCGTGCTGCGGCGTCGCCATTTCGAGCGAGTCGGGCGGCAGGGCGGACAGGTTGAGCGGATTGTTTTCGCCGCCGCCGTCCACGCGCACGCTCACGGCCTGCACGGAGGTTGAGAGCCAGACGAAGAACTTGCGGATGGACTCCGCCGTCAGGTCGGGCATAAGGAGCACCGAGTCCGTGATGCGGTAGAGCGAACGTATGTCCACGTCGGGGCCGCATCCGATGGCGACGACGTTGGCAAACTTCGAGCCGTCGCCCTGCTTGACGGCGTCGGCGGCCTCCTCCCAATCGTCGGTCGGCTGGCCGTCGGTCAACAGAAAGATGAGCGGCTTGTAGTCGCCCTTGATGCCTTCGGCGTTCTTGACGACCTCGCGTTCGAGACGATCCTTGAGAAGCCACAGCGCCGCGCCCAGCGCCGTCCCCGGTCGCACGCGCAGCTTCGGAATCCGGAAAGCCATCAGCTCCGTCAGGGGTACGTCCTGCCGCGCCTCGCGCGAGAAGGTTATGACGCTCAGGTGCGCCGTCTCGACCGCCTGCGGGTTGTCGCGCAGCTCTTTCACCAGCGTCTCCACTCCGCGCGCCACCGCCTCGATGGCCGGGCCTGCCATTGATTCGGAGCAGTCCAGCAGCAGGTACACCGGCAAACGTCTGGTAGTCATAATCTCAACTCCGTCTCCTCCGGCTCGAACCACCGCCGGCCCGCGACGACTCTAGTTGGAAACCACTTCGACGCTGAGCAGCATCTTGCCGTAGGGCGTGTAGTAGACGCGGTGCCGCAGGTTCTCCTGTAGCGCGTCGTGGCCGGCGCGCGAAACCTTTATGTCCGGCCCGCCTTCGCAGGCGTAGTAGTAATCTCTAAGATCGAGGGCCGAGGCAACTGCCTTCGCCGCAAGCGCTTGGGCCAGACCGCCGCCCTTTGACCTCTCCCGCAGGACGGACTTCTTTTTGAGCACGCCCTCGAAGCTCTCCACCTCGTTGTCGGACTTCTTTGACTTGCCGATGATTTGATAGACGCCGCCAGCGATGCAGATCAGCGATATTATTAGGAAGAAAGGGCCTTTCTCCAGAGAAAGGTACACCCCAACAAAGCCTATCAGCACAAAAAAGACGCCCCCGGCAATACCCCCGGTGCGCGCACGCGAATCTTTGCTCTGAATTTTACCTTGCCGCCCAGAGATGCGCCCCTCGCGGTTCTCCAGCACGTCATCCCAAGTGAAGCCGTTGGCAGCGCCGAGTTGGTGCTGGTAGGTCGGCGTCTCTTCCTTCACAATGTCGGCGGGTCTCTCCGTCGTGTTGAGCATGATTCTTCTCCAAAGGTTGTCTGTCTCTTGCTGGTCTCATCGTGCGGGCGCGGGAGAGTTGGCGCGTGGGCGTCAGCCGACGCCGCGTCCCACGTCGAAGCTCGCCTCGCCGTAGCGAGACGTTTCGTTGCACCAGGGGCAAGTCAGCGTGATGACCCCTTGCGTGGGCGGGCAGCAGTGTATGTGTTCGTTGGTGCACATCGCCCACCAGGGGTTCTGACAGTACGGACAGGGCACGTGCCCTTTCAGGGCGGCGGTCGAAATCTGAAGGTTGTTGCCCCCCTGCGAGTCGAACTCGAAGTCTTCGACGCGATGAGAGGCGACCCCACGGTAAACGGCGCTGCCGGCCCCGCCCACGCTCTTCTGATAGCGCATGATGTAGAAGCCTCGATTCTTGACGCAGCGCGAGTGGATGAAGACGTAGCGGTCGGGCACGGGCCTTTCGCCGCCGCCCTGCGCCACCTCGATATTCTGCGGCAGGTTCGGCAGGCCGACGCCCTGCTCGCCTGCACCTTCCAGCTTTTGGCTCGCCATCGAGACCGAGGCCGAGACCCACTTGAAGAACTCCGCGAAGGCGGCAGGCTCGGCCTCCTTCAGGACGAGCACCGTCCCGGTGATGCGCCGCAGCTTGTTGACATCCACGTCCGGGCCGCAGGCCACGGCGATGACATTGGCCTTCTTGCCCGCGACCGTCGTTCGCACCCTGTCGGCGACGCTCTCCCAGGAGTCCGTCGGCTCGCCGTCGGTCAGGAGAAAGCAGATCGGCTTGAAGTCGCCCTTCTGTTCTGCGGTCGTCGTCACCACTTCGCGGCTCATACAATCGAGCCAGAGGTTGAGCGCGGCCCCGAGCGCCGTGCCGGAACCCATCTTGAGCCGCGGCATCTGGAACTTGAGGATGTCCGTGAGCGGCACGATCTGTCGCGCCGTGCTGGCGAAGGTAATCACGCTGATGGCCGAGGTCTCCAGCGCCATAGGGTTGCCGCGCAGTTGGCTAATCATCGCCGCCAGACCTTGATTCACCGCGTCGAACCCTCCGCCCGCCATTGACTCGGAACAGTCTATGATGAGGTACACGGGCAACCGCCGGTTATAAGTCATCGCGTCTTCCCTTCCCAGCCATGCCGACGCTCTCGCCCTTCGAGCATGGTGCCAGAGTTAAAGTAAACGGTCTGGAATGTATTCGCCCCCCCCGTGGGAAAGTAGCGGCGAAGAAAGGTTTCATGCCGGGTCGCGAACGCGCAGGGTAGTCGTAAAGCCTTTGCGCGGGGTCGTGACGAAAGCGGTGTTATCAATCAGCCTGACGACGGCTGTCCAGTCGCGTTGAGGTTCTAGCTTGTTAATCTCTTCCGGATTGAACGCGAGTGGCCGAGTCGGGTACGGGCGGCCTGCCGTGTGCCGTTCGCTTTATGCCACAGGAGCGGCATGGCGACGATGAACCTCTGCCTTTAAAACCAAGTGTTGAAGAGTAGCAGGCAGAAGGTCTGGAGAAAGAGCGTTCACGCAAAGCAATCGTGCTAGGTTTGGCAAGATAGACAAACCTCAAGACTTTGTCAATGGTCAATCTCAGGTTGCGACTGCGGAGAAAAGCGCGAGCCGCTCCCGCAGCGAGGACGCCTCACGTCCCGCCGCCGGGCCTCGAAAACCTGAGCCGCTCTCCGTCTCGCTCCGCTCTGAGTAAACCCGGCCCGGGGTCGTGACCGAGGTGCTGGAAGAGAGGGGCGGCGAGCAGGCGCTCAAACAGGCGTGCGAAGCCGCGCGCGCCCTCACCCTGATCCGCGCAGGCATCGAGGAGGAAGCGGCGGGCCTCGTCCGTCAACTCGAAGCGCGCGCCGTGATGTTGCTCCAGCTCTTCCTGAAGCGCCGCCGCCTGACGCTCGAAGAGCCGGGCGTAGTCCTCGGCGTTGAGCGGGGCGAACTCGACGATTCTGTCCACGCGCGCTAGAAATTCGGGGCGGAAGTGCCTCGCAAGCTGCCCCGCGAGCGCCTCTCGCCTCTCGTCGGCAGACTTTCCGTCCTCCGCGCGGAAGCCCAGACGACGGCCCGCCTTCGCGTCGGGGACGATGTTGCAGGTCATCACGAAGAGGTGGTGGCGAAAGTCTGCGGGGCGGCCTTTCGGGTCGCGCGCTTGCCCCTGATCGAAGATTTGGAGGAAGTAGTCCTGTATCTCAGGATGCGCCTTCTCCATCTCGTCGAGCAGGATGAGGCCGTGCGGGTTCGACTCGACAAAGCGGAAGAGAGCGCCCTGATGTTCGTGGCCCACAAAGCCGGGCGGCGCACCTATCAGGCGTGCGAGTTCGTGACGCTCCTTGTACTCGCTCATGTTGAAGCGGCCCAGGTGTTCGCCTTCCGCGCCGAAGAGGGTGCGGGCGATGCACTCGGCAGCGTAGGTCTTGCCGACGCCCGTCGGCCCCGTGAACAGAAGGACGCCCACAGGACGCGCCGAGTCTTCCTTGCGCCGACCGAGCGCCGTCAGCGATTCCGTAAGCTGCGCGATGGCCTCGCCCTGACCGACGAGTGCGGCGCACAATTCCGCAGCAGTCTGCGACGGGTCGAACCACTCCGAAGCGCGCGCCGGGATGCCGTACTGCTCTTCGATGACGCTCTCGATGTGTTCGCGCGTGACGCGCGGCAACTCCCTCGACAGCGGAGGCTCCTCGAAGGAGAGCGTGGCGACCTTGACGTAGGCGGCGGCGTTCTCAAGCAGGTCAATCGCCTTGTCGGGAAGCGAGCGCCCGCGGATCAGTCGCGCCGAGAGGGAGACGGCGGCCTCGACCGCGTCGGCCTCGACGACGACCTGCTGGATGGCTTCGAGCCGACGCGCCCACTCGCGGCAGATTTCCAGCGCCTCGGCCTCGGACGGCTCGCCGAGCCTGAGCACCTGGAAGCGGCGCATGAAGGCCGCGTCGTCCTTGACGTAGCGGTCGAACTCCTCGCTGGTCGTCGCGCCGATGCAGCGAAAATCTTCGCGCGCCAGCGCGGGCTTGAGGAGGTTGGCGATGTCCAACGGCGTGCCGCCGGCAGCGCCCGCCTTCATCATCAGGTGTATCTCGTCGAAGAAGAGCACGAGGTCGGGGTCGGCGACGGCCTCTTCGATAATCGCCTGCACGCGCTGCTCCATGTCGCCGCGGTACTTGGTGCCGGAGACGAGGTCGGCCACGCTGAGCTGCACGATGCGCAGGCGACGCAGGAAGTCCGGTGTGCCCGCGCCGATGAGGCGTTGCGCGAGGCCCTCGACGACCGCCGTCTTACCTACGCCGGCCTCGCCCGTGACGATGACGTTGCGCTTCGAGGTGCGTTGCAGGAAGCGCGCGATGGCCGTCATCTCCGCCCCGCGCCCGACGACGGGCGTCAGATGCCCTTCGCGGGCGAGGGCCGTCAGGTCGCGTCCCATCTCGTCAATGATGGGCGTCGGAGTCGCGCGCGCGCGCCCTTTCGATGCGGGACGGTCGGAGTCGCCCGCTGCGGTTCCTTCGGAAAGATCGAAGATGCCGACGTTGTACTGCGGGCGAGAAAGCGGCGGGAGCGAAGAGCGTTCGGGCCTCGGCGCTGCCCGAACGTAAAGGGCGGCCTCCGCGGGGAGGTCTTCGACGAGCGCGTCGAGCAGGTGCGAGAGCGAAAGCTGGTCGCCGCCCGTTTCGACCATCCGCCGCGCGGCCTTCTGGAAGAGGTAGCTCGATTCGGTCGAGCGTTTGAGTATGTGCAGCGGCGAAGGCTCTCCGCGACCACTCAAATCCTGCCGCAGACTGCGCCGCGCCGCCGTGATCTCGTCGTCCGACATCTCAAGCATCGCGCGGCACTCGGCGGCCACCTCGGCCACGGACTTCAGGGCTTCGGGCGAAAGCCTCAGCATCTCGGCGGCCTGCGCGGAACTGTCGTCAATAATCATCAGCGCCGCGAGAAGGAAGTGGATGGGGGCGATGAACTGCGCCCCCGACAGGCATGCCTCCGCGTTGGCGATGTGCCACGCCAGTTGCAGCGACGAGTGAACCTCGAATCTCTTTACAGGCTGCCTCATCTTTCCTCGCCCGGAGTCCTTCAAATCACATGAGCGTGCTCTTGAAGCGACCGACCGTCTGCTGCTGTCGCGCGGGGAGCAACTGCAAGAGCTGGCGGCACGCGTTCTTCACGCCCTCGATGTCGCCCGCGCCCGATTCGATGGCCCTGCGCCCCTGCACGAACAGTTGCTCGGCCTGCGCTTGATTGGTCATCTCGTCGCGCATTTTTTCGAGGTGGAGGAAGTAGTCCACCCACCATTCGGTGCGGGCCATCAGGACGCTCAGGCGCAGCGAGTCCATCTGCTCAATCTTGCGGCTGACCACCGTGGGGTTGACGGCACGCCCGTTCATCGCCAACAGCAGTTCGCGCTTCATCTGCTCGAACTTGCGCTGGTCGGGCGGCTTGCCGAGCTTCGTCACGACCTCCTCAGTCCACTCGATCATCTCCTGCGCCTCGGCCAGGAGGCCGGGGAGCATCAGCGCCTCTTCCAGTTCGTCCACGGTCGCCTTGAGGTTGAGCAGGCGGTTCTGGCACTTGTCGGCGGCGTCCCGGTCTACGAGCGCCGCGTCGAGCGAGCTTTCGACCTCTTCCACCATCTTCTCGCCGTCAATCTTTTCGAGGATGGGGACGGCACCGGCGTCGCCCGTGGCGTAGAGCTTCCGGCGTACCTCCTCCAGACGCAGTTTCTCCTGCTCGATCTCCTTCGCCATCTCCGAAGTGTCGGGGATGCTCTTCTCCATGTTGAGTTCGGTCTCGAACTCCTGACCCCTTTCGCCCAGCAGGGCGATGAAGGCTCTGGCGCGCACGAGGCGCGACTGGTTGATCTCGATGGTAACTTCGACCTCTGTGCCGGCGGGCAGGTCGCGCTTGATCTGCGCGGCGGAGATTTCCAGATAGCCGATCAGCTTGTTGCGGTCGGCCTTCTTGTGCTCGCCTTCGACCACGGGGATGCGGATCGTCTCGCCCTCCTGTCCTTTGGCGATGCGGTAGGCGAGCTTCTGCACGAAGCGCTTGCGAACCGGGATGGGGGCCGTCAGCGGAGTGCCCTTCTCGAAGAAGACGCGCACCTCGTTGTTGGCGAGCGCGACGCCGATGGAGTAGATGAGCGGCGGATTGGAGACGACCATGCCGAAGCCGTATTCCAGACTGTCGGGCACGGTCTCGTGAGCGTTCCCGACCGCGTCGCGCAGCTCGATGCGGAAGGTGTTCTGGTGATCCGGCTCGGCCCAGAGCGTTGCCATGAAAGAGCCGTCGGCCCCGACGGCGACCCTCCCGCTCCGCCAGGGCTTCTGCGCGCGCTCGTTGACGAACTCGACGGTGAAGCCGTCGAGGCTCTGGCCTTCGCCCGCGATCACCCTTCCGCCGAGGTCGAACTCCGGCTCCAGTCCGATGGGCTTGTATTCAAGCTCCAGCGCGTACTGCCCGGCGCTCACCGGCATGATGATGGTGTTCTCGTTGCGCTGCGTGCCGGCGTAGATGGCCGCGCCGCGCGCCACGATTGTCAGAGGGTCTACGGTGAAATCGAGCGGGATTCCGAGTCCCTCCTTCGGGTCGGCCAGGCGCTCGCGCAGATACGGCATCAGCGTCGGGCCGCCGACGAGTATGACCTTCCCGACGTTGTTCACGTTGAGCTTGCGCTCGGAGAGAACCTTGCGGCAGATGTTGATGGAGCGCAGGACGAAGGGCTCGGCCATCCGCTCCACGTCCGCTTTCCGCAGCTCATACTCGAAGTCCACGGGGTCGCCGTCGTCGTCGAGGCAGAGCGATTCGAGCATGATCTCCGTCGTCCGGTCGCGCGAGACGCGTATCTTCGCCTGCTCGGCGGCCTGCTTCAGCTTGGCGATGGCCTTGCCCCACTTGGGATTGCCGCGGCGAAAGTCACTCAGGCGTCGCTCGCGCGTGAGCGCGGGGACGAGCAACTGCTCGACGATGGCCCAGTCAATGAGCTTGCCGCCGAGGTGGTTGTCGCCGCCATGGTTCACGACGTGGATTACGCCCTCGTTGACCTGCATCACGGCGGCGTCGAAGGTTCCGCCGCCGAGGTCGTAGACGAGCCAGAAGACTTTCTCATCCTGGACGCGGTGAAAGCCGTAGGCCATCGCGGCGGCAATCGGCTCCTGCACGAGCGGGCTGAAGGTGATGCCGGCGAGTTGCGCCGCGGCGTAAGTGGCCTTGCACTGCGGCAGCTCGAAGGCCGCCGGGACGGTGATGACCGCGGCGTTCACCTCCTCGCCGAGCCGCTGCTTCACGTCGTCCTTGAGCGACTTGAGGACTTCCGCCGAAAGCTCCTCCGGCTTCATACGCCGCCCGCTCCGCGCGAAGATGTGCTCGGCGTTCGTCCCCATCTGAAGCTTGAACTCGGCGTAGGCGTTCTGCGAGTCCGTCTCCAGACGCTCCTTGGCGCGGCGGCCCACCACGACCGCGCCGTTCTTATCTATGAAGACCGACGACGGCGTGTACTCCAAGCCCTCGTTGTTTTTGACGATCTCGACTTCGTTGTCGCGCAGGACGCCGATGGTGCTGTTAGTCGTGCCCAGGTCAATCCCGAAATCAACTGTCATCCGGCTCATGCTCTTTGTCCTCGGTTCAGACTCTTTGCCCTCGGTTCAGACTGTTTCCAGCCCCGTCGCCTTCGCCCGCTCAGGCTGGTAGGCGAAGCGCAGGAGGTGGGCGCGCAGATCGTCCATGCGCTCGCATACGCCCGAACTGACGGCGAAGGGGCGCGCGCGTTCGAGCAGTTCGAGGGCCGAGCGCCACGTGCCCGGCTCTTGCCCGAAGGTGATGATGCAGTTGAGGGCGCAGAGCGCCACTTCGTCGCGCAGCTCGTCCGCCAGCCCGTCGCCCGGCAGGAGATTCTCGACCTCCTTGATGAGGCCGCCCGCCCCTTCGAGCAGGCGGCGCGTCACCTCACCCGCCCGAGACGGGTCGGCACCGGCCTCCGGCTCGGACGCCACACACATGATCGTGACGCGCTCGATGACTTGCTCGGAGGCGCGGCGCAGCGCCCCCTCGATTGTCGCCTCGTCGAAGCCCGACCCGCGCATCAACTGCTTCTGCCGCTCGGCCTCTTCGTTGTCGCCCTCGCCCACGGCGCGCAGCGCAAGGTGCGCGTTGATTAAGAGCAGCAGCAGCGGCAGGGTCTTGCGTAACTGCGTCGCCGTCTCCGGCGTCAGACGCGGGTCGTTCAGTTCGCCGATCCTCGACTCCAGGCGTCGCCAGAAACGCTCGTCCTTGAGCACCATGCGCCAGCGCGCGAAGGCTTCGACCCAGTAGGCGCTCTGAAGCTTTCGCAGATTGACGGAGAGCGGCTTGACCTCCGGGATGTACTCCAGATCGAGCGCCGCCGCATGGTAGAGGACGGCGACGTTGTGTGTGGCGAGTCCGTGCTCGTCACTTTCGGCCCGCGCGTACCAGATTCGGGTCGCCGTCTTGAGGTCGTGTTTGGCGAGCGCGGCGAGCGCGGGGTCGTCGGCGCTGTCGCCGCCTGTCTGCGCGGGCCAGAACCAGAAGACCTCGTCGAAGAGACGCCGCTCAGGGCTGTTCAGGCGATGAATCGCCTCGCGGATGTCGTCGAGGCCGGGTTCGGGATTCAGGGGCAAAGGGCCGACCGTTCGCAAAGCCCCCGCGCCGCCGAACTTCTCCATCAGTTGAACGCGCTCCGCCTGCCGCTTGATGCTGCGCTCGGTGGCGTCTACGGGCAGCCCCAGGATGCGGAACGCGTTGGCGCGGTAAAGCTCCGGCAGCGCCGCCGCGAGCAGGGGTTCAAGCAATCCCTCGGACGTGTTGTGCTCAGGGTCAGGCATCTTCGGTTCAGACGGAGGTGAGGGGCGTGCCGATGACGACTTCGCCCACTTGTATGATTCGATCTCCGAAGTAGATTGTCGGCTTTATCGTCTCGATGACGCGCTCGCAGACGAGGCCGGGCGTCGGCTCGTAGGCGACGGCCTTGAGGGCATAGATGCCGACGGCGGGAACCTGCTCGTTGGTGTGGTCTTGAATCCGGACGCCCGCCTGCGCCAGCGTGTCCAGAAGGGCTTCCACGTGCCTGTAGGCGCGGCGCATCTCCGGCAGCGGCTCGCGGCTCTGAGGCTCGACCATCTTCTCGCACACGCGCCAGAGGCCCGTGCCGACCTCGCGCAGCAGGCCGACGAGGAACGAGACCAGTTCGTCGTGCGCCGCACCCGTCTCTTCGGCGAGAAGCGGTTGGGCGTCGGCGGTCGAGAAGATGAGCGCCTGCGCGAACCGGCTCAGACTCTCCTCCATCCCGTCCGGCAGCGTCGGCGGCTCGCCGCGGTATTCGACGGAGAGCGACCACTGTCGCACTTCTCGAAAGCCCTGCTCCCGAACATCTTCGTTGCGGGGCGGTTGAGTTGGGTCGCGTTTCATCTGCTGAAGCCCATCCTTCCGCGGGAAACAACCTCTCGCCGTCGTGAGCGCACGGCCCGCAGCCGCGTGCGTCGCGGGGTTGGCGACCTCACTGATAAAGAATCCCGGAGCGCCAGAATTTGACGTGACGCTCATACTCTTCGCGCAGCTCGGGCCAACGGTTGAACGCTTCCTCCATCAGGTCTGCGGCTTCCGTGAGCTTACCTCTCTGCCGCGAAAGCTGTACGGCCTGCATCGCCATGCGGCGTGCTTCTCTCTCGTCCTCTACGCTGAACGTGCTCTTGGAGCTGCGCCCCGCCGCCTCTTCCTTGCGCCGTGCCGGAGACTCGGCGGGGCGCGGCTTCCAGCCGTTGAGGTCGTCGAGCATCTCCATCGCGTTCTGATACCGCTCCTCGCGCTTGACGGCAAGGGCGCGAGAGAGAATCCGATCCAACTCCGGGTCAACTCGGATGTTCAAGTTGCTGGCCGGGGTCATCGGCTTCTCGAAGCTGCGGAGATCGAGCGCATCTATGTCGTCGCCGGAGTAGGGGAAGCGGTCGGTCAGCAGCAGGTAGAGCGTCAGGCCGACGGCCCACACGTCGCCGGCGCAGGAGTCGCTCATCGGGTCGCGGAACGTTTCGGGGGCTTTGAAGCAGCGCGTGCCGCGGACGCTCGCCAGCAGCTTGAGCGGGTTGACGTGCTTGGCGAGGCCGAAGTCGCTGATGCACGAGCGCAGGCCCTGCGCGTCGTAGCCGACCAGAATGTTCTGCGGCTTGATGTCGCGGTGAACGATGGGCGGGTCGTCGGAGTGGGCCAGCGCCAGCCCGCGACAGACCTGCCGCACGGTGTCCACCGCCGTTTCGACGGGGACGAAATCGTTGCCGTGCGAGAGCCAGAACTGCTCCAGATTTCCCCCGGCAACGAACTCCATCGTGAAGAACCCGCGGCTGCCCACCGAAGTCTCCATGATGTCGGCGTCGAATACGCGGATGATGTTGCGGTGGCCCATACGCGAGAGCGTGATCGCCTCGCCGAGCGCCTCCATCGTCTCCTCAATCGTCCCCTGATTCTTGAAGACCTTCATCGCCTGCCGCCCGAAGATGCGGTGGTTGACCCGGTACACCTCCGCGAACGCCCCCTCGCCGAGGTAGCGCTCGACCGTGTAACTCTC
>DATARW010000065.1:0-60110 GCA_036263975.1 Pyrinomonadaceae bacterium
CGGCTTCGGGTCAAAGGTGCCGGTTGAGCCGGGCGTCGTGCCATCGCCCGACGCGAAAGTGATCAGGAGGACGTTGCTCTCCGGCGTCCAGGAGACCCCGCCCGAATGCGCGACGGTGACGTAGATCATCTGCGGCAGCGCACCGGAATTGTCCTCGGCGAGCAGCGGCGTGCCGTCCTCATTCAGCAGCGGCGTGCCGTCCTCATTCCTGAGCACGTTCGCCGTGCGCGACAGGAGGAAGTCGCGCGGCAGTTCGTGCGCGGCGTAGTCGTTAGAGTCGAGCATCACCTCGCGGAGCATCGTCGCCTTCCCGGCGTCGGCCCACACGCGCAAGCGTCTGTATCGCGCGAAGCGGGTGAAGCCGGTGATGCCGATCTGCGCCGTGTCCACGGTCACGTCCGCCGTCAGGCCGATGAGCGGCGCATCCACCTCGCGGCGGAAGAGAGCGGTCGCCTGTGTCGCGTGCGCGATCTCGGAGAAGCCGGGCGTGCTCGAGCCCGAGTAGGGCATGGCGTAGATGACCACGTCGCGATCCGAGTCCGGGTTGTGCGGGATGGCGACGGTGCCGACCGCTGGAAAGCGCCCAAAGGGTTTCGGTGTGCCGATGAAGGCTCCCGTCGTCGGGTCGATCTCCTGCGTGAACAACTCGACCTCGTGCGCGTCCACTGAGGCGGGCGCGTACCACGCCGGGCGAGCCTGTGGCCGCCCCACGATGTTCTGTCCACCTGATCGTCTCGCAATTACGTCCACTTCACTTACCTCAAGTTGTCGCGTTCTCGGCGAAGCCGCAGATTCCGTTGGCGAGCAGGAAGCTGAAGCGCAACAGTGTGCCCACGGCCACGGCCACGCTCGCCGCAGGCACCGTGCCGTTTGCGTCCGAGGCGGTATCGGCGAGCGCCGTCGAGTGCGTCACGTCATAGACATGCACGGTCTGCGACGCGACGGGCGTGAATGTCCCGTCGTTGTTATCAATCACCAGCTCGAAGGCCGCGTAGGTGCTCATCCTCTAACTCCTCGCCATCTCCACGATGATCTGATCAGCCGTCACATCTATCCGCGGAAAGATCACGGGGCGCGGCCTGTCTCCGGGATCGCCGCCGGGATTAAAGAGCGGGTCGGGCACCGCGGGTGCGACCGGAGCCGTCAGGTCTTCCGTCGTCGCGTAGTACGCGACCGGGTAAGCCTGCGCGCTCACTTCCACGAGCAGATTCGGGAGCTGGCGGGTTGAGCGCACGCGGAAGTGCTCGAACCTTTGCACGCCCGTTCTGGTGTTGATGAGTGAGCGCGAGAGCACGCGGATGACCTTCGACTTGTAGAGCCCTAAGCCCTGCGTGAAGAAGGTCTGGAATTTAATCCGCTGATTATTCTCGATGCCGCCCTCGTCGAACTCTCCGAGGTCGCGGATGAGGACGCCGACGCGCGCGGCTTCGCCCGGCGTGGTCACGCCGAGGAGCCCGTAGCGCTTCTCGACTGCTCGCCGGCCAGTGTCGCCGAAGGCACGCCCAGCCCGGAGCTGCTGGTCAATCGAGTCAATCGGAGGGAGCGGGATTTCCTTATAGTCCTGCGCGGCATCGTTGTAGGTGACGACGATGGAGTTCGGCAATTCCGCATCCGAGGTGGCCGACCGCGTAAGTGTTGATTTCCCCGTCTGCTCGTCGCGGATGATGTTGCGCGGGTACCCGGAATCGTAATCGGTAAAGACCGGCGCGGCGGCCAGCTCGTCCGTCGTGAGTTTTTTGAGCGGGAAGACCCGGAGCTTGCCTTCAAATGGAAAAGGCACCGTGCATCGGCCCGCGAGGCAGATGTCGTTGATCTGCTGCTGTGCGGTGCGGTCAATCAATTCCGCGTTGAAGGTCGAGCGCGGGGCGGTCGTCACGGTGCCGTCCGGATTGTGATAGGAGACCGAGTCGGCGAACCAGGTGGAGAGGTCGCGGAAGTCCTGAAGGAAGAAGCGGCGCACGTCCGAGCCGAGTCCCCAGCGTTTGTGACGGTAGGCATGCAGGAGCCACCAGGCGCGATCCTGCGAATACTGTTCGACGAAGTCGGTCGGGTCTTCTGAGGCGTAGACGCGCACGTCGTCGAGGCCCTCGACGGTGATCTCGGTGGAAATCTGCGACGGGTCAACTTTGGAAAAATCGCCCTGGAGGACGGCGTTCAGAAGGGCGGTCGAGGAATAGTTGTTGACGTTCGTGGTGAAGCCGGTCGAGGATTGCCGCTTCGCGCCCACACGCACACTGAAGTGCTGCGGCTGAATGGCCGTGTTGTTTGCTTTGGGGGAGGTGAGTGAGCGGTTGCGCCCCTCGGCGACGGCGTAGAGGAGCTTGATACTCCCGCGTTCCGGATGATCGGGGTTGCCGATCTCGACGACGTATTCGAGGAGGTCGAGGTCGCGCACGACACGCTTGCCGGCGATGACGCGCAGCGGGCGCTTGAGGTTGGTCTCGTTGCCGCGTGAGGTGGCAATGGTCGAGCCGTGCGTGGCCTGAACCGAGTACGACTGAATGACGGTGTCGAAGGAGAGATAAGAGAGCGAGTCGCCCAGCCGGTCGATGCACGCCTGTCGCGTGTTGCGCGGGCAGGAGGTGAAGGGTAGGCCCGTCGCCGGGTCGAGGAGGCCGGTCGCGCCGCCGAGGTGGCGGTTGTACGGGCAGTCATGCTCGTCTATCTCGGCCTGGCTCGAGAGGAGAGCGCCGAAGACCGCCTGGCAGGTGTTGAAGAAGGCGCGGCGCGGGAGCGGCAGCAGCACCGACATGAAGCCGTTCTCGGCGCTCGCCGTGAAGCGTTCCTCATCCGCGTCCGTCGGCGGGCGTAGATGTCCGAACCACATCGAGAGGAGTAGATCGACCTGCGGAAAGTAGAAAAATATCTCTATCCTCACGCCCTCGCCGTGCGTCTCGAAGAGATCGGAAATCTTGTGATCGGCGTCCCACAGGTCGAGCGAGACCGAGTCGTCGCTAATCCCACTATCGCGCGTCAGATCGAGGAACTGCCCACCATTCAACCTCGGCTCCAGGGTTGTGCCGGCGAGTTTGGCTTTGAGGCTCGGCCATGTGTCGTCGGCAAAGGTCGAGGCGTAATAGACGAGACCATCGGGAGCCGGCCAGGTAGCGGCGACGAGCTCGACGACCTGCACCTGCGGCCCGGCAGCCCGCGCCGCGGCTATCAGGGCCGTCAGCGCGTCGAGCTTCGCCTGGTCGTCTGTTGAGAGTGTCGTCGCCGGCATCTTTGTGGCATCGAAGTGGTACCGCGGGCGGTACTACTTAAATCTCCTGGTTGTTCTCGACCTCGACCACGTCTCCCGGCGATTCGACGCCGTGCACCCGCCGCTGCCGGATCGTTAAGCCGACAGTGGCCACCGTCAGGCAGAAGAGCTGGTAGTCGAGCTGCTCCTCGGCGATGTCGGCGAGGAAATCTTTTTTGCTGAGCGGGTCGTGGAACTGAAAGACCTTGTGCCACTGCGCGACGTTGTGGCGCGCGTAGAAGTCCCAGAGGTACTGAAACCTCGTCTGCAACCCGAACTCGCCCGCGTTGAGCAGGTAGTCGTCAGAGTCGGGGAGCGCCGAGACCTTGATCTTCCACGAGAGTAGGCCGTCGGGGTTGCCGATCACGGCTCCCTCGCCGTAGCCGTCGCCGTAAGAGGCGAAGAGGCCCGCCCCCTTGATCGAAGCCAGCTCGAACGAGAAGCCGTCCGTGATGAGCTTTTCAAAATCAACGCTCATATTCCGGCCACCCTTCTGCTCATCCACTCGATGACGCGCGGGTCGCGGCTGCCATGCGTCATGAACGCGTCCGTGACCGCTCCGGGGTTGCGCTGCGCGCCGGTCGCGAAGACGTATTCGGGCGGGTAGGCGTCGAGCCGCGCGAAGTGCGCTTCGAGCCGCGAGAGCACCGCGCCGAAGTCGCCGCCGGTGCGCGGCACCCCGCGCATACCTGCAAGGTAAGAGTCAACCGACGGGTGGATCCATCCGTCCTCGTTCGGCTCGAAGACCTCGTTCCGGTACTCGCCCACGACATAGGCGCGCCCGCGGCGCACGGGGCCGCCCGTCGCACGGTGCGGCATCGAGGTGTCGCCGCCGTTTGCGCCCGATACGCTCACGTCGCCGAGAGCCGGCGCGGGAGTGTTCGCCGAAGGCTTGCCGCGGAAGACGCCGCCCGGTTGGAGTCCGCCCGCGAGGCCGGAGACGACTCCGCCCCAGTTACCCGCGAGCGCGTTACTCCCCATGCCGGCGAGCGTCGAGAGGATCGGGCCGACGCCGGGGATGAACGAGAGAAACGGCGCAGCGAACCCGAGGAGCTTCGAGAAGAAGCCTCTTTTCTTTCCGACCTGCCCGCCTGACGGCATGAGGCCGGAGATTTCGCCGAGCGCGCCGGCGATATTCGTGATGGCCTGCGATATTTTGGACGCGCCGCCGAAAATCTTTTTTGCGTATTCCTCCTGCGACATCGAGAAGGCGTTCGTGGCCTTCGCGGAGGCGTCGAGGACGCTGGGCACGGGCAGCAGAGTTTTGTTGAAGAGGAAGAGCTGCGTGGCCGTGACGCCGGTCGTTTGTTCGAGCGCGTCCTGCTTCTCCGTCACATCAACGACGACGGGCACGGTGTCTTTGAGCGTCTGCCTGAACTGGTTGAGGACGGAGGGCGCGCGAGACGGGTTGAAGGTGTCGCCCGCTAATACGCCGACGCTGCCCGTGAGGTCGCCCATCATCTGCACGGGCACGGGGTTCGACGCGGAGACGGGGATGCCGCTCACTGTGAAGTTGGTACCCGCGCCCAGCGCGGCGCGCGCGGCCTGCCCGAACTCGTACTGTCGGATGACCCCGTCATGGTTGTAATCCCACAGGGGATTGTTGGCGTACATCCCCGCGCGCTTCCCTCCACGCACGGCCATGACTGCGTTGGGGTCGCGCTCGGCGTGCCCCGCGCCCCAAGCCGCGTACAGCTTTGAAAGGTCATCGAGCGGGCCAACGCCGCTCCGTATCGCCGCCCGGTTCTTCTGGTCAATCAGGGGAAAGACGGCGTTGACCAACTGCCACGCGGCGGACTTGGAAGCGAACAAATTTCGCGCGGCGGCATCGCTTGAAGGCAATCCCAGACTCGCGCGCTCGTTTCTGCCAAGCTGCCCCAAGCCCGAATAGCCGAACTTGTTAGTGACCGACTTATTGAATCCCGATTCAATCGCCAGCAGGTTCAGAATGTCGTCGGGGTTCATGTTCCGCTTGGCGGCTTCCCGCTCAAGCGTCGGGAGAAAATCAGGCTCGCGCTGTGCGAGATTGTTGAGGCGCTGCCTGTTCTGCGCCTGGCGCACCGTCTCTGTAATCGTGGCCGTGAGACGTTGCGCGCCCTCGCCGGCCATGTAGTTTTCAAATCCGACGACGACGCCCTCTGCGGCGTCTTCGCCGACGGGGATCATCTTCTTCGAGGGCGAGTTGATGTCGAAGCCCGCCGTGCTCGTCAGCGCGTCGGTGAACTTGCCGACGAATTTACTCACGCCTGCGCCGAGGTTGCCGGTGTCGAGCATCCCTTCGATGAGGCCGGAGGTCGCGTTGTAGCCGGTCTTGACCGCGACCTCGATCAGGTTCTTGAGCGACCCGGCGGCACGGTCAATAAAGGCGACCGTCTTGTCCGCCATGCCGCTCGCGAGGATGTTGTTGCCGAGGCCGTAAGCATCCTTCATCCCCTGCGTGATATTGGCCGTGCCGCGTTGCGCGAGGCTGTCCTGGAGCGCCTGAAACCGCGCCTGCTGACCTGAGAGCGTCGAGGTGGCGACCCGCTGCGCGTAGCCGCCGGAATTTACCTCGATGCCTTCACTGATGGCCTGCGCCGCATAAGCTCCGTTGACATGGCCAGCCTTGATGCGCGCCTTGACCTCCTTCTCCGAAAGGCCCGTCGCCTGCGCGAGGAGCTTCGGCGCGTCAATCCCCTGCTTATAGAGCTTGAGGAGCGACTTGCTCGACAGTTCGCCCCGCTCGGCGATCAGGCCGAGCGCGGAGGCAATCGAATTGAAGCCGTCCACGCCGCCGCCGAAGCGCGCCGCCTGGTCGGCAGCCGCTCGCAACTCCAACTCCGAGAGCTTCACGTTGTCGTTGAACTCTTCGAGTCGTTGGTCGGCGGTCAGGAGCTGCGGGAGGTCGAGGCCCGCTTCTACGGAGAGCTTTTTGAGTGAAGCGAGGTGCCTTTCGGCCTCAGCGCTGCTGCCCGTAAAGGCCGTGTAATGAAGTTGGGCTAATTCGAGTTGTTTATTCAGCTCGATGCCGCGCTGAATCTGATTCATCAGCGGCCCGGAGATTTTCTCTAAGGCCGCGTCCACGCCCGAGCCGACGATCCCGCCCACGACGGTGCCGATCCCGGGCGCGATGGCGGTGCCGATCAGCTTGCCGAGATTCGCGGCGGTAAAGACCGAGCCGATGCCGTTCTTGATCCCGTCGCCGACCATCGAGCCGAGCTGCTGCCCGACGGCTGAAGCGCGCGACGAGCCGGCGACCTTCTGGGCCTCTGCAAGCTCGGACTTGAACTTGTCGGCGAGTCCGAACTTAAAGCTTTTGGAGAGCTGTGTGAGTGACGAGTAAGTCTTGGTCGCCGCCTTGTCGGCGTCATTGAGCGCGGCGATCCCCTTCGCCGCGCCCGAGGCATCGAGCACGACTCCGAGCTTGTAGGCGTCGAGATTCTTGGTCGCCACCGTCGTTTACTTCCGGCTCGCGCGCGCGCGCGCCTGCATGTTTAGGAGCAGGCGATTTATCCAATACTCGTCTTCGCCGAGTATTTCGCTTGGGAGAAACCCGTACCGCTCGACCAGAGCGATGACGGTCTGGTCGAGCGGCAGCAGCGGATTCGTTACTTGCCCTCCGCTCCGGTAGTGAGCGGCGAGGAGCTGGAGGGCAACGAGTTTGGGTCGCGATCCTCGGCGATGGCTTCGCTGATCGCGTTGACGTGCGCGTCTTCGAGCGTGCCGAAGAACTCGGGCGACGGCTCCTGCTCGTCATCCGGCCCGACGCCGAACTCCGGAATGCTGTGGACGAGCAGGGCGAGCTGCGCTTTCACGGCCTCGATGCGCTCCTTGCCTTCCTTGCCCTCGACGCTCGGAAACGTCGCCTGATCGTCGAGCGACAGCGCGCGGTAGAAGACAGCCGTCTCGACCTCCTGCTTCTCTCCCTGCTCGTCGCGGATGACGAGCTTGACCATAGCCTTGTGCGGCGCGTCAGCGCGCAACTGCGTAGATTTGAACTTAGCCATTTCTGCGTGCTCCTTCTAATCGAAAGCGCGGGACATCTCTTGAGAGCGTCCCGCGCCGGGTGTGTAGATTTCGCTGCGCGGGCCGAGCGCACCCGCGCTTTACGAGAACGGCAGGTAGTAGCCGTAGCGCCCGAGCTCCGGGTCTTCCGCCTTGTTCGGGTCGATGAGGCACTCGCACTCGATCTCGAATTGCGCGTAGTCTTCGCCCTTGAAATCCACCTTCTTCGCGGGCAGCAGCTTCGCGTTGTAGATGACGGCGAGGAAGTTTCGCGGCCCGTCGTTGTTGGCGATGTTGATGCCCTCGAAGCGCAGGTATTTGTCCGGCACTTCCTGGGCGAGGATAGAGGTGCGCGTCGCGCCGGCCTGCGTGTAGCTGGCCTTGAAGGGCTGAATCTTCCCGGCGAGCGCCGAAGAGTTGAACTTCACAGTGCCGAACTGCAAGTCGGCGACGTAGTCGGTGCCGGCGACGAGTGTCACGGGTGAGCCGGTGCTGTCCACGATCGTGAGCGCGGAGGGCGCGCCCTGGAGGCCGGGCAGTTCATAGGTTTCCCCGGCCTGAATGCCGGAAGGGAAGGCCGCGCCCGTGACCGTGCCGCCGGCGTAAGTAGTGCTCTTGCCGTGGAGGATGATTTCGAGGTTCTTGGCGACCGCCTCCTTAATCGTGAGCATGACCTTGAGGGCCTGGCGGATGGGGACGTGCGCGTCCTTCTCGCTAATGGCGTATCGCGAGGAGTAATTTTCCTTATACTCCTTCGTGATCTCAACGCTGAAAACGACGTTCTCGCCCACGTCCGTGAGCGCGCCGGGACTGCCGTCCGCCGCGCGGTTGGCGAGCTTGAGCGCCCCGCGCCCCATCAGATAATTTGTTGTAACGCCCATTTCTCTTTTCCTCTCACTCGAAAGCGTCGAAGCGCTGCGAGCCGTAAACGATGATGAACTCGACTGCCGCGCCCGCCACTCCCGCCGACTCCTGCGGGACGATGAAACCGTCCTGCCCCGGCTCGCTGTACTGGGCGAGGCCGCCCCAGAATTGATCCGTGCGGATGGCCGTCAGCACGTCGCCGATGATCTGCCGCAAATCCGTAACGCGCGTGGCCGAAGACGTGAAGACCCTGACCTGCACCTTCAGGCGGTTCGCCTGGTTGAGGTCGTGCCGGCTCTGTGTCTGCGGCTCGTTCGTCATGTCGCAGACCGAGAGCCGGTAGCCGTTCGTGAGCTCGTCCTCCTGGTAGTGCGTCGCCCATTCCTCGACCGAGAGCGGCGTGGTCTGGTAAGGGTCGGCGCCGTTGATGCCATTCATCCTCGCGACGATGGCGTCCACGAGTTTCTGCCGGATTGTTTTCGGAGGAGGAGTCGGCATTACTCGAAGTAGACCGTTACTAACCCCGTGCCGTCGTCGCCGACCCGGACGACCTTGTGCGTCCCGCCGCCCACGTCAACGGTGGTGCCGCGCGCCAAGCCCGCGACATCTGTCTTCAGGCACTGCATGTTGGGGCTGTCGGCCTCGACCGCGGTGTCATAGACCGTGACCTCCTGCGACGGGTGATTGAAGATGGCGTTGATCGCCCTCGTCACGCTGCCCGTCAGGTGGAGTGTCGCGACCTCTGCGAAATCGCGCGTGTCAAAGAACTGCGTTAAATCTTCCGCGAAGGCCATCTACTTCTTCGCCGCGCCGGCACCCTCGGCCCGTCGAGCCGCGCGGCCCGGGCGAGCGCCTTCTTTGGCGCGCTCGACCCAGCCCTGTGCGATGAATGCCGCCGCGTCGCCTTCCGTGACTGCCAGGGTGTCGCCGGGGTAGTAGTCGTCGAGCTTCTGATCCTCGTCCCCATAGGCGAAGCCGTGTGCGAGGTCTTCCCGCACGGTGACGAGAACCTTCTTTTTCCTGTTCGCGAATTCGACTGCCATTGCGGTTGTGCTCCGTTCGGTTTTATGTGAGGGGCGGGGATTTTGCCCCGCCCCTCTTCATCAGTGTGATCCGCCCGGCGGCCTCGCCCAGGCGGTCATCACTCATCAGGTATGCGGTTAGGGAACGAGCGTCGTGCCCTTGCAGAACGCCGCGGCCTGGCGCGCGGCCACGTCGATCATCAGGAACTCCGTGACCTCGATCATGCCCTGCTTCTTCTTGGCGTAGGGGTCGGTGATGATCTCCAGCGCGCCCCACTCGCCGATGACGAGCTGGCCCCAGACGCCGAAGACGATGCCGTGATCGGAGCCGGTGCCGAGCGTCTTCGAGACGTTGTTCGACGCCTCGGCCCGGTAGCCGTTCATCTCGCCGTCTTCCCAGAGCGCCTCGGCGATGGTGTTCGAGAGCTTCGCGGTCTTCTTGGCCGTGCCGCGGATGTTCGTGGTCGTCAGGTAGGCCATCGTGCCGATGTCGGCGTTGGCGCCGGCGACCGCCGTCTCCATGTCCACGACGAGCGGGAAGGTGATGGGGCCGCCGAAGGCGACCGAGCCGATGCCGGAGGTGTTGTAGATTCCGCGCGGCTGGTTCGACGAGCCGGAACCGTGGAGCGACACGCGGTCGATCTCCAGCGCGGCGATCTGCGCGAGGTCGTCCATGACGAGCTGGTCAACGCTGATGACGCCCTGCGTCAGGAGTTGGCGGGAGTAGCTGGTCGTTGACTGCCCCGTCTTCGGCGACATCGTCACCTGGTCGAGGAGGAGATTCGACTCGGCCACGTCGGAGCCGGGGTTCTCACCCGTCCAGGTGAACGTGCCCGCGCCGGTCTGGCGGGGGAACGCGATGTTGCCCTGGAGGCCGGCGAGCATGCGCGCGCCTAAAGCGAGGACGAGCGCCTTATTGCGGAGCAACTGAATGAAGTCGCCCGGCTCGGTGAAAACGACCTCGCTGCCCTTCGTCGAGGTCTTCGAGTCGAGGCCAGCGCGCACGAGCTGCTCGCGGCTAACGACCGTCGGGATGAAGATGCCGCCGTTGCGACGGACGGACTTGTCGAGCTTGCGGTCGATCTCCTGGTGGATGTCCAGCTCGAAGCTGGCCTTGACCTTCTCGCCCTCGTAGCCGTGGCGGTCGCTGGCGTCCGCCATGATCGCGCGGCAGATCGAGTAGCGGCGCTGCTCGGCCTCGTTCAGCTCGACGAGCGGCTTCTGCACCGGCGGCGGAGCGTTTTTACGCTTTTCGATGACGGCGGCACGGAACTCCGCGACCGTCTTGTTAGCCAGGAGGAAGTCGCGGGCCATCTCGACCTCGCCGATCAGCTCGCCCAGCTCAATCAGTTTTTTCTCGTTTTCCATTGCCGTCCTCACTTGAATCGAAGGTGTGGGTGCGGCGCGCTCGCCGCCGGAATCTGTTTTAGGGTCGCCTTCTCTTGCGGCGCGCTCCTCTTCGTCGTCGTCATCACCCCCGCAGGCATCGCAGCCCGCGCCGTCGCACTCCTCGCAAACCTCTTCGCGCTTCTCACGTTCGTCTTTCGCGCGTTCCTCGTCGTCGTCTTCCATCGAGCGACCGACGCCGACGCTGATGTCAGCGGGGATTGAGACGACCGAGCCTTCGTAGATCGTCCACTTCGTCGCGCGGAAAACGGGGTAGCCCTCGATATCGCCTTCGGGCTTGTCCGCGATCTCGTCAATCGTGAACATCGAGGACGTGCCGGGCACGTCGCCTGCCTTCAGGTCTTCGACGACCTCCCGAAAAATCTCGTCGGCGTAAGGCCGCGTCGAGAAGCGCGCGTTTGCGCGAAGGACATGGCCGTTCGTCTCCGGGTTGCGGAGCCGTCCGAGCCGCCTGTCCGAATCGTGGTTCTCAAGGAGCGCGAGGCCGCCCGTGAAGCGTTCAAGGTTGATGCTCGCGGGGGAGTGGTCGAGGATGATGTAGGCGAACCCGTGGAAGATCGGCTCGTCGGAAGTGAGTGCCATCGGCACTGTTCGCGCGGCCTCGTCGAAAGCGGGAGCCTCGCGGCTGATCGTGAACGTGCGCTGCTGGCGCTTGCCGACGAGGTCGCGGAGGTCTCGCTTGAGGTTCGTTCGTGCCATAAAAAAAGAATCGCCCACGGACATTCGAGAAGGTCTCCCGAATCATCACGTGGGCGATATTGGCACGCGCCCGCGGCCTATTTGTGAGAAGCGCCGTCCCCGCCCTCGTCTTCCGAGCCTTCCTCGGCCTTCACGGAGGGCTTCGTCGGCGCGCCGGCGGAAAGGTTGAGGCCGTACTCTCCGGCGATGTCGGCTTCGGCCTTGAGGTTCTGCGCGACGTGCTCGAAGTCCTCGCCGCGCTCGGCGAGCGCGTCGGTGCGCGAGTCGAGTCCGTTGTTGATCGCCATCACCGTCGCCTGCACGTCCTTCATCGGGTCAACCCAATCCCACCCGCGCGGCTGAAACTTCGGCTCGTCGAGGCGGGCGAAGTCCGAGGCGTGCGCGCCCTCGATTGCGCCCATGAAGATCGCCTGCCTCAACCAGCGAAGATAGACGGGGCGGCAGAAGTGCTCTTTGGCGTGCGTCTGGAGGCCGCGGTAAACGTCCCTCGTCTCGATCATCCCGCCACGCATGGATGAGAAGTTGACGCCGGCAAGGTCGTTGGCGAGCGTGACGTAGTCCACGTCTAGCCCAGCGGCGACGCCCTGAAGGATGACCTTCGAGAAGCCCGCGACGTTCGCGTTCGGGTGAAGTGGGTTCACGTCGTGGACGGTGTATCCGGGCGGAAGCTCCTGACTCATGCCCGGCTCGATGGACTCCTCGATCTGCGGGTGGAGCGCGTCCTCGCCTTCGCCCGCGAGCTCGTCGTCTGCGGGCGGGATGATGTACGTACCCTTGCAGGCGGCCACGCGCGCGGCAATTATCTCCGCCTCCTCATACTGGCCGAGGCTGTGCAGGCGGAGCATTGCCGTGTGCGCCCACGGCACGCCGCGCGTCTGCTCTTCATCGTCGAGGACTAAAAAGTCGTGGATGATCTCCGAGGCGGGCACCGCGACTCTCTGCCGGGCGCGCCCGTTCTCCGGGTAGAGGTAATCGTAAGAGGGCGGCGTGAGCCAGTAATTGACTGGCCGGCCGTACTGGTCCACCTCGACCGACATCAAAATTCTATTGCCGTTCGGCAGGAGCAAATTGTAGGTCTCATCCAGCCAGTCCACATCAATGAACTTGATCGAAAACCCGTAAGGGTTACTGTCTTCGACGAACTGACACAGAACCTCGCCGTCACGCGCCAAGACCCTCTGGTAATAACGCTGCGCGTCAACCCACGAGAGCTTGCCGGAGGCCGAGGCGTACTCCTTGTGAGACCAGCGCGACCACGCCGCGGCGACCGCTTTGTTCAACCTCTCGTCGGGCTTGCCGGTTGAGACCTCCGCGCGCGGCTGAAGCTTGATCCCCGCCGGGCCGATCACGTTCGAGACGACCATCGAGAGGAACTTCTTCATGTAGTCGTCGTTGCGCGCGAGCTCGCGCGAGCGTGCGCGCAGCGTGCGAAGCCCGCGCCTGAGCTCCGCGTTGGCGGACGTGCGCTGCGAGACGAAGTCGTTCGTGAGCCGGTTGAACTGCGCGGCGGCGTAGGTGCGCTTTATGGCCGCGCGGCGCTTCTGCGCGACGCTGCGGCGCTCTCGCACGACCTCTGACATGGGCGGGAGGTCTCCCGGCTCAAACAGGCTTATCATTGCGGGCGGTCGAACCTCACGAGAACATTTTTCAGGAACGGCGCGCCCTCTTTGAGCCGCGCCGCGCGGCGCTCGCGCGCGACGAGCTGCGCGTAAGTGGAGCGGAGCTTCAGGAGTTCCGAGATGGGGATGCGCGCGAGCTGGCGCGTGCCGATCTGGTAGCTCTGCTGGTCGAGCGTGGCCTTGCCGACGGCCATCGCGTCAATCGCGTCGAGAATCTGCTGGGCCGGGCTGCGATCGTCGAGCGTGGCGGTCGTCGCCATCCCCTTGATCGAGAGGACGGCCAGCATCTCGCCGCGCGCGACCTCGTGCTCTTCCGAGCCGTTGGAGACCCGCGCCTCGAAGTAATACTTGCCGGCGGACATGAGCGCCGTGACGGTGTTCGCGACGACTATTTTGTAGCCATCGCCGTCCGTTACTCCGGCCTGATCGAAGCCGCGGCCTGCGCCGCGGACGTAGTACGTGAGCGTCCAGCCTTCGCCTGGCGGGAAGTCGGGAACGACCTTTCGCCACTCGGCTGTCTCGCCGATGGCGATGCGCTCCGGCTCGTATTCCGGCAAATGGTCTGCAAATGACATCTATCTGAAGCCCTTTACGAATCCGCCGCGGCGCGCGGCCACGAACCGGGGGCGCTGCCGCTGCGGGACGGGCGGCGCTTCCTCGCGCGCCTCGCCTTCCGGGGCGGGATTATCAGTCACCGATTCGGCCTTTTTGTGTAATCGCCTCATGTCGGGGTTCAGGATGGCTTTTGCGGCCATCGCGTAAACCTTGCAATCGAGCGCCTCGTTGCGCGCGCCCTGCTTGATCTTCTGCCAGACGCGCACACCCACGCCCCGCGTGTACTTGGTCACGGCGCGCTCGCTGCATAACTGCTTGAAATAGGCTTCGCCGTACACGGGCACCCCGGCGTCGTCCGTGGTGTTCGGGAAATGACAGTAGCCGGGGCCGGGTTCTTTGACCTTCAGGTGCGCGGCGAGCGTGTCTTTCGCCGTCTCGGTGCCGATCTTGAACAATTTGACGGCGGGCTTGCCCTGGAGCGTCGGTTGGCGGGGCGCGAGCGGCTGTCCGGGCGTATTCGCGCCTTTAATTGCCCAGAACTTGCGCCCACGCATCGAGCGGCAGAAACGGTAGACCTCCTGCGTGTGATGGCCGCCCGAGTCTATGCAGGCAGCGGAGACACGCATTAAAGTATCCCCCTCGCGCATAAAATCGGCGCTGAGGCGCTCTTTCAGCTCCTCCCATACCTCTGACGAGGCCGGATCGCCGTAAATACAACCGTACCTGATCGCCCAGGACTCCTCGTCGAGGCCCCAGCCCGTGATGTCGTACTCGAGGCGGTCGCCCTGCACATCAACGCCAGCGGTCAGCAGGAGCACGCCGCGCGGCACCTCCGCCGGGTAAGGTTCGAGCCTGCCTTCGAGGTCGTGAGTCTCGATTTTGTCGGCGAGCGGCTTCCAGCTTTGAGCCAAACTCGTATTGATGAAGACCCGCAGCCGGTCGGTGGATTTCTGCGCGGCGAGCCACTTCTCCGCGAGTTGTCCGAACGTGACGAACGGGCTGTAGCCCGCCCATATCTTGAAGCCGGCCTTGCCGCGAAAGGGCTTCTCCGCGCGCCACTGGCCGCGCGCGAGCATGTCGGCCTTGCTGTCGTTGGTGATCAGGCAGCCGTTGACGCAGACGTAGTAGGCGTTATGAGCTTCTTCCGGCGAATCCCAATGCACATTCGACCATTCGAGCGTCTGAAACTCGCTGCAATGTGGGCAGGGCACAAAGTATTTGCGCTTATCCGTCTCCTCGTATGAGCGCTCAATCGGCGAGAGCCACGGTGCATCCTCAGGCGAGCCGGCGGGCGGCGCTTCGGCGTCGCGCGGCGTCGAGACTTCAATGACGAGGCTGTTCTCGAACGTGTTCGTCCGCTCTTCGGCGAGGGCGACGGGGTCGCCCTCGCTCGATCCTTTGAAGCCGTCGCGCTCGTCGCACCCGACGATGCGGCGCGGGCGCGACGAGAGCATTGCGGCAGAGGTCGCCCACGCGATGGCGAGATGCCCGCCGGGATATGACTTGCCTTCGATGGTGTTGCCGGAATCACGCGAGCGCGGGTCTTCGACGAGCTGCTGGAGTACGGGTGTGTCGCGGATCATCGGCGCGAGACACTCCTGCGACCAGGCGCGCGCCTTCAGCTCCGTCTCGGCCACGTACATCTGCGGGCTGGCGTCCGCATGGATGTAGAAGCCGATGATATTGGAGATGGTTTCTGTCTTGGCGGTCTGGGTTGAAGAGATAAAGACGATCTTGCGCACGTCGGAGCGCGACGCGCAGTCCATGATCTCGCGCGTGTAAGGGACGAGAGAGGTGCGCCAGCGGCCCGGTCTCGCCGAGCGCTCCGCGGAAAGATAGCGATATGAGTCCGCCCACTGACTCACGGTCAGCGACGACTCAGGAATCGCGGCGCTTATCCTCGCGGAAAAGAGACGTGTAATCTTCTCTGATCTCATTGAAGATGCGCCCCATATCGTGCCGCATGATGTCGGTGATCTGGCCCGGGGACTCGGCTTTATAGAGCTGTGCGGCGATCTCGCGCGGGTACTGGACGGCGAGTTTCTGATAGAGGCGCTTGAAGACCTCCTGCAATTCGTCGCCGACCTCCTGCATGGAGACCAGGTCTCCGCGCTCGCGCGCTAGTCGCAGCTCGAGGAGGTCTGACTCCTGCTCGATCTTCCGGAGGCGCGCGGCATCGAGCGGATCGCCCACGTCCGTGAGGAATCGCTCGACCTCCGCGAGCGCGTACAGCTTCTCGCGTGCCGTCTCGCGCCGCGCCACCGCTCCCGCCGCCGTGAGCCGCTTGCGCACGGTGGCGCGGTCGAGCTCGAAGCGCGCGGCCAGCTTCGAGATGGAGAGCAGCTCGTCGGCCTTTTGCTTCGTCACAGCCCTTTTACGCGATCGTCTTGACGGGGATCGCCCAGCCGCCCGCGCCGTCCGAAACGAAGGTGATCGCGTGACCGGCGGCGTCCACCAGGCGGATCGCAATCGGGTGCGCCGTGGTGCCGGCCTCGACGCTGCCGCCAGGGGCCGACAGTCGCAGCGAGAAGGGCAGGGCGAACTCCTGACCGTCGGCGATGGCGTCGGTGCCGCCCGTGAGGGTCGCGCCGGAGACGCTGATGTTTGTGCCCGACCTGGCGAGCGTGAAGGCGTTGCCGGCGGCACCAGGCGTCGCGTCCGTGACCGTCAGCACGCTCACGCCGTTGTCGGCATAGGTCGCGGCCTGCACGCCTGCGTCGGGGGCGGCGGTGAGAGCAGCGGTGAGAGCGGCGAGCGTCGCCGCGACGCTCGCGCCGATGCCGACCTGGTGCGCGCCCGACGGGGAATTCCTGAAGGTGAAGGCGACGCCGTTCACCGTCAGCGTATCGCCGTCGGCGGGCTGGCCGGCGAGGGTGACAGTTCCGGTCGCGGCGACGGCGGCAGCCGCCTCCGTCGTGTTCACATCCACGAGGGGCACCTCTGCCTCGGCGTGCGTCTTGTTACTCGCGGCCGTGTAGCTCTTGTTTGACATCCGTGACTCCTTACCTCGCCGTAATCGGCGTGTAGCCTTCTAACTTCAGGTAACGCACAGTGGCGAGCGCCGCTTCCTGCCACGAGTAGCAGACCTCGACCTTGTGCCCTTGCTGTTCGAGGAAGTTGCGCCACTCCTCCTGCAAGTCCGTGAGCTTGTTCCTGCCCGCCTTGAACTCGATCCACAAGCCGCTGAAGCCGCCGCGCGGCACCGGCAGGTGAGTATCCAGGACGCCCGGCTTGACGCCCTCGTCCCGGAGCTTCATCGCCACTCGCACGTCGCGCTTGCCCCCGTTCGGGATGGCGAAGAAGCGCGCGAGCACGGGATGGCGCTGCTCGTTACGCCTCAGCCAGAGAAAAAACAAAGTCTGATGGTCGTGCTCACGCAGGCCGTCGCCGGCAGCAGCGGAGACGAAGAGAGCGCGCTGGGCGCGTCCCTCGAAATTGAGTCCACCTTTGAGCCTGCATGCCCCGCTCATCTCGCCGTCGCTACCGCCTTCTTCAGTTGATCGAAAAAGATCGCGTCGAACCGCTTCTCGAAGACCTTCACCGTCGGCGTGACCACAGTGGACTGCTTGCGTATTTTTGCGCGCGGCTTCAGGTGGTAGAGGACGACGAGCTTCCGGTTCTTCCCGCGCCCCTGCCATTGCGCGATGACGGGGCCGTTTTTCGTCTTCAGGAGGAACGCCCTCGAGAGCGCTCGCGGGCGCTGGTTCTTGCGGATGATGTCCCGCTTCGTGCGGCGCACGGCGGTCGTCGGGATGGCGAGCTGTCCGCCGATGCGCAGCGGCGTCTTGTCCGTCCCCTCCTCGTGTGGGATGAGCCAGTCGGCCTTCGTCGCGACCGCGGCGGAGAGATCGTCTTTCGTGGCGGGAAGCGCCTTGATGCCCATCGCGTTCCCCGGCTGGTCCCAGTTGTTGCGCACGGTGAAGTCGCGCTCGATTTCTTTAATCGAGGCGGCTTGCGCTTCCTTGGCGACCGTCGTGAGCGTCGCGGCGAGCGCGAACGTGACCTGACGGCTTAAGTCGAAGGTTTTTCCGGGCATCTGTAGACCGCCACGCCGCCTTCAATCGAAAAGACCAGCCCGCATTCGGGGACGGGGCACTCGATCTCGCCCTCGACCGTCAGGCCCGCCTGCACGCCCCACTGGACGTGGAACTCCGAGAGCGACATCCACTCCCGGCAGCATGGGCACTCGACTGCGAGGTACTTCATCTGCACGCGCGTCACGGGGAGACGTGAAAGATGAGGGCGAGTACGCCGACGCCGGCCAGAAACACGGCGAGGGTGAGCGCCGTGAAGAAGAGAAACTCTCTCTTCCCATCCGCCTCGGGGCCTCGCAACATCCCTTCAAGCCGCGCGCACAGCTTTATGCCAAGCCGGCGCACGCCAGGCAGCTTGAACAGCTTCGAGCCGTTATGCGTGCCATAAGTCAGGAGGCCGATGATGAGCGCCGCCTGGCCGGGCGTGAGGTGCGTCCACGCGTCTCCCAGCCAGCCCGTCACACTGAATGCCATGCCGGTGACGTAAGTCACTGCCATCGCCGAGAAGGTTGCGAGGTAGCCGCCGTTCATCTCTGAAGCCCTTTCCATGATTGTTACGGCGCGGGCGTCGGAGTGGACGACGGCGAGGTATTCGGGGGCTGCGATAAGCCGGCCTCGATGACGCGCAGCGTTGCGACAGCGAGCCGCGCGTCGCGCAGGTATCGCTCGAAGGTCGCCTTCGCCTGCGCGGACTTCAGGCCAATGCTCTTTTGAGAAAGTCTCTCGACGGCGTCGCCGATCTGCGTCACGGCCAGGTGCGCGATCTCAAGCTTGTCGGCTTTATTCAGCTTCCTCCAATCGACAGAACTCGCCAGCACGCCGTCGGCTGCCTGTGCGACCCCATCGAGCACGGGATTGAGGAAAGCGGCCTCGTCGGAGCTCAACTGCCCCGCAGCTTGCTCCGCGGCGATCTCGACCTTGAACTCCTGCGCGCCGACCTTGACGATTGCGGCGACTCCGGGCACGCCCTTCGAGCCGCACGCGGCAAGGCCCAGCGCGGCGACGATGACCAGCACGAGTAAAGCGATTCTCATTTATTTGTCCTCCGCTAACAGAAATGTGCCGGCGGGTACGCTTCGCACAGCGCGGTGGAGCACCCCGCGACGCTTAGCGGCTCGGACGCACCCGCCTTGGCTACGGAGACTAGCGAAAGTGGAGGGCCTATTTGTGAGAAGCTACGGGAGCACCGCAGGGCTGTGGGTGAGCGTGTAGAGCAGGACCGGAACGCCGTCGCCCGCGTCGCAGTCGGGGCGGCGCTGCCGGGAGACTTCGACCAGGTCGAGGTCCTCGAGCTCTTCGAGTATCTTGCGGGCGTCCCATTCGGAGAGGCCGGTCGAGCGGCAGATTTCGTCTTTCCTGAAGTTGCCCTGCTCGATGGCGATGAGGACCTGATCGCGATCCGAGACGCGTGTCCGCTCCGCGGCATGCTTCACGGCCTGGATCGCGGGCGCTAAGAGCGCCGAGAACTCGCCGAATTTCGCGTCCAGAAGGTAAAGCTCCTGGAGCAGTTCGAGCCCGCGCCTGCGCCTCCTGGTAGAGACCCGATCGCGCTTCGATTTTTCCGGCGTCGAAGGAGGAAGCCCGGCGGCGGGTGTCTGTGGCGGGGTTGTGGCGTGTGAGCTCATGCAGGAACTAGCAGCTTTCGGTAGATGCCGGGCCTTCACTCCCTTTCCAACTGCGAGAATTCTGACACGACCCCGGAGCCTATCTGTGAGTTGGTGATTTTTCGGCCCCGATCACCAACCCCTGCCCGCCAAAAGCCAGTAAAACGCTGGCACAAATGAAAACCTGTTGATGATTTGACCGCCCTATAACAATTTGAGTAGTCCATCAAGGGCGGCATCTAGTGTACTTGCATAGCAATGGACGAAACCGACAGGCGTCACTGGGTAGTAGTGAACTTCCCATATGGAATTTGATTCGAGACATTTTTGACGCTCGTCCGGGGCGGCAAAATCACGGTCGGAAATATCTTCCAACGCCCTTTCAATGGGTTCGTGAGCAGCCCAATGGTCATTGAAAGTGATGCTGAGATAATTAGGTTTCCCGTTCGTTATCTCATTTATCTTTTCTTCTACAGTCATTTGACATCCTCCATTTGAAGGTTGGTCTTCAGGAAAAGATTTACTTCGTCACTTGTGAGCCTAAACCACTCACGACATCCCTGGATAAATATCCGGCGCTGCCGAAATTCACGATGCCATTTGTTCTCCTGCCTGACGGCGTTCCGAAAGTAGAATGAGCCTTTGAAAGTAATCTCGGCTTGGTAGGCGCGGCGCAGGACGCCGAGTCTGAAAATCGGGTCTTTAGATATTCCGATTTTATAGACCGACTTGCCATCAAGCGTCATGTGAAAAAGGTAGAGGAAGCGGCCAGCTATAATCGGCTCATATCTTTTACCTTGTCCATATGGCGCTCTATCCCTTCGATAGCGGCGTCCGGTCTTCGGCTGGTATTTAGTTCTCGCCCATTCTGCCCGGATTTTATTGTGACAGGCTTTGCAATCGGGGCGTCGGCCATACTTACCCTCTGAAAACTTGTAGAAAGCTTCCAGTGGTTTCTCCTCGCCACACCTCTTGCAGCGCTTCGATGTAGGTATGTTATGTTCGGAAGTAGCCATGCTGCTTGCGCTCCTATCGCAAGTGACGTGGTTAGGCTTGGGCGAAGTTGACGCTTCGTTCAAGCCGTTTCTTATTGGCGATATTTTACCACGAGTCACCAACATAAAATTAAAAATTCCTCAGTAAATACGAAGAAAACCGCCTGACTCGTTGATGATTTGAATAAAAGTCCTATGACTAGCGACAATTTGGGGTGGCGCGTTACCCTCACTTTTTCGAGGCTGGGGAAGTACCTTGAAAGGGCAGCATTACTTGAGGCGCGGGCTCGCTCGGCTCATCGCCTTGCCATGAATGAGAGCCGAGCCGGTAGGACATTGCCGCCTGGTGCTCTGCGGAGGCGCGGCATTCCTTAATGTGTTGCGCCCATTCCATTTCAGTCGTACTGAAGCCGAGGCGGCAATAGGGACATTGGCCTGATGTCACGCGGTGCATGTCTCTCAATCCCTCACAACCCCGGCACGTGCAGGTCTCAAGTATGTGCGCCATCAGCCTCGCCTTCAGGGTCATACATAATAGCTGTGCCCTCCGTTGTGTTTATGATGAGCATCTTCGGCGTGCGCGGTGGCCACTCGTTAGGCGGACGCTTCTCTATCAGCACGGCGCAACCTTCGAGCATGTGTCCGTCCTGATGTACGCTGTAGCCGAATATCTCATGTTCCTCGTCACCGATGCGCAGCGTCTCGGTCTTGTAATAATCGTGCAGCCCCTTCAACGACTGATAGGTCAGAGTGGGCACCGACGGATGTTCGGCCTCGGTCACGCTCCCGCCCATGATCATAGAATTTATCCGGTCGGATATATGTTCGTTCATGCCACTGATGGCGTCACGGATGGCCTCCGCCTCTTCATAGGCTTTAAGCATCCACGGCAGCCGCTCGGCGACCCAGACTTTCTTCACTTCAGGGATCATTTACGGCTTTCCTCCCTCAGGGGTGCTGATGTCGTAATCGTCATCAGAATTCAGTTCCATATAGTCGTCTAGCGCGAGACGCTCATCGTCACCGAACTCAAGCCGGTGATACTGGTGATTGAAGAGGAAATCGCGCAGTTGCTTTATGTGCCTATCGGTCGAGTAGATGTAGGCTTTCTCACCGCTGCCCTGGCCGATCCACAACCTGACCTTGCAATCGTGGCAGGCGATCTCATAAGTGCGCGCCATAGGTCTCCTCTCAAAATGAGAGGCGCGTGGGTATCAGCGGCCACGCGCCCCTCGGCTCGTCAGGTGTCAGGCGCTTCAGCCCTTGAGCTGGGGCATCAGCGCATTGAGGTGCGCCGCATCGAGCGCGACGTGCTGCCGGTCGCCCTTCACGTCCTCGCCGTCCACGTCCACGACGAGCACGCCGTCGTCGCGGAGCATGATGACGGTGGCCGTCTTCGTGCCCAGCGCGATCGTGGGTTTGTTGGCGCGGGTCAGCGCGTCGTTGAACCATTTGGCGAACGTCCGGCCTGTCTCTGCGAAGGGAATGTAGCCGGCCTGGCCTTCGCCCTTGATGTCGCCTGTCTGTGTGGCCTGTGAGCGAAAGACGCCGCCGGGCTGGAGGCCGCCTTCGGCCTCGATGCTACCTGTCTGTGTGGACGCCGCGCGCTCCTGGGCGAACGATGAACCCTTGTCGCCACTCTTATCGTCGATCTTACCTTCAGGGGTTGCCATAAGGTTTTTGCTCCTTGTGCTTGTGCAGGGTTGACACGGGCGCAAGCGACGGCTTACGCTTTCTAGCACACATGGTTAGTCGGGTTTCGCGCGAGGCCCATTAAACGATTGCCGTCTCGGTCGCAGCTTTGTACGAGACGGCTTTCGTGTCTATGCGGCGGGCTTCTGCCGCCAGTCCTGCACGAGCAGATACTTCTGAGAGTCGGCCACCTGAGCTGTGCCGAGGAGCTTGTGTGCACGCTCGCGGTAGCCGCGCTGCACAAGCATCTGTGCGGCCCGTTCGAGTCGCGCCTTCGCGTGGTCTATCTCAGCGAAGATGTCGCCGAACTCGGCCACTTCGTCTGTCGTCAGATCGTCCGCCATCAGCCCTCCTTGCGGCCTGAAATTCGTCGAGAACTCCGTGAGAGTCCGGGGCGAGCCAAACGCAAGCATTATGTCGGAGTGTGTGGAAAAGTGACAGGTCAGGCGGGGCGGGGAATTAACTTTCGTCATGATCTGCACCGGGCGCAGCGTCGCGCTGGTACTTCTCGGCGATGGCGATGGTCTCGAACTCCGTGAGCCATTCGGGGCTGGGCGAGTCGTGGAAGGCGCGCACCTGGACGTGGCGCAGGCCGCGCACCACGGCCCAGGTGTCGCTTGAGCGGTGGCGATGGCGTTTGAGTACTTCGAGCGCCTCTTCAAGATTCAGCGCCATCCCGGATGTCCCTCCCAAGGGTAATAATATAGTTGGCTCACCATAGGGGATAAGGGAATGATGAATGATGAAAAATTCTCCCTTATCACTCATTCTGCAATCCGTAATCCGCAATCTGGCAAGAGATGGTGCGCCAAGTATATTTACGCCCTCCCAAGGGTCTTCGCCCTTCAGCTCGACGACGATCTTGCGCAGCTCGTCGCGCATGTCCTGGATGTTCCCGCGGCAGCCCTCGAGGTGCAGGTGCGCCGGCAGCGGCAGCTCCAGCGCGCCGAGCAGGTTGTTGGCCGTCTGTGCAACTTCGGCGATGCGCTCAAGTTGTTCTTCCGTGAGGTTCACCTGCTTGCCCCCTTAGTCAGGACCGTAAAGGCTTCCCCGATGCGGACGAAGGCGTTGTGCGAGCCGCCGGCCAGCATGCCGCTGGGAAATAAAATGACGATTTTAATCATCAGAAACTCCTTTCGGTTCGGGTGGCGGTTGAACTTCGCGCTTTCCCTTTCCACATAACTACTATTATCTGACGTTATAGTTATCCTTTAACTTATAAGTTAACTTCATGTTCACGATTCCCTTCAACGTCCCCAAGTCGCGGCCACGTCGTCCACGATGGAAGACACCAGTGTGACTAAGAGCAGCGCGAGCGCTGCGGCGGCGATCCAGAAGAGTGGCTCTCGCTTGAAATTCATCATAGACCTTCAAATTCCGAAAAGGTGTCACCTTGTTCGATGAAAGATTCGGCCACGTTCTGAATCATTAGCCCAACCTCTTTCAAAGCCTCGTTTGGCGTCGGGCCGAAAGCAGACAGGCCTGGATGCTCTTTGAGCACGGCCATAACGTCGCCCTCTTCGTTGCGGAAGAATTTGATTGCCAGTGTTATCTCTTTCATCACTACCAAAGCTCCTCGGTATAGCGGAAACCTTGAAAGCCGCGCCGCTTGATCGGCTCCTCGGGACGAGTAACCGGCGCAGTGCAGACCGCCCAAAACTTTGGCTGGCGATGCGTGCCGTCCCAGCACTCCCGCCGGTCGCCCGGTAGGTAGCCGGAGATGTTCATGCGGAGCTCGATGCGGCCCTCGATGAGCAGGTACATGTGAAGCACCTCGACTTTGGGCTGCGCTGAAAGCGCGATGTAAATCTCCACGTCGCGCCCCTTTTCCATGAGCGCGATCGCGCGCTCCATCTTGAGGCGCCCGACTTGGCCGGACTTGAATGATGGCAGCGTGCGAATGATTCCTGTCGGCCTGTTCTTCATCCCGGCTCCTACATCAAATTGAGATAGCCGCGCGTGACGGCGTAGTAGAAGAGCCAACCAACCAGCGCCAGGGTGCCGCCGATAATGACGACGTCGAGCAGTTTCTGAATTCGTCTATTCATTGTCCGACCTTTCTCGCAGAAAGCGCGGCGGCGCGCTTATTTCGCTCGCCCTTTTCTTTCCAGGCCCGGACGAAGAGAGTCCAGCGGTGTTTACAGGCGCGGCACACGGCCATCGGGCACTGGCCGATGGCCGTCCAGGTCTTGATGTCGGTCGAGCCGCATTTGGGGCAAGCGTCCGCGGTTGCTTCGCGCGTCATTCGTCGTACTCCTCGCAAAAGCCCATCATCAGGAACGTGTGCACGTCGCCGTGCTCGGGGTCTATCCGCTCGATCAGGTCGCGGACGAAGCACTCGAGCATCTGGCGCGTCGGGCCGCTGTTGCCGGGGTGCCTGAAGGCAAGCTGAAGCTGCCCGATCTATCCGACGACCAGCGTCACGTCCAACTCGAAGGTGATCGGGGCCTCGCGCTCGCGAAGTCTCTCCGCGGCGCGCCTGGTGATGGCCTCTTTTTTGGCGTCCGTGATCATCTCTCCCCCTTTCAGCCTAAGAGCGCCGGCGGCGCTTCCTTCGCTTCCGCCGGCGACGACCCGACGCGCCGCGATACGGCAAGCTGATCAACCGCGATGCCTCGCGCCGCGCTCGCTCGCCGCGCCGGTCGTAGATGGCCGTCGTCACGACCGAGGCGTGACCCAGAAGGCCCGACACTTCTCCTAACCCCGCGCCCTCGTCGAGGAGTCGCGTTGCGAAGAAGCGACGCAGACTGTGCGGCGAGAAGCGGCGCGTGACCGAGGCCTCGCGCGCGCGCTTTCGCAGAGCCTTGTAGACGGCCTCGCCCGTCAGGTGGCGCACCTGGACGTGGCCGGCGCGATCCACGGGCGTGAGCATCGGCCCCGGCTCTGCCCCGCGGACCTCCAGCCAGGCGAGCAAGGCTTTGCGCGCGCCTCCGTCGTCGAAGTAGACGACCCGCTCCTTGTCGCCCTTGCCGTGGACACGCAGAGCGTGCGAGCGGGCGCGATAGTCTTCGACTCTCAAGGAGACGGCCTCGGCCCGGCGGAGGCCGGCGCCGGCCAGGAGCGCGACCAGGGCGGCGTCGCGCGCGCCTGCCGCCCGGCACGGGTCGCGCACGCAGGCATCGAGGAGCGCGGCGACCTCCGTGACGGCGAGCGCCCGGCCCGCCTGCGTGCGCGAGCCGCGCACGCCCCGCACCTCGCGGATGAGCTGATACTCTTCCGCCGCGAGCATCCGGAGCGCGAACGCCTGGCGCGCGACGCCTTTGAGTGCGGCCAGAGTCCCGTTGATGGAGCTGGAGCTGAGGCGCGCGTCCTGCATGCGCGCCCTGAGCGATTCGATATGGGAGGCCCGCAGCAGCTCCCACGGCACCGCGTCGAAGGGCACCCGGAGCGCCCGGGCGACCCGGAGGAGGCAGACCCGACCGGCCCGGCGCGAGCCCGGACTAAGCGTGTCCAGGTAGCGCCGGGCGGGGTTTAAGGCGTGGAGATTGTCGAGCGCCGAGGCCGTTGCGGCGCGCCCGCCGACGAGACGGATGAGGCCGCGGCCCGGCCCCTCCGGAGGCTTGGTTATGAGAATGGGTTTTTTCATAACCGTCAGAAGACCCCCGCGACCCACGCAACCCGCATTTTTACTGGATTTTCGCCCCATTCGCCCGTGTCACTTTTTGACATGGGCGAATGGGGCGAAAATCAGTCCCCCGCGCGCCTTAATTCGAAGTCGCGCGCGCCGCCTCCAGTTGGCGAATCACCTCTCCGGAGCGCTCGCTTGAAACACGGTAGCGGCGGACGTAGAGAAGCTCGATGTAGGCGGCTTCGAGGGCGTCGCCGTAATTGTTGAGGGGGGGGGCAGTAAGAGGCTCCTGCGCCGCGCCCTTGCGCATGCGCGTGGCCTGTTTTTTCGCGCCCGCGGCTTTGACTGCACCCCGTTTCTTCCCGCCGGCTTTCTTCGCCCCCTTCCTGCGCGCGGTCGGCTCGGTCTGCGCATTCGCGTGCGGGCCGCCCGTGCCGTTCCCGTTCGCCGTAGCGCCCGCGCCGTTACCGTCGGCGCGGGCGCGCGCCTGGCCGCGGGTGATGGCTCCCTTCACTTCCTGATCCGTGGTCGAGCGCTGGTACAGCGTCGTCGCGTGGATTCCCATCTCTTCGGCGGCCTCCTTCACGCTCTTACCGTCGGCGATCAGGTCTTCAAGCTCGGTCGTGTCTATCGCTAACTTTTCAGGCATCGCTTCTCCTTCCTTCGTGTCGGATTGAAAGGACGGGCCGGAGCCGCTCCTGCGGCAACCGCACTCGCCCGTATGTATTAAAAATAGATAAAGTCGAGACGGGCGAAGTTGACGACTCGCGGGTCGGTCACTCGCTCCACGTACCAGCGCGCCTCGTCGCCGGCTCTCATAAAAAGATTGTCGGGCGACTCGGGTGTCATCATTGGGTCGCTGATGATTTCCGCCAACTGCGCGCTCGTGATCCACCACTCCTCGGTGAACTCCGGCTCTCCCTTGCCGGGAATGAGACCGGCCAGGACCTGGAAGCAGATTTTCGCGGAGTGCCGCCCCTCCGGCAGCCGCGCCTCGAGGTCGTAATACTTGCGAATCTTTGCCGCTAGCGCCGGGTCGTCTCGACGCGCAGAGACGACGCACGTCACGCACAGCGGCTCCTCGGTCTCGACATTGCAGTGGATCGAGTCCACCTCCGGATGCTTCACGCATTTTTCAGTTCTCATCATCACCTCCAACAAAATCGGGTGGAGCATTTGGGTGCGTGACGAAGGGCGCAGCGAACTCCGCGGCCCGTCTGACGGTGCCGACGAGCGCCGCCAGAGTCGCCGTGCGGGCGCCCGTGACGAGTAAGCTGGGCTGCGTCACGCTGAAGCCGCCCGGCGCTTTCTCGAACACCCACGGCTCGGGCATGTGCGCGTCGAGATACTCGTCCACCGCCGAGACGCACATCTCGACCAGGCGCCGCTCAGCCGCCGCCCACTCGCCCCGGAACATGACCCCTCCATGATTCAACGGTTAATCGCCTCTCCGGCGGCGCGCACGGCGAGCGCGTGTCGCGATCCGGCGCGCTCGTGCTCGCGGTTGAGCCGGTCGCAAAGCTGCTGCGCCGCGGCGTGCGACGCGCGCTCGCCCTTCGTCGTGCGCGTGTAGCGGTTCCTGACGACGTAAGTGTTCCCTTCCTTCTTCTCACCTCCGCATCGTTCACGAGAATTGCCACCTCCCTCGACCTCCGCCCGGTACGGGCACGTGGCCGCGTGCTCGTCAGAGCGCGGGTTGTTGGTTGACGGCTGCGGCCCGGCGCAGTCGCACAAGCGGATGAAGAGCGCGGTGTAGTCGCGCCGCTCTTCTCCTTCGTCGCCCATCAAAGCCGGCATCCTCATCCTCCCCGCGACGGCACGCCTTCGGGCGCGCCCGCCGATTTCGCCCGCTTCCCCGTCCGCACGCCGCGCTCGTCGAGGCAGTCCGGGCAATCGCGCACGCCGCCCTTGCCCGGCTCGGCCTTGAACTTCGAGCCGAAACATGACAGGCACGGCTCGTCGAGGAACTCGCGCCGCGGCGGTGGGCGCAGGAGGAGCTTGATCTCCTCGTCCGCCGTCCCCTCGCGGTGGATCGTCCTGGCCAGCCCGTAGATGTTCTCGATCGAGCGCCCGCCGACGAGCCGCCCCTCACGCTTCCAACGCTTCACCAACTCCGCGGCTTCGGAAAGAGAGAACTGAGAACACACACTCACACCGCAGCACGGGCACAGCCGCGCCGCACTAGCGGGCGCTGTGTCTGTGTCTGTGTCTGCTCTCGTCTGTTCTGTTCTGTTCTGTTCTGTGCTAGCAACTTGATAGCAAGTTGCTAGCAAGTTGCTAGCAGACTCCGCCGACACCGGCTCTGTTGGACTTACCGGCGCGGGGGCCGCGTCGTCCGAGAGCGGGAGGAGCTGCTCGCCGGGCCTCGCTTCCTGGACGCGTGGCTGCCACGCGTCCAGGAAGCCCGAGTCGTAGAGGAGCGCGAGGTTCACCGGCTCGCTCGCGCCGATCCGCGCCGCGACCCACGCCGGGTCGTTCGGGAGCTTGTTGCCCGAGCGGGCGGCCAGCAGCATCAGCCCGACGGCGTGGTACTTCGCCGAGTCCGGGAGGGCGGCGAACTCGTAGTCGTCGAGCATCTCGACGTAGAGCTTCACCCAGACGAGCGCGCGGTCTTTGTAGTGCTGGAGCCGCTCGAAGTCGCGGATACTGAAGAAGCGGACGGCCTCGGCCGCGGGCCTGGTGTTGGGCGCGACCCGGAGCGGCGCGCGCGCCGTGTTATCATCAGCCAAGTTCGCTCTCTCCTGTCCCGGGAGTAAGTGAAAAGGCCGGGCGCTCGCACTTGCCGATGAGCGCCCGGCCAACCTCTTTTATGCCGTGGAGTCCTCGGCCTCCGCGTGACGTGATAATGCGTGCCGCGCCGTTCCGGTGCTCAAGCTCCGCGCCGCGTGGGCCTCAGCCTCCATCGTCCAAAGTTTCAGCTTCAGCGCATCGCGCACATCCCGCAGTTCGTCGAACGTCAGGGCGTCGAGTCCGAGCAACACGTCGAAGCGCCGGTTGACATACTCGCGCAGCGCGCGCGGCGTCCACGGTGGAGTGAAGCCCGCGGCGTTGAGGCGCGTGCAGAGGACGCGTAGCTCGTCGCACCACTCGGCGTGCGTCTTCAGCTCGAAGCGGTCTCGCCGGCGCTCGTTCATTGTCAGACCTCCGGTGTGTAAGCGTCTAAGTCGTACCGTTTCCAGTGGAAGAGATGGCCTGAATTGTCGAGCACAAAGCAGAGCGCGAAGAGCGCCTCGTGAAAGCTCATCCCATGATCCTGCGCGTGTTGTCCGACCAGCTCGGCCGCCGCATTCAAGTCAGACAGAACGAAGGTCGTTAAGAAGCCACTGAATACTTTGTGCAGCAGCGCCTCTTCATGCTGTTCGACGAAGGAGATGCGTCGCTCGTGTGCGTCGGGCATGAGAGCGCGCACCTTCTTAGTGCGTACAGGAGTTAAGCTCATCGCTGGCCTGCCTTCCTGAATTGCCGACGCGCCGCGCAGTCTGCGAAGTGTGAGAGATACAGCTCCTCACCCGCGGCCTGCGCCGCCTGAAGCTCCGCGCCCGTCAGCACGTCGTAGAGCATCGTCTCGCGGTCGAGTCGAAGATTCCCATTCGGGTGCGGCTTCGCGTTGAGCGGGTTGTTGGCGGGATAAGGGTTACGCTTCGTCGGATGTTGCTGCGCGAAAAAGATGGGAGCCGGACATCGGCGGCAGGTAGTCATCACCGCACCTCTCCTTTCCGCCGCGCCGCTGCGCCCAAGCGAAAGAGGAGATGCGCGAGGCTCACCCAGAAGGCGCGCGCCGGCGAGTTCGTCTCGATGGAGTAGAAATTTACCGCGGGTTGTAGTGCGGGCATCTCGTTCCTGTGTGCTATCATGCAAGTGATCTCCTTCCTGTGAGATTCGGGGTCGGCAGGGTGATTGCTTTCGCGGGCGCTCCCTTCCGGCCTCTTAATTTTTCAAGCGCTCTTTCGCCGCCCCTCATCAATCGAGACCAGCTCGGCCCCGAACTCTTCCGGCGACTCGTCGAGCGCGAGCGCAGAGCGCTCCATCAACTTGTCGAGCCGCTCCACATCCGAGCGCGGGATGACGACGCGCCTCTCGGTGAGCATCACACGACGGAGCCGCGCGAAGACTCCCTGCCCCGTGCGCACCGTCCACTCGCTCACGCGAAAGTGGTCGGCGACCTCGCGGTAACTCATCCAGCGCGACGAGGGCGCGCGGGAGAGGCGCGGCCCCTTGCTTCGCGGTGTGCTCTTCTTCTCTTCGCTCACGGCTGACTCCGCGGAGGGCAAGGCCAAAGCCTCGCCGGGTCACGTCCCCCTCCGGCCCCGCCCTCCGTTTCACGTGCCCCTCACCCCGGCGGCGCGCGAAATTAAAATTTCAAGTTAACGCTGGCCGACGCCGGCGCGTCCTATGTGGCGAAGGGAGCATTCCGCCTGTGGGCACAGGTGGGCTGCTTCCCTTTTCTATTTTCGGAAGTCATTGGCGAGCGCCTGCCGTCTCCGGCTTAAGTTGGTAGAGGCGTTCGAGCATCAGTTTTTTCGCGATTGTCGCGTCTGACGCTATGAACGCGAACTGTGCGCTCTTCACGGCCTCGAAATCTTCGGCGGACGCGCCTTTGAGTTGGAAGGTGATGTTCACTACTTTCTCTTGTGGTTTTTCCTTTGCCATCCATTCTCTCCTTGCGGGTCATATATGACCCGACCGAATCCTAAGTCTTCATGGAAACCATGTCAAGCATTATTTTCACCGAAAAGGTTCTCGCAGTACCCGCTGAAAATATTATTTTTCGCGGCGTGTCCAGGAAACACGATGATGATTTGGCGAATTACCTCCGGGAAAAACTAACAGACGTTCCGGGGCTGACCCTGCGTGGCATTGAAGAACAGAGCGGCGGGGAAATCACACATAGTTATTTAAGCAAGTTATTGAGCGGTGCCGCGAGCAATCCTTCCCGCGATAAGTTGAGAGCCATCGCCAGAGGCTTAGGCGTCTCCGAGGATGAAGTTTTTGCGGCGGCGCGCGGTAAATCCCTCTCCGCACCCGAGGTCTTCGATAGCGAAATCTTCGTAATGTTCAAAGGCTTTGAGGAGCTGTCGGACGAAGATAAGGCCGAGTTGTTAGGCACGATCCGCATGCTCGCCGCCGAGGTGCAGCGCAGGCGGCCGAAGAAGCCCCCTCAGAACGGCAAGGGTAAGAAGAAGAAGTAACCGCGATGAACCTCGCCCTTGCTGCAATCAAGCGGGCGCTCCCCGATTTCGGCGAGCGGCCTTTCACGGCTGAGGACTTCCGGCGCGCGTGCCGACGCCTCAAAGTGAAGGCGCATACCATCCCGCTCAACGTGGACGGCTTCTATATGTTCACGAAGCGGGGTGGCGCGCACATCTACATCAACGCCCGCCTGTGCGGGCTCAGGTGGCTCTACGTCGCTTGGCACGAGTTGATGCACCACGTCCTACACGCGCCGCCCGACGTGACCGTCGCCTTTTTCTGCAACGTCAGGCCCGACTCGAAGGAAGACCGCGAGGCAGAGGTCTTCGCCTCGGTCGCTCTCCTGCCGGAGGCGAAGCTGCGGCGCATGCTTCAAGCTCCGCCCGAAGAGTGGGAGCCCGGCTTCACTCAGCAAATGATCGAGTTCCGTCTGAAGGTACTCGACACTTACGGCATTTAGTCTGCGCCCGCTCTCGACCGGCGCACGACTTTCAACCTCATCCCCTTGAGAGGCGTTACTATGAAGTTTGTTGCCTTCCTGTTGCCCCTTCTACTTTGTGTCAGTGGCACACAGACGGATACACCTAAGCGATACATAACAACTGAAAAGGTCGAGGTGTTTGCCGCGCCGAACGAAGACGCGAAGGTCATCAGCAAAATACCTGCAAACACAATTCTTGAGCCGGTTGGATCGGATGGGCCGGCGCACGCCGGATACTTCAAAGTCAGATATAAGAACAAGGAAGGTTGGGTCTTTAAGATTTTCGTCAGGCGTTACATGGAACCGCCCGCGCCCGACTTAGATTTTCGTTGCGCCGGCTACAAGATTATCGGCGGAACGTACAGGAGTTATTTCGCAGTATTTAACGACGGGATGAGAGACTATTCAGGCCCGATTACGATGCGCCTATACAAAGGCGACAAAAGGCTGCTTGAAAAGACGGTGGACTTTAGCAGCCCTCCCATAGAAGCAGGCGAGGGTGGCCCGTTTTATCTCGACTCTACTGAGCCGGCCGACAGGTGGGAATTCATAACAAGAGCCGGAAAGTTTGAGGGGCAAATCGGAAGGCTGATTGAAACTATCCCATAGTCACTTGGTTACCGATGGCCGTCAAGAAAGCACTCTCTAAGCGCCACGGCCGCGAGGTCTGGGGCTACGTCACAAAGATCGACGGCAAGCGCCGCCGCCGCTTCGGCTTCTCGTCGGAGGAGGCCGCGCGCCTCGCCGAATCTAAAGCGCTTATCAACGCCTTCGAGCGCAAGCACGGCGTCGCGCCGCCGCCCGCGGCCCCCACGGTCACGATCAAGCAGCTCGTCGCCGCGCGCTCGGCGCAACTACAGGGCACGAAGAGGCGCAAGACGAGCGCGCGCCTCCTGGAGCGATGGCTGGAGACTCTGCCCGCGGGCCTCCTCGTCACGCAGGTGACGACGGCGCTCCTTCAGGAGTGGGTGACGGCGCGCACGAAGGAAGTCTCCGAGGAGACAATCTTCCGCGAGGTCACAGACATCTGCTCGTGCCTCAACCGCGCGGGTGAATTGTTCTCGGCGCTCGAAACATGGCAGCCGCCCCGCAGGCCGCGCATGAAGACGCCCACGCGCCGGCGCGACCGCCTCATCTCGAAAGATGAGGCGCGCATATACCTGGCGCACCTGCGCCGCTCGCACGAGGAAGGGGAGACCGAACTGTACTGGAGTGTGAGGGGTGACGCCGCCGACCTCTTGCAGATCGCGCTCCTCACGACCGCGCGCCGGATGGAGATTCTTTCCCTGCGCTGGTCTGACGTGAATTTCGAGTGGAAGAATTTGCGCGTGACGGATGAGAAGACCGGCAAGGTGAAAAACATCCCCATGGCCGGCGCGCTCACGACCCTGTTGCTGAGGCGTAAGGCGGCCTCGGGCGCGTCGCCGCTCGTCTTCCCGGCCATGGAAGGCAAGACGATGCTCCGGGCGAACACGGACCAAATCTACCGCCTCGCCTGCGCGCAGCTCGGCATGCCTTACGGGCGCGACGTGCCGGGCGGCTGGGTCCTGCACGACGCCCGTCATACGGCCATCACGGCGATGCTGCACGCCGGGCACAGCTTGGAGAGCGTCATGGCGATCTCCGGCCACAGCGCGCGCGTGATGGCGATGCGCTACGCTCACTCGACCGAGGCGACCAGGCGCGCCGCCGTCACCGCGCTCGACCAGTTCGGCGACGAAAAATGTGACCCTTTTCTTGCTCGCGAGCCTCGCGCATCTCGCCAAACTCGCCCGCCGCGCGCGCCCACACGCGAGAGCAAAGGTAAGAAAACTGTGGCGAAATCGAAAAAGTCAGTAAAGACGCGCTCCGCACGCGCGTGAGCACTCACTGTGGCACTGGGAGTACGTCGGCGCGTCGGCGACCGCGGCGAAGTAATTTGAACCGAAACCGCGAGCAGTGGCGGGCAGGTCTCAGAATAGTTCAACCACAAAGACACGAAGGGCACGGAGATTAAGACGCAGCGCGTTCTCCGTGCCCTTCGTGTCTTTTCGTGTTGAGACGCCCTCTCGCTACCGCTCGCGGTTTCGGTTCTGTTCGTCTCAGTCGAGTTCGATGCCGAGGCGGTCGGCGCTCTTGAACAGCGCGAGGCCGAGGACGCAGGCGATGACGAGGCTGGTGTAGAAGGTGACGATGCCGCCGATGAACTTGCCGGGGACGTTGCCGATGAGGGGCATCTGGAAGGGCGTGGTCAGGAGCGCGACGACGACGCCCGCGAAGAAGCTCGCCACCTGCAAGGCCAGATACATGAGGAAGGCTTTGAAGTAAGTCGCTCCCATGTGCCGCATCGTGTCGAGGCCGACGAGCGGGTTGACGACCGACTTGAAGTCCTCAGTCCACCCGGCGACCAGCAGCGCCATCGGGTAGTAGAAGACTGCCCAGCCGAGCGCGGCGAGCGCCAGAAGGAGGATGAGGCCCGGCCTCGCAACCAACTGCCGCACGAGCGTCAACGCGCTGCTCTCTTCCTCACCCGACTGCTTCAACCCCTGCGCCATCTGCCCGCGCGGCGTCATCGCCTGCACCTTCCGCTCAAGCTCCGCTTCTTGCTCCGCCGTCCCGCCGTTGGCGAGCGTGGGCATGTCCTGGCGCGTGATGCCCTGCGCGGTGGGCGGCGGCGTGAGCGCGAGCGGCGGCGTCCGCGCGTCGCCGAACCAGCCGAACAGGAGCGCCAGGATGAGCAGAATCGTCGGGCCGACGGTGACGACGGTGATGCCGAGGCCGAGGAAGAGCGGGACTAGCACGTCGTCCCAGAAAGAGAAGTCGCCGAAGTCCGGCATGAAGTCGCGTTCGAGTTTGCCGTAGCCGACGCGGCGGATGACGAGCGAGATGCAGCCGAACAGGAGCGCCCAGGCGAGGAGCTGCGCGCGCAGGCCCGCCAGACTGAGTATGGCGTAGAGCGCCGCGCCGCCGAGCAGGCTTGCCGTGTGCTTGAAGGGATAGGCGAGCGCCTGCCGGAAGTCTTCGAGGCCGAAGCCGGAACTCTGCCACTCGTAAATTGTCGCGCGCGCGGCGATTGATTCGAGCGGATCGCAAAAGCCGCCGCACGAGGGACACAGCAGGACGCTGCTCGCGCTGACCTGATTCGGGCAGGCACGGCAGAAGGTCGCCCGGCACGCGCGGCACACGAGCGTCGCCGCCTGCTGCGGGTGAAAGCGGCAGGCCGAGCCGAGCGACGGCACGCCGCTCAACTCCGGCTCGCCCCACGGCTGCACGTCCCACGACTGTTCGCCCGACGCCGCGGGCGCGGCTTCGTGCAGGGCTGCCGCTGCGCGCGCCTGCGGCCACGCGACTGCGTGCGCGTGTGCGTGCGGCGCTGCGGCGGGTGCGTGCGTCTGCGAGACGGCGGCGGGCGCGCAGGCGGCCTGCTCCGCGGCGACCGCCTGCTCCTCGCCTGTGAAGACGCGGCGCAGGCCGGGGGCGCGCCCTGCCTCGATCCACTTGAAACTGCCTTTGCGAACCATGTCGGTGGGCAGCACAACGCCCTCGCCGATCCACTGTTTCAGCGTCGGCAGGTCGGCCTGATAGACCTCGCCCTGCGACATGACCTGCCAGATTTCGTTCTCAGCTTTCATCTCTTTACTCCGTGAGTGATTGCGAGGTCGGGCCGTGGACGCGAGGGTTCGTAAGAGACGCGAAAGGGACGCCGCTCGCGTCTCGTGCGCTTCGACTGTCTGGGATTGCTCGTGAGAGACGCGTCTTCCACGCCGTTGCGGTTCGGCGGGCGCGAGGCCGCGGGGACAATAGAGGCGTCGATCTTACTCACTGAAAAGACCGACGCCTCTATTAAAGTGTGCCGCGTGAAATCCTGTCAAGAAAAAACTTGCGCGGGGCGGCAGGCGCTCCGCGCCCGGCCTTACTGCGTGATGCCCATCTCGGTGAGCATGAAGGCGTAATCGAAGGCCGCCTCGTGCAGCGCGTCGTAGCGGCCCGATGCGCCGCCGTGGCCCGCGCCCATGTTGACCTTGAGGAGCAGAGGGTTCTTGTCGGTCTTCAAGGCGCGCAGGCGGGCGACGAACTTCGCCGGCTCGTGAAAGAGCACCTGACTATCGTTCAGGGAAGTCTTGACGAGCATGGCCGGGTAAGCTTTGGCCGCGATGTTGTCGTAAGGAGAATAGGAGAGCATGTACTCGAAGTTCTCCTTGCTCTTGACGGGGTTGCCCCACTCCTCCCACTCGCCCGCCGTCAGGGGCAGCGTGTCGTCCAGCTCCGTGTTGATGACATCAACGAAGGGCACGTAGGCGACGACGGCCTTGAAGAGGTCGGGGCGCATGTTGGTGACCGCGCCCATCAGGAGGCCGCCCGCCGAGCCGCCCGTGATGACGAGCCGCTCGCGCGAAGTGTACTTCTGGCCCACCAGATACTCGGCGGCGGCGATGAAGTCGGTGAAGGTGTTCTTCTTCGACATCATGCGCCCCTGATCGTGCCACTCCTTGCCGAGGTCGCCGCCGCCGCGGATGTGCGCGGTGGCGAAGACGACGCCGCGGTCGAGCAAGCTGAGGCGCGCGCTGCTGAACGTGACGTTTGAAGGGATGCCGTAGGAGCCGTAGGCGTTCAAAAGCAAGGGGCGCTGGCCGTCGAGCTTCAACTCCTTTTTATAGACGAGCGAGACGGGAATCCTCTTGCCGTCGGCGGCGGTCGCGTAGACGCGCTCCGACTTGTAGAGCGACGGGTCGTAGCCACCTAAGACGGGCTGCTGCTTGAGCAGCTCGCTCCTGCCGGTCTTCACGTCGTAGTCGTAGACGGACGAGGGCGTGATGAAGGACTGGTAGTTGTAGCGAACCTTGTGCGTGTCGAACTCGCGGTTCGCGCCGAGCGAGATCGAGTAGACGGGTTCGGGGACTTTGATGTCCACGTCCTTGCCGGTCTGGAAGTCAACGACGCGCAGGCGGGGCGTGGCGTTGCCGCGCTCCGTGATGACGTAGAAGTCTTTGAAGAAGTCAACCGAGTCGAGCATCACGCCCGCGCGGTGCGGGATGATCTCCTTCCAGTTCTCCCGGCGCGGGTCTGTGACGGGCGCGGAGACGAGACGGAAGTTGCGCGCGCCGCCCTCGTTCGTGCGGATGTAGAAGCGGTCGCCGTGATGGTCGGCGTAATACTCGTGCCCGGCCTCGCGCGGGCGGATGAGCTTTAATTCATCCATGGGCTTGTCCGCTGAGACGTAGCGCACCTCACTCGTCGTGTGGCTGGCCGCGGTGAGAAGGATGTAGCCGCGCGAGCGCGTGCGCTCGACGCCGAGGCCGAACATCTCGTCCGCTTCCTCGTAGATCAGCTCGTCCGCGCCCGCTTTGCCGACCGTGTGGCGATAGAGCCGGTAAGGGTTCTTGTTGACGGGGTGGTCAACGACGTAGAAGAGCGTCCGGTTGTCGTTGGCCCACGCGGCGCTCGACACGCGCTCGGCGACCTCGGTTGACTCGCCGGTGCGGAGGTCTTTGACGTGGAGCGTGTATTCACGGTAGCCGGTCGAGTCGGTAGAGTAGGCCAGCAGGTTCGTGTCGGCGCTCACGTCGAACTCGCCGACGGCCATGAAGGGGTGGCCCTTGACCATCTCGTTGAGGTCGAGCAGGACTTCTTCGGGCGCGCTCATCGTTCCTTTGCGGCGCGCGAAGGTCGCGTACTGCTTGCCCTGCTCGGTGCGCGTGTAATAGAGATAGCCGCCCGAAGGATAGGGCACGTTCGTATCGGTCTCCTTGATGCGCGAGAGCATCTCCTTGTAGAGCCTGTCCTGCAACGCCTCGGTCGGCTTCATCGCGGCGGCGGTGTAGGCGTTCTCGGCTTCGAGGTAAGAGATGACTTCCGGGTTCTTCTTGTCGCGCATCCAGAAGTAGTCGTCGTGCAGCGTCGTGCCGTGGACGGTCGTGATGTGCGGAACCTTCTTCGCGACGGGAGGGACGGCAGCGCCCGTCGTCACGTTGTCGTTCGTCTGTGTCTGTGCCATGTTCGGAATAGATGCCGGTATCAAGAGCGCCAGCAACGCCGGCAGCAGGAGAAATTTTCTCATACGGGGACTCCGTTCGGCTCTCGTCATCTGCGGGTCTGGGATGTTCCGGGCGAGCGCGCCTTCAAGAAAGGACGCGCCGGATTATATAGAAGGCAAAAGGTAAAAGTAAAAAGGCAAAAGATGAAGACGGAGAACAAACGTGAAGTCAATAGTTCTTCGCGCGCAACGCGTCCTCACTTTTGCCTTTTTACTTTTACCTTTTGCCTTATTTCGCGGCTTGCACGCGGCAGCGGGGCGGTTGTACGCTGTTGCGCCGTGTGACGCGTTCGCCGGGCCGCGGGGAAAATCCGAACCGGGCGCTGCACGTTCAAACACGAAGTCAGCCTCACGGCTGCCGTTCCCTTGAAAGTCCGCCGCACGCCGGAGGTCAGTCGAACATGCTCACACGCGACCCATCCATGCCGCAGTCGTCGAAGGCCGGACGGCTCTTCTCGAAAGTGCGCGCCGCGCTGGTCGTCTGCGCCGCGCTCGTCGTCTGCGTCGCCGCGCCCGGCCCGCTTCAAACTTTCGCTCAAACTTCGGCGCAGAGAGAAGCGCCCACCACGATCACGGGCCGCGTGACGGACGGCGAGCACGGACTGCCCGGCGTCGCCGTCGTGCTCATGTCGAGCGAGCCGACGACGCGCTTCAGGGAGGCCGCGCACGCGAAGACCGACGCCGAAGGTAACTACCGACTGACGAACGTCCAGCCCGGCAACTACAAGCTCTTGCCCTTCGCGCCCGTCTACGTCGTCGAGGGTCTGAGCATGTACGACTACCCGCCGGGCAAGCCTTTGAACCTCTCCGCGGGCGAGTCGGTCGAGAACATTGACTTCCGCCTCGTGCGCGGCGGCGTCGTCACAGGCCGCATCACGGACGCCGACGGCAACCCCGTCATCGCCGAGCGCGTCTCGGTCATGCCCGTTGACAAGAACCAGCAGGCGCTGATGCGCGGCCCCACCGACCCGCGCGACTACTCGACGGACGACCGCGGCGTCTATCGCATCTACGGCCTGCCGCCGGGCAGCTACCATCTGAGCGTCGGGCAAGACAACAACGGCGCGGTCAGCTTCGGCAGCCGCAAGCTCTACCAGCGCACCTTCTACCCCGACGCGACCGACGAGGCACAGGCCAAGACGGTCGAGGTCACGGCGGGCGGCGAGACGACTGACATAGACATCAAGCTCGGCGCTGCCATGAAGACCTTCCGCGCCTCCGGGCGCTTCGTCAACGCCGAGACGGGCCAGCCTGTCGCCAACATCTCCTACAGCTACGGCCCCATCACGACGGACGGTAATTTCAGAGGCGGCTTCAGAGGCGGGTTCACGACGAACGCGCGCGGCGAGTTCCAGACCGATGGACTCACGCCCGGACGCTACACGGTCTTCACGGCGTCGTTCCCCAGCATGCAGGACAGCAGCGAGTTCTACGGCGACCCCCTGAACTTCGAGGTGGTGGACGCGGACGTGACCGGCCTCGTGGTCAAGCTGCACACCGGCGCATCGGTGAGCGGCGTCGTCACGTTCGAGGGCGTGAGCGACGGCGCGACCGCCGCGCGGCTGCTCCCAAGTCTCAGGCTCTACGCCTACACGGAGGCGACGAATCAGGCGGTGCTGCCGAATAACGCGAGCGTGCCCGCCATCGCCGCCGACGGCAGCTTCCGCATCGCGGGCCTGCGCCCCGGCAGGCTGCGCTTCAACCTCGTTGACACGGGGGCGAAGGGACTCACGCTCTCCCGCGCCGAGTTGAACGGCGCGAACGTGACCGGCGGCGTTGATGTCGCCGAGGGCGCGCAGGTCGCGGGCCTGCGCGTCGTCGTCGCCTACGGCAGCGGCGTCATACGCGGGCAGGTGAACTTCGCGGGCGGCGAGCTGCCGCAGGACGCGCGCCTGTTCGTCTCGGCGCGGCGCGTCGGCGCAGGAGGGGGAGGAGCCATCGGGCCGGGATCAAGCGCCGTGCAGGCCGACGCGCGCGGTCGCTTCGTCGTGCACGGTCTGCCGCCGGGCGAGTACGAAGTTCAGGCGCACGTCATGGTCTTCGAGCCGGGGGGGCGTCCGTCTCAGAGCGAGAGCCAGCACGTCTCGCTCGCGGAGGGCGGCGACATGAACGTCACGCTCACCATTGACTTCGCCGCGCCCGCCAAAGGAGGCAAGCCGTGAAGACCTCGCGCGCCCTCGCCGCGCTTCTCTTCATCACTCTCGCGTGCGCCCTGAACTCCGCGGCCGGCGCGCGCGCGCAGGAATCCGTCGTCGTCCAGTCCGACATCCCGAAGCCGCAGGCCGCGCAGACGACCAGTCCGCAAAACGCGGCGACAGCCGCCGCGCGCGCCGACAAAACCGACAAGACGAAACGCGCCGCCGACACGATCACGGGGCGCGTCCTCGGAGAGGGCGGCGAGCCGCTCGGCGGCATCTCGGTCGCCGCCATCCCGAGGTCTTTCACGCCGAACTACCGTGCGCCGCACACGGCCCTAACCGACGACGAGGGCGGCTTCCGTGTGGTCGGCCTCGAACCCGGCATCTACAGCGTCAGCGCGAGCGTGCCCGGCTACGTCACCGAGCCAGACCCTCTGACCGGGCGCGTGGGCGGCGAGTATAAACCCGGCGACCCGGCCACCGTCCGCCTCGTCAAAGGCGGCGTCATCACGGGCGCGGCCACCGATGCACAGGGCGAGCCGCTCGTCGCGCTGGGCGTGCGCGCGTACCGCGTGCGCGACCTCGACGGTCGCCTCCCGCCACCAAACGCTGTGTACGTCGGCGCGGGACGGACGGACGACCGCGGCGTCTATCGCATCTACGGCCTACAGCCCGGCGCTTACGTCGTCCTCGCGGGCGGCCCTTCGTCCGCGTCTTTCGGCCTCGCCTCGCCCTACGGGGCGGACGCGCCGACCTTCTACCCTTCGTCCACGCGCGACACGGCGGCTGAAGTCACCGTGCGCGCCGGAGCGGAGGCGGCGGGCGTTGACATACGCTACCGAGACGAGCCGGGCCACCGCGTCACGGGCAAGGTCGAGTTTCAGACGCCGCCCTCCGACCCGACCAACTCGGTCGGCCTCATACTCTCCTACGCTTCTTCAAACATACAGGCCGCGACCGATTACCTTAACCTATCCGCCTCAGGTATCTCTTTCTCGTTCGAGGGCATCACCGACGGCGACTATGACCTGCAAGCTTCTATCACCGGGCGCGACGGACTGGTGAGCGTTGCGCCGCCGCAGCGCGTCACGGTCAGGGGCGCGGACGTTTCCGGCCTGCGCGTCACGCTCGCGCCGCTCGCCTCCGTGAGCGGCACGCTCGCCGTCGAGCCGGCGACTGAGGCCGAACGCGCCCGCGCGGGATGCGAAGGCGCGCACGCGCCGCTCCCGCCGCAGGAGACGCTCATCACCGCCACCTTCGACCGCGCCGCCTCCGCCAAAGCTCAACCCGCTCCGCGCTTCTCGCTGACGCGCGAGGCGACGCCCGATGACGCGGGCGCGTTCACGCTCCGCTCCCTCGAAGCGGGCCGCTACCGTCTCTCTGTCCACCCCTTCGACGAGAACCTCTACGTCCGCTCGATACAACTGCCGGGCGCGAACGCCCCCGCGACTCCCGCCGCGCCACGCACCAACATTGCGACGCAGGGCACGACGCGGGCCGCCGCCGCCGCTGCACCGCCCGCGCGCGAAGTGCTCGACATACGTTCCGGCCAGCAACTCTCTGGCGTCGTCGTCCGTCTGGCCGAAGGCGCGTCGGCCCTGAGCGGCCACGTCTTCGCGGCAGATGGCGCACAGGCTCCGCCCTACGCCTCCCTGCGCGTCCACCTCCTGCCCGCCGAGCGCGAGCACGCCGACGACCCTTTGCGCTTCTTCGAGACGACGCCGGGCGCGGACGGCGCGTTCTCCTTCAAGAGCCTCCCGCCCGGTCGCTACCTCCTGCTCGCGCGCGTCGTCGCCGACGCGCATGAAGCCGCGCCCCGCCCAGCCTTCCGGGACGCGGACGCGCGCGCGAGCCTGCGGCGCGAGGCCGAGGCCGCGGGCACTACGGTCGAGCTTCAGCCCTGCCGGCGCACGTCGGACTTCGCGCTCCGCTTCCCGCCGCCAGCGCCGAAGTGAAGCCGCCTTCCAATTCTTTTTCGAGTCGGGTGTGAGGTAACAGGTATCCCAACGTCGCCGTCGCAGAGGTCGCAGAGTCAATGCCGAGGAGTTTGAGATTTCAAATTTGAAATCTGAGAAATTTGAAATCTCAAATCTCTGCGCCCCCTCCGCGGCCTCTGCGACGGCGACGTTGAATGGAGTTTGCAAAAGGCGCGGCGGCCTTAAATTTCGCGCACGACCAGCCCGTCGCTGGCGAAGCTCCAGTTGAGGACTTCCGCGCCCCCCTCGGCGGCGAGAGAGCGCTCGACCGACTCCTTCGCTCCTTCTTCACATAGAAAGGCGATGCAGCCGCCACCACCCGCGCCGCAGACCTTCGCGGCCACGGCCCCGCTCCGAAGCGCGCGTTCGACCAGGTGTTCCATGTGCGGCGTGGTGATGTTGGGCGCGAGGCGCTTGCGGTTCGGGTAGGCTTCGCGCATGACTTCCCCGACGCGGCCCCAATCGCCCGCGGCGAGCGCCTGCCTCATGTCGCGCGCCGAGTCTCGAATCTTCTCGAACAGGTCGAAGATGACGGGGTCGCCCTCGATGTGCGTCTTGAACATCTCCCAGTTATTGATGCCCGACAAACGCGGCTCGCCCGTGTAGCAGACGACCACCCGCCGCTCCAGTTCTGCGGGGACAACCTGAATCGCCTCGCGCCGTATGCCCGCGGCGCTGAACTCGATGGCGTTCGCGCCGCCGTAGAACGAGCCGTAGTAGTCCTGAAATCCGGCGGGCACGCGGATGACCGTCGTCTCGACGTTCGCGGCGATGACGATGAACTTCCGTTCGGGGTAGCGGTCGCCGACCAGACGGTTGAGCGCGCCGATGCACGCGATGGCAAGCGCGCTCGACCCTCCGAGGCCAGCGCCTGCCGGGGCCATGCTCTCGGCTGTGAGGTGGAAGCCCGTGTCGGGCTTGAAGAAGTGGACGAGCTTCGAGATGAGTTCGAGGCGCTCCTCGCGCGCCAGCGACTCGATCTCCGAGAGGCCGGTCTCGAAGGAGACCTGGCGGTCGCGCGACTCTAAGATGATGCGGTCGTCGCGGCGCGGCTCGATGCGGCAGCGCGCGCGCAGGGAGACGGCGAAGTTGACCGTCGTCGCGCCGGGGTGGAACAGGTACAGGGGCCAGATGTCAATCGTTCCCCCGGCCAGATCAACTCTCGTCGGGGCTGTCGCTTCGATTATCATAATGTCGTGAATCGTAAATGGTAGAACGGTAAATCGTAAATCGTGGTTGTCTCTCCCGCGTCTTGCGCGGGCATAACCCAAGCCGGCGAAATCTCAAATACGATTTACCATTTACGATTTACCATTTACGAATTCAGTCTCCCTCTGCCTTACTCTTCTGCTTCGGCGCGTCCTTGTGGCGCGCGAGCGGGTGCGGGAGTATCTCAGAAATCTCCTCCCTGATCTCCTGAAACTTGCCTTCGGCTGCCAGCTCGAACTTCTGTATCGTCTCCGGGTTCGCCTCCTCGACCTTCTTCGAGAGCCAATACTTCTCGGCGAGGTAGAAGGCGGCGACGCCGACCGCGAGGACGACGAGCAGGATGACGGGGAAGCGTTTGAAGTCGCCGACGAGGTTATAGACCGCGCTGTGGAAGACGAAACCGACGCCCGCCAGCGCCGCCACCCACACGGAGCAGCTCGCGAACGACAGCACGAGGAAGCGCAGGTACGGCATCTTCGCCACGCCGTAGAAGGCGCACGCGCCCCAGCGCAGCCCGTAGGTGAACTTCGAGACGAAGATCGAGAGCGGCCCGAACTTGTCCGTCAGCCGCTCGATGCGCGCGCGCGCCGCGCAGTAAAAACGATAGTGCTTCACGCGGTGGCGGCCCGCACGGCCCAGCGCGTAGGCCGCGTTGTCGCTCGCCACCCCGGCCAGCGTGCCGACGATGAAGACTTGCAGGAAACTGTAGTCGCCGAACGCCTGCCCGTGCGCCAGCACGCCCGCCAGCAGCAGGGTGATGTCGCCCTCCGCCATCGTCAGGAGAAAGATGGCGGGCAGGCCGAACTTCCAGAGCAGGTCGTTGACGAAGTGTAAATCCATAAAGGCCGTGAACCGTGAACCGTAAACCGTGACAAGTCAGAACTGCTTTCCTCTCGTCACGGTTTACGGTTCACGGTTCACGCTCCTGTGGTGGTTTGACGACGAGCACGGGGCAGTGGGCGTGGCGGACGACCGCCTCGGCGGTCGAGCCGAAGAGGATGCGGCCCCATCCCGTGCGACCGTGCGACGAGATGACGATCAGGTCTGCGCCGCGCTCGCGCGCGACGCGCACGATCTCCGCCGCCGGCTCGCCGTGCGCGACCAAGTCCTCGACTTCGAGTCCGGCGAACTCCTCGCTGCCCGAAAAGGCCGGCAGCTCGCGCCCCGCCGACTCGTCCAACTGCTCGCCGAAGTCCGCGGCGGCGGGCAGCGTCCCAACCATCGGCGTCCAGCCGACCGGCGGGACTACGGGTTCGACGACGTGCAGGCACACGACGCGCGCCCCCAGCAGCCGCGCCAGCCCCGCCGCTACCGGGACGGCGTGCCGCGCGCACTCGCTGAAGTCCGTCGGCAGCAGGATGGAATGAATGTCCATAAGCGACGAGTGATAAGTGATGAGTCACGTGTGATGAGCGATGAGCGATGAGTCATGAAAAAGCGACGATGGCTTTTTCCTTATCACTCATCACTCATCGCTTATCACTTCCGGCTCATTCTACACGCAGAGGGTGTTGTTTGACAGCCCCCCGACCCTTTGTTACCATCACGCCGACCCGGAGCCAGACACCAACAATCGTTTACAAACTCTTCACCAGAAGGCCCTTGAGATGACGGCCCAGTCGCCAAAAGACCAGACTTACATCGGCGTAGAACTCTGCGCCGGGTCGGCGCGCGCGGCGCTCGTCTCGGCTGGCGGCGAGGTGTTCGCGCGGCGCGAGTCGGCGTTCGACGCGGAAGACCCCGCAGGCCGCCTCGCGCGCCTCGTCTCGGAGTTGCGCGACGCCTCGCCGGTGCGGGTTGCGGCGGTCGGCGTCGGAGTTCCCGGACTCGTCAGCCCGAAGACTGGACGCGTCATCATCTCTTCAGACCTGCCCGCGGTCATGCGCGGCGACCTGCGCGCCGAACTCGCGAAGGCCACGGGCCTCGCCGTCACGCTCGACAACGACGCGAACGCGGGCGCGGTGGGCGAGTACGCGGCGGGCGCTGGACGCGGCTGCCGCGACATGTTCTACGTCACCATCGGCTCCGGCATCGGCGGCGCGATCATCATCGGCGGCGCGCTCTGGCGCGGCGCTTCCGGGTTCGCAGGCGAGTTCGGCCACATCACCATAGACCCCGAAGGCATCGTCTGCGCGTGCGGCAACGTCGGCTGCCTGGAGACGGTCGCCTCCGCGCCCAACATCGTCCGCCGCACGCACGAGCGCCTGATGCGGGACTCGACCTCCTCGCTCTCCCGCCTCGGCCTGAACAAGAACTTCACAGCCGCCGACATCGCCCACGAGGCCAGAGGCGGCGACGACTTCGCCGCCCTGATGATCGAGCGCACGGGCCGCTACATCGGCACGGCCATCGCAACCGTCATCAACCTCCTCAACACCGAGCGCATCGTTCTGGGCGGCGGCGTGATGGACGCAGGCGAACTCATCCTCGACCCCATCATCCGCGAGGCCCGCCGCCGCTCCTTCCAACCCAACTTCGAGTCCACCCAGATCATCGCCGCCACCCTCGGCCCCGACGCCGCCCCCATCGGCGCAGCCCTCCTCGCCCGCGACGCGCAGGGCGGCAGTTAATCAATCCATACACCGACCGTGTGAACTTACGGCTTGTCTTCGCGCCGCGCAGTTGAGATGATAGGCGCGTTATGTCGAGGTTTGTTGACGAAGGCGCGGTGAGCGCGGGGGCGGGGCGGGAGCGTTGGACGCGGCTCGCGCTGGTGTGGGGCGTGTGGACGCTGGTCGGTCTGTTCTTCGCCAGCCAGCTCTACGTTTACTTCGCGCGGACGGAGAAGGCCGTGCCGCTCTTGAAGTCGGTCGCGTGGCAGGTGCTCGCCGTCTACGTGTTCGCCATCTCGACGCCGCTGGTGCTCTGGCTCGCGCGCCGCTTCAGGTTAGAGCGCTCGAACTGGCGGCGCGGGCTATGCGTCCACCTGCTGGCCGGGACGGCGCTGGCCGTCGCGTGGGCCGTCTGCCACGTCGTCATTGACTCGCTGTTCTCCGGCGAGGCCAGGTTGCTCCTGCCCGTCAACGTCGCGCGCAACGTCTTCGTCATGCTCGACAAGGAACTGCTCGTCTACTGGATCATCGTTCTCACCAGCCACGCCGCCGTCTATTACCAACGCTATCGAGAGGGCGAGTTGCGCGCGTCGCAGGCGCAACTTCAAGCGTTGAAGATGCAGCTTCACCCGCACTTCCTCTTCAACGCCCTGCACGCCATCTCCGCGCTCGTCCACTCCGACCCCGACGCCGCCGACAAGATGATCGCACGCCTCGGCGACTTCCTGCGCCTCACGCTCGACGCCTCGGCCACGCAGGAGGTTCCGCTGCGCCGCGAGCTTGAGTTCCTCAACTGCTATCTCGAAATCGAGCGCGTGCGCTTCAACGACCGCTTGACGACGAGCCTCGAAGTTGACCCGCGAGTCCTCGACTGCCGCGTGCCGAACCTGATCCTCCAGCCGCTCGTCGAGAACGCCATCCGCCACGGCGTCTCGCAGCGCGCGGCCCACGGCCACGTCGAGGTGCGCGCCGAGCGTCGCGGCGACGCGCTCCGCCTTGAGGTCAGGGACAACGGCGCGGGCCTCTCGAACGCGTCCGCGTGCCGCGCCAACAAGGGCGGCGTCGGCCTCTCGAACACACGCGCACGCCTCCAACAGCTCTACGGCTCGGCCTACCGCTTCGAGCTGGCCGACGACCCGCGCGGCGGCGCAATCGCCACGCTGGAGATTCCCCTCCTCGACTTCGACGCCGAACCCGGCAACGTCAAGCGGCTCGACCTCGGCAACGCCTACTCCGCGCCTCACGTTCAACCCGTGCTCCCCGCCGAGCGCCCGCGCACGCTCTCCTCCCGCGCCTGATATGGAAGCCGTGAACGTCATAACATCTTGAACCGTAAACCGTGAACGGGGCGGCTTCGCGCCAACGTCGCGCGTGCGGTTTCGCGCACGTTTTGTTATTTTAAGCCGTTAGCTATTAGCTGTTAGCCGTTAGCTTTTACTCGATGCGCGAGTTCTTAGGTTTTTGCTGGTAGCCTGACTGGAGAAAGAAAAGCTAAAAGCCAACAGCTAATAGCTAACAGCTTAAAATGAACTCCGAACGCATCAGAAACTTCTCGATCATCGCGCACATAGACCACGGCAAGTCCACTTTGGCCGACCGCCTGCTGGAGCTGACCGGCGCTCTCTCCGAGCGCGAGATGGAAGCGCAGGTCTTGGACGACATGGACTTGGAGCGTGAGCGCGGCATCACCATCAAGTCGCACGCCGTCCGCCTCGACTATCGCGCGCGCAGCGGCGAGCAGTACGTCCTGAATTTAATTGACACGCCCGGCCACGTGGATTTCTCTTACGAAGTCTCGCGCAGCCTGTCGGCGTGCGAGGGCGCGCTCCTCGTCGTTGACGCCTCGCAGGGGGTGGAAGCGCAGACGCTCGCCAACACCTACCTCGCCATCGAGAACAATCTGGAACTCATCCCCGTCATCAACAAGATTGACCTGCCCGGCGCGGAGCCGGAAAAGGCCATCGAGCAGATCGAGAACGTCATCGGCCTCGACACGCACAACGCCGTGCTCGCCTCCGCGAAGACGGGCCACGGAGTCCCCGACATACTCGAAGCCATCGTCCGCGACATCCCCGCGCCCAAAGGCTCTACGGAAGCGCCGCTCAAGGCGCTCATCTTCGACTCCTGGTACGACTCCTACCGCGGCGTCATCGTCCTCTTCCGCGTCATTGACGGCACGATCAAGCCGGGCATGAAGATTCGCTTCTTCAACACGGGCCGCGACTATCAGGTCGAGGCCATCGGCGTCAACCGCCCTCGGCCCACGCCCATTGACCGGCTCTCGGTCGGCGAGGTCGGCTTCATGACGGCCTCCATCAAGACGGTCGCCGACGTGCAGATCGGCGACACCATCACGGAGGCCGCCCGGCCCACGAAAGAGCCTTTCCCCGGTTTTCAGGAGATCAAGCCGATGGTCTTCGCCGGACTCTATCCGGTCGAAGCCAACCAGTACGAGGAGCTGCGCGACGCGCTGGACAAGCTGCGCCTCAACGACGCTTCTTTTTTTTACGAGCCGGAGTCATCGGTCGCGCTCGGCTTCGGCTTCCGCTGCGGCTTCCTCGGACTCCTCCACATGGAGATCGTGCAGGAGCGGCTCGAACGCGAGTTCGACTTAGACCTCATCACGACCGCGCCCGGCGTGCGCTACCGCGTGACGACTACGGACGGCGAAGTGGTCGAGGTTGACTCGCCCGCACGGATGCCCGACGCCGTTCGCATCACCAAAATCGAAGAGCCGATCATCGAGGCGACGATTCTGACGACCGACGAATTCCTCGGCGGCATACTCCCGCTCCTGGAAGAGAAGCGCGGCGTGCAGAAAAAGTTCGAGTACATCGCCGAGAAGCGCGTGATGCTCGTCTACGAGCTGCCCTTGAACGAGATCGTGCTCGACTTCTACGACCGCCTGAAATCCGTCTCGCGCGGCTACGCCTCGCTCGACTATCACCTCGCCGGCTACGTCGAGAGCGACCTCGTCAAGCTCGACCTCATGGTCGCGGGCGAGCCGGTGGACGCGCTCTCCATCATCGTTCACCGCCAGAACTCGCAGGCGCGCGGTCGCCTCCTCGCGGAGAAGATGCGCCAGCTCATTCCGCGCCAGCTCTTTGAAGTGCCCATCCAGGCCGCCATCGGCAACAAGATCATCGCCCGCGAGACCGTGAAGGCTCTGGGCAAGAACGTCATCGCCAAGTGCTACGGCGGCGACATCACGCGCAAGCGCAAGCTCCTCGAAAAACAGAAAGAGGGCAAGAAGCGCATGAAGCGCGTAGGCCGTGTCGAAATCCCGCAGGAAGCTTTCCTCGCCGTTTTGAAGGTCAACGAGTAACCTGCCAAAAACAGGAGAGTGCAGACATGAAGTTCCCCGCCCTTCTCTTCACGCTGCTTCCGGCGTGCGGCGGCGCAGGCTTCGCGCAGCACGAGCAGCATTCGGCGGGAGACAAGGATGAGGCCGCGTGGAAGAAGGCCGACACGCAACCGCGCGGCGAAGATTTGTAATCAACGCGGAAGGCTCGAAAAGATGAAACGCTGGCTCGCACTGATCCTGCTCGTTCCTCTGGCGCTCGCGCTCGTCGTAGTGCCCGTCATGCTCATACAGCCGTTCAAGCCGCAGACCCCGCGCACGCTCGAAGTCGGGTACGAGCTTCGGCGGTTCGCGCCGTGGGTGACGATTCTTTTGACGGTCGTGAGCCTCGCGCTCGTCTTTAAGATTTGGCGCGGCTCGCGTCGCTGGTGGGCGAAGGCGCTGGCCGTCGTGCTGTTCCTGCCCGTCGCCGCTTCGGTCTGGCTCGCGCGGCAGAACGTTTACGAGGTCATGTTCAACCCGCTGGCGAACGCCGCTTACGCGAACGCCGACAAGGTTGATTACGTGGGCGACGACGACATGGTGCTCGCCGTCGAGCGTGGGGGCGAGCGGGCCGCGTATCCCGTGCGTTTGATGGCTTATCATCACGTCGTCGGCGACACGGTGGGAGGCGTGGCCGTAGCCGCCACCTATTGAACGCTCTGTTACACCGGTCTGGTGTGGGAGACGACCGTGGACGGGCGCGCGCTGCACTTTCATCTGGCGGGCATCAACAATCAGAACTTCATCATGCGCGACGAGGAGACCGGCTCCTGGTGGCAGCAGGTCACGGGCGAATGCATCCTCGGCCCGCTCAAAGGCCGAAGGCTCAAGCTCTCTGACTTCGACGAGCTGACCTTCGCCGAGTGGAAGCGCGAGAACCCGCGCGGTCGTGTGCTTCGGCCCGACCCAGGCGTCGCCGCCGCCGGGCATTACGAACCCGCCGACTGGGAGACGAAGATGCAGCGCGTGCCCGTGGCGACCATGCTCGCCGACCCGAACGCCGTGCTCCCGGCGCGCACGCTCGTCGTCGGCGTCGAGGTGAACGGCGCGTCGGAGGCTTATCCAATGGACGCCCTCGAAAAGCAGAACCCAATCGTGGACACGATAGGCACGACGCCCGTCCTCGTCCTCCTCGCCGAAGACGGCAAGAGCGTGCGCGTCTTCGACCGGCGGCTCGACGGTCGCAAGCTCGAATTCTTCCGCAAGGCCGACTCGCCTTCCCTCTTGGATGCCGAGACCGGAAGCCGCTGGGACTTCAACGGACAGTGTGTCGAGGGTGCGCTCGCGGGTCGCCGTCTGGAGAAAATCCCCTCGCTCAAAGACTACTGGTTCGACTGGAAGGCGTACCACGCGGCGACGGGCGTTTACCTGCTCGGAGAACGCTAGCGAAACTCCCCGCCGATGACTTAAACTCGACCGGCATTTTAGACGCCCGTGCGCCGACCACTCCTCAGATACGTTTGCAGAGGGAGGTTTCGTTGATGGCTGTAGTCGCGAGGTTCGTGAAGGTCATGCTCTTCACGACGTTTCTGGCCGTCGTCGGCGCAGGCGTAGCCTTCGTCGTGTTCATGTATCTCAGCCCCGGCGCGCACCTGCGTTCGGACATCACCCCGGAGGAGTTCGCGCGGACGCTCTCCGGCGCGCTCGCCATCTGGTTCGGAGTGATGTTCTTCGTCGGCTTCATCGCGTTCGTCGCGGGCCTGCCGAAAAGGTTCACGGTCGGCTTCGGCGAGCGCGAGTCTTTCGTCGAGAGGATGGACGCGGCGGCCAGAAGCGTCCGTTACCGCCCGCGTGGGCGCGTGGGCGACCAGTTGACTTACGGGCCGCCCTTCCACGCGCTGCTCGCCGAAAAGATCACGGTCGAGATGGGCGAGGATGCGGCGACCGTCAGCGCGCCGCACGGGCTGAGGAAGAAGCTGGAGAAGACGCTGGCCGCGGGCGCGTGAAGCGGGCCGCGCCGCAGTGCGAAAACTTTTTGACACGACTGAGAAGCGATGCACGTCACAAGAGTCGAACTGGAAAACATCAAGTCTTACGGAGAGGGCGAGCGGCGCGGCGACTTCCATTTCGAGCGCGGCACGACCGCCATCGTCGGCCCGAACGGTGCCGGGAAAACGACCATCCTCGAAGCCATCGCGTGGGCGCTCTTCGACGTGCTCGACTACAGCAAGGATGATTTTCTCCGGCGCGGCGCGAAGCGCGGCAGCGTGCGCGTCACCTTCCACAGCGACCTCGACGAGCGGCGCTACACCATCTACCGCGACACGGGCACGGGCTACTACGTCTACGACCCGGAGCTGCGGATGAAGATCGCCACGGGCAAGGCCGACGCGCGCAAGTGGCTCGACCAACACCTGCGCCTTGAGCCGGGCACAGACCTGCGCGCTCTCTTCCGCTCCGCCATCGGCGTCCCGCAGGGACTCTTCACCACCGACTTCCTGCAAACCCCCAACGAACGCAAGCGCTCGTTCGACCGCCTCCTGAAGGTCGAGGAATACAGGGAGGGGGCCGAGCGCCTGCGCGACACCGTCGGCCTCATCAACGAGCGCATCGCCGAGGCGCGCGGGCGCATCAGCGGAGCGGAATCGCAGCTCGCGCGCTACGACGCGACCGTGGCCGAGCACAAGACGGCGCGCGAGCGCGCCGAAGAGCTGGGCGCGTCACTCGCCGCCTTCCAGCGCGAGGCCGAAGTGTGTGCGCGCGCGGTCGCGGAACTCGAAGTGGCCGAGCAGCGCGCAGCGGAAGCGCGCGCGCGCGCCGAACGACTCGAAGTCGAGCGCGACTCGGCACAGCGCCGCCTGCTCGATTTGCAAAGCAACCTCGAAGCCGCGCGACGTGCCGCCGAACGTCAGCGCGCGACGCACGCGGACTACCGCGCGCACCTCGAAGCGACCGAGGCCCTGCGCTCGCTCGAAACGAAGCGCGGCGAGCGCGAGCGCCTGCGCGCAGACGCGGCAGACGCCGCGCGCATGTTGGCCTCCGCCGAATCGGATGTGCGCCGCCTCGAAGAATCTCTCGAACGCTCGCGGCAGGCGCGCGCAGTCCTGGTCGAACTCGAAAAGGATGTGGCGACGCAGGAGGAGCTTGAGCGCGAGCGCGAGCGCCTGCGCGACCTGCTCGCACGGGCGCGCGCCGCAGCCGAACTGCTCACACGCCTCGACGCCGAACTCAGCGACCTCCGGCGCGCGCACTCCGAAACTTCCAGGCGCGTGCACGCGGCGGAGCACCTCGCGGACGCACAGGTGCGCGCCGACAAGCTGGACAGCGAGCGCATGGGCGTCGAGACGCGCCTGAGCAAAGTCGAGAACGCGCTGACTTCGCGCAAGCACTTGGCAACTCAAAGGCGCGACGCGGCGCGCGAGGCGGAGCGTCTGCGCCGCAGCGTCACGGCGTTGGAGCGCGAGGCGCGCGAGTTCGAGCAGGCGGCGTCGGCAGCCGCGCGTTTGCCGGAACTCGAAGAGCAGGAGCACAGCCTGACTAACCAGGCCGCCGCCCTGCGCGCCTCGATCAATCAGGACGAGCGCGCGAGCGCGAAGGCCAAAGGCGGCGTCTGCCCGATACTTCACGAGCCTTGCAAGAATCTCGCCGAGGAGGGCCGCACCTTCGAGGACTTCTTCGGGCAGCAGTTGAAGATGAACCGCGCGCGGCTCGCCACGGTCGAGCGCGACGGCGCGCGTGTCGCGCTCGACGTGCGCGCCGCGCGCGACGCGGAGAAGGCCGCGGCCCGCTTCGAGACGACGCGCGCACGGCTCGCGCACGAGCGTGAGTTGCTGGCCGAGCGCGAGTCGGCGCTTGCAAGCGTTGACGGGGAACTCTCTGCGCTGGCAGCCGACGCGAGCGAAAGCTTGCGCGACGAGCTGCGGGCCGAGCTGGTCGGCATTGACGGTGTGCTCAAGGTCGCGCGCGAAGAGGCGCTGCGCTACGCGGAGCTTGAGCCTCTGCGCGCGCGCCTGCGCGAGATCGAGGATGTGGGCAAGGCGAAGCGCGAGGAGCGCGAGCAGGTGGCCGCCGCCGCGAGCGCCGAAGCGGCTCTGGCGGAAGACGCGTCGAAGGTCGAGCGGCGTTTGCGCGAACTCGCCGACCCGCGCGGTCGCGCCGCCGCGCTGCGGCTCGAAGCCGGGCGCGAGGCGGAATTGCTGCGCGAGTCGCGGGGCGCGCGCGACGCGCTCGAAGCCTTGCAAAGCCAGTCGCGCGCGCTCGACGCGAAGCTGAAGAAGTTCGAGAAGCTCGACGCCCAATGGTCGGACGCGACGGCGCGACGCGACGCGACGGCTGACGCTTACCGCGAATACCTCGAATCCGACTCGCTCGCAAGGACGCTGCCCGCGCGCGAGTCGGAAGCTAAGGAAGCGGAAGAACGCTCCGCGCGCGCGGCCCTCGACGCCGAAGCCGCCCGCGCCGAACACGTGCGCGCGCTCTCGCTGTACGACCGCGAGCGCCACGGCGAGGAGCGCGGCGCGCTGGCCCTCGCACGCGAGCGCGCGGCTGAGACATCGGCGAAACTCGAAGCGGCGCGCGAACGCGAGCTGTCGCTCGCCTCGGAGGTCGCGCGGCTCGAAGAGGTGCGCGCGTCCCTCGGCGAAGAGTTCCGCGCCAAAGAGCGACTTGAAGAGTTGTACGCCGCAACCGACTTCATACGCGACACGCTCCGCAAGGCCGGCCCGCTCGTCACCGAGAGCTACCTCTACAACATCTCGATTGAGGCCAACCAGCTTTTCCGAGAGATCACGGGCGAGGGCGGGCGCGCTCTGCGCTGGTCGAATACTTACGACATCATCCTCGAAGAGGGCGGCCACGAGCGCCCGTTCGTCAACCTCTCGGGCGGCGAGCAGATGGTCGCGGCTCTTTCAGTCCGCCTCGCGCTCCTCAAGCAGCTCTCCGACATCCGCGTCGCCTTCTTCGACGAGCCGACCGTGAACATGGACGCCGAGCGGCGCGAAAGGCTGGCGCAGCAGATCGGGCAGGTGAGAGACTTCGACCAGCTCTTCGTCATCTCGCACGACGACACCTTCGAGCAGACCGTTGACCACGTAGTCGCCATCGCGCCCGCCGCGCTGGAAGAGGTGGCGTGAGGGGTTGATGGGTTCTGGGTTTTAGGTGTTGGGTTGAAGATGAAGTGAGTCGTGACTGATGAAGAGTAGAAAAGGTGCGGCGCGCGGTGGGGACGCAAGCGAGGCACAACCGACCACCCGGAACCCAAAACCTAAAACCCAAAACCTGAAAGAGGTTTTGATTTACTGCGACGGGTCGAGCCTCGGCAACGGGCAGGCGGAGACGCGCGCATCTGCCGTGGCGCTGCTCGGCTATGGCGGCGTGTGGCGCGCGTTCGGCATCTATCTCGGCTCGGCGACGAACCAGCAGGCGGAGGTCGCCGCCGCCGCACTCGGCCTCGAACAACTGCGCGAGCCTTGCCGCGTGCGGCTGATGACCGACTCGCGCTACGTCGTCGAGACGATGGAGGGTCGCTTCCGACGCAAGTCGAACCACGAATGGTGGGTGCGTCTCGACAAGGCCGCAGGCCCGCACGACATCAAGTGGGAGTGGGTCAAAGGCCACGCCGGTCACGTCGCGCAGGAAGCGGTTGACCGCGCCGCCCGCCGCATCGCCGCCCTCGGTCGCGCCGACAGCGAAGTGTTGAGCGAGGCCGCCGCAACAGTCGTCGAAGACAGGCGCGACTGACAAAGTAAAGAGTTAACAGGTATGCGCTACGCGATGATTATCGAAAAGGGCGGGCGGAACTTTTCGGCTTACGTGCCCGACCTGCCGGGCTGAATCGCCGCCGGCAAGTCTCTCGAAGAAGTGAAGCGCCGCATGAGTGAAGCGGTCGAGCTACACCTGCGTGGCATGCGCGAGGACGAGTTGCCGATTCCTGAGCCGACGAGCCTGGCCGATTACGTCGAAGCGGCGTAGCTGCCCACCGCGCCGGCTTCGTCCGAAACTCACCTCGCCCGTTAGCCAAGCGAACATCTAAGGGCTAAAATCTCCTCCCCGACAGCTCCGCAGTTTGACGATGAGTGCCAGAGCTTCCAGGACGGCACGTGCGCGCGCGTGGATTTTGTGTCTCGCGGGCGTAGCCGTGTGCGCGGCGGCGGCAACGGTTGTGGCGCAGCAGGCGCAGCAGCCGTGGTTGTGGCAGAACCCTCTGCCGCAGGGGAACGCCATCTACGCGGTGCGGTTCGCTTCGGACAAGCGCACGGGCTGGGCCGTGGGCGCGGACGGCGTGATTCTGCATACGACCGACGGCGGCTTTCGTTGGGAGGAGCAGCACGCGCTGACGAGCGCGCCGCTCTACGGGCTGTTCGTGAAAGATGCGCGCGTGGCCGTCGCCGTGGGCGCGCGCGGGCAAGTGCTGACGACGGAGAACGGAGGCCGCCGCTGGGTCGCGCGACAGACCGGGGTGAAAGATCACCTGTTCAGCGTCGCGTTCGCGCCGGACGCTTTGCACGGCTGGGCCGTCGGCAGTTACGGGCAGATCGTGAAGACCGCGGACGGCGGGCGGACGTGGGCGGCGCAGGCATCGGGCGTGCGGGCGCATCTCTATTCGGTCTCGTTCGCCGATGCGACCGATGGCGTCGCCGCCGGAGATAGCGGCACGCTCGTCGTCACGCGCGACGGCGGCGCGACGTGGTTCGACCGCTCCGTCAAGACCGACCTGCCGTTCACGTCGGTCGCGTTTGCGGGCACGGCGCGCAAGGCCGTCGCCGTCGGATTGGGCGGCATGATTTATCGAACGGAGGACGGCGGCGCGACGTGGACAGGGGTGGAGGCGATTCTGCGAACAGACCTCCTCTCGGTCTTCTTCACGGACGAGCAGCACGGCTGGGTGACGGGCGACGAGGGTCAGGTCTTGACCACCGCGAACGGAGGCGGGATGTGGTTCCCTGTGAGCGTCAAGACGAATCCGCGGCTCGCCGCCGTCTATTTCGTTGACGCTAACACGGGCTGGGCCGCGGGGCGCGACGGGCTGATCCTTCGCACCGACGACGGCGGCATCCAGTGGCGTCGCCTGACCGAAGGCGGACGCGATGATCTCGCAGACATCTTCTTCCTCGACGGCGAGCACGGCTGGGCCGTCGGCTCGCGCGGTCGCATACTCTACACCTCTTCGGGCGGCAGGCGCTGGACGCTGCGGTTCTCAAACACTGCGGCGCGTCTGTTCGGAGTCTTCTTCGCTGACGAAGCGGAAGGCTTCGTCGTCGGCGAGAAGGGCACGCTGCTGCGTTCGACGAGCGGCGGGCTGACGTGGACGCGCGTTCCGGTGGACGCGGAGGAGGACTTGTTCGGCGTCTGCTTCTTCGACGCTAAGCGCGGTCTGGCGGTCGGCGCGCGGGGCCGTATCTTGAAGACGGACGACGGCGGCGAGACGTGGAGCCGTCAGGCTTCGGGCACGCAGAACTGGCTCGAAGCGGTCGCTTACGCCGACGAGAAGAGGGCGGTCGCCGTCGGCTCGAACGGGACGCTGCTGCGCTCGGAGGACGGCGGCGAAACCTGGACGCGCGTCGAGCTGCACGCGAAGGAGTGGCTCTACGGGCTGGCATTCACCGCGGGCGGGCGCGGCTACGTCGTCGGCGAGCGTGGGCTGATCCTGCGCACCGACGACGGCGGCAAGACCTGGAAGGATCAGGAGTCGGGCGTCAAATTCAATCTCTACTCGGTGGCCGCCGCCTCGCGCGACGACGTGCTGGTCGTGGGCGATCAGGGGTGCGTGCTGCAAACCAGAAACGGCGGCGAGGAGTGGGGCGTCCAGCCGACCGTCACGAGCGCGGCGCTCTTCGGCGCGGCCTACCACGGCGGCAACGCCGCATGGGTCGCGGGCCGCGGCGGCACCATCCTCAAGCGCACCGACGCCGTTGCCACCGTCAAAGTCCCGCGTCCCAGGCTGCCGCCCGCGCTGCGCGGCGAGCCGAAGCTCAAGCCGCAGGACGAGACCGAGGCGCTCGCCCCCATCCTCGAAGACGACATCCCGCGCGCCACCCCGCCGACGCCTAAACGGACGCCGAAGCCGGAGTAAGGCAGAAGGTAAAAGTAAAAAGGCAAAAGTTAAAGCCGGAAGGCAGAAGTCGAAAGAGAGTTCCGCGCGCGCAGCGCGTCATCTCTTTTGCCTTTTGCCTTTTTACTTTTGCCTTCCCTCAGCGGACGGGATGTTCTTTGGCGTAGGTGTAGGCGAAGTAGGCCGCGATGAGGTGAACCACCCAGCCGAGCGTGCCGGCGGTGCCGATCCAAGACACGCCCGTCAGCACGAGCCAGATGATGCCCCAGAGAATTTGGCCGTTGTAAATCTGGCCGAGGCCGGGAATCAGGAAACTGAGAATGCCTGCTATCAAAGGTTCGCGCATCGTATCACCTCCGCGGGGCTATACGCGTTAGCGTCCGCGTTTGTTCGGTTGAGGGAAACAGCGGGGCGGCTCAAGCGCCGGAGGCGAGGCGCGCAGGCGAAGGGCCGCCATCAGTGCGGCTACTGCGGCGCGTTGTCGGTGCGGCGCACGTCAACGATCTCGGCGCGGAAAGTCTTCAAGAGCTTCTGCACGACAGGGTGCTCTTCGGCGCGCGCGCGCATGCGGCGCTGCTCGCGCTGCGCCTCGTCTTCGGGCGCGAGCGCCTCGTCGTCCGACTCGCCCGGCGCTCTGAAGACGACGGCGACGCCGACGCCCCGACCCAGCACCTCGCAGCACACCTCGCGCAGCAGACGCTGGCTCTCCGGCTTCCTCAAAGTGTCGTGCAGATACTTCCCCTCCGGCGCGAACTCGACGCGCACCTCTTCGCCCTCGACCCGGACGCGCCGCGCGCCTTCGACCGCCACGGCGAGCAGAGGCTTGCCGCGCTCTTCGAGCTTCTGCTTGATGCGGCTGACCGCGTCGCCCGCCTCTTCATTCACGCGCGTGACTTCGGGCGCGGACGCAGCAGGCGCGTCCGCAACTTCAGGCGCGACCGCGGCCCCCGCTCCACACGCCGTCGCTTGCGAAGCGACGAGCGCGACCGGCAGGCCGACTCGATCCACGCCGGCAGGCGGCAGCGGCGCGTCGCCGCCGAGCGCGAACGGGGCATCGCCTGCGCGCGAGGCCCCGTCGCCTGCGAACGAAGGTGCGCCGCCGGCGGACGATGGTGCACCGCCAGGGGACATTGCGGGCGGCGGGACGAGCTTGAGGTTTGGAGTCGAGCCTGCGGGAGTGTGCACCGCGTCGTCGTCGTCCGGCGACGCCGGGACGACGGCGCGCGTCCGTGCCGGAGCATCCGCCGGAGGCGTCGGACGCGACGACGCCTGCGCGCCCGCGTTGCCCTCGCCGTTCGTCGCGCCCGCACTCGCGGCGAAGCCGTTGCGCGGAGGCGCGGTGTTGCCGGAAGCCTCCGCGGAAAGGGACGCGGGGCCGCGCCCGCCGCCGACCGCGCCGCCACGCCGCGGCGGGACTCCGGCTGAAGAAGCGGGCGGCGTCTGCGTGCCGCCACCTCCTGCGCCCGCGGCGGGAGCGCGCCCGCCGCGCAGAGACTCTTCGAGCGCGTTCAGGCGCTCGATGATCTGTCCGAGCGGCGCGAGCCTTCGCATCTCGACGAGCTTCACCAGTCCGATCTCAAGCTGATAGCGCGGGTGCGCGCTTTCGCGCAGGCGCGTCTCGGTCTCGGTCAGGCTGTGGAAGAAGCGCACGAGGTCTGACTCGGAGAACTCGCGCGCCTCATTCATCAACTCGCGCCGCCCCGACTCGGTAGTGTCGGCGAGCGCCGACGAGTCGCCCGCGATCTTGAAGATGAGCAGGTCGCGCAGGTGCGCGAGCAGGTCGCGGCAGAAGTTCCGAAGGTCGTGGCCGCGCATGACGAGGTCTTCAACGACGGCGAGCGCCTCGGCAGGCTTCTCCGCAGCGACGGCGCGCACGACACGCGCGAGCACTTCAGCACCCGCGATTCCGAGCGCGGCCTCAACGTCTCCCGTTTCAATCGCGCCCTCGCTGAAACTGATGACCTGATCGAAGGCCGACTGCGCGTCGCGCATCGAGCCTTCGCCCGCGCGCGCGATCTCTCTGAGCGCGTCGTCCGAGACCTTGATACCTTCGGCGTCGGCGATGAGGCGCAGGCGCTCGGCTATCCGCGCGGCGGCGATGGTGCGGAACTCGAACTGCTGGCTGCGCGAGAGGATGGTTTCGGGAACCTTGTGCGCGTGCGTCGTCGCCATGATGAAGAGGACGCGGGAGGGCGGCTCTTCCAAAGTCTTCAGCAGCGCGTTGAAGGCCGGCGTCGAGAGCATGTGAACTTCGTCAACGATGAAGACCTTGTAGCGGTCGCGCGCGGGCCGCACGCCGACGGTGTTGATGATCGCGTCGCGCACGTTGTCAACGCCCGTGTTCGACGCGGCGTCAATCTCCAGCACGTCAATCGAGCGTCCCTCGGCGATCTCGCGGCAAGAGGCGCAGGCATCCGCGTCGGTCGTGCGGCAGGGCGTCGGCGTCGGGCGGTCGGCCTTGTGACAGTTGACGGCCTTCGCCAGCAGGCGCGCCGTCGTCGTCTTCCCGACGCCTCTCGCGCCGGAGAAGAGGTAGGCGTGATGCAGGCGCTCGTGCTCGACGGCGTTGCGGAGCGTCCGTGTGATGTGCTCCTGCCCCGTGACCTCCTCAAAGGTCTGCGGTCGCCACTTGCGTGCGATGACTTGGTAGGTCATGTGAAAGCGTTTAGCTGTCGGCCAATCGGCTTTTATTTTCTACTCGGCCATCAGCTTTTATCTTCTCCGTCGTCGGCCCGCGTCTTCTCCAACAGCTCGATGCGGTTGCCGAAGGGGTCGAAGAAGGAGAAGCGCCGGACGCCGGGGAGTGCCGGCTCGTTCCTCGTCCGCACGCCGTTGTCTTCGAGGTAGGTTCGGACTTCTTCGACCTGCTCGACCTCGAAGGCCGGATGTCGCTTCGACGGCGCGACCACTTCCTCGACGCCGACGTGGAGTTGAACCTCCGCGACCTTGTACCACATCCCGCCGTTTGCGCGGAGCACTTCCGGCTTCTCGATCTCTTCGAGGCCGAGTAGGCCGCCGTAGAACTCACGCGCCTGCGCTTCCATGCCGCGCGGGATGCAGACCTGAACGTGGTCGAGACGTTTGATGTTGATCTTCATGGTAAATAAAAAGAGTCGCCGCGGGCGGCGTTGGCTCGAAACTCGCTCGCGTCGGATTGTGCTCCAACGCGGCGCGCTTCGGCAAGCTTGAAACCCGCGGCAACTCTCTTGGGAAATGGGCCAGGCTCCAGACCGACCCGCAACACACGCCGCCACCGCTACCGTTGCTCCGTTCCCGGCCTGGCGGGGTTCGCGGGACAAGCGTTGTGCGGAGCCTGGAGCCTGATAAGTTTTCAAAAGCTTTCAGCTTTCAGCAGTCAGCTTAACACAAAACCGGCTGAACGCTGAATGCTGACGGCTGAAAGCTATTCTGGCGGAGAGGGTGGAATTTGAACCCGTGGTATGACTCCCCGTGCACGGCTCAGCCAGTTCGACCACGCCTCTCCAAGCCGTCGGAAGACGATTTGTCAAAGCGCCGGTGAAGCTGCTTTTTCACCGACGATGGGCGGCTCTACCGCTTCTTCGCCCGACAGCCAGGCGTAGAATGCGCCCGCCAGAACTGCGCCGATAATCGGGGCAAGCCAAAACAGCCAAAGTTGTGAGATGGCCCAGCCGCCCGCGAAAATCGCCGGGCCGGTGCTGCGCGCGGGATTGACCGACGTATTCGTGACGGGAATGCTGATCAAATGAATCAGAGTGAGGGTTAGGCCGATTGCCAGGGGAGCAAATCCCACGGGTGCCTTTTTGTCCGTCGCCCCCATGATGACGAATAGGAATATCGCCGTCATGATGATTTCGCACACCAAGCCTGCCGCCAAGCTGTAGTGACCCGGTGAGTGCTCGCCATAACCATTGGCGGCCAGGCCTCCAGCGAGCGGATCTTCGCCGTTGCCGCC
>DATARW010000078.1:0-40000 GCA_036263975.1 Pyrinomonadaceae bacterium
CAGACGCTGAGGCCGGGGAACGACCCGCGCAACCAGTCGCCTTCGGTGGGCACGGGCGGGCCAGAAGGAGGGCCGACCGGCCTGTTCACCATTTACGACGGCGACACTTTGCGCAAGGGCGAGTTCACCTTTTCCGTCGCCTACTCGAACTACGACCGCGACCCCGGCGACGTGGACATCACCGAGACGCCGCTTTCCTTCAACATCGGCATCAGTGACCACGTCGAGTTGTTCTTTAAGACCACGGGTTATCGCGGCATCAAGGTCAACAGTCCGTTGAACCTTTCGAGCTTCTACCTGCCGAACTCGCAGGTCTTCTTCAGTTCCACTCTGCTGGGCAGTCCGCCGGCCATTGTTTTGGCTCCGTCCGGCCCCAACGTCGGCACCATAGCCGGGCAGAGTCTGTTTCGTCCGGCCTTCAACCAGCCCTTCGTGCAGTTTCCCTTCACGGGCGGCTCTGCCGGCACTTTCGGGCTGGCGACGACGAACGGGCGCGGAACTGCCGGGTTTCCGGGCTTCAGCGCGCAGTTAGGGCCGGCGGTGGGTGGTGGTTCCGGCAGTTTTGGCACCGCCGGGTTCTTTCCCGGCATTGGCTCGCCTGTGGGGAGCATTCTGCCGGGCGTGGTGTTGGCGACGGGGACTCTGCCGCCGACGGCCTTGACGCAGCCCATCACGGTGCCGGTGTCGTTTACGACCGAGCCGTCGTATTTGCCGGACGCGCCCTTCATCAACCGGCTCTACGGGCAGACCTCTTTCACCGACATCGTGGTGGGGGCCAAGATTCGCTTTACGGGGCCGAACAACGCTTTGGGGGCGGGCATCATTCCGTTCTGGCGCTGGTGGTTGGATCGTCCCAACGATTTTCAGGGTTTCAACCAGATGCAGCGCGGGGCGGGGCCGGGCAGCAGCATTGGGGACTTTGGGATAGTGGGATTCGTGTCGGGGCGGTTGTCGCGCTCGGTCAACGTGTCGTCGAACGTGGGAGTGATATTGAACTCCAACCCGAAGTCGTCGGCCTTCGGGGGGGGCGACGTTGTGTTGTTGGATCGCCCGAACGAGTTGTTGGCTGGTGTTGGGTTCGACTTTCCGATCAACAAGCATTTTCAGCCGATAGCGGAGTTGAAGTCGGTGCAGTACTGGGGGAGCAAGACGCCGAACGCGTTTCCGCAGAACCCGGTGGATTTTCTGGCGGGCATCAAGATTTATCCGAAGCGGTGGTTTGGGTTTGGGGCGTGGTACCGGATGAATCTGAACCAGCAGTCGTCGGGCCACTTCAACGCGACGGCGACGACATCGGTTTCGGTGACGCAGTTGTCGGGCGTGACGGTGCCGGGGCGCGGGGTGGTGATTGTGCCTGGGACGACCGTGACGGGTGCGACCAACGGGGTTCCGGCAGGCTTCCGGTTCTCGTCCGACCCGCACGGGTTTGGGTTCCAGTTCTTCGCCGGTCATCGGAACGCGCGGTTGCCGACGGTTTTTCCGAACCAGCCGCCGACCGTGACGTTGACGGCGGCCTCTTCGACGGTGGTGTTGCCGGCGAGTTGCGGAGCCGACCAGCATCCCGACCCGTCGTGCAGTCCGACGGCGACGACGGTGGCGTTGTCGGCGAATGCGACCGACCCGGACGGGGACACGCTGTTGTACACGTGGTCAACGACGGGTGGGCGCGTCACGGGCGACGGGCCGAATGCGACTTTGGATTTGACGGGGGTGTCGCCGGGCACCTACACGACGACCGTGGAGGTGGATGACGGGTGCGGGTGCATTGCGTTCACTTCGACGACGGTGACGGTGACGGCGTGCAGTTGCGTGCCGAACCCGACGCCTCCGCCGTGCCCGACGCTACGTGTTTCGTGTCAGGACACGGCGAAGCCGGGCGACCAGATCACGTTCACGGCCAACGTCAGCGGCGGCAACCCGAACGCGACGGCGACCTACAACTGGACGGTTAGTGCGGGGACGATCACGTCCGGGCAGGGCACGTCGTCAATCACGGTGGACACGAAGGGGCTGCCGGGGAACTCGGCGGTGACGGCGACGGTTGACGTAGGTGGCTACGACCGGAGTTGTGCGACTTCTTCGTCGTGCACGACGAACCTGGTGCAGCAGGCGGTGGCGCGGAAGGTGGATGAGTACGGGAACATTCGGTTCAACGACGAGAAGGCGCGGCTGGACAACTTCGCCATCGAGTTGCAGAACGACCCGACATCTCAGGGCTATCTGATCTGCTACGGGGGGCGACGAGGGAGAGCAGGCGAGGGGCAGGCTCGGTGCGACCGAGCGAAGAACTACCTGGTGACAACGCGAGGGATAGATGCGTCGCGAGTGGTAACGGTGGATGGCGGGTACAGGGAAGACCTGACGGTGGAGTTGTGGGTAGTACCGTCAGGGGCTACACCGCCGGCGGCGAGTCCGACGGTAGACCCGTCGGAGGTGAAGGCGACGGCAGCCCCGCGGAGGGGACGCCGCCGCCACGACGACGAGGAATAGTAACCGAAACAGTGCCGTGCTCCTGTCTTAATTGAGACACGGCCCAAACCGAACGCGGGCGGCGTTTCCCGAAAAGGGGAGCGCCGCCCGCTTCGCTTTTCAACGGAAAGGCGCGCGGGGTTGTCCGTGTGTACAACTGCCCTTTCCAGGCAGGCATCCTACACGTCGCCTGACTCAGCGCTCGTCGTCGGGCTTTGCAAAGAGACGTTTGATGAGGATAATAGCCGCGCGGTTCAAAACCCCCGCCGCGACGCTCGAAGATTTTAAATACCGTGGTACTCTCGATGAAAATGAATCGCTCGTTGAAGACAGTAACCCCCGCGCTCCTTTTAATCGCCCTGCTCGGCTCCTGGTCGGCGCTGGCGTTGGCCGCGCCCGTCGCAGACAACCCGGACGCGTCGGGGCAGAGGGTTCTGAGCTGGGAAGTGACGGGGCCGCTCGGCGGCGACGTGCGCTCGCTCGTCGTTGACCCGCAAGACCCGCAGCGCCTCTACTTCGGAACCATTGACGGACAGATTTACACGACCGCCGACGGCGGCTCGACGTGGTCGCGCCTCGAAGGCTTCAACCGTCCGGGGCTGCTGATTGACAACCTCATCATTGACCCGCGCGACTCGAAGGTCATCTACGCCGCTGCGAACAGGTACAAGGAGGCGGGCGGCTTCTTCAAGACGACGGATGGTGGAAAGACTTGGCGCGACGCCGAGCAGTTGCGGAGCGAGGGCATCTATTCGATGACGCAGTCGGATAAAGACCTCGACCTACTGCTGGTGGGGACGAACCACGGCGTCTGGCGCTCGACCGACGCGGGCGAGACGTGGGAGCACCTCGACACCTCCGCCGTGCCCGGCCTCATCAACGTCGAGTCGCTCGCCGTTGACCCGCGCGGCACGAACGTCTACTACGCGGGCACATGGTATCTGCCGTACAAGACAACCGACGGCGGCAAGACCTGGAACGTGACGAAGACGGGCATCATTGACGACTCCGACATCTTCGCCATCGAGATAGACGAGCGCAACGCCGATCACGTCATCCTCTCGGCGTGCAGCGGCATCTACGAGACACGTACCGCGGGCGCAAACTGGCGGAAGGTCAACGGCATCCCCTCGCAGTCGCGCCGGACGCGCTCGATCATGCAGAACCCGGCCCGTCCCAACGTGATCTACGCCGGGACGACCGAAGGCTTCTGGATGAGCACGAACGGCGGCGGCGACTGGAAGGTGACTACAAATAGGCAGAACTTCGAGGTCAACGCCATCGCCGTCCACCCGAAGAACCCCGACACCGTCTACATCGGCACGAACAACTACGGCATCATGGTCTCGCACGACGGCGGGCGCAACTGGGCCATGTCCAACGGCGGCTATTCGGGCCGACGCGCCTACGCCATCCTCGCCGACCGCGAAAAGCCCGGACGCATCTACGCCTCGACGATCAACACCGCGCGCGGCGGCGGCTCGCTCTACGTCAGCAACGACAACGGCGAGACGTGGCAGCTCTCGGCGCGCAACATGTCGCCCAGCCTGATTGTCTATTCCATCCTGCAAGACCAGAAGGACGGCAACAACATCTACCTCGGCACGAACTACGGCCTCTATCGCTCGACCGACCGCGGCGCTTCGTGGTCGCCCGTCGCGGCACCGAAGGCTCCCGCGCGCGGTCGCCGCGGCAGGGGCGCGGTCGCCCGTCGTCGCGCAGGCGGCAGGGGCACGGGCGGCGACGGCTCGTCCTCCGCTTCTTCGAGCGTCGGCGCGACGGTGGCTGCCCCGACCACGCCCGCGCGCCCGAAGTCGAACGACAACGTGAAGCGAGCGCAGGCGGCTTTGAATCTCGCGGGCTACAACGTCGGCACGCCCGACGGGGTCGCAGGCACGCGCACGGTCGCGGCCATCAGGAAGTTTCAGACCGACAAGGGCATCCCCGTGACGGGCATGGTTGACGCGGCGACGCTCGTCGCGCTCGGCCTCGCGGGCGGCATGGAGTCGGCGGGCGCGATAGCCGCCGCCGCGCAGACCGCGCCGGTGTTCCTGACCGACACGATCAACGCGCTCGCCTACACCGGCGACGAGCGCGACGGGCAGCCGGGAATGCTCGCCGCGACGAACGCGGGCCTGTTCCGCAGCTACGATTTGAGCAAGGGCTGGGAGCGAGTGCCCTACGGCCCAAGTCTCGACGTGCGCACGCTCTGCGTCTCGGCCAACGCGCAGGAGCCGCAGACGATCTTCGTCGGCACGTCTAATTCCGGCGTGCTCGTCACGCGCGACAACGGCAAGACCTGGGAGCAGGCGCGCGGCATCCCCGCGGAAGCGCCGGTCAACGTTATCGAGCGCGACCCGAAGCGGCTCGACAATGTTTACGTCGGCACGACCCAGACGCTCTACGTCTCGCACGACGGAGGACAGCGCTGGCTGCGCCGCGGCGGCAACCTCCCGCTCGGCAGCTTCACAAGCGTGCTCATCAACCCGGAGAACCCCGACGAGGTCTTCGTCGGCAACGCCTACGAGCGCGGTGGGCGCGTCTTCACAGAGGCCGAGGGCGGCGGCGTTTTCCGTTCGACCGACGCGGGGATGACCTGGCAGCGTCTCGACCCGCCGCTGCCGAGCCGGCGCGTCTGGGCGCTCGCGTTCGACCCGCGTGACAGCAGTCGTATCTTCGTCGGCTCGCACTCCGCGGGCGTCTACGTCGCGCGGCGCGGCGGCGACGCGGCGGCCACGAAGTAAAGGCAAAAGTAAAAAGGCAAAAGGTAGAAGAGGGAACGAAGGACGTGCTCGGCTTCCTCTTTTGCCTTTTGCCTTTTTACTTTTGCCTTCCTTTCCGCCTTGACACTTGGTTGTCCGGCTGTGTAAATTCTTGCCCTACCTGGCAGATTAGCAGGTGATTGGCGGATCACGCGGATGATCCACGGGCATGAGGAAAAATTGAAACCCCGTTTGCTTCTTTTTTCCGTTTCAGCGGCTCGCATCTCCAGCCTACGTCCTTCGTCCTCCGTCAATCAACCGAAGCTACTCGCGGCAGAATTTCAACGCCCGGTTGTGGACAGTGTGATTAGCTGACTCCGGTAGCGTGCGTTGAAAGTTTTGTGGCCGGGCAGGGCGCGAAGTGAGAAACGCGTTCGCGCCAGATCAAACAAGCAGGAGTCCGACAGGAGTTCATGTCAACCGAAAACGATAAGCCGATCAACGGCGATAACCAGAACGAACAGCCGGCCCCCGCCGCCGCCTCAAGCGAGTCGGGCGCGCACGGCGACCAATCTTCGAGCGCCGCTTCGGCGACCGCCCCGGCGGAGACTTCGACGCCGGCCAACGACCCACCCGCCGCGACCACTCCGACTCCGGCGGCGGCTCCCGCGCCCGATGCGGACGACGAAGAGCCGCGCGGCGGCGCGTCCGACTTCGACTTCGGCGCGATGCTCGACCAGTACGAGCAGGAGCAGGCCGCCTACCAGGAAGGCTCGGTAGTCAAAGGCACCGTCGTCGGCGTCACGGAGCGCAACGTCGTCATTGACTTCGGCTTCAAGTCTGAGGGCGCAGTCCCCGTCGAGGAGTTCATGGAAGGCGGCGAGCTGACCGTGAAGCGCGGCGACGAAGTTGAGGTGCTCATCAAGAGCATGGAGTCGCAGGAGGGCGTGCCCCTGCTCTCGCGCGCCGACGCCGTGCGGATGCGCGCGTGGGACGAGCTTGAGCGCGCTTACCGCGACGGCACGCCTGTCAAGGGCCGCATCGCCGAGCGCGTCAAGGGCGGACTGCGTGTTGACGTTGACGGCGTGGCGGCCTTCCTGCCCGGCTCGCAGGTGGACATCCGCCCCATTCGCAACCTCGAATCCTTACGCAACCAGGAGATCGAGGCTAAGGTCATCAAGCTCAACCGCAAGCGCTCGAACGTCGTGCTCTCGCGCAAGGCCATACTTGAGCACGAGAATGAGGGCAAGAAGAGCGAGACGTTGAACAACCTCGAAGAGGGCATCATCGTTGAGGGCCAGATCAAGAACCTCACCGACTACGGCGCGTTCGTTGACCTCGGCGGCATTGACGGCCTCCTCCACGTCACCGACATGAGCTGGGGCCGCTTGCAGAACCCCGGCGAGATGTTCCGCGTCGGCGAGAACGTGCAGGTCAAGGTCTTGAAGTTCGACAAGGAGCGCGAGCGCGTCTCTCTTGGCTACAAGCAGCTTCTGCCCGACCCCTGGGAGTCTGTCTCCGAGCGCTTTCCCACGGGGCAGCGCATGGAGGGCAAGATCGCTTCGGTCACGGACTACGGCGCGTTCATCGAACTCGAACCCGGCATCGAGGGTCTCGTCCACGTCTCGGAGATGACCTGGTCGAAGCGCATGAAGCACCCCTCGAAGCTCGTCAACCCCGGCGACAGCGTCGAGGTCGAGGTCTTGGGCGTTGACCCCAAAAATAGGCGCATCAGCCTCGGCATGAAGCAGACGCAGCCGAACCCCTGGGAGACTTTGCCGGAACGCTTCCACGTCGGCGACCGCGTGCACGGGCGGGTGCGCAACCTGACGGACTTCGGCGCGTTCGTCGAGGTCGAGGACGGCGTCGACGGATTAGTCCACGTCTCGGACATCTCCTGGAACAAACGCATCAAGCATCCGGGCGAGGTCTTGAAGAAGGGGCAGGAGATAGACGCCGTCATCACGAACATTGACGTTGACAACCGCCGCCTCTCGCTCTCGATCAAGGACACCGAGCCGAGCGCGTGGGAGAAATTCCTCAACGAGCACCGGCCCGGCGACATCGTGCACGGCAAGATCACGCGCTTCGCCAACTTCGGCGCGTTCGTCGAGCTGGCCGAAGGGTTGGAAGGCTTGTGCCACGTCTCCGAGCTTTCGGACGACAGGGTGGAGCGGCCCGAAGACGCCGCGCAGATCGGACAGGAGATGGACTTCCGCATCCTCCGCATCGAGTCGGAGTCGAAGAAGATCGGACTCTCTCATCGCGCGGCCAAGCACGACGAGCCGGTTGCCGACGTGAAGAGCTACACGACCGACGCGGGCGGCGGCATGGCGAGTTTGGGAGAGCTGGCCGACTTCTTCAACAAGCGCTCCGGCGGCTCGGAGGATGAAGGCGACCGCTGAGCCAGCTCCGATTGAAACGACCAGCCCCGCGCCGAGCCGTCAGACTCTGCGCGGGGCTTCCTTATGCGCCCGGCTCAATAGCCGCCGCGCCCGCGCAGTCTATGTAAACCGTTGGCCGCGCGGACGTTTAGACCTTGCTACGAGTTCGCAATTTCTGCTAAGTTACAGTCCGGCTCTTGCACCCCAAACCCATCGGCCTGTCTTGAGTTCCGGCGAAAGCCTTCCCCGGAGAGGCGGAGACAACATGACCAAAGCAGAACTGGTTGAAGACGTGGCGCGCGCGGCGGAGCTGACGAAGAAGGACGCCGAGCGGCTAGTCGAGATCGTCTTCGAGAGCATCATCGAGACGTTGAACCACGGCGAGAAGATCGAGCTGCGCGGCTTCGGCAGTTTCCGCGTGCGCGAGCGCGGCGCGCGGCGCGGTCGCAACCCGAAGACCGGCGACCCCGTGGACATCCCCGCCAAGCGCGTGCCCTACTTCAAGCCTGGCAAAGAACTGAAAGAGCTGATTAACGAAGCGCCGGACGCCGACGCGTCGTCCTCCGACGCATCCCCTGCGAACGGGCCGGGCGCGGCGACGCAGACCGAAGGCGGCGAGGGCGGGCAGACGCCTCCACTGATGTGACTTTGGCGTGCGTGCGTGCAGCGAGGCGGACGTGGACAGGCTCTACACACCCTGGCGTTACGACTACATCAAGGGGGCGAGCGGCGAGAAGACCGGCTTCAGCGCGTCCTGCGTCTTCTGCGCTCTCGCGGCGCGCGGCGACGACGAAGGCAGCTTCATCCTTCATCGCGCGCGCAAAAACTTCGTCGTCCTCAACATCTACCCGTACACCTCCGGCCACCTCATGATCGTCCCCTTCGAGCACACCGCCGATCTGCCCGCGCTTGCCAAAGAGACCTCCGACGAACTGATGGACTTGGCGAAGCGCGCGCAAGGCATCCTCGAAGGCGTCTATCGCCCGCACGGCTTCAACCTCGGCATGAACCTCGGCCAGGCGGCGGGTGCGGGCGTCGCAGACCACCTGCACCTCCACCTGCTCCCGCGCTGGACTGGCGACTCGAATTTTATGTCCACCGTCGGCGAGACGCGCGTCATCCCCGAAGACCTCAAGACGACTTACGACAAACTGCGCGGACGCTTCTGACGCCGGACTCAACGGTGCGTTAGTTCGTCTCTGAACACCTGCCCGCCCTTCATCACGAACCGGACGTGCTCGACGGCGCTGATGTCTTTCGAGGGCTCGCCCTCGACGGCGATGATGTCCGCGAACTCGCCCGGCTTGATCTCGCCGGCTTTGCCTTCGAGTCCGAGCAGACGCGCGGCGTCGGCAGTCGCGGCGCGCAAAGCCTCTGCGGGAGTCAGACCGGCCTTGACGAGCCATTCGATCTCGCGCGCGTTGTGGCCGTGCACGCCCGCCACGGCGTCGGAGCCTGAGACGATGAAGACGCCCGCTTTCTTCGCGCGCTGTGTGTTGGCGAGGTTGACGGCGCGCAGCCGCTCGAAGAAGTCCCACGTCGAATCGTCGAAAGCGAACTGACTTTTGTGTTCGAGATAGTGCGTCGGCAGGTACAAGGTCGGGACGAGCGCCGTGTGGTGAGAGGCGAGCAGGCGTATGGCCTCCGCGTCGGAGAACGTGCCGTGCTCGATTGAGGTGCAGCCGCCTTTGATCGCGGCCTTCATCGCCGCGGCCTCGTGCGCGTGCACGGCGACCCGCAGGCCCGCGCGCCCGGCCTCCTCGACCGCCGCGCGAATCTCTTCGGCGCTGAAGACCGGCTCGCCGTCCGGATAAACGCCCTCGAAAATCTTGATTACGTCAACGCCCTCTCCAACTCGCGCGCGGACGAACTCGCGTATGCGCGCGAGGCGCGAGACGTTGTCGCCCGCGCCGCGCATGTCGTCCGACGTGAGCGGCTCGCCGGAGACGAGCATGCGCGGCCCCTGCGCGTCGCCGCGATTTATCTCGTCGCGCAAGCGGAGGTCAACGCGCCCGCCTGCGCCGAGGTTGCGTATGGTCGTGACGCCCGCGTTGAGCGTGTCGCGCGCATTCTGCTCAGCGTACTTGAGCGCGACTTCGGGACTGGCGTCGCCTTCGAGGCCGAAGTGACCTGACGCGTCGAAGTGGTAAGTGATGTGCGTGTGCGCGTCAATCAGTCCGGGCAGCAGCGTCACGTCGCCGAGGTCTAAGACACGCGTGTCGCGCGGGATGGCGAGGTTTGCGCCCGCCGCCGTGACCCTTTCGCCCTCGACGAGAATCACCGCGCCGCCCACGATCTGCCCGCTCGTCACGTCGAGCATGCGCGCCGCGCGCAGGGCGAGACGTTCGGCGTGCGGCGGCCTGTGCGCGTCTTGTGGCCGTGTGCAGGTGGGGAGGGAGAAGAGGAGCAGCAGCGCGAAAAGGCGATTTAAAAAAATCTTTCCCCTCATGTCGTGCCCCTTGTTCTTTCGTGGCGTCGTAACTTTCGTCGGCCTCTTCCGCTGGTCTTGCGACTTACTTTTTGCTCGTCAGCGCCTCGTCCTCAACCTCGCCGCCCTTGCTGATGGGGACTTCGATGGGGCGGTTGTAGCCGTGGCCGCGCTCCTCGCTGTCAATGTCGGGCGGCGGGAGTGGGGGCGTTGCGGGGTCGAGCGAGGGCGGGTTGAAGCCGGGATAGTCTATGCGCGCGTGGTAGATGGCCGTGAGCGAGTTGACGATGGAGTCGCGCACCTTCGTCAGCTCGCGCAGGGAGAGGTCGCACTCGTCGAGCTGGCCGTCGCTGACGATGGCGTCGAAGATTTTGTTGACGATGGTGTGGACGTTTTCGGGGTCGGGGCGGGCGAGCGAGCGCGCCGCGGCCTCGCAACTGTCGGCGAGCATCATGATGGCCGCCTCTTTGAACTGCGGCTTCGGGCCGGGGTAGCGGAACTCGCCCTCGTCAACGGTCTCGCCATCGAGGGCTTCGGCCTGCGCCTTGCGGAGGAAGAAGTGGAGCGTGCGCGTGCCGTGGTGCTGCGGGATGAAGTCGGCGATCTGCTTGGGCAGGCCGATCTCCCGCGCGAGCTTGAGGCCGTAGGTGACGTGGCTCGTGATGATGCGCGCGCTTTGCGAGGGGCGCAGGCGGTCGTGCGGGTTGTCGCCGTGCTGGTTCTCGATGAAGTATTCGGGCGCGGCGAGCTTGCCGATGTCGTGATAGAGCGCGCCGATGCGCGTGAGCAGGCAGTTCGCGCCCACCGCCCGGCTCGCCTCCTCGGCGAGTTGCCCGACGGCGTGCGCGTGCTGGTTCGTGCCCGGCGCGCGAAGGGCCAACTGGCCGAGCACGGGCAGGTCAGCGTTCGAGAGTTCGAGCAGGCGCACGTCCGTCAGGATGCCGAACAGGGACTCGCTGACGGGCAGCAAGCCCGCCGTGAAGACCGCCGTCAGAAGTCCGCCCGCCAGCCCGCACCCGACCGCGAGCAGGATGGCGTTAAGCGTCAGGGGCTTCTGCGAAGAGAGCATGACGGCGACGGCGAGTGCGACGTTGACCACGCCGATGATCAGCCCCGCTTTCGTCACGGACTGTCGCTCGCGGTAGTGCCCGATGCCGTAGATGGCCGCCGAAGAGGAGACGAGCGCGAAGCAGGCGGTGAGCATCCCGCCCGGCGCAAGCAGGCCCGCGAAGAGTGCCGTCAGGACGGCGGTGATGAGCGCGAGCTGCGTGTCCACGAGCATCGTGACGAGGAGCGCCGAGGCCGCGAAAGGGATGGCGAACGCCCAGAGGCCGGCGTCGTTCGTCGGCGCGTGCGTTGACTGCGAGGCGATGCCTTCGGCGAGCGCGAAGCCGACGCGCGTGAGGACGAGTCCGGCGAGAACGGAGAGACAGACGAGCGTGAAGGCACGCCGGGCCGAAAGGGGAAGCGTCGTGACAGTCGAGCGGTACTCCGTGAAGCGCCATGCGGCCCAGTAGAGCGCGCAGGCGAGGAGGAAGAGGCCGAGGAAGAGCTGCGGTCGGCGCTCCGTGTGACTGTACTGGCGCAGGGCCGCGAACTGTCCGAGCATCTGCGCGGTGACGGTGTCGCCCTCGCGCGCGACCGTCTGGTTGCGCTTGAGGGCGACGACGACCGCGGGGACGGCTTTCGTCGCCGCCTCGCGCGCCGCCGCCGTCGCGCCGTCGTCGTAAGCGACGTTGGGCCTCAAGAGCGGGAGCATCGCGGACGAGAGCGCCTCGCGCTCGTTGAGTTTCCAGCCGTTGAGTTCCGAGATGCGTCCGCGCAGGCGCTCGCGCGCCGAAGCGAGCGGGACGAACTGGCTCTGCGAAGTGTTGACGATCCCCTGCGTGCCGTTGCGTGCGTCCACGACGCGAATCTCGCCTGTGACGTGCCCCGCTTCGCGCTCGTCGTAAACATAGCCGCCGCCCGATTCGCGGATCATTCGGGTGAGGCTTTCGAGCGCGCCCGCGTCGAAGCCGTGGGCGGCGATGGCGCGCGCGACCGCCTGACGGTCGCCGTCGTCGCCCGGCCACACAGTCTCGCGCTGGCCGCTCGCGTTGCCGTTCGTCGTCTGGTTGCTGTTGCCGCCGCGCGCTTCCGACTGTTGCTTGAGCGTCGCCCACGAAGCGCGGAAGGTCTGCGCGGCGTCTTCGGCCTGCGCGGCGTCGAAGTTCCAGACGGGCAGCGTCCCAAGACGCGCGGCCTCGCGCCGTCGCTCGGTCTCGCGCGCGTCAACCGCCGTGATGTCTGCGGGCGAGACAACGTCGGCGCGAACCACTTCGCCCTCCTGATAGACCTCCGCGGAAGTCTGTGCCGGGCGCATGCTCGCGAGCAGGAGAGTGGTCAGCGCGGCGAGCGCGAGGAAGCCGAGGAGGAAGCGCGCGGTCGGGGGGAGCCACTTGAGAGGCCACTTGACGACGCGCACGGCGAAGTTGCGTGCGTCGGTCAGCGGGGTTGCGAAGCGGGGGCGTCGTCCTTGTCTCTTCATGTTGCTGGGGCCTAGCGGGCCACTGCCTCTTCCGCGCGCTCGTCGTCAATTTCCGGCTCCGACTCTGCGGCGTCGTCCGCGCCTTCGCGCGTCTCTGCTCCCACAGTTTCGAGCGCGGCACGCGCGGGCTTTTCTTCGAGCGTCAGGTTGCGTGCGAGTATCGCTCCGGCGCGTTCGAGGAGCGGGCGCAAAGTGTCGGGGGCGAGCGCCGAGACGGCGAGGCATTCGCGCGCGCCGTCCTGACAGGACTGGCGCAGGATTGATTCGAGGTCTTCCGGCGGCAGGAGGTCTGCTTTATTGAAGGCGACGAGGCGCGGGATTCCTGTGTGGCCGAGTTCACTCAGGATTCGCTCGACCGATTCGAGTTGCTGCTGCACGCGCGGGTTCGAGGCGTCAACGAGATGGATGAGGAGGTCGCTGTCGTCAATCTCTTCGAGGGTGGCGCGGAAGGCCGCGATGAGGTCGGGCGGCAGGTCGCGTATGAACCCAACGGTGTCGTTGACGATGACCTCCTGCTCGCGCGGCAGGCGCAGGCGGCGCGAAGTGGGGTCGAGTGTGGCGAACATGCGCTGCTCGGCGAGCACCGCGCTTGAAGTCAGCGTGTTCAGCAGAGTTGACTTGCCCGCGTTCGTGTAGCCGACGATGGAGATGATGGGCAGGCCGCGCCGCGTGCGCTCCTTGCGTCGCTGCTGGCGGCGCAGGCGCTGGTGCTCGATCTCTTTCTCCAGCCGGTTGATGCGGTCGCGCACGCGGCGGCGGTCGGTTTCAAGTTTCGTCTCGCCGGGGCCGCGCCCGCCGATGCCGCCCGCGAGACGGGAGAACGCGGAGTCCTGCCCGGCAATGAGGCGCGGCAGCATGTACCTGAGCTGCGCCAGTTCGACCTGAATCTTGCCCTCGCGCGTCTGCGCGCGTTGCGCGAAGATGTCGAGGATGAGCTGGGCGCGGTCTATGACTTTGAGGTCGGTCGCCTCGGATATGGAGCGCACCTGCGCGGGGCCGAGTTCGCGGTCGAAGACGATGAGGTCTGCGCCGAGACGGAGCGCGCGCACTAACAGTTCGTCGAGCTTGCCGCGGCCCAGCACCGTGCGCGGGTCAACGCCAGCGCGGCGCTGGATGATCTCGTTCAGGACGACGATGCCGGCGGAGGCCGCCAGCTCGCGCAGCTCGGCCATTGATTCTTCGGCCTCGGAGAGCGACGCGGTGGTGACGCCGACGAGGATGGCCCGGTCGCGCGCGGCGGCGCGGCGGACGGCGCGGCGGTTGCGCGCCATCTCCTCTTCGAGCGAGTTGATTAATTCGAGGAAGTCAACGTCGAGTTGCGAGGCGGCGGGCGCTTCAAAGAAGGCGTAGGCGGCGTCTGCGGCGGCTCGCTCGTCAACCTGTTCGGGCGTGGTGGGGAGAAGGTGCGCGCCGCGAATTTTGCCGGGCAGCCCCGTGCGCTCGTCAACCTCGACGGCGACCATGAGGTCGAGCCGCAGGAGCGCGAGGTCGTTGAGGTCATCCTGCGTCAGTTCTTCGCCGCGCAGGTGCGTGTGGAGGGCGCGCAGGCCGCGGAAGCGTTCGGTTGCGACGCGCGTACGCTTCAGGTCGGGCCACTCGATGCGGCGCGCGTCGCCGACGACGACGTGCTCGACGTAGCCCTTGCGGTCAATGAGCGTGCCGATCTGGCGGCGCGTCTCGAAGGAAAGCTCCGAGAGCTGGCGCGCGAACTCCGGCGTGACCACCTGCTGCGGGGAGATGCGGCGCGAGTAGAGTTTTTCAATCCGCCTGAGCTGGTTCGGTTTCAACCACTGCGTGTTGCCCTGTACGTTGCTGATGACTGCTTCCTCCGTCGGCGTCCGTTGATTATCCGCAAAAGCAGAAAGCACCGGCGCTGAAGTTGAGCCGGTGCTTTTCGGTTCGTCCTCAAGTTAGAGAAAGAGTGAAGCGAGCGGAAAGTAACGGACGCTGTTGTAGAACCCTTCGATGTCTCTCTACGCGCAAACACTTCGGCTTGTCGTGTGAGCGCCCGCGGCCCCTGGCGAATCGGAAAACCGCGCGACAAAAAAACGAGCCGCGCTTTCGGGGCCGCAGCATCTTTCTCTTTAAACTGGACGGATTATAGCACAATGTTGAGGAATGCAAGAAAAAACGGAACCAGCCGAATGCAGTCGGTGGTTAAATGCTTTCCGGCTGACAGCCGTGCATGAAGAGACCCCGCACTCCATCATCCGAAATCCGCACTCGATAGACAGCCTCCGCGCGAGCGTCGTATGATGAGGTCATCTTTTCGTTTGAGGCCGTCGCCGTCGAGTATGAGAGTCAGGCGAAGTTTTGCGCGCGGACTGTGATGGCACAGCGGCTTAGATTGTCGGCGGAGTTGTGTGATGTCGAAAGAGCGGATCGTGAGCGTTGACCCGGCGGCGGCGATACCCGGCGGCGAGGTGTCGGTCGAGTGTGCGGGCTACGACACGAGCAACCTGCGCGAGTGCCGCGCGACGTTTGGAGGTGAGGAGGCGCGCATGGTCGGGGCCGCGCCGTGGCGCGTGCTGGCGATTGTGCCGGAGACTTTGGAGGAGGGCGGCGAGACGGAGGTCGTCCTAGAAAGCAGGGACAGTCGGCGGAGCGAACCGGCGCGGCTGGTCGTCGGGCGCAAGCTCGCCGAAGACCTGCACCTCGTTGCCAGCCCCGCGTTCGACCCCGACGACGGCTCGCTCTACGTGACGCGCTCCGGCTCGCGCGGCCAGCGCATCCCCGTTTCGCTCCTGCGGATTGACTCAGCCGGCGAGCTGTCGGGCGTCACGGGCGAGATCACGAACCCCACGGGCATCGCCTTTGACAGTCTCGGCCAGATGTACGTCACGAGCCGGATGGACGGGACGGTCTATCGCGTCACGCCGTTCCACGAGGTCGTGCCGTTCGCGCGCAACCTGGGCGTTGCGACGGGGCTGGCCTTCGACTCGGCGGGCCACATGTACGTCGGTGACCGCACGGGCACGATCCATCGCGTCAACGGTCGGGGCGACGCCGACGTTTGGGCGCTGCTCGAACCGTCGGTGGCCGCCTACCACCTCGCGTTCGGCCCCGAAGATGACCTCTACGTGACGGGGCCGACCGTTTCGAGCCACGAGTCGGTGCAGCGCATTGACCGCGACGGGCGCGCGTCCGTCTTCTTCAAGGGACTCGGCAGGCCGAACGGGTTGGCGTTCGACCGCGAAGGCAACCTCTACGTCGCCGCCTCCTACCGAGGCAGGCGCGGCATCATACGCATCACGCCCGACGGCCAAGATGCGCGGCTGGTGGTCGCAGGCATGAACGTCGTCGGCCTCGCCTTCAGCGCCGCGGGCGACATGGTCGTCGCCACGAACGAGGCCGTCTTCAGCCTCCCGCTCGGCATCAAGGGGGCGCTTTTGAAATAGCGGTCGGCGGTCAGCACTCAGCGTTCAGCTTTTCTCTTCGATAAAGTCGGGCGTTGAATCGCAGGTGGTATGTCGGGACGAAAACAAAAGCTGATAGCCGACCGCTGATTGCTCTTTTAAAACTCGCATGCTACTTTTGCTGGCTTCGTGAACCTGCTTTTTCGTGGTGTAATTTATTAGATGTCAACTGATCTCATCGGGCAACTGATTATCTACATCGTCGTGCTGCTATTCGCCATCTCGGCGCACGAGGCGGCGCACGCCTGGATGTCGCACAAGTTCGGCGATGACACGGCCTACCTGCTGGGCCGCGTCACGCTCAACCCGGTCAAGCACACAGACCCCATCGGCACGCTGCTCATCCCCATCATCAGCTTCATCGGGGCGAGTTCCGGCGTCTTCGTCCCGCTCATCGGCTGGGGCAAGCCGACGCCGGTCAATCCACTCCGCTGGCGCAACAAGGATTTAGCGAACGTCATGGTCTCGCTCGCGGGGATTATGGCGAACATCCTGATTGCCATCGTCGCGCTCGTCGTCCTCAAGATACTGCTGACCACGGGCCTTCTGGATAACGGCGGGTCGCTCGGAACCTTTGCCGAGCCGGTGAAGCTTCTCTTCTTTGAAGCACTCTTACTGAACGCTTCGCTGGCCGTGTTCAACCTTTTGCCGATACCGCCGCTCGACGGGAGCAAAGTCCTGTACACCTTCCTGCCCGCGAGCGCCCAGCCGGCGCTTGAGGCGCTTGAGAAGTTCAGCTTTCTGATCCTGATCGGGGCGATCTATTTCGGCGTTTTCAACGCGGTGTTCGCGCCCATAGAGAGGGTCATCATTTTTCTCTTGAGGCTTTAAAACGGGAGCACACGTCGCGGCAGACGGGACGGCTGTAGTAGAAGAGTAATGCCAAAAAGAATTTTCAGCGGCGCGCAGCCCACGGGCAACCTGCACATCGGCAACTACCTCGGCGCGCTGCGCAACTGGGTGGCCTTGCAGCATGAGTACGAGAGCTTCTTCTGCGTCGTCAACCTTCACGCCATCACCGTCCCGCAAGACCCGCAGGCGCTCGCGGCGAAGACCGGAGAGGTCGCGCGCATCTATCTGGCCGCAGGGATTGACCCGAAGGTCTCGACCGTCTTCGTGCAGTCGGACGTGCAGGAGCATACGGAGCTGGCGTGGATTCTGAACGGCGTCGTCCGCACGAGCGAGCTTGAGCGCATGACGCAGTACAAGGACAAGGCGAAGAAGCAGAAGGAGAACGTCCTCGCGGGAATTTTAAATTACCCCGTGCTGATGGCCGCAGACATTCTGCTCTACCAGACAGACCTCGTCCCCGTCGGCCACGACCAGAAGCAACATCTGGAACTCACGCGCGACATCGCGGAGCGCTTCAACCGCGACTTCGGTGAGACGTTTCGCGTGCCCGAAGCCTTCATCCCGAAGGTCGGCGCGAAGATTCAGGCGCTCGACGATCCCTCGAAGAAGATGTCGAAGTCCGACGAGAACGTGCACGGCAGCATCACGCTCGTTGACGATGCCGACACCGTGCGCCGCAAGGTCAAACGCGCCGTCACGGACTCCGGCACAGAGGTTTGCTTCGACGCGACGCGCCCGGCCATCACGAACCTGCTGACGATCTATCAGCTTCTGACGGGCAAGTCGTCCGGCGAGATCGAGGAGCACTTCGCGGGCAAGGGCTACGCGCAGTTGAAGTCGGAGTTGGCCGAGGCGACGGTGGAGTTCCTGCGCCCGTTTCAGGAGCGCATGAAGGCCATCGGCGACGAAGAGCTGCGCGGCATCCTTTCGGAAGGCGCGGAGAAGGCGCGCTCGATTGCAAGCGAGACGATGCGCGCGGTGAAAGAGCGCATGGGAATCGTGGGGGCTTAGAAGTTGTCGAGCGAACAGACAGAGACGCCGAAGGCCACCGAAGAGGGGACGGTCGCGAGCGCCGCCGAGGGGCAGCACATCAACGTCGTGGGCGCGACGCCGGAGATCACCTCCGACCGCAGCGGCGAAGAGCTGAAGCTCGTCCTCGGCGAGTTCGCCGGGCCGCTCGACCTCCTGCTCTACCTCATCAGGCAGGAGCAGGTCAGCATCTACGACATCCCGATTGCGCGCATCACGAACGAATATCTGCACTACCTGCGGATGATGCAGGGCATGGACATCACCGTCGCCACGGACTTCCTCGTCATGGCGGCGACGCTCATCGAAATCAAGTCGCGGACGCTCCTGCCGCGCGACCCGGCCATGAGCGAAGAGGAGCTTGAAGAGCTTGACCCGCGGCGGGAGTTGGTCGAGCGTCTGCTCGAACATCAGAAGTACAAGGCCGCCGCCGAGATGCTCTGGTCGCGCGCCACGGTCGAGCAGGCCGTCTACACGCGTGCGCCTCTGGAAACGGACAAGGAGAACCCGGAGGTCGCGGCGGGCGCGTTCGACCTTCTGCGCGTCTTCCAGCAGATACTCGCGCGCCGCAAGGAAGAGGTCTTGATGGAGATCGAGCGCGAGGAGGTGACGATGGCCGAGATGCTCGAACGTCTCCGCAACATGATCTTCTCCGCGGGCGAGCTGAACCTGCGCGACTTCTTCGAGCACGCCGGGACGCGCCGCGAACTCGTCCTCGCCTTCCTCTCCATCCTCGAACTCGTCCGCACGACGGAGATCAAACTTTTCCAGCGCCAGACCTTCGGCGACATCGTGGCGCGCGTCGGCGCTTGAGCCTTGCAAACGGAAATGAGCAAACACAGAAGGAAGAAGACCGGAGAGGCCGTCGCGGAACTCGACGAGGCGCTCGAAGCCTTGCCGGACGGCGAGACGGTCGCCGCAGCCGACGAGGCGGAAAACGGCAATCCCCTCGAACAGGTTGACGTGAGCGGGACGACCTCCTTCGAGTCAGCCGACTTCGCCGCCGACTACGAAGGGTACGCGTCCGACGACGAAGAGCAGGACGAAGGGCGCGAGTTGGTCATCCACGACGCCGACGCGGAAGACCGCGCCGAGGAGTTTGCGCGCTGGCGCGCGGAGGCGCGCGCGTCGGGCGAGGGCGAAGAGGCGGGCGGCGAGGTCGCGCCCGGAGGCCAACCGCGCGAGCTGGCCGCGTTGGTGGCGATCTGCGAGACCCTGATCTTCGTCTCCGAGGAGCCGCTGTCCGTTAAAGCAATGGCCGACCTCCTCGGCGAGGACAGAGGCTGGGTGCAGGTGGCGGTCGAGGAGTTGGCGCGGGAGTTCAACGAGCGCAACGGCGGGCTGACCTTGCGCGAGGTCGCGGGCGGCTGGCAGTTCGCCACGCGCCCTGAACACCACGAGCACATACGCGCCTACCTCAAGTCGAAGCCGAGCGCCAAGCTCTCGCTGGCCGCGTTGGAGACGCTCGCCGTCATCGCCTACAAGCAGCCCGTCACCGTCCCCGAAATTTTAGAGATACGCGGCGTGCAATCTTCGTCGGCCATCAAGACCTTGCTCGACAAGCGCCTCATCGTCGCCAAAGGTCGCAAGGAGACCGTGGGCCGCCCGATGATGTACGGCACATCGAGAGAGTTCCTGCTGCAATTCGGCCTCAAGGATTTGAGCGAGTTGCCCAACGTCGAGGACTTCGAGGACTTGGCGGGCGGTGGGTCTTAGAGTCAGATGAACAATTTCAACCGAATGCTGTAACGAGGGATGTTCGATATGAAGCTATTGCTATTACAGATTATGTTCCTTGTCTTGTTTGCTTGTGCGGCTTCCGGCCACTCTCTGCAAGATGGCCCGCCTCCGCCTCCGCCACCTGCTCCGGCAAAGCCCGTCCGGGTAGTTGGTAAAGCCAAGGTTTATTATTTCAAAAACAGCGATACCAGCGAAGTACAGACCGACCAACCGATTTATGAAGAGAGGAAAGATGGTAAACTGGACTCGTTAGGTTTGAAGGCACGATTCAAAGTCGTCGGCCAAAAGGTGACAACGCCCGACCGCGTCACCATGGATTTCATGACGCAGACTTACGAACCAAAGTTCGCAACACCAGAAGGTCGCCTTCTCACCATTTATGTTGATGGGCAGAGGCTAGGATCAAGTGAAATGGGCGTCGTTAAGTCAATCAAGTGGGGCGGTGGAAATTATACCGAGTGGATAGCGGCAGCGTTCGACTTCGACACGTTTAAGAAAATCGCAGGCGCGAGCAAAGTCACAATGCAACTTGGCACAATCAAGATTGAGTTGAAAGATTCTGAGCTTGATGGCCTTCGCGACATGCTGAAAACAATCGAGCCTTAATCTGTGATGGTAGAGCGTCTGCAAAAGTTGATTGCCGCCGCGGGACTGGCCTCGCGCCGCCACGCCGAGGAGTTGATCGAGGCGGGTGAGGTGAGCGTCAACGGCGAGACGGTGCGCGAGCTGGGGACGAAGGCTGACCCCGCGCGCGACCACATCAAGGTGCGCGGGCGCTTGATTAACCCTCTGCTCGAAGCGCGGGAGAAGGTTTACGTCCTGCTCTACAAGCCGCGCGGCTACCTCACGGCGCTCGCCGACCCGGAGGGGCGTCCGCTCGTCTCGGAACTCGTGCCGCAGTCGCTCGGACGACTCCACCCCGTCGGTCGCCTCGACTTCAACACCGAGGGCTTGCTCATCCTGACGAACGACGGCGAGCTGACGAACCACGTCACGGCGGCGCGCAACCGCGTGCGGAAAGTTTACGAGGCGAAGGTGAAGGGCGTGCCGTCGGAGGCGCAGATCGAGCGACTGCGCCGCGGCATCCGGCTCGAAGACGGCGCGCGCACGGCCCCCGCCGAAATCAAGCGGCTCGACGAGACCGACACGAACTCCTGGTTCGAGGTCGTCCTTCACGAGGGACGCAATCAGCAGATACGCCGCATGTTCGATGCGGTCGGCCATTCGGTCTTGAAGCTGCGCCGCGTCGCCGTCGGGCACCTGCGCGATGAAAGGCTCAAGCCGGGCGAATTCCGATTTCTGAACGCGCAGGAGGTCGCGCGTCTGAAGGGAGCTAAAAAGCCGGGCCGAAAGGGGGAGAAGGCCGGAGCCGCGGGCGCGGCGCGTCCGCCGGCTCCGGCTCCGAAGAAGAAAGCGGGCGGCAAGCCTCGCGCGTGAAGTTTGCGGCGAGCCGTCCTCGAAAGCTCATGGACAGGAAAAGAAAAATCTGGCTCGTCGTCTTCATCGTCGTCAGCGTCGCGTCCATCTGGGCGCGTTATTCATATCAGCAGGGCGAGCGTCGGCGCATGGAGCAGCGGCTCGACTCGCTGGCGCAGTATCAGCGCGAGCACCCGATTGCTCCGCCCGGCTTGCCAGCCGAAGCGACGCCTACAGAAGCCGACGCGGAGACCTTCAGCGAGACGCGTGAAATGTTCACGAGCGAGTTGCCGCGCGAGTCGCTCGAAGCTGTGCGGAGCGCGGTGGGCGCTGACTTCAAGTTGATGGAGCTGCGGTTCGCAGACGAGCTTGTCAGCGCCGTCGTCTCGACCGACGGGCAGAGCGCGCACCAGTACGTTCTCTACCGCGGGAAGAGGCGGGTCGAAGGGCCGAACGATGTCAATCTCATCGGCGACAATTCGCTCGCCGAAAGCCTCTACGAAGTGAAGCAGGCAGACCTCTCGCTGCTGCCGAAGCTGGCGAAGGAGGCTCTCTCGCGCGCAGAGTTGGAGGGCGCACGCGTGACCAGCATCACCTTCTCTTACCCGATCATCCGCTACAAAGGCGAGACGCCCGAATGGACGGTCTTCGTCGAGCGGGGCAGCCCGCCCGACTGGGATCACAAGTTCGTCACGTTCGACGCGAAGGGGAAGTTCAAGCGCCTCTTCTGAGTTCCTGCGGAATGTGGGCGGCCTCGCCCCACAGAGATTTTCAAAGTACAATCGTGGCAGCGGCGTCCCATACATCAAAGTTGAATGGGTGTGCGGCGGGGTGCGCCGCCCGGTGCCGCTGCGAGCAAACGACCGGGGGCTTAAACTTCTCTATGGACTTCGAGCTGAATGAAGATCAACGGCAGATCAAGATGAGCGTGCGCGAGTTCGCCGAGGGCGAGATCGCGCCGCACGTGCGCGAGTGGGACGAGGCGCAGCACTTCCCCTCGGAGCTTCAGCCGAAGCTCGCCGCGCAGGGCCTGATGGGCGTCATCTTTCCGGAAGAGTACGGCGGGGCGGGGATGGGCTACGTCGAGTACGTGACGATCATCGAGGAGCTTTCGCGCGTTGACGGCTCGGTCGGCATCTCCGTGGCCGCGCACAACTCGCTCTGCTCGAACCACATCTTCATGTTCGGCACGGAAGAGCAGAAGCGGAAGTTTCTGGTGCCGCTCGCGTCGGGCGAAAAACTCGGCGCGTGGGGCTTGACCGAGCCGCACGCGGGTTCGGACGCTTCAGGCACGCGCACGACCGCCTTGAGGCGCGGCGGCGGCTGGGTCGTCAACGGCTCGAAGAACTTCATCACACACGCCATCCACGGCGACACCTGCGTCGCGATGGCCTCGACCGACCGCGCCATGCGCTCGAAGGGCATCACCGCTTTCATCTTCGAGAAGGGCACGCCCGGCTTCTCGCCCGGTAAGAAAGAGGACAAGCTCGGCCTGCGCGCGTCCGAGACGTCGAGCGTCATCTTCGAGGACTGTCAAATCCCTGACGAGAACCGCCTCGGCCCCGAAGGACTCGGCTTCATACAGGCCATGCAAGTCCTCGACGGCGGGCGCATCTCGATTGCCGCGCTCGCGCTCGGCATCGCACAGGGCGCATACGAGTCGGCGGTCAGATACTCGAAGGAGCGACACCAGTTCGGCCAGTCCATCTCGAACTTTCAGGCCATCCAGTTCAAGCTCGCCGACATGGCGACCGAGATCGAGGCCGCGCGCCTCCTGACCTACCGCGCCGCCGCCTTGAAGGACGCGGGGCGTAAAGTGACGAAGGAGTCTTCGATGGCGAAGCTCTACGCCTCCGAGGTTTCGGTGAGGGTCAGCGAGGAGGCCATACAGATTCACGGCGGCTACGGCTACACGAAGGACTATCCGCCCGAAAAGTTCTGGCGCGACTCGAAGCTCTGCACCATCGGCGAGGGCACAAGCGAGATTCAGCGCCTCATCATCGCCAAACAGATTCTCAGCAGCGTGTGACGCGGCTTCCAATTAACTATGAAACTTCTAATCGCAATTTTCTGCATCATCTCGCTGACGACGGCGGCGCTCGCACAAACGAGTGCGACGCCTCGCTTTGAAGACTACAACGCGCCCGTCTACAAGGGAAGGCCCGCGCCTGTGACGCTGAACGGCTCGAAGGAGGCGCGCAACTTCCGCACGCAATTGCGCGAGGGCGCGAAGCAGGGCGTCAACTTCGCAGGCCACTACACGCTCGTCTCGTGGGGTTGCGGGACGGCCTGCCTTCAGGTGGCCCTCATTGACGCGAAGACCGGAGCAGTCTTCTTCCCCGGAGAGCTGGACGGCTTCGGCGTGTGGTTCTGGGATAACAACGACGAGGCGCTGCGGTTCAAGCCGAACAGCCGCCTGCTGGTCATGTCGGGCTTCCCCGCGAGCCAGGGGAACAAAGACGAGCCGAAGTCGGGGCTTTACTATTACGAGTGGACGGGCAGCGGCCTGAAGTTAATCAGGTTCGTCGAGAAACGGCGGGAGCAGGGACGCTGAGCGGGGCGGTTGATGAGCGGCTCGCAGTTAATCGAAAAGATCGTCGCCGGCGACACGCGCTCGGTCGCGCGCGCCATCTCGAAGGTCGAGGATGGGACGGAGGGCGCATCCGAGTTGATGAAGGGCGTGTTCCCGCACACGGGGCGCGGCCTTGTCGTGGGCATCACCGGCTCGCCCGGCGCGGGCAAGTCCACGCTGGTTGACCGCCTCGCCGCTCTGTATCGAGGGCGCGGCGAGCGCGTCGGCATCGTCGCCGTTGACCCTTCGAGTCCGTTTTCGGGCGGCGCGATTTTAGGAGACAGGATCAGAATGCAGGCGCTCGGACTTGACCCCGGCGTCTTCATCCGCTCGATGGCGACGCGCGGCAACCTCGGCGGACTCGCGCGCGCGACCGTGGACGCCGTGGCGATTCTCGACGCCGCCGGGTTCGAGAAGATCATCGTCGAGACGGTTGGCGTCGGGCAGGATGAGGTGGAGATTGTGAAGACGGCTGACGTGTCCGTCGTCGTCCTCGTGCCCGGCATGGGCGACGACATACAGGCCATCAAGGCCGGCATCATGGAGATCGGCGACGTGTTCGTCATCAACAAGGCCGACCGCGACGGCGTGCTGCGAGCCGAGAAAGAACTGGAGGCTCTGCTGTCGCTCGCGCATCGCCAGGACATGTGGAACCCGCCGATTGTCAAAACGGTGGCGACCGAGAATCGAGGGCTGGAAGAACTGGCCGCTGCCGTCGAGAGCTACCGCGAGTTTCAGAAGACGACGCCGGGCGCGCACAGCCGCCGCGACGCCGTCGCCCGCTGGCGCATTCTCGAACTCCTGCGCGAGCGCCTGCTTGCGAAGGCGCTCGAATCCGGCGATGCGCGCCGGCGTCTTGAATCGCTCGCCCTCGAAGTCGCCGACAAGCGGCGCGACCCTTACTCCGCCGTCGAAGAGTTAATCGCCGCGGCAGAATTATAGGCGCGGGGCAAGTCCGCGGCACGTTTTGAAAGCCATGAAGATCGAACACATCGGGATTGCCACGCCTCGACTCGACGACGCGCTGCGGTTCTGGCGCGACGCGCTGGGGCTTGAGGTCGCGCACACGGAGACGGTCGAGGAGCAGGGCGTGCGTGTGGCGATGCTGCCCGTCGGCGAAACCCGCATCGAACTGCTTGAGCCGACCGGCGAGTCTTCGCCCGTGGCGAAGTTCATCGAGAAGCGTGGGCCGGGGATTCACCACGTCGCGGTGCGCGTCGCGGACATCCGGGCGGCACTCGCACGCCTCAAAGAGAAGGGCGCGCGCTTGATTGACGAGGAGCCGAGGGTGGGAGCGGGCGGATGTCTGGTCGCGTTCGTGCACCCTTCGGCGTCGGGCGGCGTGCTCCTCGAACTCGTCGAGCACGCGCCGGAAACGGAAACCCGGCACGCACAGGAAAGGTCTTAAGTTTTGTTCGCAAGAAAGATTCTTCTCGCCACGCTCTTCGCACTCTTCGTCGCCGCACAAGCACAAGCGCAGCAGCCCAGGGCCGGGGCGACCGCGCCGCCCGCCGCGAGCATTCAGGTCAACGCCGACGACATGGCGCTCGTCGTCGAAGGTCTCGACCTGCCGCCGGAGGCCGTCGCCAAGCTCGCGGGCGACCCGCGCGAGCGCAAGAATTTCGCGCGCGACATCCGGCAGATGCTCGCCGCGAGCGAGGAGGCCAAGAGCCTCGGCTACGCCGCGCGGCCCGAGCTGAAGCTCCAGATGGAACTGGCGCGCGCCTTCGTCATCGCCGAGGCTTACTTCAAGCGGAAGCAGCAGGCCGGTGTGACCTCGAACGAGCAGATCGTCCCGCAGGCGGAGATTGATGCGCTGCTAAGCGAGCCGGCGCAGCAGCAGCAGTTCGCGGACTTCGTCGAGGACTACCGCCAGAACGGCCCGAACCGGGGCGCACCCATCACGGACGAACAGCGACAGCAACTCGCCGAGCACTATGGTCGCGTAATGGTCGCCGCGCGCGACGGCATAGCCGAGGGAATTGCGGCCGAGCGCAAGACGCGGCTCGCCATCATGCTGCAACAGGCGCGTCTGCTCGCGGGCGCGTACTCGAAAGAGGTTCAGCCGCGTCTCAACACGACCGACGCAGAGGTTGACGCCTACGTCGCCGCTCATCCCGAATACGACACGAAGGCCGCGCGCGCAAAGGCCGAAGACCTTTTGAAGCGTGTGCGCGCGGGCGAGGACTTTGCGGCGCTGGCGAAGGAGTTTTCCGACGACCCCGGAAGCAAGGCGCAGGGCGGCGACCTCGGCTGGTTCGGGCGCGGCCAGATGATTAAGGAGTTCGAGGACGCGGCCTTCGCGCTCAAGCAGGGCGAGGTGAGCGGCCTCGTCGAGTCGCCGTTCGGCTACCACATCATCAAGGTCGAGGAGCATCGCCGGCAGATGACCAACGATAACGTCGTCGTCGAGCAGGTGCACGCGCGTCACATACTCGTCCTTTATAATCACGCGCCGCGCGACCCCGACTCGCCGCCCGGCCCGCCGCGAGAGCGTGCGCGTGCGGCGGTCGTAGATGAGAAGCGCAACCGGCTTTTTGAAGAGCTGGCGGCGCGGCACAACGTCCGCGTCGCCGAAGATTACAAGGTCGGGCCGAGCGCCGACGCGCCCCCGTCGAACGGAAAAGAGAACGCCGCGCCGCAAAGCGCGAATCCTGCCGCGCAGACGCAGACACAGACGCAGGGCAAGCAACCGACTGCCCCGAAGAGTCCGGCGAGACGCGCGCCCGAAAGTCACGGCAACTAAAACGGCGCGCGGGGCGGGTGCGCGCCGCGCAGTTTTCGTGTATCTTGGGCGACTGGCTCACACGGCCCGCCGGGTCTTCAGTGAAGTTCGAGAAAGGAAGAAGCGAGTTTTGAAGTCAACAACGAAAGCCATCATTGCCGCCTCGGTCGCGGTCATCGTATCGGCGTTGCTCATCGTCTGGGAGGCCAGGTACAGCGGCGCTCACGCCATGACCAACCTCACGCCCGAAGACATGACGCTGCTCACGGAGACCTTCCCGCCGATGGAGCAACTGAAGCTGTCGGGGAGCGCGGAGGAGCGCAAGAAGCTGGCCGACGACTTGAGGAAAATCCTCGCCGTCGCCGAGCAGGCGCGCAAGGATGGCTACACGGACAAGCCCGAAGTCAAACGCCAGTTCGACGCCACGCGCATCCTCGTCGTCGCGCAGACCTTCGTCAAGAAGCAGCGCGACGCCAACGCGAAGGCCGAAGACGTGATGCCGAAGCCGGCGGAGGTCGAGGCGTTCACGAAAGACCCGAACAAGGCCAAGCAGTCCGACCAGTACCTTGAGGACTTGCAGAAGCTCGGACTCGTCCCGGATGACCGGCCCATCACCGACGCCGAGAAGAATCAGTTCCGCCAGCAGTGGGCGCAGATGAGCCTGCTAGCCGACAAGGGCAAGGCCGCGGGCGTTGACAGAGATCGCGCCGTCCAGTTGCAGATACAACTCCAGGAGGCTTTCACCCTCAACAAGATTTACGAGGTGCACCTCGCCAAACAGTTCGAGCCGACCGATCAGGACATACAGGCTTATTACGCGGCGCACCCGGAGATTGACCCGAAGGCCGCGCGCGCAAAGGCCGAGGACGTTCTCAAGCGTGCGCGCGCGGGCGAGGACTTTGCGGCGCTGGCGAAGGAGTTTTCCGACGACCCCGGAAGCAAGGCGCAGGGCGGCGACCTCGGCTGGTTCGGGCGCGGCCAGATGATTAAGGAGTTCGAGGATACGGCCTTCGGACTAAAGGACGGCGACATCAGCGACATCGTCGAGACCAAGTACGGCTACCACATCATCAAGGTGACGGGCCATCGCACAGACAAGGGGCAGAGCGGCGAGCCGCAGGAGCAGGTGCAGGCCAGCCACATCCTCATCAAGACGGGCGGGCCGAGCCAGAACCCGCTCGCGCCGCCGCAGTCGCCGCGCGACATCGCGAAGGAGGCCATCGTCGGCGAGAAGGTGAAGCAGTTCGAGGATGACCTTGCCAGCCACTCCGACATCAAGGTGCCCGACGACTACCCCGTCAAGAAGCCGGAAGCGCCGCCGAACTCGATGATGCCGCCGCACGGAGACATGGGCGAGCCTTCCGACGACGTTGACGAGTTGCCGCCCCCGCCCGAAGAGGGCACGAGCGGCAACGCCAACGCGAAGGCGGCCAAGCCGCCCGCCGGAGCGAAGCCGAAGCCCGCGACGCCGGGCAACAGGAAGTAGCACACGGCGACGGCGATGCAGTTCGGCGACTACCGCATTGAGGTCGTGCCCGACGCCGAGTTCCGTCTCGACGGCGGCGCGATGTTCGGCGTCGTGCCCCGCGCTCTCTGGCAGAAGGCCGCCCCGCCCGACGAAGAGAACCGCATCCGCCTCAACACCAACTGCCTCTACGTCGAGGGCGCGGGCGAGCGCGTCCTCGTCGAAACGGGACTCGGCGACAAGTGGCCGCCGCGCCACGTCGGCATGTACGGCATCGAGCGCGAACGAACGCTCGGCGAGAACCTTCGAGCCATCACCGGCTGCGCGCCCGAAGACTTAACCGTCGTCGTCAACACGCACCTGCACTTCGATCACGCGGGCGGGAACACTACGCTCGACGCCGAAGGCCGCGCCGTACCGACCTTCCCGAACGCGCGCCACTTCATTTCGCGCGCCGAATACGAGCACGCCGAAAGTCCACACGAGCGCGACCGCGCCAGCTACCTTTCGGAGAACTGGCGTCCGCTCGAAGAGAGCGGCCAGCTTGAGCTAAAGGACGCGGACTACGAAGTCCTGCCCGGCCTGCGGCTCGAAACCGTGCCCGGCCACTCGCGCACGATGCAGTGCCTGCGTCTCGTGAGCGGGGGCCGCACGCTCTTCGGCTTCGCCGACCTCGTACCGACGCGCGCACACGTGCCGCTCGCGTGGATCATGGGCTACGACCTCTACCCCGTCGAGACTTTGGAAGCCAAGCGCCGCCTGCTCCCGCAAGCCGCGCGCGAGGGCTGGCTCTGCCTCTTCTATCACGACGCAGACGCGCCGCTCGCCCGCATCGTCGAAGCGGACGGCAAGCTCCGCGCCGTCGGTTACGAAGAAGCGCAGGACGGATTCATTCCGGGCGAGTAAGTTTTAAGAGAACACATAACGATTGAAAGCGAAACGTTAAGCCATGACGACAGCGAAGATCGGCATCATCGGCGGCAGCGGCCTCTACCAGATGCCGGAGCTGAAAGAGATCGAAGAAGTTCCGGTTGACACGCCGTTCGGCAAGCCGTCGGACTCCTTCATCGTCGGCACGCTCGAAGGCGTGCGCGTCGCTTTCCTGCCGCGCCACGGACGCGGCCATAAATTGTTGCCGACGGAGCTGCCGTTTCGCGCCAACATCTACGCGATGAAGCTGCTCGGCGTCGAGCGCATCCTTTCGGCCTCGGCGGTCGGCTCGCTCCAGGAGCGGTACGCGCCGCTCGACATGGTTATCCCCGGACAATTCTTCGACCGCACGCGCGCACGCGCGCACGAGTCAACCTTCTTCGGCGAAGGCATCGTCGCGCACATCACCTTCGCGCATCCCGTCTGCGAGCACTTAGGCAACGTGCTCGAAGAGTCTTGCCGCGCGACGGAAGTAAACGTCCACCGCGGCGGCACGTACCTCTGCATGGAGGGGCCTGCGTTCTCGACCAAAGCCGAGTCTCATGTGTATCGCTCGTGGGGCATGGACATCATCGGCATGACGAACTTGCAAGAGGCGAAGCTCGCGCGCGAGGCCGAAATCTGCTACGCCACGCTCGCGCTCGTCACCGACTACGACTGTTGGCACGAGGCGCACGACGCCGTCTCGGTCGAGGCCGTGGTCGAATACCTCAACAAAAACGTCCGCAACGCGCAGGTCATCATGCGCGAGGCCATCCGCCGCCTCGACGCGGCGGAGCGCACGTGCGCCTGCGGCTCGGCCCTCAAGAATGCCATCTTCACCCCGCCCGATCTCTGGCCGGAGCCGACAACGAAGAGGCTGGAAGCGATCATCAGAAAATACGCAGGTGAATAGTGAATGGTAAATGGTAAATGGTTGCCGAGCGTTGCCCCGCCTGGACGGTTATCGTCCGGCTTGATTAACATGCGAACACCATTCACTATTTACCATTCACCATTCACGGCTTTAAAGAGGTGTTCCAGATGAAGAAATCTTTACTGACAGTTTGCGCCATCGCGCTGATCGTTTCGTTCGCGGCTCCGGCGGGGCGGGCGCAGAGCGGCACGGTGGCCGCGGGGCCGGCGGTCGCCAGAGACGCCGACGCGGAGAAGAACGCGAAGCACGAGCTTGAGGTCGCGCGCCACTACTTCCACAACAAGAAGGCGTACCTCGCGGCGTTCAAACGCGCCGACGAGTTGGCGGCGGGCTACCCCGAGTTCTCGAAGCTCGAAGAGGTGCTCTACATCGCGGGGATGAGCAGCTTCTACCTCGCCGAGGGGAAGGGCAAGCAGACCCTTCCGAAGTCCACGCCGGAGAACAAGCAGCCGGAGTACACGCCGGAGAACATGCGCGGAAACGCGCGCGAATACCTGTCGCGCCTCGTCAATAGCTACCCGAAAAGCGAATTCCGCAAAGAGGCCGAGGAAGCTTTGAGCCAGCTCGGCGGCGCGAAAGAAGAGAAGCGTTAGAAGCTTACAGCATTCAGCGGTCAGCTTTCAGCCAGACCATTTTTCGCCGCTGACCGCTCCGTTAAAATCTCAGTCGCCCGCGGCCACGCAGAAGCAGAAAGCTGATTGCTGACCGCTGACAGCTATATCCGGGAGAACATCTAACGTGTCATTGCTCGTTGTCGGTTCGGTGGCGTTCGACGCGGTCGAGACGCCGTTTGGTAAGCGCGAGAAGATTCTGGGCGGGTCGGCCACGCACTTCTCGCTGTCGGCCAGCTTCTTCACGGACGTTCGAGTGGTCGCCGTCGTCGGCGGCGACTTCGGCGAGGAGGAAATGTCGGTCTTCCGCGAGCGCGGCATCAACACGGACGACCTCGAACGCGTCCCCGACGGCCAGACCTTCTTCTGGCGCGGGCGCTACGACTTCGACCTCAACACCGCGCACACGCTCGACACGCAACTCAACGTCTTCGCCGACTTCCGTCCCAAGCTCTCCGCGGAGTCGAAGGGCGTGCGCATGGTCTTCCTCGGCAACATCCAGCCGGAGTTGCAGCGCGGCGTGCGCGAGCAGGTGCGCGGCGCGGAGTTGGTCGCGATTGACACGATGGACTTCTGGATCAAGTCCGTCCCGGAGCAGGTCAGGACGGTGGTCAGCTCGGTTGATGTCTGTATCATCAACGACGCCGAGGCGCGGCGGCTGGCGGGCGAGGCGAACCTCATCCGCGCCGCGCGCAAGATTCTCTCGTGGGGGCCGCGCGCGCTCGTCGTCAAGCGCGGCGAGTACGGCGCGGCCATGTTCACGCCCGACACATACTTCGCCATCCCGGCCTATCCGCTCGAATCCGTTTTCGACCCGACGGGCGCGGGCGACACCTTCGCCGGAGGCTTCATGGGCTACCTCGCGAGCCACGAACAGGTTGACGATGCGACGCTGCGCCGCGCCGTCATCTTCGGCTCGGTCATGGCATCCTTCAACGTCGAGGAGTTCGGAACCGACCGCGTCCGCCGTCTCACCCACGATGAGATCAACCGGCGCTTCGGCGACTTCAAACGGATGACGCACTTCGAGGAGATCCCCTTCGAGAGGGCCGTCCGCGCCACCAAGTGAAACCGTGAACCGTGAACCGTGACGAGTAAGAATTGATTTCTCCTGTCACGGTTTACGGTTTACCGTTTGCGAGTCTTTTGGCTGTATAATCCTCCCCGTCCTGCGCTTTTCCTAATCCGTCAAATTTCAGGGGGCTTACGATGTTCTGTCCCGTTTGCGAGGCCGAGTACGAGCCGGGGATCACGCGCTGCGCGGACGACGGCGCGGAGCTTGTCCAGCGTCTGACGCCGGAGAACACCTTGCGCGACCACAGCGAGGCGCGCTTCGTGCCGCTGCACAACGTCGGCTCGCCCGCCGAGGCCGAGATGGTCGCAGACATTCTGACGCAGAACGGCATGCGCGCCGTGGTGCAGTCGGGCGGCTCGGACGCCTTCTCGTCGCTCCTTTCGGCGGCCTCGCCCGGCGCGCTCGTCCTCGTTGACGAGCGCGACTTCGACCGCGCGCAGGAGATTTACGACTCCTTCTTCGGCGGCGACACGACGCCCCTCACCGGCATGACCGACGAAGAGGAAAGTCAGAACGATGAACGCTGAGCGCAGAACTAAAGATAAAAGCTTTCAGTTCATCCTTCAACGTTCTGACTTCTGACTTGCAAACCCGGAGGGCTTGTCGTGGCGGAAGCTAATTCGGCGGCGATTGTGGTGCTGATGACGGCGGGCAGCCAGGAGGAGGCTTCGCGTCTGGCGGAGATGCTGGTCGGGGCGCATCTGGCGGCGTGCGTGCAGATACTCCCGCAGATGGAGTCGGTCTATCGCTGGAAGGGCGAGGTGCACCGCGCGCCGGAGTTCCTCCTGCTGGCGAAGACGACCGACGCCTGCTTCGACGAACTGGAGCGCGAGGTGCGCGCCCTACACACCTACGACACGCCGGAGATCGTCGCCGTTCCCGTCTCGCACGTCTCCGCGCCCTACTTCGATTGGCTCATGTCCAACGCCTTCCCGCCCCTCGTCTCGCGCCAGGCGGCGGAGGAGTAAGCAAAGGCGGAAGGCGGAAGGATGAAGTGAACGCAGTTTTGCTCTCACTTCATCCTTCCGCCTTCATCCTTTCAGTAGTCGTCGGAGGCGGCGTTCATCTTGCTGAGTGCGTCCTGGCTGCGGACGACGATGTCCACGACCTCGGCGGGTGAGTCGGTGAGATGCAGAAGGCGCACGTCGGCGTCTGCGATGTTCTTCGCCTTGAGGATCACGTCTTCAAGCCACTTCATCATCCCGCCCCAGTAATCCACGCCGAAGAGCACGACGGGGAAGTTCTTGATCTTCCGCGTCTGGATGAGGGTGAGCGCCTCGAACATCTCGTCGAGCGTACCGTAGCCGCCGGGGAAGATGGCGAAGGCGTTGCTGTACTTGACGAACATCGTCTTGCGGACGAAGAAGTATTTGAAGGTGAGCGTGCGCGTCTGGAAGGGGTTGGGCTTCTGCTCGAACGGCAGCTCGATGTTGCAGCCGATGGAGACGCCCCCGGCGTCGAACGCGCCGCGGTTGGCGGCCTCCATGATGCCGGGGCCGCCGCCCGTGATGACGGCGAAGCCCGCGCGCACGAGCAGCGCCGCCGTCTCCTGCGCCGCCGCGTAGAAAGGGTCTTCGGGGGGCGTGCGCGCCGAGCCGAAGATCGCCACGCCGCGCGTCACCGCCGCCAACTCGTCGAAGCCTTCGACGAACTCGCCCATGATTCGGAACACGCGCCAGGTGTCCGTGTGTGTGAACTCATCTGCCCGCGGCGTCTTCAGCAGTTGCTCGTCCTGCGTCACCCCGCCGCGCCCCGGCGTCAAGTCCTCATCCGCGTCCGTCTGTTTCGTCTCAGCCATAAGAAGCTTTCAGCAGTCAGCGATCAGCGGTCAGCCTCGCTCTTCGGGTAACACTCAACTCTCAATCCAGCCGTCAACCTTCGCCGAGCGAGAAGCTGGAAGCTGAGTGCTGACCGCTGACCGCTTCTAAAAGGCCATGATGTTGTAGCCGCAGTCCACGTGGAGGACTTCGCCCGTGATGCCGGAGGAGAGCGGGCTGAGGAGGAAGAGGACGGCGTTGCCGACCTCGCGCGCCTCGACGTTGCGGCGCAGGGGCGCGCGCTCGGCGTGATGTTTGAGCATCACGTTCAGGTTGCCGACGCCGCGCGCGGCGAGCGTGTTGATGGGGCCGGCGCTGACGGCGTTGACCCTGATGTTTTGCTGGCCGAGGTCGGCGGCGAGGTAGCGCGTGCTGGCTTCGAGGGCGGCCTTCGCCACGCCCATGACGTTGTAGTTCCGGACGACCTTCTCCGCGCCGTAGTAGGTCATCGAGACGATGCTCCCGCCCTCCGTCATCAGGGGCGCGGCGGCGCGGGCGAGTTCCGCGAGCGAGTAGGCGGAGATGTCGAGCGCCGTCAGGAAAGCCTCGCGCGTGGTGGCGACGTACTCGCCTTCGAGCGCCTCGCGCGGCGCGAACGCGAGCGAGTGGACGAGGAAGTCGAGCCGCCCGAACTTCTCGCGCACGGCGCTGAACGCGGCCTCGACCTCTTCGGGCTTCGTCACGTCGCACTGGACGAGCGGCGAGTCAGTCTCCGCCGTTAAGCCTTCGACGTTCTCCTTCAGGCGTTCCGTCTGGTACGTGAAGGCGAGGCGTGCGCCCGCGTCGAGGCAGGCGCGCGCCGTCGCCCAAGCAATCGAGCGCTTGTTCGCCACGCCGAAGATGATTCCGAATTTGTTCTCAAGGAGCATGCGCGTATCCCTTCCGAGAATGTTCCGAGACTACTGGTTCAATTCCTTGAGCTGTTCGCGCAGTTCGGTCGTGCGCGACTTCGTCATTCGTTCGAGGCAGAACGAGTAAGTCATGGGCTGCATCGAGCCGCCTTCGTAGAGCGAAGCCTCGTAGTCGCAGTTCGAGTCGCGGTACTTGAGCCAGGAAACCTCCGCCGCCTTGAGCTTCGCGCGCTTGTCCTCTTCGAGCTTCGACGCCAGTTGGTTGTACACGCGGTTGAGTTCGGCGTCGGCGATCTTGAACTGCTTGTCGGCGCAGATGTTCATGTCGAGTTGCGTCCGGGCGTCGTCGCAAGGGTTTACTGCCGCGCGCTTCTGCGCCGGTGCAGTTGTCAGGAGCGCGGCGCAGGAGAGCAAAAGTGCGGGCAATACTTTCTTCATGTGGTTGTTTGGTCGCTCCTCAACGGAATTGAAGGAGGCTACCGGCGAAGTTCGAGCTGATCTTTAAGCTCCGCCGTGCGCGCCTTCGTCACGCGCGTCAGGCAGAAGGCTTCGATCATGGGTCGCATCGTGCAGCCCTTGTACTGCGACGACTCGAACGTGCAGCCGGTGTCGCGATACTTGATCCAGGCCAGTTCCGACTCCTTCAGCAGCGCCTTGTCTTCCGCATCGAGCACGGCGGCGAGCCGCCCGTAGATGTTGTTCAGTTCGGCGTCGGCGGTCTTGTATTCGCGGTAGGCGCAATCGCCGGCCTCGGCCTGCGATGAACTGCTCTCGCAGGGCTGTACTTGTCGCTCCTTCCGCGTCTGCGCGACAGAGGCAGACAGGAGGAAGGGAATGAACAGGAGTAGGAGTGCTCTTCTCTTCATCTTCACCTCGGAAAGAAGTTTCGGTTGCATCAGGCGGCGGCGCTTTCAGCCGCGCCGCTCAAGAGGCGACCGTACTCGCCGTCCTCGACCCACTTCAGAATCTCCGAGACGCGCCAGACGGGAAACGGATGGGTGAGTCCGGCGTTGATGATGTCGGCCCAGAAGCGGTCGAGCGCCTTCGCGTCGTAGTTCTTCTGGAAGTCGCGCGCCTGTTCGAGGAACTGTTCGTAGTCAACCTTCGACGCGTATGTGCCGCCGCACAGTTTCATCATCGTTCGCCCGATCACGTCCGGGTTCTGCGTGACGAGCAGGGCCGCGCGGTCGCACGAAAGCTCGGCCCGTCGCGCCCACGCCAGCAGCGCCGCACGCATCGTGCCCGAAAGAATCTGCGCGACGAGGCTGGCGATGGGCGCGGCGGCGATGGCGACGTTGGCGAGTGCTTCCAGAAGGTGCGCCGCCGTGATGTAGAGCACGTGCTCGGCGTGTATGTGGCCGACCTCGTGGGCGATGACGGCGAGCACCTCCTCGTCGTTGAGGCGCTCGATGAGTTGCGAGTGGAGCACGATGACGGGGTTCTTGACGCCGCCCGTGAAGGCGTTGACGATGGGGTTCTGCTGGACGAAAAGCTCCGGCATGTCTACGCCGAGCGTCGTGCAGGCGACCTGCAATTTGGCGTAGAGGTCTGGGCACTGCTTCGGCGTGACCTTCACGGCGCTCGCCGTGAAGATGACGCGAATGGCCGACTCGCCCGTGACTTCAAGCAGCTTTTTGAGCGCGGTGTCAATGCCGGGAATGGTCTTCAAGGCGGCCAGCGCGCGGCTGTCGAGCGGGTGGACGTAGGAGTATTTGTCGAGGTCTGCGAACTTCTTGTGCGGTTCGTCCGACAGGGGCAGGCGGCAGCGACCACACACGGCCTGCCCGCCGTCGGCTTTAGTCTGGTTCAACTGCCCGCAGTAGCGGCAGCGCACGGTGTCGCCGCCATTCTCGCCCGAAACGATTTCCAAATCAGCCATCTTATTTCCCTTCAACGTAACAAGAATGACAGGCGGCGCGGGAAAGACATTCGCGCGGGAGCGGCCCGTCTCGGTGGCGCAAGTATTAACGATTGCGCGGCGCGAGGGCAAGCGGAGTCAATGCCTGAAATGCCGGATGCCCGTGAAGACCATCGCAAGATTGTGCTCATCTGCCGCGGCGATTATCTCGGCGTCGCGCACGGAGCCGCCGGGCTGAATGATGGCGGTGATGCCGTGCCCTGCGGCTTCGTCAATGCCGTCGCGGAAGGGGAAGAAGGCGTCGGAGGCGAGCACGGAGCCTTCGACGGGTAGTTGCGCGCGCATCGCGCCGATGCGGACGGAGTCAACGCGCGACATCTGCCCCGCGCCGACGCCGACGGTCTGCCCGGCGCGCGCGTAAACAATCGCGTTCGACTTCGTGTGCTTGCAGACCGTCCACGCGAACAGGAGCGACGCGACCTCCGCATCAGTCGGCGGGCGGCGTGTGACGACCTTCAGGTCTTCGCGCCTCAGCCGGTGCGTGTCGCGCGTCTGGACGAGCATGCCGCCCGTGATCTGTTTGTATTCGAGGCCGGCCGGCGGCGCAGGCTCGCCCACGCGCAGCACGCGGAGGTTCTTCTTCGTCTTCAGTGCCTCAAGCGCGCCCGGCTCGAAGTCGGGCGCAACTATGACCTCCGTGAAGATTTCGATGACGGCTCGCGCCGCACCCTCGTTAACCGAGCGGTTGAAGGCGACGATGCCGCCGAAGGCCGAGACGGGATCGGTGGCGAGCGCGCGCCGGTAAGCCTCTTCGAGCGACGCTGACGTGCCGACGCCCGCGGGGTTCATGTGCTTGATGATAGCGCACGCCGTCTCGTCGAAGTCGCAGACGAGCTGCCAGGCGGCATCGGCGTCAACGTAGTTGTTGTAGGACATCTCCTTGCCGGAGAGCAGGTCAGCCATGCCGATTCCGGCGCGGGCGGCTGTCTGGTAGAGCGCCGCACGCTGATGTGGGTTCTCGCCGTAGCGTAGGTCAACGTTCTTGCGAAGAACCCATTCGGCTAACTCCGGCGGCGTATCCCACTCGTCAATGGAGTGCGGCTTCGACCCGCGGAGACTCTTGGCTTGAACGTTCATGCGGGCGTCAATCTTTCTCAGATACGCAGAAATTGCCAAGTCGTAAGATGCAGTTCGGGCAAACGCCGCCCGCGCGAGGCGTGAGCGAAGCGCGAGGCTGGTCGCACCGTCGTACCTGTGCAACTCTTCAATGACCGGCTCGTAATCCGCGTGCGAGACGACGACGGTCACGTCGCCGTGATTCTTCGCGGCGGAGCGGATCAACGCCGGGCCGCCGATGTCTATCTGCTCGACGGCTTCTTCGAGCGTGACACCCTCGCGGGCGACCGTTCGCTCGAAGGGGTAGAGGTTGACGACGACCATATCAATCGGCTCGATTCGGTGCTCGGCGAGGGCGCGCGCGTGTTCGGGATTGTCGCGGACGGCGAGGATGCCGCCGTGTACGCGCGGGTGGAGAGTCTTGACGCGACCGTCCAGCATTTCGGGGAAGCCGGTCAAGTCGGACACGTCGCGCACTTCGATTCCGGCCTCGCGCAGAGACTTCGCCGTGCCGCCGGTGCTGAGAAGCTCGACGCCGAAGCCGCGCAGCGCGTGCGCGAACTCGACGAGGCCGGTCTTGTCCGAGACGCTCAAGAGCGCACGGCGAATAGGCAAGAGTCCTGCAGTGTTCTGTTCGGTCATAAATCCACGGAAGAAAAAAATGGAAGAGCGGAGAGCCGATTTTAACTCGTCACACGCCGCCAGTCACTTGTCGCCGCCTCTGTTCTCGTAGCTGTCGCGCAACTGCCGCACGCGGAGCGCGCGCCTGTCGGAAGCGTGCAGATGCACCTCGACTTTGTGAACGCCAAGCTGCGTGCCGGCGGCGCTCGCGTGGTAGCCGAGCACGTATTGACCGGCGAGGTCGTCGGCGATGGCCCGAAAGACGGGGCTGAGGTCATGCTCGGCGCGCGGGTCGAGCGACGAGCGTGCGTCGCCGACGACGAAGTAGCGCCCGCCCGTCTTCTCCGCTAGCTCTCGGAAGCCTTTCGACGGGCGGCGCATGACGAGATGCCCGTCGCCAGGTTCAAAGAGCGGGATGTGAATCACGTAGAAGGAGACGCCTGCGGCGCGAGCCTCGGCGATGGCCGCGTCGGCGCGGGTCGCGCTCGCGGTGTCGAGGCCGTCGCTGATGAGGACGACGATGCGGCGCTCGGTCGGCGGTTGCCGGTTTTCAAGGAACGCGCGAACGGCGTCGAGGGCGGCGTCGAAGATGGCTGTGCGGCGGTCTGGGAGCGCGACGATTTGAAAGGCCGCGCGCGCGTGGCGCAGGTCTGGGGTGAAGGCGAGCGTTAATTCGGGTTGCTCGCGGAACTGCATGACGGCGACGCGCGAGCGCGGGCCGAAGCGGGAGAAGACTGCGAGAGCGGTCTCGCGCTGCTCGTTGATGATGTCGCGTGCGCTGCCCGAAGCGTCGAGGAGGAAGAGAAGGGAGACGTGCTCCGCGCCCGCGGCGAAGTAGGCCGTCTCGACGCGCTGCCCGTTATCAAGCACCTCGAAATCGGACTGCGCGAGGCCGGAGACGCGGCGGCTTCTCTCGTCTGTGACGAAGAGCGGGATGGTCACCAAGTCCGTGCGGACGCGGACAACTTCGTCCGACTCGTCCTGCGCGGACACGTTGAGTGGGCTGAGTTGAAGGAGCAGAGTTAAGACAGATGCGATTGATAAGAGGGTGCGGGTCAGATCGGGCGTGTGAAACCGTCGCGGAATCGCAGCGCGTCGAAGACTCATGCCACCACCGAGCTAGAACAGGAAGCGCCCGAAGAGGAGGATGCTTAGGATGACTGCAAGCGTGATGATGATGATCTTAATGAGAGTCACAGCAGATTCCTCAAGTGGAAAGCGCTTGCCCCTTGTTCGAGCGGGCATTTTATCGGCGCGCAGAGCAATGTGTCAACGTCTGGCTCGTTTCGGTAAGACCGTCGCTGGTGTCTTTGCTCATCAAAAGAGTACGCGAAAAAAGCCGGGCCGGTTCCCTCCGCCCTCGGTTCGTCGGAACCGGCAGGGTGTGTTTAAATGCAGCTCGTGAGTGAAAAAGTCGAAGCGGCCCGCCTTGTGAACAAACGCAGCACAAGAAGCGTCGAAGGGGCGGACGAGCGAAGAGCCGACGTGTACGGGCGGGGTCGGCGTCTCCTGTGCGCCGCGTTTCTGCTCCTATTGTACGTCGGGGCGTCGGCGTCCGCGCGTTCTCTGGACGTGAAGATCACGGTCGTCTCCGCAAGCCCGGCGCGCGTCCACGTCGAGGGACGGAGGGACGCGGGCGCGACCGCCTGGTCGTTCCGCGACTCATATGCGGGCGCGGTCGGCCTCGCAGGGCGGATTGAAAATCTCTCCCTCACGGACGAGAGCGGCGCGGCGGTGTCATTTCGTCAACTCGCGCCGGGCGAGTTCACAAGCGCGAAGGCCGCGACGCGGTTCAGCTACGACATGAGACTCGACCCGCCCGCCTTCATCAGCGATGCGTCGCACGTCTCCTGGCTCACGCCGGAGCGCGGCCTCCTCATGCCCGGCGACATTTTGCCGCTGCCGCTCGCGTCCGCGAGGGTCGGGCTTGTCGTCCCGAAGGGTTGGGACATCTCGACGGTCGAGTCGAAAAACGCCGACGACACGTTCGACGTGAGCGATGCCGAGCGTTCGGTCTTCGTCGTCGGTCGTGACTTGAGGGAGCGACATGGGCGCGCGGGGCGGATGGCCCTGACGCTCGCGACCGCAGGCGGCTGGGCGTTCACGGACGCGGAGGCGTCGGACGCAGCCGAGGAAATACTCAGGATTTACGAGGAGATGACGGGGGGCGCACCCGCGCAGCACGCCATGATAGCGTTGCTGCCGACGCCGCAGCCGGTCGCGGGCAACGTCTGGAACGCGGAGACGCGCGGCTCGACGGTCGTGCTCCTGTCCGGCAGCCTGCCTTCAAAGCTTGCCGCGCTGGCGCAACTGAACGGCGCGATCACACACGAACTCTTCCACCTCTGGGTTCCGAACGGACTCACGCTCGAAGGCGAGTACGACTGGTTCTACGAAGGCTTCACGAATTACCAGGCGCTGCGCGTCGCGATGCGGCGCGGGCAGCTAACTTTTCCGAACTACCTGGACGCGCTCGGTCG
>DATARW010000078.1:45000-66432 GCA_036263975.1 Pyrinomonadaceae bacterium
CGGCGAGCGAACGCGGAACAGCCTAAACCGCAGGGGCATGCCCTTGCGGGGTCGTGGGATCAGATATTGTGGAGTTACAAAGGTTCAGGTTAGCGGAACGGTCTGGAAAGTCCGGCCATAGAGCGTGATAGCCGCGTATGCGAAAACTTAGAACCCTCCCATCTGACACCCGAGTAATGCGGGACACGAGGAATCCTGCATGAATTCGCCGGGACCATCCGGTAAGGCTAAATACTCCGAAGTGACCGATAGTGAACCAGTACCGTGAGGGAAAGGTGAAAAGAACCCCGGTGAGGGGAGTGAAATAGTACCTGAAACCGTTTGCTTACAAGCAGTGGGAGGCCAAGGGTAAGTCCTGGCTGACCGCGTGCCTTTTGCATAATGAGCTGGCTAGTGAATGTCACAGGCGAGGTTAAGGCAGTTGCCGGAGCCGAAGCGAAAGCGAGTCTTAAGAGGGCGTTTAGTCTGTGGTATTCGGACGTGAAGCGAGATGATCTAGGCATGGGCAGGCTGAAGGCGAGGTAACACTCGTTGGAGGGCCGAACCAGTATGGGTTGAAAACCGTTTGGATGACCTGTGCCTAGGGGTGAAAGGCTAATCAAATCTCGTGATAGCTCGTTCTCGCCGAAATAGCTTTAGGGCTAGCCTCGGACTGACACCATCGGTGGTAAAGCACTGAATGGGCTAGGGGCCCCACAGGGTTACCGAACCCACTCAAACTCTGAATGCCGTTGAGTGATATCCGGGAGTCAGACTACGGGTGCTAAGATTCGTGGTCGAGAGGGAAACAGCCCAGACCGACAGCTAAGGTCCCCAAGTCGTGGTTTAGTGGAAAAGGAAGTGAGGAAGCACTGACAGCCAGGAGGTTGGCTTAGAAGCAGCCATCCTTTAAAGAAAGCGTAATAGCTCACTGGTCAAGCAGCCTTGCGCCGACAATACAACGGGGCTCAAACCACGCACCGAAGCTTCGGATTGAAGCACGCAAGTGCTTCGATGGTAGGCGAGCATTCTGTAGCTGTGAAGCGGCACTGAAAAGGCCGTTGGAGCGATCAGAAAAGACCCTGTCAGCATAAGTAGCGATAACGCGGGTGAGAACCCCGCGCGCCGTAAACCTAAGGTTTCCTGAGTAAAGTTAATCTGCTCAGGGTAAGTCGGCACCTAAGGCGAGGCCGAGAGGCGTAGTCGATGGAAATCCGGTTAAAATTCCGGAACCAGTAGCAGTGTCGTGGGGGGACGCATCCGGGTAGGAGAGACCGGCGATGGATGTCCGGTTGAACAACTATATCCCGTGGCTCAGGCAAATCCGGGCCACATTAAGGGTAAAGGTTGGGACGAAAGTACGCCCCTCGGGGCGGAAAAAAGTCTCTGACCCCAGATGCCAAGAAAAGCCTCGTTCGACGTAACTGTGATCTGACCGTACCGCAAACCGACACAGGTAGGTGGGGTGAGAATCCTAAGGCGCTTGTGAGAACACTCGTTCAGGAACTCGGCAAAATGACCCCGTAACTTCGGGAGAAGGGGTGCCCGTCTCCGGACGGGTCGCAGTGAAATGTCCCAGGCGACTGTTTACTAAAAACACAGGTCTCCGCAAAGTCGTGAAGACGACGTATGGGGGCTGACGCCTGCCCAATGCTGGAAGGTTAAGAGGAGGGGTTAGCCGCAAGGCGAAGCTCCGAATCGAAGCCCCAGTGAATGGCGGCCGTAACTATAACGGTCCTAAGGTAGCGAAATTCCTTGTCGGGTAAGTTCCGACCTGCACGAATGGCGTAACGATCTGGGAGCTGTCTTAACGAGTGGCACAGCGAACTTGTAGTACCGGTGAAGATGCCGGTTTCCCGCATCTAGACGGAAAGACCCCGTGCACCTTTACTACAACTTGATAGTGAATGCGGGCGCACGCTGCGCAGGATAGGTGGGAGGCTTTGAACTCGCGGTTTTGGCCGCGGGGGAGCCAACGGTGAGATACCACCCTGTGTGCGTCTGCGTTCTAACCTAGCCCCGTCATCCGGGGCAGGGACACTATCAGGCGGGTAGTTTGACTGGGGCGGTCGCCTCCTAAAGAGTAACGGAGGCGCTCGAAGGTTGGCTCAGGCTGTTTGGAAATCAGCCGTAGAGTGTAAACGCATAAGCCAGCCTGACTGTGAGACACACATGTCGAGCAGGGACGAAAGTCGGAGTTAGTGATCCGGCGGTTCTGTATGGAAGGGCCGTCGCTCAACGGATAAAAGGTACGCCGGGGATAACAGGCTGATCCTACCCAAGCGTCCACAGCGACGGTAGGGTTTGGCACCTCGATGTCGGCTCATCGCATCCTGGGGGTGCAGAAGCTCCCAAGGGTTCGGCTGTTCGCCGATTAAAGCGGTACGTGAGCTGGGTTTAGAACGTCGCGAGACAGTTCGGTCCCTATCTGGTGTGGGCGCAGCAGGTTTGAGGGAATCTGTCCTTAGTACGAGAGGACCGGGATGGATCCACCTCTAGTGTACGAGTTATCCCGCCAGGGGTAGCGCTCGGTAGCTACGTGGAGCATGGATAAACGCTGAATGCATCTAAGCGTGAAGCCAGACCCGAGATGAGACCTGCCAGTGAGACTCGTGGTAGACCACCACGTTGATAGGCTGGGTGTGAAAGCGTGGCAACACGTTCAGCTAACCAGTACTAATCAGTCCCAAGGCTTGACCGTAAAATTTACTGACGAGCAACAAGCCTTGCGCAGCCGCCTAGCTCGACTTCACTATTCGATTCTCAAAGCCCTCCGCGGCCTTCAAAGCTCTTTCAAGTTTTCCGGTGGTTTTGTCGAGAGGGTCACACCCGTTCCCATCCCGAACACGGAAGTTAAGCCTCTCGGAGCCGATGGTACTGCGTGGGAAGCTGCGTGGGAGAGTAGGACGCCGCCGGATTATTTTTCAGACAAAGCCCGCTCAGTCTTCAGAGACTTCGAGCGGGCTTTCGTTTTTCTGCGTTCTCGAAGACAATCGCCCGGAGGCTCGGAAACACTTTCGCCCCGCATCCCGGAAGACTGACCGTACCATGAGAAACCTTCTCGGCTTTCTGCTGCTCACCGCCGCGCTCGCCGCGCCCGCCTGCTCTGCCGGGACGAACACGAACGCCGCCGCGGGCCGGACGCAGACTTACACTTACGAGGTTGTCAACACCTATCCGCACGACCCTGCGGCCTTCACGCAGGGACTCGTCTTTCAAGACGGTGCGCTGCTTGAGAGCACGGGGCTGGAGAAGCGTTCGACGCTCCGCCGCCTCGAGTTGCAGACCGGGAAGGTTCTACAGAAAGTGGACGTGCCGCCCTTCTTCTTCGCGGAGGGGATGACGCTCTTCAAAGGGAAGATTTACCAGCTCACCTGGAAGGGCGAGAAGGGCTTCATCTACGACCCGCAGACTTTTCAGAAGACGGGCGAGTTCACCTACACGGGCGAGGGCTGGGGCCTCACGCACGACGCAGACTCGCTGATCCTGAGCGACGGCACGAACCAGATTCGCTTCCTCGACCCGAACAACTATCAGGTCAAGCGCACCATCAGCGTGCTCGACGGCGGCAAGCCGCTCGAAGAGATCAACGAACTCGAATACGTCCGAGGCGAGATTTTCGCCAACGTCTGGCACGACGACCGCATCGCGCGCATAGACCCGCAGACGGGGCACATCAACGGCTGGGTTGACCTGACGGGGCTGCTCAAGCCGGGCGAGGCGACGGACGAGGAAGCAGTGCTCAACGGCATCGCCTACGACGAGCAGGGCGACCGCCTCTTCGTGACGGGCAAGCTCTGGCCCAAACTTTTCGAGATCAGGCTGAAGCAAAAATAGTCCGCAGGGCATCCAAGCCTGCGAAGACTGTTGGAGTTTTTGACACGCGGGCCGCACCCTCTCTTGACCTGAAGATGGATCGGCGCGCAGTTTCAGGGGATGGATTTCGAGACCTATTTCCGCGCCTGTTCTTACGCGATGATCGCGTGCGGTGTGCTGGCGCTCGCGCTGGCGGGAGGCGTGGGGGCTTTGCTTGCCGCCGCCTTCGCCGCGGTGCTCGCCGCGTCGTGGTGGCTTGCGGGAACGCGCTGGCAGTTGTCTGAGCGCGCGGGACTAGTCGTCGTGCTGCTGGCGCTGCCGGGCTTCTACCTCGACTGGAACTTTCAGAAAAGCACTGCGGCGGGCGGCGCGCAGGTTTACGCGGGCGTGAGCGCGCTCGTGCACTTCACTCTCATTCTCTCCTCGATCAAGCTGCTGCAAATCAAAGCCGACCGCGACTGGCTGTTCCTCTATCTCATTTCATTCTTCGAGGTGCTGCTCGCCGCGGGCCTCAGCGCGAACCCTTCGTTCCTGCTCGCGCTTTGCGCCTATCTCTTCTCGGCGCTGCTCGCCGTCGTTTGCTTCGAGCTAAGGAAGGCGGGCCGCCTCGCGCCCGCGGCGGAGAGTCGTCTGCTCGTCGCTAACGACCCGAAGTTTCTCTGGCGTCGTGGCGGGCAGCGGAGCGGCAAAGGTGCGCGGGCGCTCAGGCGTCTGCCCGCGGCGGGGCTGCTCCTGTTCGTCCTGATCGTCGGGCTGGCGCTGCCTGTTTTTTTCATCACGCCGCGCGCGTCTGAGAGAGTGCTCGCGATGCCCGGCGGCGCTTCGTCGTCCGGCTTCGTCGGCTTCTCTGAGCGCGTGACGCTCGGCGACATCGGACGCCTGAACGAGAGCAACCAACTCGTGATGCGTGTGAGAGTCGAAGGGCAGGGAGCGACGCGCGCGCGGAATCTTCGTTGGCGCGGCGTCGCGCTCGACCGCTTCGACGGTCGCCACTGGTTCCAGTCTTCCGACTCGCGCTCGGCCTACCCGGCCTACGAAGGTGAACTCTTCCGCCTCGGCACGACCGAAGACCTGAGCCGCCTGACGACGCAGACCTTCTTCGTCGAGCCGATTGACACGCCCGTGCTCTTCGCCGCGCCGCGCGCCGTCGCCTTGCAGGGCGCGTTTCCCTTCGTCCGCCGCGACAGAGACGACGCGCTCTCCACGCGCGCGCACCCGGAGGAGCGAATCACTTACACTGTTTACTCCGACACTTTCGAGCCGCCCCCCGAACGTCTGCGCACAGACCGAACGCGCGACGACGCCGCGCGCGCGACCGCGAACCTGCGCCGCCCCATCGAAGACTACCTGCAACTGCCCGCCGACCTCGACACGCGCATCTCCGGCCTCGCCTGGGCGGTCGTCCGGCAGGCCGGGGCGCGCAACACTTACGATGCGGCACGCGCCGTCGAAGCGCACCTCAACCGGAACGCCTACGGCGGCGACTACCACTACTCGCTCCTGATGCGCGCTTCGGGTGCAGACCCGCTCGCGGATTTTCTCTTCAACGTGCGCGCGGGCCACTGCGAGTATTTCGCCACCGCGATGGCCGTCATGCTCCGTTCGCTGCGCATCCCGGCGCGCGTCGTCAACGGTTTTCAGGCGGGCGAGTACAACAGTGCGGCGGACGCCTACATCGTCCGGCAGGCCGACGCGCACTCGTGGGTCGAGGTCTATTTCCCGGAGAGCGATTCGTGGGTGACGTTCGACCCGACGCCCGCCGACGGTCGCGCCGCGGGCACGAGCGGCAATGGGTTGAGCGGCAGCCTTCGGCGCTACGCCGACGCGCTCGATCTGTTTTGGCTCCAGTATGTCGTCGCTTATGATAGGCAGGGGCAGCGCACGCTCGCGCGCACGATTCAGGAACGCGTCAGTTCTTACCGCCTCGCCGCGTCGCAGTCCGCCGACGGGCTGCGTGAGCGCATGTCCGCCTGGTGGAATGGTGAGCGCGGCGGCCCCTTTGACATCCTGCCTTCGCCGCTCGCGCTCCTGGCGGTCGCACTCTTCGTCGCCGCCTCAGTGTTCCTCTGGCTGCGACGCAAGCGCCTGTTCGCCTTCCTGCGCGGCGAGAAGGGCGGGCGGGTTGCGGATGCGGCGGTCGTCGAATTTTACGAACGCATGACCGAAACACTCGCGGGGCGCGGACTGCGTCGCCGCGCCGACGAGACGCCGCTCGAATTCGCAGAGGCCGTCGCCGCGCCCGAAGTCATGACGATTACGCGCGCCTACAACCGCGTCCGCTTCGGCGCGCGGCATCTAACCAACGCCGAGGCCGACGAAGTCGAGCGGTCTTTACGCAGCATGGAAGGGGAAGAAGGTGAATAGTAAATGGTGAATGGTTAATAGAGCTTGACGCTGATGTCTCTTTCGTTGCACAGCTCAAAGCTTGCCTACGTTCAACCACCATTCACCATTGACTATTGACCATTTACTAGCAATGAAGAAAGTCGGATTCATCAGTCTGGGCTGCCCGAAGAACCTTGTTGACAGCGAGGTGATGATGGGGCAGCTTCAACAGAAGGGCTACGAGATTACGAGCGACGCCTCGGAGGCCGAGACGCTCGTCGTCAACACGTGCGGCTTCATTGACGCGGCGAAGAAGGAGTCCATTGACGCCATCCTCGAAGCCGTGCGAATGAAGTCGGAGGGGAAGTGCCGGCGGCTCGTCGTCGCGGGCTGCCTCGTCGAACGCTACCGCGAAGAGTTGCGTGCGGAGATTCCCGAAGTTGACGCCTTCATCGGCACGAGCCAGATAGGCGACATCACGAACGCCGCCGACGAGCGCGTCAACGCGCGGCAGCTTCCGGTGCTCCCGCTCGGCAATCAGACGGCGACCTACCTTTACGACGAGTCCACGCCGCGCGTGCTCGCCACGCCCGGCCACTACGCCTTCGTCAAGATTGCAGAGGGCTGCGACCGCCCCTGCGCCTTCTGTTTCATCCCGCAGATGCGCGGCCATTTCCGCAGCCGTCGCTTCGGCTCGGTCGTGGCGGAGGCCAGACAACTTACCGAAGCCGGTGTCAAAGAGATCATCCTCGTCGCGCAGGACTCTTCGCGTTACGGCGAAGACCTCGGCGAAGGGGACGCGCTCGCCGCGCTCATGCGCGAGCTGTGCCGCCTCGACCGTGTAGAGTGGGTGAGGGTCATGTACACTTACCCGACGCACATCAGCGATGCTTTCCTCGACGTGCTGGCCGAGGAGCCGAAGGCCGTCAAGTACCTCGACATGCCTTTGCAGCACGCCTCGCAGAACGTTCTCAAGCTCATGAAGCGCGGCGGCAACCGGGAGAGCCTCGAACGTCTCATCGGGCGTGTGCGCGAGCGCGTGCCGGGGCTAGCGGTGCGTACGACCTTCATCACGGGCTTCCCGGGCGAGACGGAAGAAGACTTCGAGGAACTGCTCGCCTTCATCCGCAACGTCGAGTTCGACCGCGTGGGCGTCTTCACATACTCGGACGAGGAGGGCACGCCCGCCTTCGACCTTCCCGGCAAGGTTGACCCTAAGGTCGCGGGCCGCCGCCGCGCGCGCCTGATGAGAGAGCAGTCGCGCATCTCCCTGCGACGAAACCGCGCGCGCGTCGGCGAAACCGTGCGCGTGCTTTTCGAGGGCGCGTCCGGCGAGACAGACCTTCTCTGGCAGGGGCGCACCGAAAGCCAAGCGCCCGACATTGACGGCTGCGTCCTCATCAACGACGCGCCCGAAGGCTGCAACCCTGAGCCGGGCGACTTCGTCAACGTCGAGATAACAGAGGCGCAGGAGTACGACCTCGTCGGAAGAATCGTCTAGGAAGCAGTCGGCGGCCAGCTATCGAGGCCGGACGCCTGGCCTCGGAGGCGGAAAGTTGAGCCTTTTTGGCGGAAAGCTGAGCCTTTTTGGTGGAAAACCGGGCCTCTGAGGGTGGAAGTTGCGCCTCCGAGGCGGAAAGTCGAGCTTTCGAGGGCGGAGATTTAGTCTTCGAGGCCCGGCACCGGGCCTCCGAAGCGGAAAGTCCGGCCCCGGAGGCGGAAAGTCCAGCCGCAGATGCCGCGAGCTAAAGAAACAAGCGACGTGATAAGCCCGCCGTTAGTCGAAACGGCGCGCGTCGTCGTCGCGCCGGGCAGTCGGAGGGCGGGCGATTACTTCGCGCTGGCGTTGGCGACGTGCGGCGTCGGGCTGATCCCGCTCGCGCCGGGGACTTGGGGCGCAGCCGTCGGCGTCGGCACATACCTCGCCGTCTTGAAGCTCGCGGAAACGGCTTTCGTGCGCGGCGGCGCGCGCGGCCTTCAGGCGTCGTCAACCTCTTTCCAAGCGTTGCTGACGACGCTGCTGTTGGCCTTCGTCTTCGCCGTTTCAATCGTGGGGACTTGGGCGGCGACGCGCGCGGAGAAGCTTCTGGGAAAGAAAGACCCCGGCGCGGTCGTCGTGGACGAGGTGGCGGGGCAGTTGGTCGCGTTCCTGTTCGTGCCGTGGGGCGCTGGATGGTGGACGCTGGCGTCGGCCTTCGTCGCGTTCCGCCTGTTCGACATCTGGAAGCCGTACCCCATCAGGCGATTGGAAGGCTTGGGCGGAGGCTTAGGCATCATGGCCGACGACCTGCTCGCGGGATTCTACGCGGCGACGCTCGTGTCGCTGCTGAACTCAATTCAGATTTTCTACTGACCCAACGGAGAGACGGAATGGCAGAGACGAAAAATCCGAACGCGCAGCCGGAAGACGCGGGCACGGGCACGCCAGAGCGAGACGCCGAGGCGACGAGCAGCGAAACCCTGAGCGACATCGAAGAGAGCGAGAAGGTCTCGAACGGCAGCGGCGCAGGCTCCGAGAGCAGCCCGCTCGAAACCTCTACGCCCGACCCGGACGCAGGCGGCGAAGACCGCGCCGACGGAAGCGAAACGGGCGGGCCGATGTAGTTCATAACCCCGGCACGTCTGTGGGGGCAGGGCTTGTCCCTGCCTGCCTCGTGTCGTTAGTTGAGATACGACGAATCGTAAAGGGCAGGGACAAGCCCTGCCCCTGCAATTTTTCTGATGAGTGATATTAAAATTTTTGTCGCAGACGACGTGAACGAGGGCGGGCTTGAGCCTCTGCGCTCCGCCGGATTTGAAGTCGAGAAGCGGACGGGGCTGAAGGGCGAAGAATTGTCCGAGGCCGTCGGCGGGTGCGACGGGCTGATCGTGCGCAGCGAGACGAGGGTGACGGCGCAGTTGTTGGAGACGGCGGGCCGCCTGCGCGTGATCGGGCGCGCAGGGGTCGGCGTGGACAACATAGACGTGGCGGCGGCCACGCAGCGCGGCATCGTCGTGATGAACGCGCCCGACGGCAACACGATGACGACCGCCGAGCACACGCTCGCCCTTCTGCTCGCGCTCGCGCGGCGCGTGCCGCGGGGCGACGCCAGCCTGAAGGCGGGGCGCTGGGAGCGCAAGAAGTTCGTTGGCACGGAGCTGCGCGGCAAGACGCTCGGCATCGTCGGTCTGGGGCGCATCGGGCGCGTCGTGGCGAGCCGCGCGCGCGGCTTCGAGATGAGAGTCGTCGCCTTCGATCCGTTCGTCGCGCCCGAACACGTGCGCGACGCCGAGATCGAACTCGCGCCGCTCGAAGAGGTCTGCGCGCGCGCAGACTTCCTGACCGTCCACACCCCTCTGACGCCGGAGACGCGCGGCATCGTCGGCGCGCGAGAGTTCGCGCGGATGAAGCCGGGCGTCTATGTCATCAACTGCGCGCGTGGCGGACTCGTGGACGAGCGCGCGCTGTACGCGGCCATCAGGGAGGGGCGCGTCGCGGGCGCGGCGCTCGACGTGTTCGAGGAGGAGCCGCCGCCCGCCGATCATCCTCTGCTCGCGCTCGAAGAGGTCATTGCGACGCCGCACCTCGGCGCTTCGACGAAAGAGGCGCAAGAAGGCGTCGCCGTCATCGTGGCCGAGCAGATGCGCGACTTCTTCCTGACGGGCGCGGTGCGCGGCGCGGTCAACGCCCCCGCCGTCGGCGCGAAGGAACTGGAGACGCTCACGCCTTACCTCTGGCTGGCCGAGCGGCTCGGACGATTTCAGGCGCAGCTCATTGACGAGCCGGTGCGCGGCGTCGAGATCGAGTACGCGGGCGAGGCCGCTGGCGTGGACGCCGCGCCCGTTACGCGCTCGTTCCTGGCGGGCCTGCTGCGAAACATGAGCGCGCGCGTCAACGTCGTCAACGCGCTCGTCATCGCCGAAGAGCGCGGCATCACGGTCACGGTCTCGCAGCGACACGGCGCGGCGGGTGAGGTTCGAGAGCCTCTGCGGACGCGCGTCCGCACGGTCGCGGGCGAGCATACGGTCGCGGGCGCGCTCTTCGGCCAACGCTCGGACGGGCGCATCACGGAGATTGACGGCTTCCGCATCGAGGCCATCCCGGCGGGCAACATGCTCGTCACGCGCAGCAGCGACGTGCCCGGCGTCATCGGTCGCGTCGGCACAATCCTCGGCGACCACGGCGTCAACATCAGTCGCTTCCACCTCGGAAGACGCGAGCGCGGCGGCGAGGCGATGGCCGTCGTCGAAGCGGACGCGCCGCTCGACGAGGCCACGCTCGAAGAGCTGCGCTCTTTCGACCCGGTCATCTCCGCGCGCCGAATCGTGCTTGAGTAGCGGGCGTCGGCGTTTACTCGACGATGAAGCTGGTGCGTTGCGTGGCGGTGGTCTTGGCCGCGCGGTCTATGGCGGTGACTTGCAGAACGTAGCGCCCGGTCGGGAAGGATTCGAGGGCCATCTCGGCGGCGTAAGGGATGCGCGTGGCGTCGGGCATCCCTTCGGTCGTGACCTTCTTGAGCGGCGCGGTGAAGACGGGCTGGTCGTCGCGGAAGATTTGTATCTGAAGCGCCACGTCGGGCTGCGCCGCAGACCCCGTCGAGGCGTTATAGATGTAGGTCATGAAGCGTATGAAGGAAGTGCGCGCGAACCTCCGGTCAACGCTGAGCAGCACGCCCTTCGGCATCTCTTCGGTCTTGACCTGATCTGTCTGAGCGGATAACTTGCGCTCGCCGATGAAGAGGCTGCTGAGCGAGAGTCGGCCCGGCTTGAACTCCGGGATGACGACCCACTGCATGGCGCTCCCCGTCCGACCGCCGCGCGCGTCCCGCGCGGCCACGCGCACCTGATAGAGTCCGGGCGGGACGCGAAGCTGATAACTCAACAGGGCATTCTCCCGCGCGTCCGGAGCTACCGTCGCGGCGGGGTCGGCTGTCACGCTCAACTGCTGGCCGAAGCTGTGGACGGTCTTGCCTTTGTCGTCGAGCACGACGCCGAGCACGTCGAGCGTCGCATGCCGCCTGTCGCCTTCTTCAAAGGCCAGGGCCGAGCAGTCGAATTCGACCGAAGCCGTCATCAACGCGCCGCCGTCCGGCGCACTGATGAAATTGAGCGCCAGCGAGGTCGGCAGCGCGCCGCGCGGCAGGGGCGCGCGCAAGGCCGCGACGAGGTCGCTCTCGGCGGGCGACTTCTGCCGCGCGGCGCTCTCGCCCTCGCTCTTTTTCTTCTTCTTCTCGGCGGGTGCGCCTTCGGCGGGCGGCGCATCGTAGAAGCCGCGCCGGACGATGACGCGCAGGTCTGGCCGCCCGCGCACGCTCACCTCGATGTTCTGGTACTTCGGCGCTTCACGCTTCGCGCCCTCCGCCTCCGGCCTCCACGCCAGAAGATAGTAGAGAGCCGTCTCTTTGAGCGCGCCCGACACGGCACGCGAGAGAGCGTTCGTGTTGACGAGCGCACGCCCCCCCGTGTCGGCGGCGAGGGTGTAGAGCGGCGACTGCATCTCCGAAATCTCGCTCGCGTTGACCGACGTGAGCCGCCCGCCGGGGTCGAAGGCCACGTCCGCGGAGGCGTCCGGCTGGCCCGTCCGCAAGCCCTCGGCGTCGAGCGAGTAGATGACGACGCCCGCCCGCGCCGCGGCGTCGGTGACGCGCCGCATCCAGTCGCGCGAGACGCCTTCGCGTTCGTCCACGACGAAGCCGTCGGAGATGAAGAAGAGAATCTTGCGACCGGGCAAAGGCGCGGAGCCGCGCACGGTCGAGTAGAGCGAGGCGAGCGTGTTGAGGGAGATGCTGTTCGACTGGCGCATGATCGAGCGGGCGCGCTCCTGAACTTCCATCTCGGCCACCTGACGCGAGAGACCGGGCGTTTCCCTTTGCAGCGCCTCGACGAAGTAGTTGGTGACGGAGAGGTCGAAGCGTTCGATGGCGAGCGCCTGAACTTCGCTCATCGGCGGCCTCTGCATGTCGGCGACGACGTAAGGGCGCGTGTTGAGGCGCGCGGCGGCGGCGCGCAGCACCGCTTTGTCGCTCGTGAACTGCTGGAGGAACCCGACCTGCCCGCTCGCCGAAGTGACGATGGCCTCGTCGTTCTGCCCGATCTCTTCGTCTATGTAGCGAAGCAGCGTCTTGTTGATGCGGGCGGAGTTGGCGGCTGAGAGATGCAGGTCGTCAACGAAGAAGATGACCGTGCGCCCGCGGTCGAGCGGCAGAGCCGCGCCGCGCCGCGCCCCGCCCGCGCCGCGAGCCGCCGCGAGCTGCGCGTCCTCGTTGACCGTCCCGGCCTGTACGCGCTCGAAGAAGATGACCTGTTGCGCTCGTCCGTCCACGCGCAGCTCGAACTGTTCGGGCTTGAGGCCGTCAACGAACTTGCCCGCGCGGTCGAAGACCATCACGTCCGTCTGGACGAGGTCGGAGCTGATTCGCACGACCTCCTCGTCATCCTTCGGAGGCTTCGCGGAGTCCTGCGCGCGCGCCGCGAGGGGCGAGAGCAGGCAGACCGCGGCGACGAACGCGAGTAGGCGGCGCTGAAGTCTGAGCGTGCAGGAGAGCATGACGAAGAACTCGGAGTCGGAGTCGGTTGGGGAAACGACACCCGAAATCTTACCACGCCCGGCGTGCGGGCGTGAATGAAAACCGGGCCGGACACGAATTCGCGGGCAGAAAACTTTCGTCCCGTGCAGACGTATTATTTCCCGCAGGCAATCCGAACTTTGAACTCTTCAGACGCACGCGCCCCACAGGCGGCATACCAGCCGGAGGTCGCGGCCAAAGAACCTTTGAGCGAACAGAAAACCACACTCAAACTGGAGCGCGTCACCAAGCGCTTCGGCGACTTCACAGCCGTCAGCGAGTTGAGCCTGACGGTGCGCGCGGGCCGCGTCTACGGCCTGCTCGGCCCGAACGGCGCGGGCAAGACCACGACGATTCGCATGATCGTCGGCATCACCGCGCCCGACGAGGGGACGGTGGAAATGTTCGGCCAGCGCATCAGCCCGGCCCTCCAGAACCGCATCGGCTACCTGCCGGAAGAGCGCGGCCTATACAAGAAGATGAAGGTCGGCGACCAGCTCAAGTTCTTCGCCGAGCTGAAGAACTTCACGGGCCGCGAGGCCGAGGCGGCGGTTGACCGCTGGCTCGCGAAGGTGAAGCTCTCGGAGTGGAAGCGCAAGAAGGCTTCCGAGCTGTCGAAGGGCATGCAGCAGAAGGTTCAGTTCATCGCTGCGGTCATGCACGACCCCGACCTGCTCATCCTCGACGAGCCGTTTTCGGGCCTCGACCCCGTCAACGTCGAACTCCTCAAAGACCTCGTGCTGGAGTTGAAGGACGCGGGCAAGACCATTATTTTCTCGACGCACCAGATGGAAGTCGCCGAGCGAATCTGCGACGACATCTGCCTCATCAATCGCTCGCGCAAAGTCCTCGACGGCAGCATCCGCGAGGTCAAGCGCAGCTTCGGTCGCAACGCCGTGGCGCTCCGCTGCGAGGGCGGAGGCGACGTGCTCGCAGACCGCACACTCGTCGCAAGCGTCGTCGAGCACAGCGACGAAGTGGAGGCGCTGCTCGCGCCGGGCGCGGACGCGCAGGAGCTTCTGCGCCGCCTGCTCGGAGCGGGCGCTGCGGTCACGAAGTTCGAGCTGGTCGAGCCGAGCCTGAACGACATCTTCATCGAGGAGGTCGGGGGTTCAGAATGAGAAAGTTTCTGGCGGTCGTCAAGCGCGAGTACGTGCAGCGCGTCCGGAGCCGGATGTTCGTCGTCGTAACGGTGGGAGCGCCTTTGATGTTTGCGCTCTTCACGGTCGTCCCGGCCATGATCGCGGGCATGAAGGCCGGCGGCCCCGCGCGCATCGCCGTCGTGGACGAGACCGGGCGCATGTACGAGCGCGTGCGCGACGCGCTCGGCGGCAAGCTCGACGAGGAGGAAGAGGCGGGGGAAAAGAAGCCGGAGGCCGCCAATCCCATCAGCACAAACGGCAGCGAGCGCATGCGTCTGGCGGCCAAAGCGGGCGAGCCGGAATACGTCCTGGAGCAGACGGCGCTCGACGGTCGGACGACCGAGGAGCTGAAGCGTCAGCTCGACGAGCGCGTGAAGAGGAATGAGCTGGACGGCTACCTCATCCTGCCGAAAGACGTTATCGAGGGCGGCGAGGCGCAATACTACTCGCGCAACATTGGCGACGTGTACACGCGCGGGCACGTCCGGGAGGGCGTGACGAAGGCCGTGCGCGACGCGCGGCTCGCCGAGAACAACATCAGGCCGGAGGTGATGCGCGCCGTCAACCAGCCTGTGAAGATGACGACGACGAAGGCGGGCGGCGGTCGGGAGGAGGCCGACAACGGGCAGGGCTTCTTCCTCGTCTTCGGCGTCGGCTTCGTCATCTACCTGACGATCCTGATGTACGGGCAGGTCATCCTCGGCGCGGTCATCGAGGAGAAGGAGACGCGCATCGCGGAGATTCTGTTCTCCTCGATTCGCTCGTTCCCGCTGATGATGGGCAAGCTCATCGGCGTCTCGCTGGTGGCGCTGACGCAGTTCGCCATCTGGGGCCTCGCGTTCACGGCCTTCGCGCTCTACGGCGTCGCCGTGCTCGCAGGGCAGGGGATGCCGATCAGCCTTCCGCACGTTCCCTTCAGCGTCTTCGCCTACCTCATCCTTTTCTTCCTGCTCGGCTACTTCATCTACTCGACGATCTACGCGCTCGTCGGCTCGATGGTGACGACGACGCAGGAGGGCGGGCAACTGGCGATGCCGATCATCCTCCTGCTCGTCGTCGGCTTCTACCTCGTCTTCCCCGTCATCCGCAGCCCGGACTCGTCGCTCGCCTTCTGGGCCTCGATGATTCCTTTCTTCTCGCCCATGACGATGCTCGTCCGCATCACGACGCAGACGCCGCCCTTCTGGCAGATCGCGCTCTCACTCGCCATCGGCTTCGCCACCGTCGTGCTGCTCGTCTGGCTCACGGCGCGCGTCTATCGCGTCGGCATGCTGATGTACGGCAAGCGTGCGACGATTCCCGAAGTGCTCAAGTGGGTACGTCAGACGTGACGTGGAATCCGAGAGCCTGAGTATAATGCGGAGACATGGCGATAGAAGTCGAGAAAAAATATCGGCTCACGCGTGAGCAGGGCGACGCCGTGCGGCGTCGTCTGGAAGAGGTCGGCGCTGAAGGCGAGGGGAGCGCAGAGTTTGAGGAGAACACGATCTACACGGGGCCGGGCCTCGACCCGCGCCGCCGCGTGCTCCGTCTGCGACGAAAGGGAAGCCGCGCCTTCTTCACCTTCAAAGAGCGCGAGGAAGGCGGGTCGGCCATCAAGCGGCAGCGCGAGGATGAAACCGAGGTGTCGGACGCCGACGCGCTCGCCGACATACTCGAAGCCCTCGGCTACCGCCCCGCGCTCGTCTACGAGAAGCGGCGCGCGACCTGGCACGTCCGCGGCGTCGAAGTCGTCGTTGACGAGCTGCCCTTCGGACTCTTCCTCGAAATCGAGGGCGCGGAGCCGGCCATACTCGACGCCGAAAAACTCCTCGGCCTCGAAAGCGCGTTGGCCGAACACGCGCCTTACCCTGAGTTGACCTTGCGTCACGGGACGACGAGAGACGGCGTGCTCGAAGCCCGTTTCTAAACAGCGCGCGTTTCAAAAAAAAGCGGCTTCGTCCGGTTCGGAGCGAAGCCGCTTTCGATTCAGAAGCCGGACGCTTCCTACATGCCCATGCCGCCGCCCATGCCGCCGGGCATTGCGGGCGTCTTGTCGTCTTCGGGAATCTCGGAGACGAGCGCCTCGGTCGTTAGCATGAGTCCGGCGATGGAGGCCGCGTTCTGCAAGGCCGTGCGCGTCACCTTCGCCGGGTCAATCACGCCCTCCTCGACGAGGTCGCCGAACTTCTCGGTCGCGGCGTTGTAGCCGTAAGATTCCTTCTTACCTTCGCGCACCTTCTCGACGATGACCGCGCCTTCCTTGCCGGCGTTCTGCACGATCTGGCGCAGCGGCTCTTCCAGCGCGCGGCGCACGATGGTGACGCCGATCTGCTCGTCCGGGTCGCCCTCGCCGTCCTCGCTCGCCTTGAACTTGTCGAGCGCCTTCGCCGCGCGCACGAGCGCGACGCCGCCGCCCGGAACTATCCCTTCCTCGACCGCGGCGCGCGTGGCGTGCATCGCGTCCTCGACGCGAGCCTTCTTCTCCTTCAACTCGGTCTCGGTCGCCGCGCCGACTTTGATGACGGCCACGCCGCCGACGAGCTTGGCGAGCCGCTCCTGCAACTTCTCGCGGTCGTAGTCCGAGGACGTGTCCTCGATCTGCGCGCGGATGACCTTGACGCGCCCCTGCACGTCCGACTCTTTGCCCGCGCCGTCAATGATGGTGGTGTTGTCCTTGTCAATCGTGACCTTCTTGGCACGACCGAGGTCGGAGAGTTGTACGTTCTCCAACTTGATGCCGAGGTCTTCCGAGATGACCTTGCCGCCCGTCAGGATAGCGATGTCTTCGAGCATCGCCTTGCGGCGGTCGCCGAAGCCCGGAGCCTTGACCCCGGCCACGTTCAACGTGCCACGCAGCTTGTTGACGACCAGAGTCGCCAGCGCCTCGCCTTCGACATCCTCCGCGATAATCAGCAGCGGCTTGCTCATCTTCGCAATCTGCTCCAGGAGCGGCAGGAGGTCTTTCATCGAGCTGATCTTCTTCTCGTGGATGAGGATGAGCGGGTTGTCGAGCACCGCCTCCATCCTCTCCGGGTCGGTCACGAAATAGGGCGAGAGGTAGCCGCGGTCGAACTGCATGCCGTCAACCACGTCCAGCTCGGTCTCCATCGTCCGCGACTCTTCGACCGTGATGACGCCATCGCGCCCGACGGTCTCCATCGCCTTGGCGATCATCTCGCCAATGGTGCGGTCGCCGTTCGCCGAGATCGTGCCGACCTGCGCGATGGCGTCGCCCTTCACAGGCTTCGACATGCGCTTGATCTCCTCGGTGGCGCGCTCGACCGCCTTGTCAATGCCGCGCTTCAGGGCCATCGGATTCGCGCCCGCCGCCACGGTCTTCACACCCTCGCGGAAGATGGCCTGCGCGAGCACGGTCGCGGTCGTGGTGCCGTCGCCGGCCACGTCCGAGGTCTTCGACGCGACCTCGCGCACCATCTGCGCGCCCATGTTTTCGAGCGAGTCCTTCAACTCGATCTCCTTCGCGACGGTCACACCGTCCTTGGTGATGGTGGGCGAGCCGAATTTCTTGTCGAGCACGACGTTGCGCCCCTTGGGGCCGAGCGTGATCTTGACCGCGTCGGCGAGCTGGTTGACGCCGCGCAGGATGGCCGCGCGCGACTCTTCGCCGTGAATAACTTGCTTTGCCATGTCAGTTCCTTCTCCTTCAGTATTCCGACTTCTGTAGATGTCTCACAAACGAAAGGCGGCAGAAGTCCTTAGGACTACTTGCCGCCCTTCTTGCCGCTCGCCGCGCCGGCGCGCTCGATGACGCCGAGGATTTCGTCCTCGCGCATGATGAGATACTCCTCGCCGTCGAGCTTGATCTCCGAGCCGCTGTACTTGCCGAAGAGCACGCGGTCGCCGGCCTTTACGTCGAGCGGGATGCGCTCGCCGTCGTCCTTGCGCTTGCCGTCGCCGACGGCGATCACTTCGCCCTCCTGCGGCTTCTCCTTCGCCGTGTCGGGGATGATGATGCCGCCGCGCACCTGCTCGCCTTCCTCGATGCGCTTCAAGATCACTCTGTCGTGCAGGGGTTTGATGTTCGTAGCCATAAAGCTCCTTTCCGTGTCAGCCGTAATGAGTGGTGGTTTAGTTTGATTGCATGAGCCAAAACTCTGGCGCTCTCGTCCGCGGAGTGCTGCCGATGGAGGCGCAATCCGGCCCGTTTTGCTGGCATAATGGCCTGTTTCTGGCACTCTCCCAACGGGACTGCTAAAAATATAGCATGCCTGTCGCGATTGTCAAACAGACCGGCGGCAGATCGAGGGGCGGGCGGAAGTGTTGACGGCGAAACTCAACGCTTGCGGCGCGGCGCGGACTTGCGCGCGCGGTGGTTGGTGGAGGCGCGTTCCTGGGTGCGGTAGGTTGCGACGCGCTTTGAGAGCGTGTTGCGGTGGATGCCGAGCGAGGCGGCAGTGCGTGAGAGGTGCTCTTTGTTGCGCGCCAGCGCCTTCTGGATGTAAAGCTTCTCGAACTCGGTGACGGCCTCGTCGAGCATGATTTGGCCGTCGAGCATTTCGTCAATCAGGGCTTCGAGTCGGGCGCGCATCTGCATGGGTGACTCCGTGCGATGGAATTAGAAAGTCTCAATACCCGAACAGTTCCCCTGCTTGTGAAAGAAAGTTAAGCGGACAGGCGTCGGTACTCCGCGAGGAAGCGCGCGCGCACGTCCGTCGAGGTGCAGAGCGCGAGCAGACGCGCGCCCTCGGCGAGCGCCGGCCCCGTGCGCGCCTGCGCGACCGATTCGAGCCTCACGGGGAAGGCCGTGAGCGCCAGATAGACGACCGAGCAGACGCCCACGCCGCGCAGGAAGCCGAAGCCCGCGCCGAGCACGCGGTCGAGCCATCCGAGCCGCACGCGCCTCAGACCCGACTTGGCGAACTCGCCGACGACGAAACCCGCCAGGAGCAACAGCCCCGCGACCAGAAGGAAGCCGCCCGCGTGCGCCGCGGCGTTTGATTGGACGAGGCCGAGACTCCGGAGCAGAGACCCCGCAGGCTCGTATGTGTGCGCCGCGACGAAGAGGCCGAGAACGAGGCCCAGGGTCGCGATGAGCGCGCGCACGAACCCGCGCAGAGCGCCCGCGACCACCGACGCCCCGACAATCGCGAGCACGAACAGGTCGAAAACAGTCATGGAAAGCTATCAGCGGTCAGCACTGAGCGGTCAGCTTTTGCTCTGCCGCTGCCTGTGGCGTGGAATAAACATGGTGCCGGTTACGTTCAAAGCTGAAAGCTGACCGCTGACAGCTTCAGGCTCAAAGCTCTTCCCCCGTGAGCATGCGGTACGCTTCGAGGTATCGCCCGGTTGTTGCCGCGGCCACTTCGGGCGGGAGCGGCGGCGCGGGCGGGCGCTTGTCCCACGGAAGCGTTTCGAGGTAGTCGCGCACGAACTGCTTGTCGAAAGAGGGCTGCGGGCCGCCGGGCGCGTAAGCGTCGGCGGGCCAGAAGCGCGAGGAGTCGGGCGTCAGCGCCTCGTCCACGAGCAGGACGCGCCCGTCGCGTCCGCGCCCGAATTCAAACTTCGTGTCGGCGATGATGATGCCGCGGCTGCGCGCGTATGTTTCGGCTTCGCGGTAGAGCGCGAGCGTGGTGTCGCGCAAATGCTCGGTCACTTTCGCGCCGACGATCTGGCTCATGCGCGACTCGCTGATGTTCTCGTCATGTCCCACTTCCGCTTTCGTCGCGGGCGTGAAAATCGGCTCGGCGAGCTTGTCCGACTCGCGCAAGGACGGCGGCAGCCTGTGGCCGCAGACCTCACCCGTGCGCTGGTAATCCTTCCAGCCCGAACCGGCGAGGTAGCCGCGCACGACGCACTCGACCGGGAAGACCTCGGTGCGTTGGACGAGCATCGAGCGACCGCGGAGCACATCGGCGTTCTCGCGAACCGCGTCGGGCATGCGCTCGATGTCGTTGGTGATGAGGTGATGCGGCGCGACGTGCGCGAGGCGCTCGAACCAGAAGCGCGAGAGCGCGGTGAGCACTTCACCCTTGCGCTCGATCTGTGTGGGCAGGACGCAGTCGAAGGCGGAGATGCGGTCGGTGGCGACGAAGAGCAGGCGCTCTTCGTCAACCTCGTAAACGTCGCGCACCTTGCCGCGTCGAAGGAGACTGAGCCTCGGCAGGGAAGTCTCGGCGACTGTTCGAGTGACGGTCATGTCTTGAAAGGTCGGCCTGTGTTATCCGAAGTGAAAGACGAAGCGCCGGAGGCGAGCAGCGATTGTGCTTGCACCTCCGGATTCTTGTCAAGGATGAAAAGCAGCAAGTGCAGAGAGGAATGGGATGATTCCTAACCCCATTCCCGCAAGGGGAGCTTTGCGGAATTGACGGGCGGCGGGGAGTTGAAAGTTGAGGAGAGCCTTGCCTGCACCGAAAAGACTGTCGCGGACTGGCTCCGGTTTATTTCACAGACCTACTGTTTATTTCACAGACCTGCTGCCGGCGGTCCGGCGTAAGAGGAAGTTTTGTCCCACCTCCTTCGAGATGATCCCGTTCCTGATGAGGTCGTTGACCGATGCCTCGAAGGTGCTCATGCCGTGCGCCCGACCGGTCTGCATGGTGGAATATATCTGGTGAGCCTTACCCTCGCGGATGAGGTTAGACACCGCCGGCGTGTTGACGAGGAGTTCGACGACCGGGGCGAGGCCCTTCCCGTCGGCGCGGGGGAGCAGAGCCTGCGCGACGACGCCCCGCAGACTTTCGGAGAGCATGGCGCGTATCTGTGCCTGCTGTGTTTCGGGGAAGACATCAATGATGCGGTCAACCGTCTTGACGGCGCTGTTCGTGTGCAGCGTGGCGAAGACGAGGTGCCCGGTCTCTGCCGCCGTGAGGGCCAAAGATATCGTCTCCAGGTCACGCATCTCGCCCACCAGAACGATGTCGGGGTCTTCGCGCAGCGCGGCGCGCAGAGCGTTGCTGAACGAGCGGGTGTGACTCGAAACCTCGCGCTGGTTAATCAACGACAACTCGTTGTTGTGGACGAACTCGATGGGGTCTTCGATGGTGACGATGTGCGCGCGGCGGCTCGTGTTGATCGTGAAGACGAGCGAAGCCAGCGTGGTGCTTTTGCCCGACCCGGTCGGGCCGGTGACCAGAATCAGCCCCTCCGAAACGTCTATGAGGTCGAGGAGGTGTTCGGGAAGACCCAGTTCCTGGGTCGTGCTGATCGTCTCGGGGATGAGGCGGAAGACCGCGCCGATGCCCCTCCGCTGCATGAAAACGTTGACGCGGAAACGCCCCGTCCCCTGCACATGATAGCTGAAATCCAGCTCCATGTTTTCCTGGAACGTCTCCTTCTGTTTATCCGACAGGATGTCGAAGATCAGTCTCTGACAGATCTCCGCCGAGATGTCTCGGTATTTCAACTTCAGCATCTCGCCGTGGAGACGGAGGTACGGGGCGGAGCCGCTGCTCAGGTGAAGGTCGGAAGCGTTATTCTGCCTCGCCGTTATTAAAAGCTCGTCTATTCTTGCCATGTCAGTTTCAACGGTAAAGCCGGTAAATGCCCGCCGCACGTTCGGCGGAGATGAACTAAACTTTATCACGAATCCGTCCGGCCTGTGGTGACATAAATCTCGGCTGTCGAGTTGTTAATCGTCCTGTTCGTGTTCATGTTCGTCGCGTCGGCAGCCCGCACCAATCGTG
>DATARW010000001.1:0-82871 GCA_036263975.1 Pyrinomonadaceae bacterium
CCTTTCGCCCCGTCTCCCCGTCATCCTTTGCTATAATCTCCTGCTTATGGCCGAAGAGACCGCAGACATGGGCGTGAACGCTTCCGAGCTGACGGTGACGGACAAGCTGCGCCTGCTGCTTGAGATCACGAAGAAGATCAGCCGTTCGCTCAACCTCGAAGAGGTTCTGGCGCAGGTGATGGACACGCTCGACTCGCTCCTGCCTTATGACGCGGCGGGCATCTACATCATCCGCCGCGACCCGCACCTCAGCGAGGGCGGCACCGCCTCGCTCATCTTCCACGCCGAGGCCGTGCGCGGCTACGACCTGGAAGAGATGATGGAACTGCGGCTCAAGCTCGGCGAGGGGCTGATCGGCTGGGTCGCGCAAAATGGCGAGGCCGTCGTCGTGCCCGACGTTAGCAAAGACGCGCGCTACGTCAACGCGCGGCATGAGACGCGCTCCGAACTGGTCGCGCCCATCATCTCGAACGATGAAGTCACAGGCGTTTTCGACCTCGAATCCGACGAACCGGACGCCTACACCGAGGACGACCGACAGGTCTTGCTGCTTCTGGCCTCGCAGGTCGCCATCATCATCGAGAAGGCGATGCTGCACGAGCAGTTGGTCGAGAAGAAGCGTCTCGAAGCGCAGCTCGAAGTCGCCCGTCAGGTGCAGCTCGCGCTGCTGCCGGAGCGCGACCCCGAACTCGAAGGCTTCGACATCTCGGCCTACAACTTCTCGACCGAAGAGGTGTCGGGCGACTACTACGACTTCGTCAAGCCCTACGACGACCACCTCGGCCTCGTCATCGCCGACGTGTCGGGCAAGGGCGTGCCCGCTTCGCTCCTGATGTCCTTCCTGCGCGCCTCTTTGCGCGCAGCGATCCACATCGGCTACGCGCCGAACGTCGGAATGGCGAAGGTCAACTACCTTCTCTGGGAATCAATCGAGCAGCACCAGTTCGTGACGGCCTTCTACGGCATGCTCGACGCGACGAACCGCACGCTCGCCTTCGTCAACGCCGGACACAACCCACCGCTTCTGCTCGGCGCGGACGGCAGCCGCCGCTTCATCGAGCGCGGCGGACTCCCGCTCGGCCTCTTCAAAGACACGCGCTACTACGAATACTACCTGCCGATTGACTCCGGCCAGATACTCGTCCTCTACACCGACGGCGCGACCGAGGCGACCAGCCCGGAAGGCGTGGAGTACGGGCGCGGGCGGCTCGCGGATGCCGTCGAGGCCAGCCGCGACCGGCGCGCACGCGAGATGATTGACTTCATCTACAATGACATTTACGAGTGGTCGGGCAGGCGCGGCGCAACCGACGACGTGACCTTCGTCATCATCAAAGCTCTCTGACTCAAGGCGAAAGTAAAAAGGCAAAAGGCAAAAGAAGGGAGGATGACCTCTTCACTTTTGCCTTTTGCCTTTTTACTTTCGCCTTCGGGCTAGTGTGTCGTCACAGACTCGTGCGCGTGGTCGCCGCCGGGCGCGAGCGGGGCGCGGTATTTACCGTAGCGGAACTCGGCCTCTGCGTCGTCGAAGGCGTAAACGTCGAAGCCGTAGGCGTCGAAGTAGGCCACGAGGTCGTCGGTCTCGTGCATGAAGATCGCGGGCGTGTGGCCCGCCTCCGCGCGAATCTCCAGCAGGCGCTCGATGATCTCCAGGGGGGCGAAAGCTCTCACCGGATCACGATACGTCGCCATAGCAACTGCCCCTCCTTCCCGAAAGTTCGGTGGCCCGCGCCTCTTCTGTCGAAAACCTTCGCGGCGCTCGCCCCGACAACACTCTGATGTACGCTGAAGCGGGCACGGTTGTTTGCACTTCCCGTGTCATTTCAGTTACAACTATTAACGGGAGTTTGCCGCGTGCCCGCCCAGCCGTTGACGCGCGGCCCCGGACACGGCAAAAACCACTTGCCAAGCCGCGCGCCCTTCTGTCATCTTAGACTTGGGGGCAAACGGAAAGTTCCGCGAACCTCTCGCACGACCCGCACCCGTCTCGCATCCGAAAGACTCACTACCAGAAGCAAAACCCGGAGCATTTTTTAATGAGCACACCGCAAGCGCCTTTCTCTGCGCCGCCGCCCGCGGGCACGCCGCCGCCGCTTAACTTCCTCAACGTCCTGCAACGCATGCTTTCGGTTTCGGACAAGGTGAGCGACCTGATCTTTTCGCCGGGCCGCCCGCCACAGGTCGAGCTGATGGGCGAGCTACAGGCCGTCCCCGTGCCGGGTTTGGACAAACTCCTGCCGGCGCACACGGCGTCTATCGCCAATCTGATTCTGGGCAACCACCAGACGGCGGCGGAGAGCCTTGAGAAGCTCGGCTCGGCAGACCTCTCCTTCAGCGCGCCCGGTTTCGCGCGCTTCCGCGTCAACATCTTCATGCAGCGCGGCTCGCACGCCATCGTCATGCGCGTCATCCCGCCGCGCCCGCCGCAGTGGAGCGACTTCAACCTGCCCGGCGTCCTCAAGGAGATCGCCGGCCTCAAGAACGGCCTCGTGCTCGTCACAGGCCCCACCGGCTCCGGCAAGTCAACGACGCTCGCCGCCGTCATAGACCTCATCAACGAGGCGAAGGCTTACCACATCGTCACCATCGAAGACCCCATCGAGTTCCTGCACGCGCACAAACGCTCGACCATACATCAGCGCGAGCTTCACTCCGACACGCCGAGCTTCGCCCTCGCCCTGCGCGCGGCGCTGCGACAGGCTCCGAAGGTCATCCTCGTCGGCGAGATGCGCGACCGCGAGACCATCGAGGTCGCGCTCGAAGCCTCCGAGACCGGACACCTCGTCCTCTCGACCCTGCACACGATTGACGCGTCGAAGACGGTTGACCGCATTATCGGCGTCTTCCCCAAAAACGAGGAGCAGTCCATCCGCACACGCCTGGCGCAGACGTTCCGCTTCATCGTCTCGCAACGCCTCTTGCCGCGCGCCGACCGGCGGGGCCGCGTCGCCGCCGTCGAGATTCTCAAGTCGAACGCGCGCACGCGCGAGTACATGGAGCACGGCGACCGCGAAGGCAGATCGCTGATAGACGCGATGGAGCAGGGCGACCTCGACGGTATGCAGACCTTCGACGGCGTCCTCGAACAACTCGTCCGCGAGGGCGTCGTCAAGAAGGAGGACGCCCTCGCCTACGCCTCGAACCCCGGCAACCTCCTGCTGCGCCTCAGCAACATGGGCGCGACGACCGCCGCGCAAGCGTTGAAGCCCGGCAGCAACGGCTCGATGCTCGACATGATTGAGTAACCTGCGTCCGACATGAGCGGCAGCTAAGCCGACTCGCTCGAACGCATTTCACTCGCCGAATCGCATCTCGATTGAATGTCAGGGGTGGGGCAGTTGAAGTCGCCCTCCGCTCAATCGAAATCTGCTCTGAAGCACGCGAAACGGCGCGAAGCTCAAGGGAAAGCTTCGCGCCGTTTCGCGTGCTTCAGCCGTTTATCTTCCCTGAGACTGGCCTCGCGCTGGTAAACTTGCGCGGTGGCGAATTCCGGCGGGGGCAGATTGTCGGCAACCGGCACGCCGTCCGGTAGGCATCAAACCGAAGTGGCTTTGTCGAGACACAGGCAGGGGCGTGTGAGGGCGGCGCGTTTGGCGTCCGTGCTCGTGCTGTCGCTGCTGCTCGCTTTGCTGCCGGGCGTCGCTCCCGCAGGGGCGGCGCAGTCGGGTGAAGGCGACGGGCGGGGCGTCCTGAACATTGCCCTGCCAACGGGCGGCGGGTTGTTGGTCGAGAACCGGCGCGGCGGGGTGCGTGTGGAAGTCTGGCCGGAGGATCACGTCGCCCTTTCGGCGGTCGTGCAGAGCGCCGCGAGGACGACGCGGCGCGGCCTGCCGGTCAGCGTCTCGCACACCGAGAGACTTCTGACGATCAAAGTCGAGAGCGCCGGGCCTGCCGCCGCCGCGCCGCGCGTTGACCTCATCCTGCGTGTGCCCGCCTCGACGCGTCTGAAGGTTTACACATCCGACGGCACGCTGGACGTAAAGGGTCTGACCGCCTCGCTCGACGCGCAGACGATCTCCGGCGACCTGACGCTCGCGCTGCCCCCGCAGGCGGACGCAGGCATCACCGCGCAGTCTCTGAACGGGACGGTGACGCTCGGCGAAGGCGTCGAAACCGCGGGTGCGGGCGGGCGCGTCCTGCACGGAAAGCTTCAGGCGCGACTCGGTGCGGGCGGCCACGCCGTCAACCTTTTTTCGGGCCGCGGCCACATCAGCCTGACAACTCTTGACGCGGAGAACAGTGTGGCGGAGCAGGCGACGGGCCAGTTCGCGCCGACTCGTCCGCCGCGCGTGAAGGACGCGCCCGAAGAGTCGCAGCCCGCGCCCGCCCGCCCGCCCGCGCCGCAGCCTGCCGAGACGCCGCAGGAGGTTAATGAGGACGAGGTCGTGCGCGTCGAGTCAGACCTCGTGACGGCCAACGTCTCCGTGGTTGACCGCGCGAGCGGGCGCGGTCTCGTCGGACTCACGGCGAATGACTTTAAAGTTTTCGAGGACGGGGCCGAGCAGCACGTCGAGCACTTCGAGTCGGCGGAAGCGCCCTTCGACCTCCTACTCCTGCTCGACCTCTCCGGCTCGACGGCTCGCGTCACCGACACGATACGCGCCGCCGCGCGCCGCTTCGTCGCCGCGACGCGTCCGCAAGACCGCGTCGCCATCGTCACCTTCGCGGGCGAAACCAACGTCGTCTCGCCGCCGACGAGCGACCGCGCCGCGCTCGCGTCGGCCATTGAACGCATCGCCCAGCCGAAGGGCGACACGCGCCTCTACGACTCGCTCGACTACGCGCTCAACTACCTGAACCGCACAGCCGACCCCGCGCGCCGTCATGCAGTCATCCTGATGAGCGACGGCCTGGACTCGACGCTGCCGAACGTCACGGGCGTCGGCTCGACTCTGCCTTACGAGGAGTTGCGCAGCCGCGTGCAGGAGTTCGAGGGCATCGTCTACACCGTCTGGACGAGCACGGAGTACGAGGCTTTCAGCCCGCTCGACATCCAGCCCGAAACCTTCGACCTCGCGCACGACCGGCTCGAAGAGTTGGCTCAGGCAGGAGGCGGAGCCTTCTACGAGGTGGAAAAACTCGAAGACCTCGCGGGCGCATACGAGCGCGTCGTCGCCGACCTCGGAACCGTCTACAGCCTCTCCTACCGCCCGACCAACAAGCTGCGCGACGGTCGCTGGCGCACGATCCGCGTCACGCTCCCGCAGCACAGCAACGCCGTCGCGCGCGGCAGGCGCGGCTACTTCGCTAAATGAAAGTCAGAAGTCAGAACGCCGCAACGATGAACTGAAGACAATTAGTTTTCAGTTCATCGTTGCGGCGTTCTGACTTCTGACTTTTCTTAGTCGGTGAACAACTGCTCGACGGACAGCTTGAGGGTGGGCAAGATGGTTGATTCAATCTGCGCGCCGCGGCTGAACAACTGGCCCTCATCGAAGTTGCCGCCGAGTTGTCGGCGCACCTCGACGGTCTCAGCCGCCTCGTCAACCAGCCACAGTTCGCGCACGCCGAGCGCGCCGTAGGTGTCGGCCTTCGTGTTCCGGTCGTAGATGGCCGAGCCGGGCGAGATGACCTCGACGACGAGGTCGGCGGTCGTGCGGCGCTCCGGGTCGAGGCGCGCGGCGAGTTCCTCGGAGACGTAGAACAGGTCGGGTTCGAGGTACGTCCGCGCGCTCGTCCAGATAGCCGCGCGCGGGACGTAAAGACTGCCTCTGTCGTCCGTCGTGGCGAGATGCAGGGTCAGTAAGCGGATGAGCCGTTTCACAACGTCGTCGTGGGTGTATTCGGGCGGTGGGGACATATAGAGAACTCCGGCGATGAGTTCGAGCTTCGACCTGTCGGACGGGTCAGGAAGATGCCAGAACTCTTCGAGCGTGTAGGTCTTGACCAGCGGTGAAGTGCTAATCTTGGTGCTCATTCGTCAGCCCTCGCGCGGAGTATATCACTTACGCACGACGCGGGCGCGGATGCAGGATTTTTCGCAGCCTCCGTCTGACGCGAGCAGACTCGAAGGGCCGAGGCGCGGGCGCTTTTAGCGGCAGCGCGGGCGTTGTTTCGCGCGTCTAAGCTTTGATTATGCGAACCAGGGGCAGCCGCTTCGTCATCTTCGTGCTCATCCTCGCGGTCGTGGCCGCAGGGCTGGCCGTCTTCGTGGTCAAGCGCTCGCGCTCGCGCGTCGTCGCGCCCGCGCTGGCGACGGCGGAGCCAGCGCCTGTGCAAAGGAGTTTGCCGCCGCTCCCACAGCGCCCGCTCTCGCCGCGCCTGAAGGCTCTGCGTGAGCGCGCGATGGCGGAAGCGTCGAGCGTGCGCGGTCTGGATTGGACGGGCGAAGTCGGGATGACGGAGCTTTCGGGCTGGGAGTACGGGACGCGCACGAAGGAGATTGCCGACGTGCTCGGCACGGACGACTTGAAAAACCTGAGCCGCCTGGCGGTCGCGGGCGGGATGCTGCCGGAAGGCACAGACCTGGCCTCGCTCGCCGTCAGCTTCACGGCGGCGACCGCAGGCGCGACCTACTCGCCGCTCGACAAGCAGGTGCTCCTCGTTTCCGATGCCCCCAAAGGCTTCCGCGACGAGGGGCTGCTCGCGCACGAGTTCGTCCACGCGCTACAGGATCAGCACTTCGACCTCCTCAAGATGATTACCGCGCGCCCCTTCAGCTTCGACCGCGAGGAGGCGGCCTTCGCCCTCGTCGAGGGCGACGCCGTGAGCGTCGAGCGGAGGGTCGAGCAGGGCGAGGCTTGGTCGCACAAGTCGCTCGACGACATCGCGCGCGAGGAGGACGAGCGCTACGCCGCGTATCGCAAAGGCATCGGCGCGTTCTTCCCGCCGCTGCTGACGGAGACCTTCATCTTTCGCTACCGCGACGGCCTGCGCTTCGTCGAAGCGATGCGGCGTGCGCGCCCCGCCGTCCGTCTCGACGACGTGTTCCGCCGCCCGCCCGCCTCAAGCGAGCAGGTGCTCCACCCCGAAAAGTATCTGTCGAACGAGCAGCCGCGCGAGGTCGTGCTCGACGATCAGGGCTTCGCCGATGAAGGCTGGCGTCTGACGGCCACGACGCCGCTCGGCGAGGTCGGCGTGCGCGGTCTGCTGCTGGCGGGCATCCCCGCGGAAGAGGCGCGGCGCGCAGCCGCCGGCTGGGGCGGCGACCGAACCTACCTCTTCGAGCGCGAGGGCCACGCGCCGCTCTTCGTCTGGAAGACCATCTGGGACAAGCCTTCGGACGCGCTGGAGTTCTTCCGCGCCTACAACGCGCTCCTCGCGGGCCGCGCCTCCGCCGCTGCTTCGACGACGGAGGGCGACCCGGAACGCGTGTGGCGCGAGGGGGCGTTGCTCACGCGCGTGCGCGTCGAGGGCGAAGTGGTGACAATCGTCCGCGGCGCGGAGGCGGACGCGGCGGCGGCGATGCCTATCGCGCTGGGTCAGTAAGAGATGCCCAGCGTGCCGGGTCAGTATGCTCAGACCCGACTTTTGAAGGGCGGCCCAACCCACGTCCCCCTCGACGTTTTCCAAATAAACCCTTGCCGTGTCGTTGGTGTGGGAGTATGCTTGCGGCGCAAATACGGAAAACTCTCCCTCTGCTGCCCCGTATGTTCGCGGAAGAGGTGTCCACATGAATGCAAGCGTGAAAAAGATTTTTGAGACCTCTCTGAGAAGTCTCGTCGCCCTGTCCATCCTGACGGCCTTTGCGGTCGCGTCCGCACGCGCGCAGAACCGCGAGGAACATTTCATCTCGGCGCGCGCCGGAGGCGTCAACTTCGTCAACGGCGACGTGAGGACGCGGCGCGAAGGCGAGGCCGACTGGCAGCGTTTGAAGACGAATGACGACCTGAAGTCGGGCGACGCGGTTCGCACCGGCCTTGACGGTCGCGTCGAGGTGCTCTTGAATCCCGGCTCTTACTTCCGCGCCGGCGAGTCCACGGAGTTCGAGCTGGTTGACGCCTCGCTCGACAACCTGCGTCTCAGGCTCGCGCGCGGCAGCGCCGTCGTCGAGGCGGTGGGCTACGACAAGCTCGGCCTCGACATCGCCGTTGCCACGCCGCAGGCGCGCGTCCACATCGTCCTCAGCGGCGTCTATCGCTTCAACGTGCTGTCGTCGGGCGTGACCGAAGTCGCAGTCCAGAAGGGCCGCGCGGTCATCGGCGAGGGCGCGGCGGCGCAAGTCGTCAAAGGCGGCTACGTCGCGCGCGTCGGCGCGGGCGGCGTCGAAGAGGTGGCGAAGCTCGACAAGAACGGACGCGACGCCCTCGACCTGTGGAGCCGCGAACGCGGCAGGGAACTGGCGAAGGAGAACGAGAAGCTCAACAACCGACAGAACCGGACTTTGCTCGCCAGCAACAGCTTCAACTATCTCTTCTCCGCGCAGTACTCCGGCGTGTGGTTCTTCAGCAGGCGCGTCGGGTGCTACACGTTCCTGCCATTCGGCTACGGTTGGAGTTCGCCCTATGGAGTCGGGTACGACAGTTGGCTCTTCTTGCCCGCGACCTACTGCGGCTCCTGTGGTCTGGGCGGCTATCGCCCAATCGTCAACAACACGAACCCGACCGGCAATAACGGCAGCGGCGGCAATCCAAGAAACACAGGGAGCAACCCCGGAAGCAACACTTATCCGGGGAACTTCGGGGGCAGCCCTCGCGGTGGCGGGTCGCCCTCGCCTCCGCCGTCTACGGGGCAGCCCGTGCGCGAAATTCCGAGCCGCAACGACGTTGACCGGCCCATGCCCGAACGCTCAAGAGACCCAAGCTCGCGCCCTTGAAGCTTGAGGGCCGTTGAAGTTTGCGGCCCGTGTGCTTTCCGGCCCGCCGGATGAGACTGAAAGACTACTTCGCCCCGCCAGCGGTCAACGCCGCGGCGGGGCGATTTCGTCGGCGACGACGAGGGCCGACTGCGTGACGGCGGCGACGCCGTTGCCGGGAAAGACCGTATCGCCGACCATGAAGAGGTTTGCGACCGGAGTCCTGTGCGTCAACGCGTTCGCGCCGAAGACTGAGAGCGACTGCCCCACGCCGCCCACCATGCCCAGCCTGCGCCGCGTCCGCTCGTAAGTGACGCGCGGCGTCGCCGTCTCGATCACCTCCGCGCCCGCGCCCAACTCCGGCAGCGCCGCGTGGAGACGGCCCCAACGCTCTTCGAGCGCGCGTGCGTCCTGCGCCTCGTGCTCCGATTCGTCCGCGTGAAACGAGAACCACGCTTCGGCGTCCGTGAAAGACGAGACGGTCGCGGCGCGCTTGCCCGCGGGCGCGCGCGCGTCCCAGTCGGGCGCTGCGCCGAGCATGAGGAGCGAGCGTTCGGGGTCGAACGGCTCGCCTTCGTGCCGGTCTGTTAAGGCGAGGACGTGACCGGCGGGCAGACGCCTCGCGGCCTCTTCGTCGAGGCTCAGGAACATCTGGTATGCGCCCCAGCCGCGAAGAGACTTCAAACTCGCGCGAACCGCGTCGGGCGTGCGGCCCGCGCCGACGAGCTTGCCGTAGGTGTCCCAGACGGTGAGGTTGCTGACGACGGCGCGTCGTGCTTCCAACGTCTCGCTGCTCAGGAGACAGACGCCCGCCGCGCGCCCGCGCGAGTCGTAAGCCAGACGCAGGGCCGTCGCGTTCAGACGCACCGTGCCGCCGCACAGCTTTATCGCCTCGACGAGCGCGTCGGCCAACGCCTGCGCGCCGCCCGCGATGGCGTACATCCCGCGCGCGGGCTGCGAGAGCGCGACCGCGGCGTAGAGGTAGGCGCAGTCGTCCGACGCCGCCTGCGCGAAGATTTGGAGCTGCGCGTCGAGGAAGCGCCGGAAGCGCGCGGAGGTGTTCGAGAGGTGTTGCGCGGCGGTCTCGTCGGCGCGCGCGAGGATGGTTGAAGAGAGGCGCGCTTCACTTAAAGCGAGCCTCATGCGCTGGAGCTTCGAGAGGGTGGCGAGCGAAGGGAAGCGGCGCGCAGCGCGTCCAAGCGCGTCGGCGACCTGCGCCGCCTCGCGGTAGAAGTTGACGGCGGCGTCGGCGCATTCGGGGAAGGCAGAGCGCAGGCGCTCCGCGAACTCTCCAAACTCGCCGCCGACGCGAACGTCCTCGCCGTCAGGCAGTCGCACGACGTATGCAGGCTCGACCTCGCGCACTTCGGGTGGCGCGACCGGAAGCTCGGCGAACACGCGCTCGTGAATCTCACCCGGCTGCCAGGAGGCGTAAAGCCCCGCGCCCGCCTCGAAGCGGTGGCCGAAGGCTTCAAACGCGGCGCAGCACCCCCCGGCGCGCGGCTCGCGCTCAAGCAGGCAGACGCCTACCCCGCGCGCAGCCAAAAGCGCCGCCGCCGTCAACCCGCCGATGCCCCCGCCAACGACTACGACATCGTAAGCCATGTCAGAAGTGGATGCGTGAGAGGAGCTTGATGGCGTGAAGCAGCGCGCCGGGTGCGGGCGACTTTTGCGGCGCGAGGCGTTCGAGGTACGGGTTGAGGACGATGAGAAAGGACTGGATGCCGTTGAAGAACAGGTGAATGAGGAAGCACGGCAAAAGCTTGCCCGTGCGCGCGCGGATGGCTGTGAGGACGAAGCTCAGGAGGAGGATCGTTCCGATGACGCCGAAGTTGGGCCAGTACTGCGGGACGTGTATCAAGGCGAAGATGAGAAACACAACGGCCACCGCGCCGACTGTCCCGACCAGACGCGTGAGGGCGGAGTAGAGCAGGCCGCGAAAGATGATCTCCTCGACGAGCGGAGCGGTGAAGGTTGCGGCGAAGGCGGTTGCCAGCGCCGCCCCGCGCGAGCTTTCGATGAGGCGGTCGAGCGCGGTTTCGGGATTGCCGGTGAGCTGGACGATTCCCCACCCGGCGACGAGCAGCACGACCGACAGTCCGGCGCACCGCCAGAACGTCAGTCTCGCGTCCGGCTCCCAGCCGAGCGACTGAAAAAACGGATACTTGCCGAACCTCGTCACCAGCATCCACGCGAGGCCGAGCGTGAGTATGTGTGCCGCGGGGATGGAGAGGATTTCGACGACAATCGCGGCCAGGTCTTTCGACGCGAACTCGGTGAAGGCTTGCGGCGTGAAGGGGATGCCGCGCCGCACGGCGTAGGCGAGCAGGAAGGTGGCCTGCACCAACAGCATCAGGACGAAACTGAGGAGACAGACGCCCACCGCGCCGGGTATCCCCCAGGGCGGATCGTCGGGATTGACGACGCGCCGCTCAGACGGCGTCGGCGTCCGGCTCTCGGAGTTGTCTTGGGGAAGCGGTCTTAAAGGCGTGCTCACGCACGCGAGTGTAAGAGACGCGGCGGCAAAGGGTCAAACCGATTTCCGATTTCGGATTAAGGCACGGTCGTCTCGGCCACGTCGCCCGTTTTGATGCCGAGGCGCTCGGCGGCGAGCAGCAGGCCGATGATGGTCTTGGCGTCCTCGATCTCGCGCGAGGCAATCATTTCGAGTGCGCGACTGAAGGGCACGCGCACGACCTCGATGATCTCGTCCTCCTCGCGCCGGCATGCGGTCTCGCTGAGGTTCGTGGCGAGGAAGACCCATATCTTTTCGTCGCAAAAGCCGGGCGTGGTGTAGAACTCCGTGAGCTGCTCCAGGCTTCCGGCGACGATGCCCAACTCCTCCTCAAGCTCGCGCGCGGCGGTCTCTTCGGGACGCTCGCCGGGGTCGAGCTTGCCTGCGGGCAGTTCCAGAACGTAGCGCACGGTCGGATGCCGGTACTGGCTGACGAGCGTTACCGTACCATCATTGCCGTATGCGACGACGGCAGCGCCTCCGGGGTGTCGCACGACCTCGCGCACGTATGTCTTGCCGTCCTCGCGCACGGTGTCGCGCGCGACGTTGATGAGCCGTCCCCGGTAAACTTCCTCGCTCGACAGAACCTCCGGCTGCTCTTTGTGTGACGTGTCCATAATCAGGAAAGGATGAAGGCGGAAGGATGAAGGATGAACTAAGAGCAGTAAGCCTTCACTTCCGCCTTCATCCTTTCGCCTTCATCCTTTTTCAATACTCCTGCATATTCTGCCGCAGCTTGTCGGCGGCGGTTGCGGGCCGCTCCTCGTTGTAGCGGACGCCAGTTACTTCGGAACTGATGAAGAAGTGGCGTCGGCCTGTGGCGTCGCGCCCGCCGCCGCGCAAGGGGTCGGCGTTGACGCTGTAGGTCGGGCCTTGCGCGTCGGTCTTCGGCGTGACCTTGAGCGTGAACCTGTAGCCGTCGGAGACGAGCGCGTCGCCGCTCAAAGGAGCCTGGATGACGCCCGACTCAGCGAGCCGCTGGAAGGTGACGTAACGACCTTCGGTCTCCAGAAAAGACTGCTCCTGCGCTTGCAGGTTATCGAGCGTCGCGAGCGCCGAAGACTCGTTAGCCGAGATGATCTTCTGCTGGATCGTATCGTGGTACATCCTGACCGCGAGCCACGCCAACAGGCCGAAGATGACCAAGCCGACAGCGGCGACGATCAGCGCCGTCCGCCACAGATGTCTGGACTCAGATGTTGCGCTCATGCGTTTAGAAATCTTCGCCGCCGGTTTCGAGCAGAGCCTTCACCTCGCCGACGAGGTAGAGCGAGCCGCTCACGCAGACCGTGCCGCCGGGCGGCGTGTGCGCCCGCGCGATTATCAAAGCGTCTCTGCTCGACGGCGCGAGCGCGATTGTACTCGAAGCCGCGGGCGAGGGCACAGCGCGGAGGAGTTCTTCGACCGTCGCCGCGCGCGGGTTGCGCGGCTCGGTCAGAATCAGATGCTCGGCGGCGGGGAAGAGAATCGCGCCGATCTCCGCGAGCGCCTTGTCGCGCATCGCGCCGAAGACCATCGTCACGGGCGCGCTCACGAACTCGTCCAGGTATTCGCGCAGCGCGCGCGCACCCGCCGCGTTGTGCGCGCCGTCGAGGAGTATGGCGGGCGCGCGGCGCGCGTCTAGTTCGAGACGCCCGGCGTGCTCCGCGGTTTCGAGTCCGGCGACGATGTGCTGGCGCGTGACAGGGAAGCCGTCGTCGGCCAAAGACTCGGCGAGCGCGACGGCCACGGCAGCGTTCACGATCTGGTGGCGACCGCGCAACGCAAGGCGCACGCCCGCGTACACATCGCGCGCCGTCCGCAGGCGCACGCGCAGGCGGCCCCCTTCGCAAACGCCTTCGACTTCCGCCTCACGGGTCGCGCGGCGCGGCTCGACGCCGCACTCTTGGCAGCGGCGCAGGATGACTTCTTCGGCATCCGGCTCCTGCGGGGCGACGACGGCGCGGACTCCGGGGCGGATGATGGCGGCCTTCTCGACGGCTATCTCGGCTAGCGTGTGGCCGAGATATTCCTGATGATCGAAAGAGACGGGCGTGATGGCGACCGTGGAGGCGCGCGCCGCTGTGGTCGCGTCGAGCCGACCGCCGAGTCCGGTCTCAAGGACGGCGAGTTCGACCCGCGCCTCGCGGAAGGCTTCGAGCGCGAGGGCCGTCACCTGCTCGAAGAAGGTCGGCAGTGCGCCCGACGCGCGCTCCGTCGCTTCCGCCGCCGCGCGCACGCGCGTGGCGAAGCGTGCGAACTCCTGGCGCGCGATCTCGCGCCCCGCGACGCGCACGCGCTCCCGCATCGAGACGAGGTGCGGCGAGGTGTAGAGTCCGGCCCGCAAGGATGCGGCGCGGCAGATGCTTTCTAGCATCGCGGCGGTCGAGCCTTTGCCGTTCGTGCCCGCGATCTGCACCGATGGAAAAGCGGCCTGCGGGTCGCCGAGCCGCGCGAGCAGGCGCGCGACGTTCTCCAGCCCAAGCTTGATCGTGACCGTCTCGTGGCCGAGGCCGAGGAGATAGCCGACCGACTCGTCGAAGTTCACAACGTGAGAGTTTAAAACAGAAACGCGAGCGGGCGTTACTCAGAGCGTGTGGGAATTGCGAGACTTGCCTGGCTACTGGCTCATCGAGCGCGACGCCTCACCCCTTCGTGCTTCTTCACGCTCGGAAGTTTCGCGGGTAGGTCTAGCTCATCGTCAATCAAAGCCTCGACGTAGACGTTAGCAGCGCGAGCATACTGTAAGAGAACTTGTGGGGGCGGCACACTCCTTCCTAACTCATAGCCAGAGACTTGGGTGTACCAAAGCTTATCTTCAAGCCCTAACCGTCGGAGCATTTCCGTCTGAGAAAGTCCGAGCGTGAGCCGAATCGTCAGAAGCTTTTCGGGTAGTCGTTCCGGTCTTAAGCTCGTGGCTCTGCCCATCAGGAGTTTCCTCCTGACCGGACAAGAATCCGCACATTTACCTTGCGTCTATATCTATTTTTATATAGACTTGGACTGCGTACTGATGTCGCCAAAAATCCCTGTGGTTTTCTGGCGACGCTCATCACCCGGTAGTGAGAGAGTCAAGCATCCGAACGCAGCCAATTTCAAAGACAGGAACGGGCGGAATATATCACATGAGCCTCATCTTAAAAGGCATTTTAGTGGTTGATTAAAGGCAGGGGTGCGCGAAGGGTGGCGCATCTTCTGAGCACGCACGCCCGCTTGGGGAAGCGGGCTGTGCCGCGAGGCCGCGCGCGTCTTGGGTGGGCGTGTGCGCGGCCTCGTCGTGTCAAGCAGCGTAACACACTCTCACGGCATACATACACGTTTACCCCGCCACCTGAGTTTCGTTAAGCGCAACCGGCTTGTTACCGCTCGCGTTTGCGGCTCATTCGCGGCGGGCGCTACGTTCTATCGCCACGGGCGTTGCCGCGTTTAACTTTTGACTTCGGATTTTTCTTCGGATTCCGGTGCGCGCCCTTCGGGCTGAGCTTCCGGCAGCACTTCGGGGAGTGTGCCCGCGCCGTTGCCGGGCGGGAGTTCGGGCTTGAGCGGCTGGAAGTGGACGGCGGGGTTGTACATGAAGTCGAGCGCGCGGACGATCCAATCGCGCATCTCGCGGCGGTCAACGACGGCATCGAGCATGCCGTGTTCGAGCAGGAACTCGGAGGTCTGGAAGCCGTTCGGGAGCTTCTGCCGGATGGTCTGCTCGATGACGCGCGGGCCGGCGAATCCGATGAGCGCCTTCGGCTCGGCGATGTTGAGGTCGCCGAGCATGGCGAAGCTGGCGGTGACGCCGCCCGTCGTGGGGTCGGTGATGACGGAGATGTAAGGGAGCCGCGCGCGGTCGAGCATCGCCAGCGCCGCCGCGATTTTCGCCATCTGCATCAGGGAGAGCGTGCCCTCCTGCATGCGCGCGCCGCTCGACTGGCTGACGATGACGACCGAGGCGCGCTCGCGTATGGCGCGTTCGATTGTGCGCGTGATCTTCTCGCCGACGGCGCAGCCCATCGAGCCGCCTATGAAACTGAAGTCCATCGCGGATGCCATCACCAGGTGGCCGCCGATGAGACCGCGACCGTTGAGTACGGCTTCGGGCAAGCCAGTCTTGCGCCGCGCCTGTTCGAGCCGCTCCTTGTAAGGCTTCGTGTCCACGAAGTTGAGCGGGTCGTTGGAGACGACCTCCGCGTCCAGTTCTTCGTACTTGCCCTCGTCGTAGAGCATCGCCAGGCGCAGGCGCGCGCCGATGCGGAAATGGTGGTCGCAGTGCGGGCAGACGTGGAGCGACTCTTCCAGCTCGCGCTTGTAGAGTGCCGCGTCGCACTCCGGGCACTTCTCGAAGACGCCCTCGGTCTTGACGCGACGCTCCTCGGCGGGGACTGACTCGATCCGCTGGCTCTTTTTCTTAAACCAGGACATGTGCCTGCGCTCGCTCAACGACTCTCTCCCTCGCGCCTCTGGCCGCACGGAAACTTCCCGGCGCGCAGGCGTAGCACGGCGCGGAATGAAGGCCGAAGTGTGTGGGAAGATTTAAGGCCGCGCATCGCGCTCGACGCCCCGTCTCTCGGAGGCGAACGTGGCCTCCTGCCGCTCGCCCGCGCCTGTGCTCGTGCCGCCGCCGTTGCCGTTCACTCCACGGTTCTCGACCGCCTCGACGAGCTGCGCGACCAACTGCCGCTCGGCCTCTTCCCAGGTGCCCTGGAAGGTACAGCCGGCGGCGTTGCGGTGACCCCCGCCGCCGAAGCGCTCGGCGATGCGCGCGACGTTCACGTCGCACTTCGAGCGCAAGGAGACGCGATAGATGCCCGGCGCGGTCTCCTTGAAGAAGGCGCACGCCTCCACGTCGCCGCAGCCCATCGGATAGTTGACGAAGCCGTCGCCGTCCTCGTCCGAGGCGTGCGTGCGCTCCTGCATCTCCATAGTCTGCACGAGCCAGGCGACTCGGCCCGACGGGTCGCGCCTGACGGTCGAGAGCACCTCGCCCAGAAGCTCGATCTTGCTCCAGGGGTAGTTGGCGAAGACGGCCTGCGAGACCTTCGCGGGCTTCACCCCGGCGCGGACGAGTTCGCTGGCGACCTTGAAGGTGCGCTCCGAAGTGTTCGAGTAGTGGAAGCTCCCGGTGTCCGTGATGAGGGCGGTGTAGACGCACTCGGCGATTTCACGGGTCACGCGGACGCCGAGCGCCTTGCAGAGGTTGTAGATCATCTCGCCGACCGCCGAGGCCGTCGAGTCAATCCAGTTGATGTCGCCGAACAGGGCCGTCGTCGAGTGGTGGTCGATGTTGACGACGAACTGCTTTTCGAGGTCAATCAAGCCGGGGCGCGTGATGTCGGAACACTCGATGACGAAGACGGCGTCGTATTGCCGGTCAACGCGCGGGGTGACGCGGACGAGTTCCGCGCCCGGAAGCTTGCGGTAGGCGTGGGGCACGGGGTCGCGCATGATGACCTCGGCGTCCTTGTCGAGCGCGCGCAACAGCCAGAAGAGGCCGAGCGAAGACCCCAGGCTGTCGCCGTCGGGGCGGATGTGCGAGGTGATCGCAAAGCGGCGCTTGGCCTCGATCACCTCAACGACTTGATTGAGCATTTCAACAGCAAGGATGAAGGATGAAGGATGAAGGATGAAGGAAAGGCAACATCGCCTCTCCTCCGGCCTTCATCCTTCCGCCTTCATCCTTCATCCTTTCTTTGTTCGCCGGCCTCTTCCGCCGCGGCGGGGGGCAGGTCTCGTTTTTCCTTGCCGATCTCCGAGAGCAGCGCGTCAACGCGCGCCGCCGACTCCTCTACCGTGTCGCGCACGAAATGAAGTTCGGGAGTGTACTTGAGGTTGAGCAGGATACTCAACTGCCGACGCACGTAGGGCGCGGCGTGACGCAGCGCCTTGAGCGCCGCCGCCTTCTCCGCGTCCGTCCCCGCGGCGGTCACGTAGACGCTCGCGTCGCGCAGGTTCTCCGACACGCGCACGTCCGTCACCAAGACCGTCTCCACCCGCGGGTCGTCCAGCTCGTAGCCCACGATCTGGCTGACCTCTTCGCGAATCAACTCCGCTAACTGCTCCGGCCTACGCATAACGGCAAAGGATGAAGGCGGAAAGATGAAGGATGAAGGCGCGGCTGTCCGGCCTTCTGCTTTCACTTCATCTTTCCGCCTTCATCCTTCATCCTTCCTAAAGCTCGGTCGCGGCGATCTGCTCGATGATGTAGCACTCGATCTGGTCGCCGACCTTGATGTCGTTGAAGTTCTCCAGGCCGATGCCGCACTCGTAGCCCTCGCGCACCTCGGACACGTCGTCCTTCATGCGCCGGAGGCTGCCGATGCCGCCCTCCCACGCGACGACGCCGTCTCGGATGAGGCGGGCGCGCGCCTTGCGCTGGATGACGCCGTCAATGACGCGGCAGCCCGCGATGGTTCCGGCCTTCGGCACCTTGAAGGTCTGGAGGATTTCGGCCTTGCCGAGAATCTTCTCCGTCTCGATCTTGTCGAGCATGCCGATCATGGCCGCGCGTATCTCCTCCTCGACCTTGTAGATGATCGAGTGGAGGCGTATGTCCACGTGCTCCTGCCGGGCGAGTTCCGCGGCGCGCACTTCCGGTCGGACGTTGAAGCCGATGATGACGACCGCGCGGCCCGAAGCCTCGGTCTGCGAGGCGGCGGCCAAAAGCACGTCAGACTCGGTGATCGCGCCGACGCCGGAGCGGATGACGCGAACCTTGACAGTGTCGGTCGAGAGCTTCGTCAGAGTGCTCTTCAAGACTTCGACCGAGCCTTGCACGTCGGCCTTGACGACGGTCAGAAGCTCCTTGACCTGCGCCTCGCCCAGAGCCTCGATGCCGCGCTTGGTACTTTGCGCGAGCGTCTGCTGGCGCGCGATCATCTGGCGCTGGTGCGAAATCTGCTGCGCCTTCGTGATGTCGGCGACGACCTGGAAAGCCTCGCCCGCCTGCGGCACGCCCTGAAGCCCCAAGACCTCGACGGGCGTGGCCGGGCCGGCCTCGTCAATGTGGCCGCCGCGGTCGTCGTACATGGCGCGCACCTTGCCGAATATCTGGCCGACGATGAACGGGTCGCCGACGCGCAAGGTTCCCTGCTGCACGAGCACCGTGGCGACGGCCCCGCGCCCGCGGTCGAGCTTGGCTTCGAGGACGACGCCGGAGGCCAGACGCGTCGGGCTGGCATTCAGGTTCAGGATGTCGGCGGTCAGGAGGATGGTTTCCAGAAGCGTGTCGAGGTTCTCGCGCTTCTTCGCCGAGACGGGAACCATTTCGGTGTCGCCGCCCCACTCGACGGGCTGGAGGCCCTGCACGGCCAGCTCCTGCCGGACGCGGTCGGGGTTGGCGTCCGGCTTGTCAATCTTATTGATCGCCACGACGATGGGCACGTGCGCGGCGCGCGCATGCTCGATGGCTTCGATGGTCTGGGGCATCACGCCGTCGTCCGCGGCGACGACGAGCACGACCACGTCGGTCGCCTTCGCGCCGCGCGCGCGCATCAACGTGAACGCCTCGTGGCCGGGCGTGTCGAGGAAGACGACGCGGCGCAGCTCCGAAGGGTTGCCGGGGTTGGGCACTTTGACGCTGTACGCGCCGATGTGCTGCGTGATGCCGCCGGCCTCGCCCGCGGCGACGTTCGTGGTGCGGATGCCGTCGAGCAGGGAGGTCTTGCCGTGGTCGACGTGGCCCATGACGGTGACGACGGGCGCACGGGATTCTTCGACGTACTCGTCAATGTCTGTGAAGATGTCCTCGAACTCCTCTTCGGCGACCATCTCCTCGAAGCCGAGGAACTGCACGTCGAAGCCGAAGCGTTGGCCGAGGTCTTTCGCCATCTCGTTGTCGAGCGGCTGGTTGAGCGTGGCGAAGACGCCGCGCTGCAAGAGCAGCGCCTGAATGTCCTTCGGGCGGATGCCGAGCTTGTCGGCGAACTCCTTGATGGTCGCGCCCTCGACGAGTCGAACCTGTTTCAAATCACTCCCCGCCCCGCTCGATGCGGGGACGTTCAAAGATTGCGCGATGCGGCTCTCAAGAGACATCGGGCGTGGCGGCGGGAAGAGGTCGCGGTCGAATCCGCGCCTGCCTTCCGGGCCTTTGCCGTGGGCCACAGGGATTGGGCGACCGCCGCGTCCGCGGTTGCGTCCGCCGGGGCGGCGCGCGTCCGCGGGCGGAATGTAGGTGGTCTGCGGGGTCGCGGTCTCGCCGGGCGTGCCGTGCAGCGACTCGTCCGCTTCACGACCACGACCGCCGCGACCGCCGCCACCATCGCGACCACCGCGCCGCCCGCGCTCTCGCGCAGGCTGCGCGGGCGCGGAAGGGGCGACGGGGATGTTGACGCGCTGGCCGGGCTGTATGCCCTCGGCGCGCGCCGCGTCGGTGAGTCGGAGCGTCCTGACCTGCCTGCCGGGGGCGACACTGCTCGGCGCGGGCGCTTCGGCAGGCGCAGCCGTCTGCTCGACGACGACGGCGGGAGCCTCGTGCGAGTCTTCGGCGGTGAAGGGAACTTCGGAAGGTGCGTCGGCTTCGGGTGCGCGGGCCGCAGCCGCGCCGTCGGACGGAGCGGGCGTCGGCGGCTCGACCGACGGCTGATGCAGGGTCGCCGCCGGGTGCTCGGCGCGGACGGCGGGCGCGAGCTTCTTGATGCGTGGGGCGAGCGGGCGCGTCGTCGCGCCGCCCGAAGGCTGCTCCGCCTCGGCGGGCGCGGGCGTTTCCGCCTCCGGCTCGGCGTAGACTTCCGGCACGGGCGCTTCTGAAGGCGCGGGCGCTTCCGCCGTCTCGGCCTCCGACGGCTTGGCCTTCTTGACGACGCGGATGTGGCGCTGAACCGTCGGCTCTTTCTTGGGGAAATACTTGTTGCGAATCTTCTCGGCCAACTCTTTGGAGATGGTGTTCGACGGGACGGACACGTCCACGCCCTCGCGGCGCACCTCTTCGATGAGGCGCTTCGACTCCATCTTCAGTTCTTTGGCGAGATCGTAGATGCGAATCTTAGACGTGTGGGCTGCTGACGACATGCACTCCTTCTACGGCGCTTCTGATAAAACGGCGTCGCACGCTTCAAGGTTAAGTGTCAAACCGCCTCTTAACCTTCCCCGCTTGTGGGCGCGCGCGGCGCTTCTCAGCCGGAGAAGGAGTTTCAGGGCGGGCAACAGGCGCGCGCCCCTTTGAGGCGTGCGCGGCTGCGGTTATTCGACGTTGCCAGAAGCATCTTTGGCCTCGTTGCCGGCAACGTTTTCAACTGTCTTCGGTTCGCTCGCGCGCGCGCGCGTGGGCGCTGATGAAACCTGCACTTCGGGCGCGGACGCTTCGCCGCCCAGGTCTGCGACGGGCGAGGCGTTCGAGTCCTCTTCGACCTCTTCGGACTCACGCACCGTCGGCCCTCCGACGCCCTCGGTCTCCGCGTCGAGCGTCGAGGGGCGCTGCTCCTCCGAGTAAGCGCCGCGGTTCTGGATGACGGCGGCCTCGGCGGAGAAGATGTCGGGCGCGGGCGTGATGGTGTCGGGCCGAAGGTCTCGGCCCGCGCCCTGAAGCAGCAGCGCGTCGGCGGACATCTGCTCGACCTCGGTCGCGGCAACCGGCTCAGCCGCGTCCTTCGCCAGAAGGTTGTCACGCGAGAGGTCTTCGGCCATGAAGGGCGGCTGCGTCTCGACCGCCTCGTCGTAGCCTTTGGCGGTCATAGCCTCGGAAGGCTCGACCTCGCGGGCTTCGACGTTCGGGTCGGCCTCGAACGAGGCGGCGTGCTGCTTCAACGTCCGACCCTCCTCACTCCCTTCGGCCAGTTCAGCCTCCGGCGCGGAGGCGTCGGTCGCCGGAGCATGCTCCTCTGCGTCGGTCGCCTCAACGGTCGCGGAGGCTTCCGAGGATGCGGCCTCTTCGCCCTCGGTCGCGTGCCCTTCTTCGGGCTGCGTCTCGGCCTCTTCGTCATCGGCGGCGGCGCGCGCGCTCTCGACGACCGTCTGCGCGGCGGCGATCAGGGCCTCGGCCTGGTCAATGCTGGCATCGAGGTATTCTGCGAGGTCGTCAACGGTCGCGTTCGCCAGCGACTCGATGTCCGAGATGCCGTGCTCGGCCAGCGTCGAGACCATCGCCGGATTCATGCCTCCGAGACGCTCCAGCGGCACCGACTCGCCCGAAGCGATCATCGCGCCCATCTGCGCGGCCACCTCGCGCTTCAGTTCCTCCTCGCTGCGGATGTCTATGTTCCAGCCGACGAGCTTGGTGGCGAGCCGCACGTTTTGGCCGCGCTTGCCGATGGCTAAGGAGAGCTGATCCTCGTTGACGATGACCTCCATCTGGCGGTGCTCGATGTCTGTGATGCGAACCTGATTGACCTTGGCAGGCGAAAGAGCGTTCGCGGCGAAGACCGAAGGCTCGTCCGACCACTCGATGATGTCAATCTTTTCGCCGCGCAGCTCGCGTATGATGGCCTGCACGCGCGAACCCTTCATGCCGACGCACGCGCCCACCGGATCAACGTCGCGCTCGGTGGAGGCGACGGCGATCTTGGCGCGCTCGCCCGGCTCGCGCACGGCACTCTTGATGACGACCGTGCCGTCGTAAATCTCCGGCACCTCCATCTCGAAGAGGCGCTTCAGGATTTCCGGGCTGGTGCGCGAGACGATGACCTGCGGGCCTTTCGACTCCTTCGACACGTCGTCAATGACGACGCGGATTCTCTCGCCCTGGTTCCAGGTCTCGCCGCGCGACTGCTGGTTGCGCGGAAGGAGCGCCTCGACCGTGCCGAGGTCAACGATGATGTCGCCGCGCTCAAAGCGCTTGATGTAGCCGTTGACGAGGTCGCCGACCTTGTCTATGTACTGCTCGTAGATGTTGGCGCGCTCGGCGTCCCTGACCTTCTGGAAGAGAATCTGCTTGGCGGTCTGCGCGGCGATGCGCCCCATGTCCTCGACGGGGAGCGGCAGTTGCAGTTCGTCGCCGATGTCCACCTCGTCGCCCGCGAGTTCGCGCGCCTCGTCGAGCGAAAGCTCGCGGCCAGGGTTCGTGATCTCTTCGACGACGACCTTCGAGGCGAAAATTTCGAGGCCGGATTCGGGCGACCACTCGACCTGTATCTCCTCGCCCGACTTGAACTGCTTGCGGGCGGCTGCGCGCACGGCCTCCTTCACGGCCTCGATGACCACGTCGCGGTCAATGCCCTTCTCCTTGCAGACGGCGTCAATGCTTTGCCCGATTGATGCGCTCATAATTTTTCAGGCGTTAGACCTTTAGATGCGGGGATGCGTTTCCGGTTTACTCCCTACAACGACCTCTGACCTCCAGCCTCCGACCGCTTCTTCTCCGCCTCGCGCTCCTCGGCGAGGCGAAACTCCTCTTCGATGTCAATCTCCAGGTTCGCCTTCGCGATCTCCGAGAGAGGCAGGCGTGCGCGGCCCGTCGTCCGGTCGTCGAAGAGAACCTCCTCGCCCTCGACCGCGAGGATGCGCCCGCGGAAGTTTCGCTGACCATTGATGGCCCCGCGCGTCTTCAGCTTCGCCATCCGCCCGGCGAAGCGCTCGTAGTCGGCGCGGCTGTAGAGTCCGCGCTCCAGCCCCGGCGAAGAGACTTCCAGCGTGTATGTGCCGGGGATGAAGTCTTCAACGTCGAGCACCGTGCCGACGTGTTGGCTCAACTCCGAGCAGTCCTCGTGGGTGACGCCGCGCGGCGGCCTGTCAATGAAGATGCGAACGATGGGCGCGCGCGCGCCGCCGGCCATCTCCACGTGGACTAGTTCGAGGCCGCGCTCGCGGGCCGCGCGCCCGGCGATCTCCCGCACGCGCGCCTCGACTGAACTCTCCTCGCCCAACGCCCCCTCGCTCCTTTCAAAACCCGCTCGCGCGCAAAAGAAAAAGTGGGCCGAAAACCCACTGGCAACGCCACAGCGCTCCGAGCAAGAGGCGGATTATACGGGATGAATGGGCGCGAGGCAAGCAGGCAAACAGCAGGCGGCGGGCAGCAATGCGGGCGGCAGACGGCAATGCGGGCGGCGGGCAGCCAAGCAGCCGGGAAGTCTGCGCCCCGCCGCTGCCGCTCAACGCAGTTTCGACTTGACGACCTCGCTGATCGTCCGCCCGTCGGCGTTGCGGCCTGCGAGCCGGGCCATCGCGGCCTTCATCAACGCGCCCATCTCCTTCATCGAAGACGCGCCCGTCTCGGCGACGGCGGCTGAAACCGCCTGCTCGATCTCCTCGCGTGTCGCGGCCCGCGGCAGATATTCCTCAATGACTGTGATCTCGGCGCGCTCCTTCGCGGCCAACTCCGCGCGCCCAGCCTTCTCGTACTGCTCGACCGAATCGCGCCGCTGCTTGACGAGCGACTGCAAAGTCTTCCCAAGCTCCTCGTCCGTCAGCGGCTCGCCCTTCTCGATCTCCCGGTTCTGCACCGCGGCCTTCACCATCCGCAGCGTCGAGAGCCGCGCCGCCTCCTTCGCCTTCATCGCGGCGGTCATGTCTTTAACAATTCTTTCCTTCAGGCTCATGGGCTGTTCGGATAATCTTTCAGATAGTTTCCCCGCGAGATTAGCACGAACCGTCGCCAGGTTAAAAAACTCAGCCGCCCTCGGCCAAATTGGGCTAGGATGCCACGCCGTAACAAAGGGGTTCGGCGACGTGCCGGGCCGCCTTCTACCGTCAAGGCTCTCACAATCTCCGAGGCGTGCAAATGTCCGGACACTTTATCGGTTTGCAGGGTCTGTCGGCCTCGAATCGCGCTTCTTCAGCTTCAGGCCAAAGCCCCCGGCGTTTGAAGCGGAGTCGTCGGCCTCTGAACCGTAGCCGCTAACTTCCAGAGTTTAGTCGCTAAACTCTGGATACAAGCCGCTAGAGTCTGGATTCAAGTCGCTGGAATCCAGAGTCGAGTCGCTCAAGTCCTGATGTAAGTCGCTCGACTCTGGATTTTAGTCGCTGAACTCCAAACTTTAGTGGCTCGACTCTGAAGTCGAGCCACTGACATTCAGAGTTTAGTCGCCGGATTCTGAAGTCAAGTCGTTCATCTCTGCATCCGAGCCGCTAACCTTTGAGGTCAAGCCCTTAAACTTCGAGTCAGTGCTGTTAATCTCCGAGTCGTAGTCGGAAATCTTCGGAGAAAAGCCCCGAACATTCAAAGGTAAGCCCCAAATCCCCGAAGCGAAATCAATCATTACTGAGGCCGCATCAGTTTGCTTCCAGGAGATGTCCGGTAGCTTCAAGGCTTATCGAGTACGGCGCAGGGGAGATGTTTATCCCTGCGGCGTTTTCTTATCGGCATGATGGCCGTTCGAGCGCGCGAGGTGCGCTTTGAGGAAGCGCCCTGTGTGGGAGGCGGCGGCGCGCATGATCTCTTCGGGCGTGCCGTTGGCGACGAGGTGGCCGCCGCGGTCGCCGCCTTCGGGGCCGAGGTCTATGATGTGGTCGGCGGTCTTTATCACATCGAGGTTGTGCTCGATGACGAGGAGCGAGCCGCCCGCTTCGACGAGCGTGCGGAAGGCCGCGAGCAATTTGTTGATGTCGTCGAAGTGGAGGCCCGTCGTCGGCTCGTCGAAGATGTAGAGCGTGCGTGCGCCGGTGCGCTTCGAGAGATAGGCGGCGAGCTTGACGCGCTGCGCTTCGCCGCCGGAAAGCGTGGTGGCCGACTGGCCGAGGCGTAGGTAGCCGAGGCCAACGTCGTCGAGGACGCGCAGGCGGTTGGCGATCTTGTTTGTGTCGCGGAAGAAGGTCATCGCCTCGCGCACCGTCATGTTGAGCACGTCGTTGATGTTCTTGCCGCGGTAGCGCACATCTAAGATTTGCGGCTTGAAGCGCGTGCCCTTGCACTCCTCGCAGACCAGCTCAACGTCTGCGAGGAACTGCATCTCGACCGTCACGGTTCCGTCGCCCTCGCACACATCGCAGCGCCCGCCGGGGACGTTGAAGGAGAAGTGCGAAGGGTCGAAGCCCTTCGATTGCGCGTCGCGCGTCTGCGAGAAGACCTCGCGGACGGCATCGTAGGTCTTGATGTATGTGACAGGGTTCGAGCGCGGCGTGCGACCGATGGGCGACTGGTCAACGAGGATCACGTCGTCAATGTTCTGCGCGCCCGCGAGTTCGTGAAAAGCGCCGACGTGGCCCTGCCACTCGCCGCGCTGCTTCTTCAGGCCCGCGAAGACGACATCGTGGACGAGCGTTGACTTGCCTGAGCCGGAGACGCCCGTCACGCAGACGAGCATCTCAAGGGGAATGTCAACGTCGAGACCCTTGAGGTTGTGCTCGGTCGCGCCGCGCACCGAAAGCCGCTTCTTCTTCGGGGCGCGACGCTGCTTCGGCTCTTTGATCTCAACCTCGCCGCGCAGGTACCTGGCCGTCAGCGTCGCGCCGGATTTCAGAAGCCCGTCGAAGTCGCCTTCGTAAACCACCTTGCCGCCCAACTCGCCCGCCGCCGGGCCGATGTCGAGGATGTGGTCGGCGGCGCGCATCATCTCCTCGTCGTGCTCGACGACGAGGACTGTGTTGCCGATGTCGCGCAGGTTGTGGAGCAGCTTGATGAGCCGCTCCGAGTCGCGCGGGTGCAGGCCGATGGAAGGCTCATCGAGGACGTAGAGCGCGCCGACGAGCGACGAGCCGAGGTTCGTCGCAAGCTGTATGCGCTGCGCCTCGCCGCCCGAAAGCGTGGAGGCGAGGCGGTCGAGCGTCAGGTAATCCAGTCCCACGTCAACGAGGAATCGCAGGCGTCGCCTGATCTCGAAGAGAACCTTGTCGGCGATGGCCGTCTGCTCCGGCGTCAGTTGCAACTCGTCGAAGAAGACGGCGGCGTCTTTGATCGAGAGCGCGCAGATTTCGGGGAGCGTGCGGCCTCCGACGCGCACGTCGCGCGCTTCCTGCCGAAGCCTTCCGCCGCCGCAGTCGGGGCAGAGCGTGTAGCCTCGGTACTTGGAGAGGAAGACGCGGACGTGCAGCTTGTACTTCTTCGTTTCCAGCCACTCGAAGAAGCCGCGCACGCCGCTGAAGCCGTTCCGGCCCTCGACGACGGCGCGCTGCTGCTGCCGCGTGAGTTCCTGAAACGGCACGTCCAGAGGAATCTTTTCCTGACGCGTGAAGCGCCGCAGCTCCGTGCGCGCCCATTCGTACTGCGGCTTCGTCCAAGGCTCGATTGCGCCCTCCGCGAGCGAGAGCTGCGGGTTGGGGATGACGAGGTCGAGATCGAGGCCGATGGTGTTGCCGAAGCCCTGACAAGTGGGGCACGCGCCAAACGGGTTGTTGAAGCTGAAGAGGCGCGGCTCGGGCTGCGCGTAAACAGTCCCGTCGTACTTGCACTCGAAGCGCTCGGAGAACTTGAGCGTGCGCGGCTCCGTCTCGAAGGTCTGCACGAACGCCTGCCCGTGGCCTTCGACGAAGCAGGTCTCGAACGAGTCAACGAGGCGCTCGCGCACGTCGGCGCGTGCGACGAGGCGGTCAACGAGGACGAAGACGCCCTCGAAATCTGCGCGCGTGTAGTCGTCGGGCGAGCGCATCTCAATCGTCTCGCCGCCCGCGTAGAGGCGCGTGAAGCCGCGCTGCATGAGACTCATCACGTGCGCCGTCACCATGCGCCGGTCGTAGGCCGCGCCGCCCGCAGACTTCGCCTTGCCGGTCTGCTTTTTTCCTTTCGACGCGCGCGCGCCGTTGCCGTTCGCTTCGACGCGCAGTCCGGCCTCGGCGGGGAAGAGGACGTAGAAGCGCGTGCCTTCAGGCAAGGCGTCGAGCGTCTCGTGCGCCGAAGACTCCGGCGAGTCCTTGTGCACCTCGCGCGCGCAGACGCGGCAGAAGGTCGTGCCGATGCGCGCGTACAAGAGGCGCAGGTAATCGTAAACTTCTGTCTGCGTGCCAACAGTCGAGCGCGGGTTGCGCGTCGAGTTCTTCTGCCGGATGGCGATGGCCGGAGGTATTCCGAGCACTTCGTCAACGTCCGGCTTGTCCATCCGCTCTAAGAACTGGCGCGCGTAGGCCGAGAGGGATTCGACGTAGCGGCGCTGCCCCTCGGCGTAGATCGTGTCGAAGGCCAGAGACGATTTGCCGGAGCCGGAGACCCCTGTGACGACCGTCAGCTTTTCGATGGGGATGGAGAACGAGACGTTCTTCAGGTTGTTGACGCGCGCCCCGCGCACGATGATTGCTTCTTCACTCATGGCTCGAAAATCGGACGCCGCGGCCCACTGTGAACTATCCGGCCTCCCGGCGAACCGGACATGATAACCTTTTTTCCGGCGCAGGCGAAATGGAGGGAAGCTATTGAACGGGAGGGGAAGAGTCGCCCGCGAAATTACACGAAACGACGCGAACTTCACGCTTTTTTTCTTCGTCTCGTTTCGCGTAGTTTGCGTGGACAATTCTTTTATGCCGGTAAGGTTTCGGCTCTCCCTGACGGTCAGGCTCACGCGGTTTGGAAATTGGTGGGGGGATGGTGCAGACTCGCAGCATGAAGAAGTTTTTGCTGGCAGCCTTGATCTTCGCGTCGAGCGTTGCGGCGCTCCCGGTGCAACTCCCGAAGGACGGCAGCGCGAAGGCCGACGCCGCGCGTCCGGCGTCGAAGGTCATCAACGCCGACCAATTGCTCGAAGACGTGCGCGCGCTTTCGTCGGACGCGATGGAGGGGCGCGGCGCGGGCACGCACGGCGGCGCGTTGGCGCGCGCCTACGTCATCCGACGCTTCATCGAAGCCGGGGTGAAGCCGCTGTGGTCTGCATACGAACAGCCCTTCGACCTCCCGGCGGGCGGCGACGGACAGGCGCGCGAAGGGGCGAACGTCGTCGGCGTCGTGCGCGGCAAGAGTCATCCCGAACGCTTCATCGTCGTCACGGCGCACTACGACCATCTCGGCATCCGCGGCGGCCAGATTTACAACGGCGCGGACGACAACGCTTCGGGCGTCGCGGCCCTTCTGCAACTGGCCGCGCACTTCACGCGCGAGCAGCCTGACAACTCCATGATCTTCGCCGCGCTCGACGCAGAGGAGATCGGACTCGTCGGCGCTTTCGCCCTGGTCAAACAACTCCGGGCCGAGAAGCGCGACCTCGCGCTCGACTTCAACCTCGACATGGTCAGCCACAGCGAACGCGGCGAGCTTTATGCGACGGGCGCTTACCGCACGCCCGCGCTCAGGCCGTACCTCGAACAGGTCGCGGCGCGCGCGCCCGTCAAACTCCTCCTCGGCCACGACCGTCCCGAACAGGGCCACGACGACTGGACGAACCAGTCCGACCAGTACGCCTTTCACAAGGCGGGCGTCGCGTGGGTCTATTTCGGCGTCGAAGATCACAAGGACTATCACAAGCCGACGGATAAGTTCGACAGCATCACGCCCGCCTTCTTCGTCCACGCCGCCGAGACCCTGCTCGACGCGCTCCGTGTGCTCGACGTAAATCTGTCCGCGGTTGCGGAGAGGGGGGCGCGCGCCTGAAGTTTAAATAAGGCGCGGCACAACTTGACCGCGCGTGAGCGCGAATGAAATTCTGTGTCGCGGTCGGCGGAGAGAATTTCCGGAAGGACTGTCGAAGGTGGACGCTCTACTGAACGACGTTGAGGTGCGCGTGCTCGGCTCGCTTGCTGAAAAGCAGGTGACGACGCCGGACTATTACCCTCTGACGCTGAACGCTCTGGTGCACGCGTGCAACCAGATTTCCAACCGCGAGCCGGTCATGCAACTCGACGAGCGGGCGGTGACGGACGCGGTCGAGACGTTGCGCGGGAAGAATCTGGTTTACATTTTCTACGGCGCGGAGAGCCGCGTGCCGAAGTACAAGCACATGATGCGCGAGGTGTTCGGCCTTTCGCCGCAGGAACTGGCCGCGATGTGCGTGCTGATGCTGCGCGGCCCGCAGACCGTGGGCGAGGTGCGCGGGCGCACCGTCCGCCTCTACGACTTCGTAGACCTCCCGGAAGTCGAAGCGACGCTCGAAGGGCTGGCGCACCGCGACGAGCCGCTCATCACGAAACTACCGCGTCGCCCCGGCCAGAAGGACGCGCGCTACGCGCAACTGCTCGCAGGCGCGCCCGCCGTCGAAGAGACAGGCGGCGAGGGCGTGACCCCGGCGCGCGCCAGCGCGGGCGAGAGAATCGCGCGGCTCGAAGCGGAGGTCGAACGCCTGCATCAAGAGGTCGCGGAGTTGTGCCGACAGCTCGCAGACTTCCGCAGGCAGTTCGAGTAGGACGGGCTTGAATAGGACGGGCAAGCTACCTTGCGACGCGCAGCCAGACTCGGACGCAGCTTCTACACGCGCGCGGATACGCTCGCCGTCGCGCGCGAGCTGCTCGGCAAGCGTCTCGTCGTGCCCGCGCCGGAGGGCGAGCGCGTGTCGGCGCGCATCGTCGAAGTGGAAGCTTACTGCGGGGTGGAAGACAAGGCGGCGCACTCTTACGGCAACCGCCGCACGGCCCGCACCGAGACGATGTACATGGTTGGCGGAACGGCTTACGTCTTCTTCGTTTATGGGATGCACCACCAGTTCAACGTCGTCGTCGGCCCCAAAGAGGTGCCGCACGCAGTGCTCGTGCGCGCCGTCGAACCCGTAGAGGGTGTCGAATGGATGCGCCGCCGCAGGCCCGTCAAAGATGAGCGCGAACTGACATCGGGGCCGGGCAAGCTCTGCCGTGCGCTCGGCATTGACCGCAGCTACGACGGCGCAGACCTGCTCGGTCGCCGCGTCTGGATCGAAGATGCGGACGCGCTGCCGTCTGAAGAGATAGCGACGGGCGCGCGCATCGGCGTCGCCTACGCAGGCGCGGACGCGCTCAAGCCCTGGCGCTTCTGGGTGAAGGGCAGCGTGTACGTCAGTCGGAGAGAGGGAAAGCAGCCACAGCAGCCGAACCAGCCGAAGCAGAACGGGTGAGCGAGCCTTGCGAGTAACTTTTCTGGGGACGAGCGCGGGAGTGCCGACGCGTGCGCGCAACGTTTCGTGCGTGGCGCTGAAGCTGCCGCAGCGCGGCGAGGTGTGGCTCTTCGACTGCGGCGAGGGCACGCAGCACCAACTGCTTCGCAGCGACCTCAACATCAGTCAGGTCACACGCATCCTTATCACGCACATGCACGGCGACCACGTCTACGGACTGATGGGTCTGCTCGCCACCTGCGGCATGACGGCCCACGCGCGCGGCATCAATCTCTACGGCCCGCGGGGACTGGCCGAATACGTCCGCGAAGTGAGCCGCCGCACGCAGCTTCACACTTCATACCCGCTCGAAGTCCACACGGTCGAGGAGGGCGAGGTCTTCGAGGACGAGGAGTACACAGTCACCTGTGCGCCGCTCAAGCACAGGCTCCCGGCCTTCGGCTACCGCGTGACGGAGAAGGATCGCCCCGGCCACTTCGACGTGGCGCGAGCGCAAGCACTCGGCATCCCTTCGGGGCCGATCTACGGGAGACTGAAGCGCGGCGAGCGCGTGACGCTCGCCGACGGTCGCACAGTCGCAGGGGCGGACTTCAGCGGCCCGGCCTTACGCGGTCGAAGCGTCGTCTACTGCACCGACACAACCTTCTGTCGCGCCGCGGTCGAGCTGGCGCGCGACGCAGACCTTCTCATCCACGAGGCCACCTTCGCCGAAGCGGACGAGCCGCTCGCCGTGCGCTCGACGCACTCGACCGCCGCGATGGCCGCGCGCGTGTCGCAAGAGGCCGGCGCGCGCCGCCTGCTGCTCACGCATTTCAGCCCGCGCTACTTCCCCGGCAATCAGACGGAGCCGGACGACCTCCTGCGCGAGGCGCGTGCGGTCTTCCCGGCCACGGAACTGGCGCACGACTTCCTGAGCGTTGACGTTGCGCGCCGCGAGTAGTAAACCTAATTCCCGCGCCTCCCGCCCGGCGCGACCCGAAAAGTTCTGGCGGTCGTCGGCCTCCGGGCCTGACGGCAAACGTGCTTAACACGACCGCTGTTATGTGTGATACGATGTGCCGCGCCTGCAACGGAGCGAATGTTCGCGGCTCCGGCGGGCCGAGAAGTTAAACGCGAGGAGCGAGAAGAAGAATGTCCTTCAACAAGATCATCATCGTCGGCAATCTGGGCCGAGACCCCGAACTCCGCTACACGCCGCAAGGCACCGCGGTCTGTCATTTCTCCGTCGCCACGAACGAGCGGCGCAGGGACAAGGCGGGCGAGCAGCAAGACATCACGACTTGGTTCCGTGTGAACTCTTGGGGCAGGCAGGCCGAGAACGTCTCGAAGTATCTGGCGAAGGGCCGCCGCGTCTACGTCGAAGGCCGCCTGCACGTCGAGGAGTGGACTGACCGCGACGGCAAGTCGCGCTACACGCTCGAAGTCAACGCCTCGGACGTGCAGTTCCTCGACAGCGCCACGGACGTTGAAGGCATCCCCGCACGCCAGCAGTCCGGTTATCAGGAATCCTCTGCGTCGGCGTCGGGCGCGCAGCAGAGCGCCCCCGGTCGCGGTTCGGCCCCTGCGGGCGAGATCGAGGACGACGAGATTCCTTTCTAAGGCGCGGCGGCGCGCGAGGCGTTAAAGGTCTTGGCTGAGATTGAACGCGCCGTCGGCGTGCACGCGGGGAGAAGCACCACGCCGTTCGTACTCCGGTTCGACGCGGGCACGCTGCTGCTCGACGGCGCGGGCGCGGAGGCGCGCGTGCCTTCACAATTCCGCTGGGATGCGCGCGTGCTCAGGTGGCGCGCGCCCGCGTGGTCGTACAGGCAGGTGGTCGGCGAGCTTGTGCGCGAGAAGGTCGAATACGAAGACCACGCGCGGGCCTATCACCAGTTCGACTTCCCCACGAAATTTCTGGTCGAGCCGCGGCCTTATCAACAGCAGGCGATTGAGGAGTGGAAGAAGGCCGGGCGGCGCGGCGTCGTCGTGCTCCCCACGGGCGCGGGCAAGAGCCTCGTGGCGCAGATGGCTATCGAACTGGTGAAGCGTTCGACGCTCGTGGTCGTGCCGACGATTGATTTGATGAATCAGTGGTACGATCTCCTGCTCTCGTGCTTTCAGGCCGAGGTCGGACTCATCGGCGGCGGCTACTTCGAGACGGGCGCGCTCACCGTCACCACCTACGCGTCGGCCTTCCGCTTCATGGAGCGGCTCGGCAACCGTTTCGGCCTCGTCATCTTCGACGAGTGCCACCACCTGCCCGCCAGCGTCCACCGCTACGCAGCCGAGCTGGCAATCGCGCCCTTCCGTCTCGGACTCTCCGCCACGCCCGAACGCGCCGACGGCGCGGACGCGCTGCTCGAAGAACTGATCGGCCCCTTCGTCTACCGCCGCGAGACGCACGAACTGGCGGGAGAGTATCTTTCGGACTACACGGTCGTCCGCCTGCGCGTGGAGTTGAACGCCGAGGAGCGCGCGGCCTACGAGCGCGAGCGCGACATCTTCCGAAGCTTTCTCAGGGAGAAGGGAATCGGCCTGAGCAGTTTGCGCGGCTTCCAGATGTTCGTCGCGGCGAGTGCGCGCTCCTCCGAAGGGCGGCGCGCGATGATGGCTTATCGTGAGTCGAAGCGCATCGCTTTGGGGACGGACTCGAAGCTGCGCGTGCTCTCGGAGCTTCTGCAACGCCACCGCCGCGAGAAGGTTCTCATCTTCACCGCCGAGAACGAGATGGTCTATCGCATCAGTGAGCGCTTCCTCGTCCCCGCCATCACGCACGCGACCGGCGTGAAGGAGCGGCGCGCGTGGCTCGAAGCCTACAACCGCGGCGAGGTTCTGGCGCTCGCCACCTCGAAGGTCTTGAACGAGGGCGTCAACATCCCCGACGCCTCCGTCGCCGTCGTCCTCTCCGGGTCGGGTTCGACGCGCGAGCACATACAACGTCTGGGCCGCATCCTTCGGAAGCTCCCCGGCAAAGAGGCCACTCTCTACGAGGTCGTCACGCAGGACACGACCGAGGAGCACATCAGCCGACGGCGCGGCGCGGGCGAACAGTTCCGCGGGCAGAGGGAAGGGACGGATGAGCCGTTGCTGATTTAACTCTGTAGTGGCAGGGCAAGTCCGCAGCCCGCCCCTTGCTTAACATCCGAAGTTCCGTACCTGTCGCGCGACGCGGGCTGCGGACTTGCCCTGCCACTACAGTTTTTCTAACCGACTATGCTAACCGCAGACCTCGCGCTGAGCTGGCAGCGCGGCGACCAGATCAGACCGCGCTACATAGACGCGGAGGACGAAGAGCATCTGCGCGAGGCCGGTGACTTGCTCGCGCTCTTCGCGGAGCACGAGGGGCGCGTGCGGGCGGCGCTCGAAGAGTCTCTGCGGGAGTACGTCGGGACGGGAACGGACTACAAAATCCTGCGCGGCCTCATCAAGCTTTTGACCGACCGCTGCGAGTTCGAGACTGCCGCGCCCGCCGAGCCTGCGGAAATACGCCGCGCGCTCTTCCTCAAGGCGCGCGCCGTCCACCCCGTAGTCCGCGAAGAGGCGCGCGATTCGATTATCAGCGAGGCGGCGCGCGAACTGCTGTGCGAGCCGGATGCTCTGTCGGAGTCGCTGTACGCAGACCTGCCGGAGAATCAGAAGCTCGCGGGCTTCGACCCGCTCTCGCCGCGCGAGTTGCTCGACCTCTACAACGTCGCACAGGCGCAGGCGCTTCTTTATCGCTCGTTGGAGATGCGCCTGTGGCTTGAGCCGCAGGCGGCGGGAGGCTACCGGGAAATCTTCGGCGCGATCAAAGCCTATCGCTTGATTCACAGCGTCCGCGGGAGCGCGCGCGCGGGCTACGAGGTGCGACTCGACGGCCCCGTCTCCATCTTCCAACGCTCGCAGAAGTACGGCATTCAGATGGCCGTCTTCCTGCCCGCGCTCCTGCTCTGCCGCGGCTGGCGCATGCGCGCCGAGATTCAGGCGAAGCCGGGTCGCGTCGCCTACTTCGAGTTGACGAGCGAGCAGACGCGCCTGCGCTCGCACTACCTGAGCATCGAGGGTTACGCCAACCCGGTCGTCGAAAAACTGGCGGCGACGTGGAGCAGGGGCGGGGGCGAGTGGACTCTTGAAGCGAGCGGTGAAGTCGTAGACCTCGGCGGCAGCGCCTTCATCCCCGACTTCGTCCTGCGCCGCGAGACGGACGGCGCGCGCGTCCTCCTCGAAGTCCTCGGCTTCTGGACGCCCGAACACCTGCGCGAGCGCCTTTTGGAGTTCGACCACGCGGGCATCAGGAACTTCATCCTCGCCGCGTGGGACGATCTGCGCGGCAGCCGCGACCCTCTGACGAACATTCCGTCCCACACCATCATCTTCAAAAAGAGCCTCGACCCCGCTGCCGTCGTGCTGTTGGCCGACGCTCTGGTGAGACGAGACGAAGAAACGTGAGTTGAGTGTCGGAGAGAGCTTCAACGCCGCTTGCGATAGGCTCGCGCCTGCTTTAACCCAGAACCTCGATCTTCCAAACATCTTCAGTCAACTGCGTGGTCGTGATCTCGACGGGCAGGAATTTTTTGATGACCTCGATGTTGGTCGTCGTGTGCGGCGTGGGCGTGCCCGTGGTGTAGGAGCCGCCGCGCGCGAGCGCCAGAGGGATGAGGAGCTGGTCGGCCAGATGTTCGCCGACGGGCGCACCGATTTCCAAGTATCTTTGCGCCTCGTGGACGACGCGCGCGGCGACCGCTTCGGCGCGCACGCCCCGCTCGCCGATGCCTGTGAAGACTTCCATGTGGCTCTCGCTCTCGACCGAGATGTTGAAGACGTTGCCGGCGCTGAGGGCGTTCGTGGACTCTTCGAGGTCGAGCTGGTCGGGCATCCAGCCTAACTGCTCGCTGGCGACGGCGAGTTCGCGCTCGGCGACATGCGCGGGGAGGTTGACGACGAGCGCGCGTGCGCGTTCCGAGAGAATCGCGCCGCGCGCGACGAGGTCGAGGCGCTTCATCTCCGCCGAAGGCTCGACGTAGACGTTGAAGCGACCGCCGCCCGGCGGGTAGAAGCCGTAGCGCTGAAGCTCGACCGAGACGCTCGGCCCCGCCCGGTTGACGAGCGGCAGGAAGGTCTTCTGGATGAACTCGAACGGCGGCGCTTTCGGGTTGTGCGTGCCGCCCTCGAACAAGAGGAGGCTCGGCGCGTCGGCGATCATCAGCGGCGGCAAGATAGCCTGAAGCACGAGCATCGTGCTGCCCGCCGTCCCGATGCTGAACTTGTACTCGCCGGGCTGAACAGCGCCGGGCCGGAACGTGAACTCCTTCGAGCCTGCGTGCGCGCCGTCCACGCGCGCGCCGCCGATGGCCGCCGCCGCCGTCACCGCCGTCAGGTGCTGCCGCTGCAAGCCTGGCCGTTCGCGCCGCGCACGCACGTTGCAGACGCGGAACGCCTTGCCCGTGATGAGCGAGAGCGACAGAGACGTGCGGATGATCTGCCCGCCGCCTTCGCCGAATGAGCCGTCAATGCTAATCATAAAACAGTGAGCGGTGAGCGGTGAGCAGTAAGCAGTAGGCACACGCTTCTCACGCTGCTTACTGCTCACCGCTCACTCTTTTTCGTTTTCGAGCAGCTCTTTGGCCTTCTGGAGTTCCTTCAAGTGCGCCTCGCCGACTTCCGGGTAGCGCAGGTCGAGCGACTTCAGTTTCGAGATGATGATGTCGGCGACCGCCGCGCGCGTGAACCATTTGTTGTCGGCGGGGATGATGTACCAGGGTGCCCAGGTGGTGCTCGTGTGATTGAAGGTGTCCTGGAAGGCGTCCATGTATTTGTCCCAGTGCTCGCGCTCTCGAACGTCGTTGACGGAGAACTTCCAGTTCTTTTCGGGAGTGTTGATGCGCGCGAGGAAGCGGCGCTTCTGCTCCTCCTTCGAGACGTTGAGGAAGAACTTGAGCACGTGGATGCCGTTGCGAACGAGGTAGCGCTCGAAATTGTTGATCTCCTCGAAGCGATGTTTCCAGACGCCCTTCTTCTTCGCCTCCGGCGGGAGCTGTTGGAGCGCAAGAATCTCCGGGTGGACGCGGACGATCAGAACCTCCTCGTAGTAGGAGCGGTTGAAGATGCCGATGCGCCCGCGTTCGGGCAGCGCCTTGAAGCTGCGCCAGAGGTAGTCGTGGTCGAGTTCTTCCGAAGAGGGGCCTTTGAAAGAGTAGACCTGCGTGCCCTGCGGGTTGACGCCCGACATGACGTGGCGGATTGTTCCGTCTTTGCCCGCGGCGTCCATCGCCTGGAAGATGACGAGCAGCGCGTAGGTGTTGTCGGCGTAGAGCACGTCCTGATACTCGGCGAGTCGCCGGATGTCGTTCGTCAGCTTCTCCGCCGCCTCGCTCTTGTCCTTGAACTTCCCCGTGGATGCGGGGTCGTAGTCCTTGAGGCGAATCTTTTTGTGGGGCGGGACGATAAAGTGTTCGTGGTTCAATTCGGTCAGCTCCTCTCGCGCCCAGGATAAGACGGCCCACGCGCTGAAAACGTTTTCGGCTTATGCGCCGGCCAGCTCCTTCGGCACGACGAACGATTCGACGCGCCCTGCCCCTTCGCGCACCTTGCTCCACTTCTCCACGTCGAGCGCGACGCGCGCGAGCGTCGCCGTCGGCATGCGGCGCGACTCGCCCGTGAGACGTTCGAGAAGCTCTTCGAGGCCGGGGTTGTGGCCGACGAGCAGGAGTTCCTCCACGCCCTCTTCGACCTGCGAGACGACCTCGACGAGACGCGCGGACGTGGCCTCGTAGATGCGCTCGTCGAAGCGCAGGGGGGCCAAGAGTCCGGCTGCCTCGGCGACGAGCGTGGCCGTCTGCCGCGCACGCTCGGCGGGCGAGCAGACGACGAGGCCGGGCCGCAGCTTCTGTTTCCGCATGAAGCGGCCCACGAGCGGGGCCGTCTTCAGCCCGCGCTCGTTGAGCGGGCGGTCGAAGTCGGCGAGCGAGCCGTCGCCCCAACTCGACTTCGCGTGGCGCATGAGGAGGAGTCTTTTCATCGTTCGCCCGTCGCCGGAGTCGCCTTCAACCCTCGCGCAACTTCAACGCTCACTCGATGACCGCTTCATGGCCCGGCGCAACCTATGAGCTTTCGGCGCAGCGTGGTTTGGTTTTCAGCAGCGCGGTCTGGTTGTCATTCAACGCCCGCGTGCGCGTCGTCGCCGTCTCCCCCGCGCGCTTCTTCAAACGCCTGCTCGGCGGGGGCGCTCTCGTCGTGCTCCGCGCCCGCAGCTTCATCCGCCGCGCCTGCCTCTTCGTCCACGCCGGGGTCGTGCGGGCCGCAGAGGCTCTGGAGAGCGGCGAGCGTCGCGCGGCGCGAGACGCGCTTCCGGCCTTTGCCCTTGCGCGTGTGGCGGATGATGTCGCTGATCGAGAGGAGGCCGACGAGTCGGCCTCGACTGTCAACCACGGGCAGGCGTCGCACTTGCCTGCGCCCCATCACTTCGAGCGCCTCGCGCACGTCGGCAACGGGCGTGCAGGTCTGTACGCCGCGGGCCATCACCTCGGCGACGCGCACCTCGGCGGCGCGCTCCCCGCGTGTCGAGAGGGCCATGCAGATGTCTCGGTCGGTGACGACGCCGACCAGCACGTCGCCCTCTTCAACTACGGGCACGACGCCGCAGTCGCGCCGCCACATGACGCCCGCGGCTTCGGCGAGCGTGGATTCCGGGCGACAGCTCTCCACCTCCCGCGTCATCAACTTCTCGACAAGCATTCTTCCATTCCTCCTGCGAAACCTCTGCGGCCCCGCGCCGCCGCCGGATTTCAAAAGCTCGCTCGCTTGGTTCGGCGCGAAGTCTTTTACCACAGTTGCGCCGCGCGGCAAATACCCGGAGGTTTGTTGCGGGGTCTGGGGTTGTGTTGTAATCGAGATTCGCGCGGGCATCCGTCTCTTGCTGGCCGCGCGTTTGTTGCGGCGCAAGGAGGAGGCTGAAGTTGGGCGCGTCACGCACAATCGTCGTCGGCGATATACATGGCTGCTATGACGAGCTGCGAGCGCTCGTCGAGCTTGCCGGCATGGGCGCAGGCGACCGGCTCGTCTCGGTCGGCGACCTCATCGTCAAGGGCGAGAAGAACCGCGAGGTGCTCGACCTGTTTCTGCGGGATGCGCGCTTCTCTTCAGTCCTCGGCAACCACGACCGCGCGCTGTTGCAGTTTTGGAAGGGCGAGCGTGCGGAGTTGAAACCGGCGCAGGAGCGTTGCCGCGCCGAACTCGAATCTGGGCGCGAGCGGTATGCCGCGTTCCTCGATTCGCTGCCGCTCTTCATTGACCTCGGCTCGCACGTCGTCGTCCACGCGGGCCTGCGGCCCGGCGTCCCGCTCGCCGGGCAGTCAATCGAAGATTTGACCGAGCTACGCACGCTCGGCCCCGACCGCACGAGCCGCGAGGGCACGCCCTGGTACGAGTCTTACGACGGCGAGCGTGTCGCGCTCTTCGGTCACTGGCCGTTGACGCCGCCGCGACGCGGGCCGCGGGCCGTCGGCCTCGACACGGGCTGCGTCTATGGCTACAGTCTGACGGCCTACGTCGTCGAGACGGGCGAGTTCTTCAGCGTCCCTGCGCGGCGCGCGTATGAAGCCCCGCGCGGGCGAGTCGCTTGAAGGGCATATAAAAACCGCTTCTTCATTACAGGCTCGTTACAGCAATGTAACAGCCTGTCTTTATAGTGACGGCGATGATCTTCTACGGCAAACACCGTCTCCCCGGAAAACTTTTCGTCGTCGAAGGCACGGACGGCAGCGGCAAATCAACGCAGCTTGCCCTGCTTCACCAGTGGCTCAAGTCGGAGGGCCGCCCGGTCTTCTTCTCCGAGTGGAACTCCTCGTCGCTCGTCATGGACACGACACGACGCGCCAAGAAGCGGCGGCTGTTCACGCCCACAACCTTCTCGCTCCTGCACGCCACCGACTTCGCCGACCGAACCGAGCGCGACATCATCCCGCCCCTCAAGGCAGGGGCCATCGTGCTTGCCGACCGTTACATCTACACGGCGTTCGCGCGCGACGTTGCCAGGGGCTGCGACCGCGCGTGGGTGCGCGACCTCTACCGCTTCGCCGTCAAGCCCACGGTCGCCTTCTTCTTCCGCGCGCCGCTGGACGTGGCGATTGATCGCATCGTGTCGGGGAGGCCGGAGCTGAAATACTACGAGGCGGGGATGGACATGGACTGGTCGGACGATGCCGAGGAGAGCTTCAAGATTTTCCAGGGCCGGATTCTCGAAGAGTACGACCGAATGGTTTCGGAGTTCGGCCTCACGGTCATTGACGCGACGCGCTCGATTGTGCGCCAACAGCGCGAGATGCGCCGCATCGTCATGCGGCACCTCGCAGACAGGGAGGCCGCCGCCTGATGCGCGAGCGGAAATTCTACGGCACGCCGCCGCCGGGCACGACCGCCGAACCCTACAGCGGCAAGCTCATCGTCATCGAAGGCACGGACGGCGTGGGGCGCTCGACGCATACGGCGCTCCTGCGCTCGTGGCTCGAAGCGCGCGGCCACGCCGTCATTGACACGGGGATGACCCGCTCCGTCCTCGCCGGTCGGGGCTTGAAGGAGGCGAAGACGGGGACGACGCTTGGTCGCCTCACCATGCAGCTCTTCTACGCGACCGACTTCGCCGACCGGCTCGAAAACGAGATGCTTCCGGCGCTGCGCGCGGGCTTCGTCGTGCTCACAGACCGCTACATCTACTCGGCGATTGCGCGCGCGGCGGTGCGCGGCGTGGACGCGCGCTGGATTCGCTCGGCCTACGGCATCGCGCTCGTGCCCGACTTGATACTCTACCTGAGAGTGGGCCGCGCCGAGGAACTGGTCTCGCGCGTGCTGGCGTCGGGGCGGAAGTTCGACTACTGGGAGTCGGGGATGGACTTGAACCTCGGCGAAGACTTCTACGACAGCTTCGTCGAGTATCAGGCGCGAATGCTGCGCGAGTTCGACCGCATGGCGGGCGAGTACGGCTTCCGCGTCGTTAACGCCTCGCGCCCGGTTCGTCGCGTCGCCGCCGACCTGCGCCGCGCCGTCACACGCATCATCGAGGCCGACGAAGCCGCCGACGCGGCAAGCGAAAAGACCCAAGCCCCCGCATCCGCCGCCGACTGAGGCGGCAACGATTCAACACTTGAAGGGAAGCACACTTGAAGCTGGCGGCGATTGACATCGGCTCGAACTCCATCAAGCTCGTCGTCGTCGAGTCGGCGGCCCCCGACTCGTTCGCCGTCCTGGGGCGCGAGAAGGAGGTCGTCCGCCTCGGCCACGACACGTTGCGCGAAGGCTACCTTGCGCCCGCGGCCATCGAGCGCGCCGCCGCGGCGATCAAACGCTTCCGCTCCATCGCACAGGCGCGTGGGGCCGAGACGGTTCTCGCCACGGCAACCGCCTCCGTGCGCGAGGCGCGCAACGCCCCGGAGTTCGTCGAGGAGATTGAGCGACGCACCGGCGTCCGCGTCGAAATCCTCTCAGGCATCGAGGAGGCGCGGCTCATCGGCGTCGCCGCCTCCTTCGGCTGCGGGCAAGAGAAGGGCGTGCCGCTCGTCAACGTGGACATCGGCGGCGGCTCGACCGAAATCTCTCTGATGCGCGACGCCGCGCCGCGCCAACTCTTCTCCGTGAAGCTCGGCGCGGTCGGACTCACGGAGAAGTTCATCGCCGGCGACCCGCCGAAGCCGAAGGAGGTGCGCGCGCTGCGGGCTGAGGTGCGCGCGGCGCTCGAACGACCCGCGCGCGAGATGCGCGGCGAGCGCTGGCGGCGCGCGACCGGCACGTCGGGCACGATCATCGCGCTCGGCGAGGCGCTGCGTCTGCGCGCGCTCCGCGAGGCGGGGCAGGGCGCACAGGGCGCGCAGCCCGCCGCCCGCGAGATTGTTTTAGGACAGCTCGTGCGGCTCAACGAGAAGTTTTCGCGGATGACTCTGGACGAGCGGCGCGGCGTGCCGGGCATCAGCGCGCAGCGTGCCGAGATCGTCGTCGCGGGCGGGCAGATTCTCGAAGGCGTGTTGGAATCGCTCGGCATCAACATGCTCCGCACGTGCGACTACGCGCTGCGCGAGGGCGTCGTCATTGACCACTTCCGGATGCTCGAAGCCGAGTCGCGCCCGCCCGCGCGCGGCGTGGCAGACCCGCGCCTGCTCGGCGCACTCGCCGTCGGACGCCGCTTCGGCTTCGAGGAGGCGCACGCGCTCCAGGTCGCGCGCCTCGCAGAGAAAATCTTCGACGCGCTCTCGGCGGACTTTCAGTTGACGCGCCACCAGCGGACGCTCCTTTCGGCGGCGGCGCTGCTGCACGATGCCGGCTACCACATCGCGCACGAGGAGCACCATAAGCACTCGCTCTACCTCATCAAGAACTCCGAGCTGACGGGATTTTCGGAGGCGGAGCGCAGCGTCATCGCCAACGTCGCGCGCTACCATCGCGGCGCTCCACCGCGCGAGCGCCATCCCGACTACGCCGCGCTCGGCGAGCAGGACAGGCAGAGCGTCCGTTGCCTCGCCGCCGTCCTGCGCGTCGCCGACGCGCTCGACCGCAGCTACGACAGCCGCGTGCGCGACCTCACAATCACGCGGAACTCTCAGGCCGCGCAGCTTTGCCTCCTCGCCGAACACGACTGCGCGCGCGAAATCTCCGCAGCCGAACAGAAGCGCGACCTCTTCGAGCAGGTCTTCGACTGCCAACTCAACTTTGAAAGTCAGAAGTCAGAAGGCTCATGAAGATCAGAAGTCAGAACGATGAGCGATGAACTGAAAACCGGCTGTCTTTATAATTCATCGTTCATCGTTCTGACTTCAGACTTCAGAATATGGCTAAAGCGAAAGAGATCGAAGGGCTGGATTGCGGGGCGGGGGCCGCGGCGGGGGTGCGGCTCGTTCTGGTGACGCGACTTGAGGAGATGTGCGCGTACCGCGCGGCGGCCCTCGACTGGACGAGCGACGAAGGCGTGCACGACATGCGCGTGGCCTCGCGCCGCCTGCGGAGCGTGCTCAGGGATTTCAGGCCGCACATGCGCGCGGGGCGTCGGCTCGACGCGGCGCGCGAGGAGCTGAGGCGTCTGGCCCGTGTGCTCGGCACTGCGCGCGACGAAGACGTGGCGATAGGCGCGCTCGACGAGTTGAAGAGGGAAGCGCCCGAAGCGTTCGCCGCCGGGTTGGAGCTGTTCGCGGATGACCGGCGCGCGCGGCGCGAGGGCGCGCGCGTGGAGCTGGCGCGCGCGCTTGCAGAGGAGTCTTTCGAGTCCTCCAGAAGTCGGGTCGCGTTCGCGTTCGAGAAGGCGACCGCGCCGCGAGGCGGGAAGAGAGGCGCGGGCGACGAAGCAGACGAGGCCGGGCCGGGCGAGATGAACGAGGACGGGCCGAGTTTCCGAGACGTTGGTCGTCAGGTCATCGTGCGCTCCTGGGACGAACTGCGTTCGCGCGGCGCGGACATCTATCGCCCGCTCAAGTCGAGGCGACTGCACCGGCTACGCATCGCGTCGAAGCGGCTGCGCTATGCGCTGGAGCTTTTCGCGGCGTGCTACGGGGAGGCGCTCAAGGGACTCGCGCGCGAACTGGCGCAGTTGCAGACCGCGCTCGGCGAACTGCACGACTGCGACGAGTGGGTCGAGGAGTTCGGCCAGTACCTCTCCGCGAGTAAAGGTGCGGACGACTCTCGTCGCGCCGACGCGGGCGAGTTGGCCGCGCTGCGTCGTGAGGCCGCCTTCGCGCTGCTCGAACACTTCGCGTCGAAGCGCGCAGAGCACTACGCCGAGGCGCTCGGAATCTGGCGCGGGTGGGAGCGGGACGATTTCGGCTCGCGTTTGGCCGACCGCCTCAACGAAACGCAGAAGTCAGAAGGCTGAACGCTGAGCTGAAAGGCAGGTTGATTTCAGTTCAGCGTTCAGCCTTCTGACTTCTGCCTTCTGACTTTAAGAGTCCTGGGGCAAGAGGCTGACGATCAGTTCGTCGAGGCGGTCGAAGTCAATAGGCTTCTGGACGTAGGCGTTGCAGCCTGCGGCGAGCACGAGGTTGCGGTGACGGGCCGGGTCGTGGGCCGAGACGACGATGATGGGCGTGCGGTTGAGCGCGTCCGATTGCCGTATGGAGCGCGCGACGGCGACGCCGTTCAGTCGCGGGAGCTGCAAGTCCATGAGGATAATGTCGGGCTGCTGCTGCTCTGCCACGTCGAGCGTCTCCTGGCCGTCGCGCGCCTCGATGACGTGATAGCCCTTCATCCCCAGCAGCATACTCATCATCAGGCGAATGTCGGCGTCGTCTTCAGCGACCAGGATAGTTCTTTGAAGGCGAGCCTCAAGGCCGCCGTCGCGCGCGGCGTCGTCCTTCTGAGGTGGAAGGTCTTGGCTCATGTAAGCGGATTGCACGGCCTTGCTCTCTGGTCGGGAAACGTGGGCTTAGGGAACCGAGGAGTTTTGGTCCAAGGGCGGATGGCCTCGCGGTATTCCCGCCCTCCACCTTTCCCTTGTTGTGCGTACCGTGTACGTGCGGCGAACTATAGTGTCGGCATGCACCGGCGTCTGTACGTTTCGGTACGTTTTCGCGACAAAATTATATATTGCGGCAGAGCGTATCAAAGCCTGCGTCCTGATGCCTGTTTGCGCGCACAGCGTTTCCGGCGGCGTTAGCGGCGCGCGCGCGATTCGTTGTATAAAGTTAAGGTCAAAGGCAAACCCCGTTCGTCGAACGTCCGAAGCGGAGAATCCATGAACTACCACGAGAACGTCCTCCAACTCATAGGCCGCACGCCGCTCGTCCGCCTGAACCGTCTGACGGAAGGCATCAGGGCGACCGTGCTGGCGAAGATGGAGAGCCTCAACCCCGGCTACTCGGTCAAAGACCGCATCGGCATCGCGATGGTCGAGGCTGCCGAGCGCGAGGGCACGCTCCGGCCCGGCGGCACAATCGTCGAGGCCACCTCCGGCAACACGGGCATCGGGCTGGCGCTCGCCGCCGCAGTCCGCGGCTACCGCTGCATCTTCGTGATGACCGAGAAGGCTTCGGTCGAGAAGGTTCGTTATTTGAAGGCGGTCGGCGCGGACGTGGTCGTCGTCCCCGCCACCGCCAAGCCCGGCACGCCCGACCACTACGTTGAGACCGCGCGCCGCATCGCGCGCGAGACGCCGAACAGTTTTTATCCCGACCAGTATTCCAACCCCAACAACCCCGAAGCCCACTACCGCACCACCGGCCCCGAACTCTGGGAGCAGACCGAGGGGCGCATCACGCACTTCGTCGCGGGCCTCGGCACGGGCGGCACCATCTCCGGCACCGGCAGGTTTTTGAAGGAGCAGAATCCGGAAATCCGCGTCGTCGGCGCAGACCCCTACGGCTCGGTCTTCAAGACCTACAAGGAGACTGGCCACACGCATGAGGCGACGCCTTATCTGGTCGAAGGCATCGGGCAGGAGGTCGTGCCGCCGAACGTCCATATCAGGTACGTGGACGAGATCGTCAACGTCACCGACCGCGAGTCGTTCGACCTGTCGCGGCAGCTCGGTCGCAAGGAAGGAATCTTCTGCGGCGGCTCGACGGGCACGAACCTCGCGGCGGCGTTGAAGGTCGCGCATGGGCTGGACGAGTCTGGTCTGGTCGTCTTCATCGTCTGCGACACGGGCGAGCACTATCTGACGAAGCATCACTCGGACGAGTGGATGAAGGAGAAGCGCCTGCTGGAGCCGCAGAAGATGAACGCGGGGCTAATCAGCGCGACGAAGGGCGCAGTGGGCGAGCGTCCGCGCGTCGTCTTCACCAGACCTTCGGAGACGGTCGCCGAGGCGCTGGCGAAGCTCGACAAGTTCGGCGTCACGCAGTTGCCGGTCATCGAAGAAGGGAAGTCGGTCGGCGCTCTGCGCGAGGGCCGCCTGCTCGCCAAGCTTCTGGGCAACCGCGACCTCATGGCCGCGCCCGTCAGCGAGGTGATGGAGGCGAGCCTGCCTGTCGTTGACGTGGACGCAAGCTCGGCGGAGGTCACGCGCTGCCTGCGCCGCAGCCCCGCCGTCCTCGTCGAAGAGTTCGGGCGCATCACCGGCATCATCACGCGCCACGATATTCTCGACGTGCCCGACGGCGGCTCGCATTGAAGGGATAAGTCTTCAGGGATAAGTCTTCGCGGTCACGCTAGACAATCACATTTGCAGCACCCTATGCTGAGCGCGGGGGACATTCGCGCGTGGCGCAGAGTGACGAAGAGTTGTTGCGCGCTTGCAGGCGCGGCGACGAAGCGGCTTGGGAGGCGCTCGTGCGCCGTTACCAGCGACTCGTCTACGCCGTCCCGCGCCGGGCGGGGCTTGACGAGGACGCGGCGGCAGACGTTTTTCAGGACGTGTTCGCTACCCTGCTCGGAAGCATCGAGTCAATCGAGCAGCCGTCGCGCCTGCACGCGTGGCTCGTCACGACGGCGCGGCGCAAGACCTGGCTCGTCATCAAGCGCACGCGCTCGACGCTGCCGCTCGCGGGAGACGGCGAAGAGGAAGACGAAGCCTCCTCAATACCGGACAAGCAACTGCTGCCCGACGAAGTGCTCGGACAGTTGGAAGAGCAGCACCTCGTTCGCGCGGCGCTGTCGGAGCTGGACGAACGCTGCCGCCGGCTTCTGGAGATGCTCTTCTACAGCGCGGAGCCGCCGCCCTACTCCGAGATTGCCAACGCGCTCGGCACGCCCGAAGGCAGCATCGGCCCGACGCGCGCGCGCTGCCTGAAAAAGATGCTCGGCGCGTTGAAGCAGACGGGCCTGTTCTCCGAGCGCGTCTGAGCAGGCGCGAAACTCAGACTCGCACGCCTCATCCACTCCACACGCCTGCGCCTTATACATTCCGCACGCCTGAAAAAAACTTCTCGAAGGGACGGCTGGTGTCCTCGTGGTCTCTCCTTGCGTCCGCGAAAAATATGTGCGGCTGGAAGTATTTTTCCGCCCCGAACGGATACTGTTCGGACGACGCGGGGGATTTCGCTTCAAAGCATCCACAATGGAAGTCTCCCCGGAAGGATACGAGGACATGAGAGAAGTAACGAACCAACAGACGAGGCCCATTCAGCACCTCATTTCGCACAGGCTGCGCCGGGCGCTGGATGCTGTTTTGATGACGGCGTGCGTCCTGTTCTTGTCCGCCGCAACGGCAGCGGCGGATCAATCCGGCTCGCAGGAGACGAGAATCGTCGCCGCGCTTTCGGGCGCTGCAATCGGCGGCGTGACGCCAAAGGGCGACGCGGAGTTCCGCCAGAGGGCGGACGGCAGGCGCTCGCTCGAAGTCGAGGTCGAGCACGTCAACCTGCCCGCGGGCGCGGTTCTCAACGTGCTTGTTGACAACCAGCAGGTCGGGCAGATAACGCTCGGCGCTTTCGGGTCGGGACAGATCGAGCTTGAGACCGAGAACGACCAGACCTTCCCGCTCGTCAACTCGCGCACGCGCGTCGTCGTCACGGATCAGACGGGCAACACCATAGTCGCGGGCGCGTTCGGGGACATCACGCCGACGCCGACTCCAACACCGGGCGCGACACCGACGCCGAGTCCAGGCCCGACTCCGGGTGCGACGCCAACGCCGACTCCGAACGGCGAGGTTCGTATCGAGGCGCGACTCGCGGGTGCGGCAATCAACGGCCTGACGCCGACGGGGCACGCGAAGTTCCGCTCGCGCAACAACGGTCAGCAAGAGCTTGAGGTCGAGGTCGAGCACGTCAACCTGCCCGCGGGCACGGTTCTCAGCGTGCTCGTTGACGGCGCGCAGATCGGACAGATCACGCTCGCCACCACGCTCGAAGGCGAGTTCGAGGTCGAGAGCGAGCGTGGCGCGAGCGTGCCGAACGTCACCACAGCGTCAACCATCGTCGTCACGAACGCGCAGGGGCAGACCGTTTTGAGCGGAGCGTTCAACTCCGGCCCGACCACGATGACGGCGAAGGCCAACGACATTGACGACGCGAACTTCTTCGTCTCGCAGCAGTATCAAGACTTCCTCGAACGCGAGGCCGACGATTCGGGCCTCGACTTCTGGAAGGGCGAGATCGAGCATTGCGGCGGCGACGACGCCTGCGTTCAGCGCGCGCGCGTCAACACTTCGGGCGCGTTCTTCCTCTCCATCGAGTTTCAGGAGACGGGCTTCATGATCTACCTCTTCAGCAAGGAGACGACGGGCGCGATGCCGCGCCGCAATGACTTCCTCGTCCAGATGCAGGCGGCGGCGCAGGGAGTGGTCGTCGGCCATGCGGGCTGGGAGCAGAAGCTCGAAGACAACAAGCGGAGCGTGGCCGCGGCCTGGGTCGCCAGTCCCGAATTCCACGCGCGCTTCGACGGCCTGAGCGATGACCGATTCGTTGACGCGCTCTTCGCAAACGCGGGCATGCATCCGTCGCAGGCCGAGCGCGACGGACTCGTCGCGGGCCTGAGCGCGGGCACAGAGACGCGCGCGACCGTGCTCCGCAAGGTCTCGGACGACGCGCAGCTCAGGCAGCAGGAGCAGAACCGCGCTTTCGTGCTCATGCAATACTTCGGCTACCTTCACCGCAACCCGGACGAGGGGCCGGACGTTGACATGAGCGGCTACAACTTCTGGCTCAGGAAGCTCGACGACAACGGCGGCGACTTCCAGAAGGCCGAGATGGTCAAAGCCTTCATCGAGTCGGGCGAGTACCGCCACCGCTTCGACTGGTAGCCCAGCCGTGAGCGGCCCGTGAGGGTGGCGGGAGAATCGCCCACGAAGACGCGCAGGAGCGGCACGAACTCTGAACGGTCTCGTTCGTGCCTGCTCGTGTGACTTCGTGGGCGATTCTTTTCGGCCAACGGGAGCGGGTCGTCGCAGAGAATGTGCCCCCTCTCGTTGTCCGAGCCGTTCCGTTAGCAGTATCATTCGTCTGGCCGCACCCTTTCGGCGCAGTCGCGGCCCGCCGAACTTTTAGAGATGTTCGTGGCGGGCGTATTTTTTCGACGCCCGCGCGGACTGTTTAGTTGAGAGGCGAGTGGAAAGGACACCCTCCGCGAACAAAAAGATGAAGCTGGCCCCTGAACACATCACCTTTGAACGGCTCGCCGACATGGCCGAAGGCCGCCGCGCGCAGGAGGACTCGCGCAAAGTGAGCGCCCACCTCGCCGCCTGCCCGGCCTGCGCGGGCCGTCTGGCCGAAGTCGAGCGCGTCACCGACCTGATGCGCGCCGACTCGTCCGTGGACGCTCCGCGCGACGTGCTGATGAACGCCGTCCGACTCTTCGACGCGCGCCCCGCGCGTGAGGGCTTGGCGGCAGGCGTCCTGCGGCGTCTGGTCGCCTCGCTCAGCTTCGACAGCAGCGCGGCGGGCCTCGCCTACGGCGTGCGCTCCGGTCAGGCCGTCGCGTCGCGTCAACTGATTTTCAGCGCGGGCGACATTGACGTTGACCTACGGCTCGCGCACGGCGCGCAGGGCTGGGCCGTTTCCGGTCAGGTGCTCGGCGAGTGCGGCGGCGGCTGGGCCGAACTCGGCGGTGCGGGCGACGCGGAAGGCGCGGCGCGCGCGGAGCTGAATGAGCTTTGCGAGTTCGCGCTGCCGACAGTGCCCGCGGGCAGCTACACTTTGCGGCTCGGACTGGACGACCTCCTGGTTGAGATACCCGATTTAGACCTCAGAAATTAAAACATGAACCGTGCGGAGCTGGCCGCGCTGCTGGCGTCGGCTGAGGGCGAGGGCGGCGAGCGTGAGGCGCTCCTCGGCAGGCACGCGGCGCTCTCTGACGCTGCGCTCGCCTACCTGCTCAAAGACATCTGCCTCGACGCGTGGAGCAGCGACCCGGCGCGCGCGGTCGGCGCGGCTGAAGCGTTGCGTGCGCTCGCCGCCGTCAATCCGTCCGAGGAGATCGCGGCGCTCTGCTTTTGGGCCGAAGGCATCGCCGCGCTCGTCGGCGGGCGGATGGGGCAGGCGGTCACACACCTGGACGAAGCCGAGTCGCGCTTCCGCGCGCTGTGCCGTCCATACGCGGCAGCCTCAACGCAGGTCAGCAAGCTCATCGCGCTGGCGATGCTGGGCCGCTACGACGAGGCAGTCGAAACGGGACTTCGCGCGCGCGACATATTTCTAGAGCACGGCGACCAACCTGCCGCCGGACGCGTCGAGCACAACATCGGAAACCTCTGCGGGCGTCGCGACCGTTACGACGAAGCAAGGCACTACCTTGAGCTGGCCCGCTCGCGCTTCCTTCCCACGAATGATTTCAAACAACTCGCCGTCATCGAAAACTCGCTCGCTTACCTCCTTACGCTTCAGCACGACTTCCGCTCCGCCGAAGAGCTTTACGAGCTTGCGCTCGAACGGGCCGCGCGAGCCGGACTCGCCGTCACGCAGGCCGAGATCGAGGCCAGCATGGGCAACCTCGCTCTTTTCCGCGGGCGCTACGACCGCGCGCTCGACCTTCTGGAGCGCTCGCGCAGGCGCTACGCGGCGATGGGGATGCCGCACCAGTCTGCGGTCGCCGAACTCGAACTCGCGGACGCACATCTCGAACTCAACCTCGCCGCGGAGGCGCTCGCCACTTACGAGCGGGTCGCGCCGACCTTCGCGCAGTTGGGGATGCGCGCCGAGCAGGCACGCTCGCTCGCGCAGGCCGGTCGCGCGGCTTATGCCGCCGGTCGCGCCGCCGAAGCGCACAAATTTCTCGCAGAGGCGCGCGCTCTCTACGCCGCGGAGGGAAACGTCGTCGGCGAGGCTTACGTCACGTTGACGGAAGCACAACTGCGCCACGCCGAGGGCGACCACGCGCGCACGGCTGTGCTTGCGGCGCAGGCCGAGGCTCCTCTGGCGCAGGCCGGCGCGAGGCGGCGCGCGCTCCTTGCGCGCTGGCTGCGCGGCGAGGCGGCGCGCGCAGAGGGGCACGAACGTCTCGCGCAGGTTTTAATCGAAGCGACGCTCGCCGAGGCCGAGGCGCAGGCGCTCCCGCAGATCGCCGAGCGTTGCCACACTTCGCTCGGAATGCTCGCCGCAGCGCGCGGCGACTCGGCGGCGGCGGAAGAGTTTTTCAAGCGCGCCGTCTCGCTCATCGAAGACCTGCGCGCATCGCTTCCTGCGGAAGAATTCCGCACGGCCTTCGTCGCCGACAAGCTCGCGCCCTACGACGAGTTGATGCGCCTCTGCCTCGACGCGCCCGGCGGCGTGCGCGTCGAGGAGGCGTTCCTGCACGCGGAGGCGGCGCGCTCGCGCGCACTCGTCGAGCTGATGAGCGGCGCGCTCGACGCGCAACCGCGCGCGCGCGACCCGTTCGAGGCCGAGCTGTTCGAGCAGCTCGAACGCCTGCGCGAAGAACTCAACTGGTTCTACAGCCGCATTGACCGCCCCGTCGAAGCCGCGCGCGGCGCAGAAGCGATGCGCGCGCTCCACGACTCGGCACGCGAGCGCGAGGCGCGCACCCTCGAAATCATGCGGCAGCTTCAGCAGCACGGCGAACAGGTGTTCGCGCGTGCCGCGCCGCCCGACCTCGACGCGCTGCGCCGCGAACTCGGCGCGGAGACGGCGCTCGTCGAGTACGCGAGCCTCGACGGCGAGCTGCTCGCGTTCGTCTTCACGGGAGACGGCGTTGAAGTCGTCCGGGGGCTTGCGTCGGAGCGGGAAGTGTCAGTGGCGCTCGCGGGGTTTCGTTTTCAGACCGACGCGCTCCGCCACGGGGCGGCTCGCGTGCGAGCGCACATGGACGTGCTCGGCGCGCGTGCGCGCCGACACCTCGCGGCGCTTTACGAAATGCTTCTGCGCCCGCTCGAAGAATTTTTAGGCGCGCGGCGTCTGGTCGTCGTCCCGCACCGCGCGCTGCACTACGTCCCTTTCCACGCGCTCCACGATGGCGAGGCTCACGTCGTCGAGCGGCGCGAGGTTTCCTACGCGCCGAGCGCGGGCGTGCTCCTGCGATGCCTTGAGAAGCCTGCGCGCGCCATCGAGAGCGCGCTGCTCCTGGGCGTCGCCGACGAACGCGTGACCCACGTGCGCGACGAGATCAAAGCTCTCGTGCCGCTCTTCCCGCGCGCGACCGCTTTGCTCGACGGCGAGGCGACAATCGCGGCTCTGCGCGTGGGCGCACCGCGCGCAGACCTCCTACACCTCGCCTGCCACGGGCAGTTCCGACCCGACAGTCCGCTCTTCTCTTCGCTCCGCCTCGGCGACGGCTGGCTGACGGCGCGCGACGCCTACACGCTCGACGTGCGCGCCTCGCTCGTCACCCTGTCGGCCTGCGAGACGGGCGTGTCGGCGGTCGCGCCGGGCGAGGAGTTGATCGGACTCGTGCGCGGCTTCTTCTACGCGGGCACGCCGACTCTGGTGCTGAGCCTCTGGACGGTTGACGACGAGGCGACGGCAGAATTGATGGCGGATTTCTACAAGCACCTGATCGCGGGCGCGCGGCCCGCAGCCGCTTTGCGCGCGGCGCAGCTCGGGCAGATGCGGGCGCGGCCTCACCCCTTCTTCTGGTCGCCTTTCGTCCTCACGGGCCGCTGGTAAAAGGTCTATGCCGGGAGCGGGAGCGAAGCGGCTCGACTGCGCGCCTCTACTCGATTAGAGGAAGGCCCGCCGGGTCGCTACCGCTGCCGGGCGCTGACCTGACGCTTGACCTGCGGAGTCGAAAAAAAAGTTTCCGGCATGTATTTTTCGCCCCCGGCGGCACACTGTCTCGCGGGGAGAAGACATCCAACGTGCCGGAGTTTACAATCGTCGAGAGGATGTTCTTCGCGGCCTTTCCCGCGACCCTCGAAAATCAGTTCCGGCCAGCCGGGTTAATCAGCGCACAATTTTAAGGAGTCTCCTCGGGATGCCCCGCAAGTTTTTCCGCCGCCTTTTCCTGTTCGCACTCGTCGCGTCTCTTCTGGTCGCGGGCCTCCTGCGCGCGCCTCTGCCCGTGCGTGCCTCGTCCGGCCCCCCGGTGAACGACGGCTCGGACGCCTATATCCCCGACGAAGTCAATATCAAGCTGTACCAGGCGGCAGACCTTCCGGCCATCGCGCAGCAGTACGGGCTGCAACTCCTCGAACAATTCGGCTCGCGCCCGATTTACCGGATGCGCGTCCCGAATCCGAGCGTCAAGGACTCGAAGGCGGTCGCCGCAGACCTCGCCCTCGACACGGTGCGCGTGCAGTTCGCCGAGCCGAACTACACCTCCGGCTCGCCCGAAGGCAGCGGCTTTTCGTGGAGCGTCGGCTTTTCGTGGAGCGTCGGGTTCTCGTGGAGCGTCGGCGGCGCGACGCAGTACGCGACGCAGTGGGCACCGTCGAAGATGCGTCTGGACGAGGCGCACAAGGTTTCAAAGGGCGCAGGGATGATCGTGGCAGTTCTCGACACAGGCGTTGACCGCCGCCACCCGGCGCTCGCGGGCCGACTGCTGCGCGGCCACGACTTCGTTGACGATGACGACGACCCCAGCGAGGTTTTGCCGACCTGTCCGCCGGGCAGCCCGAACACAGACGCGCGCGCGTGCGGCCCTTACGGCCACGGCACGCACGTCGCGGGACTCGTCGCGCTCGCTGCGCCCGAAGCGAAGATCATGCCGTTGCGTGTGCTCGACCCGCAGGGCGTCGGCAACAACTGGGTTCTGATGGAGGCCATTCGATACGCGCTCGACCCCGACGGCGACCCCTCGACCGACGACGGCGCGGACGTTATCAACATGAGCCTCGCCTCGATTCACAGGTCGAACATCCTCCGCCAGATCGTCGGCGAGGCGTGCGACGACAAAGCAATCGAGAGCGAAGACCCGAACCCGCCGCCCCCCCCGGCGCATCCCTTCGTCGTCGTCGTCGCGGCGGGCAACGGTTCGTCTGACACGAAGATGTACCCGGCGGCGGAGAACGCAGCCGGCGAGATTGCCGTCGGCGCGAGCATGGAGGACGACACGCTCTGGCCTCAGTCAGAGCGCAGCAGTTGGGTGACGGTGATGGCCCCCGGCGTCGGGTTGACGAGCAGTGTGCCGGGCGGCGGGACGGGCGTGTGGGCGGGCACTTCGATGGCTTCGCCGCTCGTCGCGGGCGAGGCCGCGCTCGTGAGTGCAACGTCGCCCGGCAAGAAGCCCGCGGATGTCGTCAAACAAATCCACGATACGGGCGTCAGGCCGCAGCCGCAGCAACAGGTTGACCGCCGCGTTGACGCCGCCGCCGCCGTCGTGCCGCTCGCGACGGGCACGGCCAACCCGATTGACTCGACGCCCGACTACGTGCGCGAGCACTACCTAGACTTCCTCAACCGTGCCCCCGACGCATCGGGCTTCGCGTTCTGGCAGAACGAGATTGCGTCGTGCGGCTCGGACGCCGCGTGCGCCGAAGTGAAGCGCATCAACGTCTCAGCGGCCTTCTTCCTCTCCATCGAATTCCAGAACACGGGCTACTTCGTCTATCGAATGCACAAGGCGGCTTACGGCAATCTGTCCGGCGCTCCCGTGCCCGTCCGCTACGGGGACTTCATGCCCGACACGCAGAAGATCGGTGAGGGCGTCGTCGTCGGCCAGACGGGCTGGGAGCAGAAGCTCGAAGACAGCAAGAGCGCCTTCGCGCTTGACTTCGTTGGCCGGCCCGAATTCACGAGCGCGCTGCCCGCCGGCATGACGCCCGACGCGTTCGTTGACCGGCTGTTTGCGAACGCCGCCGTGACGCCGACGCAAGCCGAGCGAAACACGCTCGTCCAGGAGCTGGTCGCGGCGAATGACTCCACCCAGGCGCGCGCCGACGTGCTCAAAAAAGTTGCCGAGCATCCGGCGCTCGTCCGTCAGGAGTTCGACCGCGCCTTCGTCCTGATGCAGTATTTCGGATACCTCCGGCGCGACCCGAACGCCAGCCCCGACGCGGACTTCAGCGGCTACAACTTCTGGCTCAGGAAGCTCGACGACAACGGCGGCGACTTCCAGAAGGCCGAGATGGTCAAAGCCTTCATCAGCTCCGCCGAATATCGCGCCCGCTTCGGCCATCGTTGATTAAGGCACGTAGCAGAATCCGTCTGATGTCGCGGCGCGGCACCGGCCCGAGGGCGGCGAGCGATATTGAGCGGGCGGCGCAGAGCCAGGACATCGCAGTTTAACTTCTTCGACGGGGCGGGCGGCGCGGACGAGACTGCGCCGAATCTTCCTGAGGGCTTCCGCTACCGAATCTGTGCCGGTACTCGTCGAAGTTGATGAAGGCTCTGACCATCTCGGCCTTCCGGAAGTCGCCGCCGAACGAGTCGAGCTTCGCGAGCCGGAAGTTGTAGCCGGTGAAGCCCGTATCCGGCGCGTCATCCGGGTTCCTTCTCAGATAGTCGAAATACTCCGTCAGGACGAAGGTGCCGCAGGGACTCTCTACGCTCAAGCCTATCAAAGCTAATAGACGAATCATCGAGTACATAGGCTCCGTCGTCGCAAGTGAAGAGCTTGAAGAGTTGCTTTGGCGGGCGTTCAAGCTCTCGACCTGCCACTAGAAGTCGGGCTTTCACCTCGCCGGCAGAAAGGCCGCCCGGTTTAATCCGGGCGGCCTCTCTTTTCTAACTTACAGACGTTTTAATTTCTCGCGCCGCGAGTTAACAAACAGCCAAGACGGCGGCGGGAGTCATCTGCATTTCATCAGATGAGGTCTTTGACCGTAGACCAGCGTAAACGTCCCGGCGAAACTTTCCGCCCATCAACTCGGATTCAGACACTCCCCAATCTACAAAAGAATTGAAATCCGGGTAGAATAAGAGTAAATTGCCAGCGTTCTTGCAGCGGTTCGTTAGGTTTTCTTCACTAACGACGAATTAGACCCACACAATACTTTTCTATGGGGTGACAAGCGCACTCGTAGTCCATAAGCCTCGCATTTGTGATTAAGATGATTACCTTTCCGGCAATCCGGCTGATCTTCGGTGCGCTCTTGTCAAAAACGCACGCCGGGCGTTTACCCCAACAGAACATCCCCCTGATTCGCATGTCGGGTGGAGCAAAGCATAAGGTGCGTATTCTCTTATACATCAAAATCAGCTTCGTCCTGATGGCGATGCTGATAAGCGTTTCGGGCCAATCGCGAGTGTCCGTCGCCGGCACGGTCACGGATCAGAATGGTGACGCGATTATAGGCGCAAGGGTGGATGCTCTGAGCTTATCCAGCGGGCGAACCGTAATGACGCGGACTGATTCGTCAGGCAAGTACGAGCTGGGAGGATTGTCATCAGGGCTTTATCGAATCGCTGTCGGCGGCGAAGGCTTCGCCACTGTCACTAGAAACGTTCAAGTACCAACCGCCGGGCCACTCACCGCAGACTTTCTGCTCGTCCCCGGATTAATCGAGACCAGCGTCACCGTGACGGCTGGCAAAGGCAGCGCGCGTCTGGCTGTCGAGACCCCGCAAACCGTTACCGTCACCGATTCGTCGGAGATCGAAGTGCGCCGTCCTTCCTCGACAATGGAGGCTATCGAAAAAGCGCCTAACCTGACAACGATTGGCTCGAATCCTGCGGCCACACGCCCGCGCCTTCGCGGCCTGACTTCTAATCGTCTGCTCGTCGTCGTAGATGGCGAACGGCTCAACAACATGCGTAGCGATCCTTTATCCGGCGTCTCGCTCAGCGTGATTGATGTCACGCAGTTGGATTCCGCAGAGGTTCTGAGCGGCGCAGGATCAAGTTTGTACGGCTCGGATTCTTTGGCCGGGACTATTAATCTGGTCACGAAAAGCCCTTTGCGAGAAGGCGTGGGAACGCATCTGGGCTTGCGCTTTGACGGCGATGCCAAGAGCAGCGGCGCTTTCCGGCGTGGCTTGATGACTCTTAATTGGAGTAGCCGACAACTGGCCTTGCGCCTGAGCGGTTCGATGTTTCGCCTCGGCAATTACACGGCGGGCAATGCGGCCATCCCGCTCGACGAAGTCGCGCGCGTGGGCCGCTTCGCCAACGAATTAGGGAATGCCATCAATAATAATATTGCGCGCACCTTCGCGGTTTGGAGCTTACCTGCCGGGGCTGAAATCTCAAACGGCCAGGGCCACGGCTTTAATAGTCAGGCCGACCTCTGGGTGTTCATCTCGTCCAGGCAAAGCATTCGCTACCGCCAGATCAACAGCCAGCATAAAAATATCGGTTTCGCTTTCATCACGCCGCCCTTCGACTTGCGAAACCAGTTCAACGGCTTCCGGCGATTAGATAAAAATGGATTGCGCTACGAGGGGCACGAGCTGACGAGTTGGCTGTCGCACCTCAGTGTGTCATTCTATCGTCAAAAATATTCCTTCCCCGACGACACCGTTGTTTCGACGATCAATCTCGGCAGCAGTTGGGCCATCGCGTCGAATCCGAATCCACCGCCCGCGACCCTCCCCGTCCTGACAGGGGATGCGTCCAGTTTCACTCCGGCAAACTTTACGGACGGCAAAAACTCCGTGACGACTTACGGCGCGGAAGCACAGGCGACCTTCACCCCAACGCGCCGAGCAGCCTGGACGACCGGCATCGGTTACTTGCGCGACTCATCCGTAGACCAGTTTTCGCGCTTCGACTTTACGCCCGTGACGCTGAAGCCGAGCAATGTCGTGAGCGGCAGGGCGACCACGCCTGATTCTGTTTACCGCAATCTCAGTTGGTTCAATCTGCTGGAATACGAACCGCTCCGTCGGCTACGGCTAACGGGCGGCCTGCGCGTTGATAACTGGCAGACCGAGGCGAAGATTACACACGGCTTTCCGCTCAGCACCGAGGCGGCGATTCTCGACGCCTCTTTTAATGAACTCGCGGCGCATCCGGGCGCGATCAACCTTGGCGGGGCCAAAGGTATCATTCAACTCGTCAACGGGACGAGCGGCATCAAGACAAGTAAAACCAGCGTCACGGGTAATCTAGGGCTGGTGCTGCGTCTTCCCGGTCGCGTCAATCCATACTTTCGCTGGGGCACGAGCTACCGTGAACCCGGCGTGACAGAGCGTTACATCCTGCGCGACTTTGGCGACCCGACCTTCAGCGTGTTGTTGGTTCCGAACACGGCCTTGAGGCCGGAGAGGGACAGCAATTATGAGTTCGGCGTGAAAATCGAGCGCCGTCGCGTGCTCGCCTCGGCCGGCTACTTTCGTAATAATCTCAAGGATTTTATTGGCAACGAGTTCTCCGATACGCTCTTCGTGCCTGCCGATCCGGCGCGCGGGCTGCTGCCGCTTTCGCCTTTCTTCCCATTCCACGGTGTGCTCTACGTGCAGCGCGCAAATACTGCGCGGGCGCGCATTCAGGGCGTTGAAGCCGCTTACGAGATAGGTCTGCCGCTGGGGAGAGCGGGCAGCCTCGCTCCTTATGGAACTATGGGGTGGCTCAAAGGTTCTGACTTAACACCGGATAGTAATACGCTCACGCTTATCCGGAATTTTTACAATCGCGCCGACACGCCTCTGCAACTGCGAGGCTCTGCGAGCGACGCTCCTTTGTCGAGTATCTCTCCGTTCGGCGCGACCATCGGCGTGCGTTACAGTGATCGTCAAGGCGTCTGGTCGGGGCTTTATGAGGTTCGCCATCAAGCTCGCGTGGAGCGAGTTGATCCGCTTGATCTCACCACGGCGATTTCGACCCAGTACGGCAGTTTTGCGAGCCTCAGTCCGTTGACGAAACATTCTTTGCGCGCCGTCTACAACTATCGCCGGGAGAGATACCGGGTGTCCCTGACCTTCGGCATAGATAATCTGACAGACCGGCTCTACTTCGAGCCTTTTCAGACCGCGCCCGCTCCGGGGCGCTCCGTCGTCTTCGGAGCCACGATGGATTTGTTTGATTTGCTTCGACGATGACGGAGAGAAGAAGCGTTACTTGATGATGCCGGGCGGCATGCTCGCCTTTAACCAACGAGGTGACTTCATTGACGGTAGAACTGACCACCCGCGAAGATTTAATCAACACGCTGCACCTCGCGGCTGAGCTTGAGCACAACTTGATGTGCCAGTATTTGTTCGCCGCCTACAGCATGAAGCGCTCGACGAGTGAGGGTCTCGACGAGGTGCAGTTGGAGAAAACGCGCGGCTGGGGCTCGCTCATGACGCTCGTTGCGCGGCAGGAGATGGAGCACATGGGGCTGGTGCTCAACCTCCTCTCCGCCATCGGCGGCACGCCCTACTTTCAGCGCCCAAACTTTCCGCAACGCGAAGAACGCTACGGGAAGCTGAACATCAAGTCGGAACTCACACGTTTTGACAAAGAGACCATCAGGCGCTTTCAGGGCTTCGAGGCTCCGCACCCCGAACCCGGCCCCGCATTCTGTGCAACGCGCGGCGTAGCCCGTGAGGACATACGCGCGCTGCTGCTCGCGCCACAGGTTTACACGCAACGCCCCGCAGAGGCAGCGACCGCCAGGGGCGCGCAGACGCCGCACAAGATCGAATTCACCTCCATCCAAGACCTCTATGTTAGCTTGGCGGCGGGCTTCGTCGCTGTCGTGGAGAGAATCGGCGAGCAGAGTCTGTTCATCGGCGATGTGAAGGCGGAGATTTGGGGAGGGCCGGGTACGCCCTACGGCGAAGGCTCGATGGACGACCTTAGTCAGTATGGCCTTGACCTCATACAGGTCGTTGATCTCAAGAGCGCGATTGACGCGATTGTCGAAATCGTCGAGCAGGGCGAGGGCATCCTCGCGCCGCCCGACTACATAGAGCACACGCACTACTGCATCTACACGAACATGCTCAATGACATGCTCGACGAGAAGCCGGACTTCGACGCCGCGCGCCCCGTCGTGCGTAACCCTTTGACGAGGATGCATCCCGACATCACCGCGCCGCGCGAGGCCAACATCATCACCCGCCCCGAAACGCGCGAGATCGCAAGTCTCTTCAACCTCACCTACGAGACGATGCTCCTGATGATGCTGTTCCTCTACGGCAGCAGCCCGAAGACGAAGCAGCAGAGGGTTGACCTGATGAACGCGATCTACTTTCCGCTGATGACGATGTTCATCCGCCCCTTGAGCGAGATACTCACACAGCTTCCGGCCTTCAAGGACAAGAGGGGTAATGCCGGGCCGGGTTTTGAACTCTCCAAAGACATGCTGATACTGCCGCAGCCCGCACACATCTGGAGCGAATTTCAGAAGCACTTCGACATCCTCGCGTGGCAATTCGACAACCTTTGGATTTACGAGCTGCGGCCAGAGAGCGATGACATCGTCAAGCGCCTGCGCTACATGGCGGAGAACATGCGGCGACTTGCCGACGATTGGCGCTCACACTGGAAAAACGTCGGAATGGGTGAATGAAAAACATGTGGCTTTATCTCTCGTTTGAAGGCTATTTTCAGATGCGGATGGCGACCGACCCGGACCCGTCGGACGAGCCGCGCGGCGTCAGCGGCTACACCTTCGCGCTCGCCGGAGAGCCGGACTTCGACAACCTCGTCCACCTGCAACCCGACGAGGACGGCGTCTGCGAGCGCCGTTTCGGCTATGGGAAAAACGACACCGGCCCTCGCGTCGGCGTCGCGGTGCGGCAGGCCAGGTGGTACGACGACGAGACGCTCGTCTACAGCGAAGCGCCGGAATATCTGGGCGCTCGCGTTTCCTTCGTCAAAGCGCAGCTCACGGAGCGCAACGGCATCGTCATCCGCAACGACCTCTTCGCCATAGACCCCTTGCGCGTTCAGTTGAGAAAAAAGCGCGGCGCGCTCGTGCTCGACCGCGAAGACTTCCTTGACCCGAATACCCCCGACCTACCCATCACTCAGGCCAACTCCGAGATGCTTGAGCGCCGCCAGCCGCAGGGCTTAACCAGCAACTCCGTCGAGGTCGCCAAAGCAACGGGCCTTCCTGATGCCTCGAACGATTCCTGCATCAACAACCGCCGCATCCGGCAGAGGAATCTGGAAGAGTTGCTCAAACACACGAGGAACCCGGTCGAGCGCGCAGCACTTCAAACGCGCATCAGCCAGCTAAACATCCTCCGCCGCTGGTGGGAGTTGTCGCAGGGAGGCAAGCCCATTGACCGGCGCGCGCACCAGTTGACGCTCCAAGCCTACGGCTGGGCCGTGGACATCAACGGCATGGTGCACGTGAACAAAATCGGCGCGGACGAGAACACCAACTGGCCGCTCAGCTTCTGGATAGGAGGCTGGGACGGCGATGCCCTCTGCGCCTACATCTCAGGGTATCTGTCAATCCCTTTTAAGAGCGGGATGTGATTAATTTCGTGCGATAGCTTCGGCCAGAATAGGAAAAGTTAAGAGAGGTCAGGATGTACGAGAAGAATCAGGCCCAGCAGGAGTGGCTGGAATCGTTCATCGCAGAGCAGGGCGGAATCGCGGGCACGGTTCACGTGCAGCGGGGAGAAGACCTCTTCCTGACCGCCGCGCACAACATACCACCGAAGGTCATCGCCATCGTGGCGCAGGTGCCTTATGGCAAGGGGATGGCCGGCATGGCGCAGGTGAAGAAGTCGCCGGTGCAGACCTGCAACCTGCAAACAGACGAAACGGGCAACATCAAGCCGGGCGCGAAGGCCGTTGACGCACAGGCGGCGGTCGCACTGCCTGTGCTGGATGAACTGGGCGCGGTACGTGCCGTCGTCGGAATCGCGTGGAGCAAGGAGGGCGAAATCGGGCCAGCAGAAGAGCAGGCCATGATGAAACTGGCAGCGACGTTGCCACACTAGCCGGGTCAGGGACGCAACCAACTCACAGACCAACCCAGGGTCAGAAGGAGCATCCGATGAGCGTACTATCTTTTCCACGCGTATATTTCAAAGGGTACATGGAATGGGATCCGTGCACCTTCAACAACAACGACTGGCAGGAGTTCCCGACTTACGATGCCGCCAACGCCGCCCGCAATCGGCCTTCTCGTCCGATTGCGACGAAGAAACGGGAAAGGTGAACGATGAGTATTTTCCAATACCCGCGCATCAATTTTAAGGGTACGATCCAACTCAACCCCGGCACCGCGAACAACGACGACTATGCGAGTAATTACGCGCTGCCGGACTCGTGGGGGCCGTTCGCGGGCGTGCCACTCGCGCTAATTGATTCAAAGACCGTTCAGGCGAGAACCTATGGAATGTCGGACGAAGCCTTCAGGCAATGGGTGCAAAAGGCGCAAACATTCGATGTCGTGGGCGGTACGCCGGGTCAGACGGCGCAAGTTATTCCCGCCGAATGGAATTACTATGGTGGGATGGACATGAATATTGTCGCGGCGCAGGTGATTGGCGTCAGAACAGGCTCCGGTAAGATTCACTGCCGGCAAAGTGACGACGAGCCGCTGACGGATCTGCTCGGCGCTGACCTCACGTTTTCGGGGGGACACATCACCGATGTCAATTCCGAAGGCTCGCCGCCCGCAACGCAATTTTTCATTGACGGGCTAACACTAACCAAAGATGGAAAGACGCTCATCAGCGGCAGTCCCTCCAAGGGCGCTTGCCAGTGGCTGAACTTTTACCGGAACGTGAATCTGACGGCTGACGGTGGCGCGGGCGGGTACGTCTATCACGTCATTAGAAAGAGTCAAGCCGGAACAGCTATCAACATCCCCGGATTCCAGGATCCGAAAATCGTAGGCGTCATTCTCCGCTACTACCTCTACCGCCCGATGGAGAGCGCCAACACTAACCAGCAAATCGAAGCTCTTTATCAGCAGCAACAAACCAATCCTGCTACTCTCGAAATCGCCGGGACTCTCGCGCCGTTGTATGAGGACGAACACATTCTGACGACGCCGACCGGCAGGCTGCTGGTCTCCAATCAGGCGCAGATTCCAACGCCCGCAGGCTCCCAAAATAATAGCTCCAACGGCTTGATCGCGTTGGCCCCGGCAGTGTTGCAGCGCAGCGATAACATCATCTCGGCGGATTTCGTCGGCACGTTTCCGGACTATTATCAAGCGCAACCACAGCCTGCAAACCCCAAGTATGATTTTGGCGAAGTGTCACTAGTCGTTTCCGCCGGGCTTAACAGCGCCGTCATCGGCGCGGTCGAATACGCGAACACAACTCAGGGAGACAGGGAGGGGTGGGTCTTTGATTTCGACATCTCTGCGAACAAGGCCGCTCAGCAAGTGTTGGAAGATGCTGACGCGACATTCAAACTCGTCCATTCCTCTCTGGGCAACATCCTTGAGGAGGCAGACTACTACTTCGTCTCCAACCAGCAGGCAATCTACGCGGAACAATTCGAGACCGGCTCGCTATTTCTGAACCAGGGAACTCATGAGCCTGCGTCGGTTTCGGTATTTCGTCGCGGACAAGAACTTTCCGCTGCTCATTGCCCGCCCATCACGATTTGGCAGTATCGCTCGATTCCGCTGCAAGACCCCGGCAATGCTATTCCGATCTCCACAAGTCATAAGCCCGGCCAACCCATCGTCGTTGACACCAGCCAGCCGGGAAACTTCCTGTTTACATTCTCCGTCAACGATAAGACCAACCCGTCACCGGCGGGCTACCCGCCCAAGAGCTACAGCGCCTTCATGAATCCGCCATTCATCACGAACGCGCCGTCCATCAGCCTGCGAATCCTACCGAACGGCGAAGACTTCAGCCGGTACTATGTAGACCCGAGTGTCGAAGAGCCATCTGGAAACGATCTGCTGACTTTTGAAGTGGTTTATGAAAAGGTTCTGCGAACGTACTACTTGCTCTATCCGGTCATGATTCCTTTTGTGCGGCTCAACTCCGAGAAGGATGTCGCTAAGAATGCACAAGGCATCCTGCACACGACGAAGCGCGCCCTATGGATGTCGAATGACTACATGCCGCGCACTCGCGACATGTCCGCCAGTCGCACCAGGCTTTTGCGAGCCTGGTGCCGGAAGGTGCTCTAACGGCGCAAACTCACGAACCAAAGAGCGTTGTCCGTCACCCGCGCGTAACAGTTGATCCTTGAGTTGATTGACGCAACGCACGACGGACTTCAGCTGATCTTGCCGCCGATGAACTTCCAGCCGCCCCACTTGAATTTGCCGTCATTCGGCATTGAGGTGGTCTAATTTAGCCGGACACAATCCTCTCGCTAGAATAATCGGATGAGGAAATACGACGAAGAGTTCAAGCGCGAAGCCGTCCGTAAGATTCACGACGGTCAATCGGTGGCGAGCATGGCGCGCGAGATGGGCTGCGCTGAGAGTTTACTCAAGCGGCGATATTGATTGAGCCATGCGAAGGTGCGCTCGACTACCCGGCGGCGCGGCAGCACTTTGAATCCTTGCTGCGTATCAGAGCGCAAGACCACTCGTAAGCGGAAACGCAGATGCTCACTCACCCAACTCAAAAGAGAGCCGCCATCTACCCGGATGAGGCGCAGTTTCTTGCAACCGCCGCGCAGTCTCCGGAAGAGCAATCGCGCGCCGTCACGTTCCTGCACCGAAGCAGTGACGACGACCAGTCGGCGCTGGTCACTGGCTCGGAGGCTTCTGCTCTCCGGGCTGCTGCGCCTTCTGCTTCAGGCGCTGTTCCATCTGGCCGAAGAAGGCATCGGTGCGCGGGTTGGCGGCGGCCTTGCGCGCCTGCTCGAAGACCTCGACGCCGCGCTGGTCGCCGAGCTGGATGAGCGCGTTGCCCGCCGCGCCGGCTAGCTGGAAGCGTAAGGGCGAGACCGATTTCAACAGCGCGTCCGAGACGGCCTGGAACGCGCGCTGGTCGCCGCCGCCAACCGCGCCGAGGAGCACGATGGCCGCCGCGCGCACGTTTTCAGCGTTGCCGTCGGCGGCGTAGCCGAGCGCCGCGTCGAGCGCGCGGCGGTCGCCGAGTGCGGCCAGCCCCTCAAGCCCACTGGCGCGCACGCTGTCGTGCCACGAAGCCTCGCCGAGCAGCTTCACGAGCGAGTCATAAGCGGCGGGACTCCCAGTCTCGCCGAGCGCCACCGCCGCGGCGTGGACGACGCCGTAGCTCCGGTCGTTCGACAACTGTTGGAAGACCGGCGCGAGCGTCTGGTCTTTCAACATCGCCAGCGAGGCCACGGCGCGTGCGCGAACGCGCGCGTTCGGGTCTTTCGTGGCCGCGAGCAGGGCCACGCGCGTCGCTGCGTCGCCGGCGAAATCCTTCAACGCGCCCGCCGACTCCAAACGCACGCCCCAGAACTTATCGCCCTTCAAAGCCGCGGCGAGCGCCGAAGTGATGCGCTGCCTGTCGGCGTCGGCGGTCGCCTTGTCCTTCGCGCGTTCGGAGAGCTGGCCGAGCGCCCACACGCGACCGAGCACGTCCTCGTCATTCGCCAACTGGTAGGCGAGCGCGTCGGTCGTCTTGTCGAACTTCAGCTCCTTGACGGTCGTGCCGCCGTAGTCGAAGTTGACGAGCTGCGGCTCCGCGTCCGCGCTGAAGGTGAAGGTCTGCTCCTCCTTTGGCTCTATCATCACGCGCTCGACGCGCACGCTGCCGCCAGTGCCGATCTCAACGTCCACGGGCATCTGGAACAGAGACACCTGCGGGTAGGTGGCCGACGGGTCAGTCTTCTGCTCCTGACGGACGGTGAGCCGCAGCGCCTTCGACGCGGGGTCGTACTCTTGCGTGACGCGGAAGACGGGGTGGCCCATGCGGTAGAGCCACTGGTCGAAGAAGCGATCCATTGACTGCCCCGTCGCCTCTTCGACCGCGATGCGGAACTGCTCAGTCTCGACCGGCTGGTGCGCGTACTTCGTCAGGTAGTGGTTAATGGCACGCCACCAGTCGCGGTCTCCGAGCTGACGCCGCAGCATGTGCAGCACCGCCGCGCCGCGCTGGTAGGCGTAGGAGTCGAAGACCGAGTCGGGGCCGTTGAAGTTCTTTGTGACGACGGGGCGGCGCTGGCCGCGCGACCACGCGGCGAGGTAGTTATCCTGATTCGCCTTCACGTCCGAGTAGAGGAAGTCGTCGCGGCCCAAGCTGTGCTCGTCCCAGAGCGCCTGGAAGTATGTGGCGAAGCCTTCGTTGAGCCACGAGTCGGCCCACGAGCGGCAGGTCACGTAGTCGCCGAACCACTGGTGCGCCAGCTCGTGCGATTCGAGGCTGTCGGCGGTCTGGTCGAGTTCCGAGCGCGCGTCGTGGATCATCCTCTCGGTCTGGGTCGTGGCCGAGATGTTCTCCATGCCGCCGCCGAAGTCCTCGGCCATCGTCTGCGCGTACTTGGCGTAGGGGTACTTGACGCCCGTCGCCTCGGAGAAGAACTTGACCATGTCGGGCAGGCGCTTCGTCGTCACGCGCCCCTCTTCGGCCTCGTTCGGATAGACGTAAGACGTGACGGGAATGCCCGCGTAGCTGCCCTCGACGGCGGCGTAATCGCCGACGACGATGGAGGTGAGGTAGGTTGCGTGCGGCTCATCTATCTTCCAGTGGAAGGTGCGCGTGTTGTCGCGGTTGTCGCGCGTCTCGACGAGCCGCCCGTTGGAGATGACCGTCAAGGGCTTCTCGACGGTCGCGGTGATCTCGGTCGTGGCGAAGTCGTTCGGGTGGTCGTAGCAGGGGAACCAGAAGTGGTTCTGCTCGGTCTCGCCCTGCGACCAGATTTGGCGCGGGCGCTTCGGGACTTCGGGGGTCGGCTTGAAGAACTTGAGGCCGCCGCCGAAGCCGGGCAGGCCCGGCTGGTTCACGGGGCCGTTGGTGTGGTAGGCGATGACGACCGTCACCACGTCCGAGGGCTGGTAGGCGCGGTCGAGCGTCACGGCGAGTTTCCCGCGCGCCACGTCCGACTCATATTTGAGCGGCGTGCCGTCGGCCAGCTTGACCGAGGCGAAGGTCATGTCGGCGGCGTCGAACTCGACTCGGCGGAGGTCTGACTTGAGCGGCGCGAAGCTGATCGCGGCCGTGCCGACGGCCTGCTCGCGCTCCCAGTCGAAGCGCAGGTCGAGCGCGATGTGGCGCTGGTCGTAGTCGTGGTCTGCGACGTACTGCGCGGGCGGCAGCCCCTGCGTCGTCTGCGCGCGCTGGCGCGCCTGCGCCGACACAGAGGCCGGGGCGCAGAGCGTCAGCGCCAGCGCGAGGCAAAGAACCGACGCGCGGAAAAAACGGGTGTGGCTCATTGGGTTTCTCCGAAGTTTGTCTTGCGCTATGGTAGAGGGACGGACGCCATCCCGGCAAGTTAAGCGGGGGCGGCACGCGAGCGCCGCCCCGTTTTTCAAAGGGCGGCGCGTCGGTCGCCTGTCAGCGGGCGGAAAACCCCGGCGGGCGGGAGTGTTCAAGGCATGTTATAAATCGCTCGCCGGTAGCGCGAGTATGACCGCCGGAAGTGACCTCAAGACATTCCTCGCCCCGGCGAAGCGCATCATAGGCAGGGACGGTTGCCAGTCCGAAACTTTACGACGACGAACGGGCACGCCTCGACAGGCGGCTCGCGGAACAACTATAAAATAGTTTTCTGAGGAGAGAACAAACTTAAGCCTGCGCCGCGGATTCCGCCGGACGTGCTCGCGCTCTGACAGAAACCGTTGTGACATGCCCGTGAGGGTGTCACTTGAAAAGCGTTCCGGGTAATCACCGTTGGCTGTCGAACTTGAAAGGGTCGAAAAATGTATGACTTTCTAAAGGCAGCAGCCGCTCTGACTATCCTCTCTTTTTGCGCGAGCTACGCGCAGGCCCAGCGCGTCGTCAGAGTCACAGACACCGGCGCGTTGAGTCCCGCCGAAGTCGCCGTCGCCATCAACCCCGCGAACCCCGACCAGATCGTCGGGGCGTCCTTCCAGCGCGGCACGCCGCCGAAGCCCTACGCCGCCAGCTACACCTACGTGACGGCGGACGGCGGCACGACCTGGCAGACCGTCCCCGCTCAGGACGCGGAGAATCTCGTGCAGGGCGACGACGCGCTGGCCTTCGGCGGCGACGGCACCGCCTACCACGCGCACCTCTCCTTCGACGGCATACGCATGCAGCGCCCCCTGCGCGCCGTGAGCGGCATCCTCGTCAGCGCCTCGCGCGACGGCGGGCTGACGTGGGGCGAGCCTGTTCCGGTCATCAACCACATCAACACCGTCACGCCCTTCGAGGACAAGCCGGCCGTCATCGTTGACAACGCCGCCGCCTCGCCGAACAAGGGAAACGTCTACCTGGCCTGGACGCGCTTCGACGCCTACGGCAGCCGCGAGCCTGACTGCCGCTCGCAAATCTACTTCTCGCGCTCGACCGACGGCGGCAAGAGCTTCTCGATGCCCTTCCGCATCTCCGACGCGGGCGGCGACTGCCTCGACAGCGACAACACGGTCGAGGGCGCGGTGCCCGCGGTCGGGCCGCGAGGCGAGGTCTACGTCGTCTGGGCCGGGCCGCTCGGCCTCGTCTTCGACAAGTCAACGGACGGCGGCCTCACCTTCGGCAAGGACAAAGTCATCGGCGAGATGCCGGGCGGCTGGGACTTCCCGGTCGCGGGACTCGACCGCGCCAACGGGATGCCCGTCACGGGCGTTGACCTGAGCGCGGGGCCGAACAGGGGCGCTCTCTACGTCAACTGGATTGACGCGCGCAACGGCGACCCGGACGTGTTCGTCGCCTCTTCGCGCGACGGCGGCGAGACCTGGTCTGCGCCGATGCGCGTCAACGACGATCCCTTGAAGAATGGCAAGGTGCAGTTCTTCACCTGGATGGCGGTTGACCCGTCGGACGGCTCCCTGAACGTCGCCTTCTACGACCGGCGCGACACTGCGGGCGCGCTCACGGGACTGACGTTTGCGCGCAGCACGGACGGCGGGCGCACTTTCGTCAACTACCACGTCAACCAGGAGCCGTTCGCCTGTGACCCGAAGGTCTTCTTCGGCGACTACCTCGGCGTCGCCGCTTACGGCGGGCGCGTCGTCGCCATGTACATGCACTTCGCCGGAGGAAAGGGACTCGCCGTCTCCGTCGCTCTCTTCCGCTTCAGGCCGGGCACGCAGGAGCGGATTGAGTAGGTGCGTCTCTCCTGAGAGCCTCCGGGCTTAATCTCTTGCCGCAAATTCACCGCCCGCGGTGTTTATACTTAAGAGCCGCGTAGCGCGCGCGTGAACCTGAGCAGCAGCTAATCAAGATGTGGGGCAAGCATGTCGCCAGAGAATCTCAATTCAGATCAGTTCGGCAGGGTGCTCGGCAGCCTCGACACCCCAAGCTTTACTGTTGCCGAAAAGAGCTATCTGCCGAATCTGAAGATTCCTCGCCACCACCACGACGAGGTCGTGATGTCGTTCCCTCTGGCCGGCTCGTTCGTCGAGTCGAACAGCACATCCCGCTACACCTGCGAGCAATACGGCCTGAGCATCAACCCGGCTGGCGAGGGCCACGCGAGCTATTTTTGTCGGCAGGAGTCGCGCTGCTTAGTCGTCGAGGTAAGGCCGCACGGTCTGAGTCTCATCGGCGAGTCGTCGAAATCTCTTGATCAACCTCTCTACCTCCGGGGCGCAGCGTCGTCGGCCCTCGGGTTGCGCGTGTACCGGGAGATTAAATCGGCGGACGAAGTCTCAGCCCTCCTGGCCGAAGGGCTGATGCTGGAGATCGTCGCGCTCGCCATTCGGGATCAACTGAAAGGCGGGCCGGGAGCGCCTCCGCGCTGGCTGCTCCGCGCGCGCGACTACCTGCACGCGCACTTCAACGAACACCTCGGTCTCCAACAACTCGCGCAGGTCGCCGGAGTGCATCCCGCCCACCTGTCGAGAATGTTTCGCCGGCACTACCGCCGCGCGGTCGGAGAGTACGTCCGCGAGCTGCGTCTGGACGCGAGCGTGCGGGAGTTGTGCGACCCGGATAAGACGCTGGCGGAGGTCGCCGCCGCCGCGGGCTTCTACGACCAGAGCCACTTCGCCAACGCCTTCAAGCGGCACACCGGCATGACGCCCGCCGCGTTCCGCCGCACACGGGCGCGCGCGCGCCGTCCAACGATGCTCCGAATTTCCAAGACAAATCTTCCCACCACGGGTTAACCTGCCGCCACCGTCCGAGGCACACCTGCCGCCTGGTAGACACTAACGCTTCAGGAAAGTTGCGAAAGCACGGTCGAGTTTAAGTCGCGGAAAGGGGAGAGATGAAAGAAGAGATGAAAAAAAATGTCGGAGAAGGTCTGACCCGGAGGCATTTCGTGAAGTGCGGTGCGGGCGCAATTCTCGCCGCTGGTTGTCTTCCAGCGTTAGGGCGCAACGCGACGGCGCTCGGGACGCAGGCGACTCAGGGCGCGGGCGCGAAAGTTTATGTCTGCCCGCCGTGCGGGCAAGACTGCGACAAGCTCACGTTCGACAAGCCCGGCGCATGCCCCGTCTGCGGCATGGCCCTTGTCGAGAAGTCGGAGGCAGACAAAGTCCCGACCGTCGCCATCCTCTTGTTCGACCACGCCGAGATCATTGACTTCGCCGGGCCGTGGGAGGTTTTCGGAGGCGCGGGCTACAAGGTCTTCACCGTCGCGGAGAAGCCCGACCCCATCAACTGTGTGTACGGCCAGCGCGTCGTCGCCGACTACACCTTCGAGAACAGCCCGCGCTCAGACGTGCTGCTCGTCCCCGGCGGAGGCGTCGGCAACTCGGTCAACAATCCGAAGTTGATTAAGTGGGTGCAGGACAGCGCGAAGGATTCGACCTACGTCATGTCGGTCTGCACCGGCGCGTTCATACTCGCGAAGGCGGGGCTGCTCGACGGGCTGACGGCGACGACCGTGCGCCACAGCATAGATCAACTCGCCACCGCGGGCAGGAACATCAAGACCGTCTATGACAAACGCTACGTTGACAACGGAAAGGTGATAACGACCGCCGGCCTCTCTTCGGGGATTGACGGCGCATTCTACCTCGTCTCGAAGATGCTCGGGCGCGGCGCGGCGCAGCAGACGGCGCTCGGCATCGAGTACAAGTGGGAGCCGGAATCGAAGTTCGCGCGCGCGGCATACGCCGACCGCTACCTGCCGGACTTCAAAGGGTTCGACGCCGTGGTGCTCTCGACCGAAGGCGACAACGAACGTTGGGAGGTAAAGGCGCTCGTCTCGAAGCCCGCCTCCGCCGCGGAGATCGCGGAGCTGACCCGCAAGCAACTCGTCTCCGACACGCCGCACGCGGGGTCGCCCGTGACGGTTACGACGCGCGCGAGCAAGAGCAACGACCGCTCCGAGATCGGGTGGACGTTCAAGGACGACGAGGGGCGCGGCTGGCGCGGCTTCGGAGTCGCCGAGCCGTCGCCGGAGGCGAGAGGCAAATTCCTCTTCACGGTGAAGCTCGCGCGCATGAATTCTCGACGCGTATGAAACACGACTCGCTGACTTCCGACGCCGCGCGGGCCGCCTTCAAGTGCGTGCCGCGTGCGCTGCTCTTGATCTTGCGCGTCCACCTCGGCGTGATCCTGCTCGTCACCGACCTGAGTAAGCTGACGCGGGACGCGCCCTTCTCCGCGGAGATGCTCAGCTTCCTGCAAGGCTACGCGATGCGCAACGCGTCGCTGCCATACCAGCACTTCCTCCAGCAGATGGTCATCCCGCACGCGACCGTTTTCAGCTACCTCATCATGGCTGGCGAGCTTGTGGCAGGGCTTTCGCTTCTGACGGGGACGGCGACGCGCGTCGGCGCGGCGGTCGCAATGTTTCTGTTCCTGAATTTCATGCTGGCGAAGGGCCGCCTGTTCTGGTCGCCCGACAGCGAGGACGCGGCGGTCTTCTTCAGCGCGCTCGTCTGTTTGTTGGGCGCGGCGGGCCGGGTGTGGGGCGTGGACGCTTATCTGGCAAGGCGTTGGCGTGCTCTTCCTTTGTGGTAGCAGTCTTGTGAGTCGAATGAACGTTACTACCGTTTCCACCACCCGATTTTATTGACAACTCGCTACGCAGTTCACCAGAGTTGTCAATGGACAGCTAGAGATTTTTGAGACCATGCGCGGCAGCAAGCGACTGATGCTGCGCGCCCTGCCGGGTAAAGATTAGGGAAGTCGGGATCTATTGCAAGTTCGGCGGCCTATTTTAGTTTCGATGCCGGATTCCATCATGACCGAAGCTACGAGGGACGGGTCGAGGTTTAGACGGCAACCGAAATAAGGTCGTTCTTTCGAGGCTTCTTCTACCTGGAAGACGACCGGCAAATCAACCGTGAAGATTAAGTAATGTCCCGGATCGTACCAGAATACTTCCTCACCCAATGACACCCGCTTGCCGCCCTGAACAACGAAGCAGAAGGCGGGCTGGTACAGGGAATGCACCGACTCCATCGCTTTAGATGAACGAGTGAGGAAAAAGCCGTCGAACACCTCGAATGATCCGTCCTCGGGAAGGATTCGCGTCATCCGCTCAAGCAGTTCCTCCCTGTTGCTTTCTATCCTTTACGCCTCGCGCTTCGCTTCTCTACGATTCATAAATACATCTTAGCCCTTTCGTTTACTCTCGGCACGCCACTCGCAAAGTTTTTGCAGGATCGTACAATTATTCGCGAGTATCGTCATACCGCCCTCTATTCCGGAGCCTTTAGAATCACACTACAACGGCAGGATATAAAAAATGGCTACAAACGAAACTAAATCTTCAAGATATTTGGAGAAAGTTGCGGTGAGCCTACTTGATGACACCTCAGAGGAGAAACGATGCAGAAGCGCAAACTCGGAAACAGCAACCTGGAAGTTTCGGCCCTCGGGCTCGGCTGCATGGGACTGAGCTTCGGATACGGCCCGGCCACAGACAGGCAGGAGGCGATCTCGCTGATTCGGGCAGCCGTCGAACGCGGCGTCACGTTCTTCGACACCGCTGAAATTTACGGGCCGCTGACGAGCGAAGAACTCGTGGGCGAGGCTCTCGCTCCATTCCGCGGGCAGGTGGTCATAGCGACTAAGTTCGGTTTCAAACCTGCCTCGAAGGATGAGACACATTGGAGCGCGTTGGACAGCAGGCCCCAGCACATCAGGAAGGTCGTCGAAGGCTCGCTCAGGCGACTCAGGGTCGAGACAATTGACCTGTACTATCAACACCGCGTTGACCCGAACGTGCCAATCGAAGACGTGGCAGGAGCAGTGAAGGAATTGATTCAGGCGGGCAAGGTCAAGCACTTCGGCCTTTCCGAAGCGGGGGTGCAGACCATCCGCCGCGCGCACGCCGTCCAGCCCGTGGCGGCGCTCCAGAGCGAATACTCGCTGTGGTGGAGAGACCCTGAAGCGGAAGTGCTGCCGACGCTTGAGGAACTCGGCATCGGCTTCGTCCCGTTCAGCCCCCTCGGCAAAGGCTTCCTCACGGGAAAGATTGACGAGAACACCACGTTCGACAGCACAGACTTCCGCAACATCGTCCCACGCTTCACGCCGGAGGCGCGGAAGGCGAATCAGACTTTGGTCGAGTTGCTGAGCAGGGTCGCAGAGCAAAAGAAGGCGACACCCGCTCAGATAGCGCTCGCCTGGCTGCTGGCGCAGAAGTCTTGGATCGTGCCGATTCCGGGCACGACGAAGCTGCACCGCATGGAGGAGAACATAGGGGCGGCTGAAATCGAGTTGACGCCCGACGACCTCCGCGAGATTGAAAGCGCCGCCTCGAAGATCGCTGTGCAGGGGGCACGCTACCCCGAACACTTACAGCAACGGGTTGGCCGCTGATTCGACTAGCGAACGTGAGCCTCGTGTGATGCCACCTGACTCTCAGACCAAGCCCATCGTCCGGCGCGCGACGCCTGCCGACCTGCCGAGGATTGGCCGCCTCGGCGCGCTCCTCGTCGAGGAGCATTACGACTTCGACCCGCAACGCTTCCTGGCCGCGAGACCAGGGACGCCGGCGGGCTATGCATCCTTCATAAACACGCAGCTCGAAGGTTCGGACAGCGCCGTCCTCGTCGCCGATGACAACGGGGACGTGATCGGCTACGCCTACGCCGCCGTCGAGGGGTACAACTTCATGGCGCTGCGCGGGCCGGCGGGCGTCCTGCACGACATTATCGTAGACCCGGAGCATCGCGGTCGAGGCGTCGGACGGCTGCTCCTCGACGCCACGCTTGGGTTCTTCAGGTCGCGCGGCGTGCCACGCGTGGTGCTTTTGACCGCCGAGCGGAACGAGGCGGCGCAGCGGCTCTTCGCGAGCATGGGGTTCCGCCGGACGATGATCGAGATGACGCGCGAACTGGACGACCCTGCGTCCTGACTGTCCGGGCCGCGCTGAGTCTACCGCCCAGGAGTTTGAAGCGCCGCGCGGCGTAGCTTCACGACCTCTAACCGAGATGAAAGAAGGGTGGCTTAAAAAATGCGAGCAACTGTCATGTATGGCATCGGCGATGTCCGTGTCGAGACCGTCCCGGACGCCCGCGTAATCGAACCGACCGACGCCCTCGTCACCGTCACGCGCGCCTGCATCTGCGGCAGTGACCTCTGGCCGTACAAGACGATGGAGCACAGCGACAACGGTCGTGTCATGGGGCACGAGGTCATGGGCATAGTCGAAGCCGTCGGGGCCGATCCGTCCTTCTTTAGTCACTCCTTTCGAGCCTTAACGTCTCGTTTAGAGTATAGGGCGGATAGCGAAAATAACAATGTCTGTTATTAGCTCGGCAGGGCCTATTCATTCTCGGCGACTGATGCCGAGCGCCGCGAGGGCTAAGGCCAGCCGCGCGGCGTAACGGCGGCACGCCGCAGCTATATTCTCCGCCCCGCACAGCCGCAGCGCCGAGATGACGACGTTCCGCAGCGCCGCCATCACCTGCGGGGCCTGCCCGGCTCCGACCTGCGAACGGTCTTCGTCGAAGGTCACATCCCTCACCCAGTGCAGCCTGTTCTCGACGTGCCAGTGCTCGCGCCACAGTCGCAGGAGTTGCTCTGGCGTCGCCCGCTCCGGCCCGAGGCTGGTGATGGCGTAGACGATCTCCTGCCGGGTCTCGGACGTGCGCTCGTTCGTGACCTGACGGCGCAACTCCAACCTGGGCGTGACCGGGCCACTCGACGTAGCCTGCCAGCGCGGTGGAGGCGCGAAGCCTGCGCGCCTCGATGCGGTCGCCGTGCTGGTCAGTCGTCTGCGCCTGCGTGATCGTGTCGGCTAACTCCTTGCTGTGCGCGAAGAGGAGCGCGATGTCTGAGCGCAAGACCGGCTGATTCGCTTTGACCGGCAGCAGGTAGTCGCCGCCGCGCCGCGTGACGGCGCGCACCACGTCCTCATGGGTGTGCAGCGCGTCGGGCGTGATGACGCGCCCTTCGAGCACGAGGGCTTCGATGAGCGGCCCCAAGTGGCCGAGTTCGTGACTCTTATCCGCCACGCCGAGTTGCGCCAGAACGACGCCGAGCCAGTGCGAGAGCGCGCCCACCAGGTGGCTCTCGGCAGCGCCCTGCCCGGCGCTGCCGCGCAAAGTCTTGCCGTCTACGGCCAGCCCTTCGAGCGCGGCGGCGGGCGCGGCGGCGAGGACTGGCTCGGCCCACCCGGTCACGCACGCTTCGAGGCGGGCGCAGTCGAGCCTTTGAAGATGCGATGCAGGGTGGGCTTGCGAAGGCCCACGGCGGCGGCGGATGCCGAGGCGCGAGAGCCAGCGCGCGCCGTAGTTCTCTCCCCACACGGCGATGGCCGACTGGGAGCGTGCGCCGCCCTCACACAGTCAAATTCGCTGATAGCTCGATGGCCGGCGATTCCGTCGTGAGTCTCAATCCAGACTCGCAGGCGGCAGCGGCTTACAGGGAACTTGCAATGGAGGTCGAGAAGCGTGTCTAAACGTGTTTCATTAAGCGAGAGGCGATCACAAGACAAAAAGGGAATTGACGCCATTATTCAACCCACTGGTGAGCCGAAACAAGCTGACAAGCCGTTAGTAAAAGCCACTTATTACATTCGGCCTGAGCAAGTCGTATCTCTTGAGTCAATCCAGCTACAAGAGAGGCAAAAAACAGGGAAGCGAAAAGATAAGTCGGAGCTGGTGCAAGAGGCGCTGGATTTACTATTCGCTAGGTATCACGTTAAAGTTACCGGCTAGTCGGGGTTCTGGTTTACTCACTTACTCAAACAAGAATTTGCGCGGAAGGGGTAAACGCAGCCGCCGAAGCCTTGAGCTTCCTGATTCTGAAAAGACACGCGGGGCCGTCGTCGCATTGGTCAGTTCGTACCTGCCGAGGTTGATACAAGGAGTGTCTTCCCGCCCGTCATGATAAAGTGACCGCCCATCCCCTGAATGCGACCACTCGTTATCTCCCTATTGCCAGCGGGCGAGCGCCGGGGCTACATTGAAAGCTCGACGCGCCCAACATTCTTTACACGGTAACTTTGTTTCAATCCGATTCGATTCGATGACTTCGATTAACATCGCCGCGCTGATAAACCTCTTGGGCTTTACGATGGGCGCAGTCCTCTACGCGATGCTGCTCGCGATGGTGTTGCGTCACCCGGCCCTGACTTCCGGCGTCGCGGCATCGAGTCCGAGCAGGACGCGGTTCCGTGTATCCTCAAACGACCTGCTGCTGGCGACGGCGATCCTCGGCCTGTTGTGGAACACGGGCGCGCTCGCCACCTACGGCGTAAGTGATTTCGGCTTCGCCGAGCCGTTCCCCATAATCGTGGCTCTCTCGTTCACGGCGCTGGGTTTTCTTCCGGCGGTCGTCGCCCACGCCGCTCTGAGGAGACACAACGCGGCCTCGGAACCGACCGGCGCGCGCTGGATTAAGCTGGCAGCCTACGGACTCAGCACCGTGGCGGGCGTCATGCACTTTTACGCGGCGCTCGTCGCGCGTGTGGGCCCTTCCGGTACGGCGTTGCGCGTGCTCACCGTGGGCTACGTGGCGCTCATCGTCGCGTTATTCGCCGCCACACGCAGCGAGCCGGGCTGGGGACGCGCGGTCTGGGCGAGCGCGCTGGCCGTGTTCGCAGTCTCCGCCCTGCACCTGAGCCGTCACAACTACGGCGGCGCGGAAGTCTGGTCGTTCGAGTTGCTCGGACACCACGCTTCGCTTCCGCTTGCGCTCGCAATACTCTATGAGGACTACCGGTTCGCACTCGCCGACATCTTCCTCAAACGTGCGCTGGCGCTCGTGCTGCTCGTCGCGCTCGCGCTCGCGCTCTACGTGTTCGTCGCCTCGCCGTTGCTCGCGGTTTACGGTACGCACGGTCAGATAGACCCACGCGCTGTAAGCGCGTTGCTCGGACTGTGGGTAGGAACTGCTCTGCTCTATCCTTCGCTGCGGCGCGCGTCGGTCTGGCTCGTGGATGGCGTCGTGTTGAGGCGTGCGGATTACGGAGAGTTGCGCGCCTCTCTATCACGCCATATAGGCGAAGTCGAAACGCCGGATGAGGTCTTGTCCGAGGTCTGTCGGTCGTTAGCCCCGGCCCTCACCGCGCGCGAGGTTCTATGCGTGAGGACGGATGGGCAGGACGGCGCGAGCATTCAAGAGCTATCTTCCGCGCAGTTGTTGGAGAAGGAGGGAGCAAACGATCCGGCGTCGCGCACGAGTGAGACGGCGCGTATGGCCGCCGGACTGACTTCCATGTCCGTTACGACTGCACACGAAGAAGGCTCGGTGGTACTGCTCGACCGCATACCGGAGGCGAGCGCGGTCGTTTTCGTCCCCACGACGGAGCCGCCTTTCTTCGCTCTGGTCGTGGGCGATCTCGCCGGCGGGCGTCGCCTGCTTTCTGACGACATCGCGATGTTGGAGGCGGTCGCCATCGCCGCGGCACGAAGGATAGATGCGCTCCGCGTCACGCACGAGCGTTGCGAGCAGGTCGCGCGCGAGCAGGAGATCGGCAAGCTCGCGACCGAAGCGCAACTCCGCGCACTGCGCGCGCAGATCAATCCGCATTTCCTATTCAACGCGCTGACGACCATCGGCTACCTCATCAAGACTTCGCCCGACCGCGCGCTCGACACGCTGCTCAAGCTGACGGACTTGCTTCGGCGCGTGTTGCGCTCGACCGGCGAGTTCGTGACGCTCGGCGAGGAGCTTAAGCTCATCGAATCTTACCTCGACATCGAGCGCGAGCGTTTCGAGGAGCGGTTGAGTGTCCGTCTGGACGTGCCGTCCGACCTACTCGGTGTCCGTCTTCCATCGCTGCTCGTCCAGCCGCTTGTCGAGAACGCGATCAAGCACGGAATCGCGCCATCGCGCGCCGGTGGCGAGGTCACAGTCTCGGCCCGTCTTGAGCCGTCGCCGTCCGGCCAGAGAGATGACGGCGCGTGTGTACTTAGGGTGTTGGTGCGTGATACGGGCATCGGCGCGAGTGAAATCGAACTGGCGCGGGGGCGTCGCCGCGGCGTGGGGTTGAGCAACGTCGAGGAGCGTTTGCGCTGCCACTGCGGGCAGGCGGCCTCGCTGAAGATCGCGAGCACGCCCGGCGCGGGCGCGACTGTCGAACTGCGCGTGCCCGTAGAATTAACTACGGGCACGCGCGCCGTGCAAACAACTCGGCGGCCCTCTACAGCGAGGGAAAGGAAGGGCGCGTGAGCGCAAGGCTCCGCGTGGCGATAGCGGACGACGAACGCCCTGCGCGCTCGTATCTGGCCGCGATGCTGCGCGTCTTCGAGGACGTTGATGTTGTCGGCGAAGCCGAGAACGGCGCGGCGGCGGTCGATTTGATCGAGCGCGAGCGGCCCGACCTCGCGCTCCTCGACTTGCAGATGCCCGAAGTGGACGGACTCGGCGTCGTCCGCCTGCTGAGGAAGACCTCGATGCCGCTCGTCGCCTTCGTCACGGCCTACGACGAGTACGCCGTGCGCGCCTTCGAGGTGAACGCCGTGGATTACCTGCTGAAACCGGTTGACCGCGCGCGGCTGCGCGAGACACTCAACCGCGCGCAGGAGCGTTTGGAGCGCTCGGACGCGCGCGGCGACGAGGTGGCCAATCTGCGCGCCGCAGCGGCGGACTACGAGACTGCCACGCGCCCCGCCTACCTGGAACGCGTCCCCGTGCGCCAGCGCGACGAGATAATCATCCTGCCTGTCAGGGAAGTCGCCTCGGTCATCGCCGACGGAGAGTTGCTTCACCTGACGAACACGAGGGGCGAGAGTTTCACCATCAACTACCGTTTGAAAGAACTGGAAGCACGTCTCGACCCATCGCTCTTCGTGCGTCTGTCGCGCGGCGCGCTCGCCAACGTCGAAATGATCAGCCGCGTCAGCCTGATGCCGGGGGGCACATATCTCGTCAAGCTCTCCAACAATCAGCAGCTACCGGTCAGCCGCCTGCAATCGCGCGTCCTGCGCGAGACGCTACTTCGCCTTTAGCATTAAACGGATTCGCCGGGACTGCTATCTACACCAACTGCCCGTCCCGGCACGTGGTTAAACCCGCCTCCGCTTCCATTCATCGGACTATTCCGGTAGCTCACCCTCCTACGCCGACCATTTGTTGAATACCGAGTGTTAGCGCCTGCGCCCGCAACTTATCATCAGTCCGGCTGAGTCTGATTTATAAACAAGTTAAGCCTCAGAGGTCGCTGACGCTTAACCGTCGGGAGTTTAACTGCTGCGCGTCCACATGGGCGGACTCTGTTGGTTGAGACGCTCGGCGCGCACGTCGCTGAAGACACAATGAAGAGGTCGAAGAAGATGATTCATAAAAGCATTTCTCAGGGCGCACTCCGCGCCCTGCTTTTGTTAGCCGTCGCCGCCGCAACGGTCGCGCCCGTCGCGGCGCAGGCTCTCGGCAGCGCCGGGACGGTCACGGGCGTCATCACAGACCCGAACGGCGCGGTCGTGCCGAACGCTTCGGTCACAATCGCGAACCCGGTCACGGGCTACACGCGCACCGTCAACACGGGAGCGGACGGCACGTTTCGCTTCGACAACGTTCCGCCCAACAGCTACGGCCTCAGCGTCACGGCCAGCGGCTTCAGCGCCGCTCAGCAGAAGCTGGACGTGCGAACGTCGGTGCCCATCAGTCTGAAGATACAACTCGCCGTCGGCGGCACGAACGAGACTGTTACCGTCACTTCAACCGGCGCTGGGGATGTCATCGAAAACGAGTCAACGCCGCACGTGGACGTTGACGAGACGCGGATCAACCGCTTGCCGCTGCGCTCGCCCGGCTCCGGCCTGAGCGAAGTGGTCACGCTCACTACGCCCGGCGTCGCCGCCGACTCCAACGGCTTCTATCACCCGCTCGGCGACCACGCGCAGTCGCAGATAGTCGTTGACAACCAGCCGATCACAGACCAGCAGAGCAAGGCATTCTCAACGCAAATCCAGCCCTCCTCGATTCAGTCGCTCGAAATCATCAACGGCGCGACGCCCGCGGAGTTCGGCGAGGAGTCCAGCCTGGTCATCAACGCAATCACCAAGTCGGGTCTGAACCAGAAGAGGCCGACCGGCAGCCTCAACACGACCTACGGCACGTTCGGCACGGTCAGCCAGGAAGCCTCGCTCGGCTACGGCGGCCCCAAGTGGGGCAACTTCGTTGACTTCAACTTTCAGCGGTCGGGCCGCTTCCTCGACGCACCTGAATTCACGGTGCTGCACGACCGCGGCACGTCCGGCAACGTCTTCGACCGCATTGACTACAGCCCGACGAGCAAGGACACTTTCCACGGCAACCTCTTCATCGCACGCAACCAGTTCCAAATCGCAAACACCTTCGAGCAGCAGGCGCTCGGACAGGATCAGCACCAGCTCGTCCACACGCTCGACTTCGCTCCCGGCTACGTCCACGTTTTCAACTCGGACACGATTCTGACGGTCAGCCCGTACTACCGGCTCGACGTGGTCAAGTATTTTCCGAGCGCCAACCCGTTCTCCGATCAGACGCAGACGATCAGCCAACAGCGAAGACTCAACAACGTCGGCGTCAAGGCCGACGTGTCTTACGTCAAGGGCAGGCACAACGCGAAATTCGGCGGACAGTTCCAGCACACTTTCCTAACGGAGAACTTCGCCTTCGGCATCACCGACCCGAACTTCAACGACCCGGCAAGCCCGGACTTCCTGCCGGGCCTAGCCCCTTTCGACCTGACGCGCGGCGGCCAGCTTTTCCAGTTCCACGGGCACACCGACATCAAGCAGGAGGCGCTCTTCGCGCAGGACAACATTACGCTCCACAACCTGTCACTCAGTTTGGGCCTGCGCTTCGACAACTACAACGGCATCGTCCACGACAACGCGCTTGAACCCAGAATCGGCGCTTCTTATCTCGTCAAGCGGACGAACACGGTGCTGCGCGGCTCCTACACGCGCACCTTCGAGCGGCCTTACAACGAGAACCTGATACTGTCGAGCGCGACCGGCGCGGGCGGTCTGGCCGACGGCGTGCTCGACCTGAGCACGAGCAACCAGCCGCTGCGCCCCGGTCGCCGCAACCAGTTCAACGTCGGGATGCAGCAGGGCTTCGGCAAACACGTCATCTTCGACATTGACTACTTCTACAAGCACACCGTCAACGCATACGACTTCAACGTCCTCCTGAACACGCCGGTCACGTTCCCGATCTCTTGGAGTCTGTCGAAGATAGACGGCGTTGACGGGCGAATCGAATTTACAAACTATCACGGGTTCTCGGCCTTCTTCGTCGCCGGGCACACGCGAGCGCGCTACTTTCCGCCGGAGTCGGGAGGACTGTTCTTCAACTCCAACCTGCCCGCCGGAGTCTTCCGCATTGACCACGATCAGGCGTTCCAGCAGACGACGCAGGTGCAGTACCAGTTCATGAAGTGGAAGCGGCTCGCGCCCTACGTTGATTTCACGTGGCGCTACGATAGCGGTCTGGTCTCCGGCGCAGTGCCCGACTTCGCAACGGCGCTCACGTTCACGGCGGACGAGCAGCAGCAGATAGGACTGTTTTGCGGAAACGTCGTCGCCACGCTGGATAACCCGATCACGTCCTGCACGGACTCAAACCGCGGCGCACTGCGCGTGAGGATTCCGGCGGACGCGACTGAGAACGACGACACGAACCCGCCGCGCATCGCGCCGCGAAACCTCTTCGACCTGAGCGTCGGCACGGACAACCTGTTTCGCACCGAGCACACGAAGATGACGGCGCGTTTCACCATCATCAACCTGACAAACAAGGTGGCGCTCTACAACTTCGAGTCCACGTTCAGCGGCACGCACTTCGTCAGCCCGCGCGTCTTTCAGGGGCAGGTCGGCGTCACGTTCTGAAGGCCGAGCGGCGACTTTTATTCACTATGAAAACCGTCTTCGGGGAACTGGAAGAATCGGGTCTGTACGATCCGATTCTTCCAGTTAATTACAGCCGACGACTCGGCACGCGATGATCGTAGAGCGCTTATTCTTCGCCTTTGACCTGCCGAATGATGAGATTACCTGGCGGGAGGGGTTGCTCGCCGTCGCCGTGGTCTTATTGATGGGGTTGATATTCAATCGGCTGGCCACGCGCACGCGGAGGGAACACCGGCGACGCAAACGACCCCGCAACCAGCGCGTCAGAGTCAATCGAATACGAGGAGGTCATAGGCTGAAGAGACCTTAACTATAAGGAAAGCGAAAAAAAAGCGTGGGAGATGTCACCCCCAATTCGCTGAATTCGGTTAAACCTCAATCGCTCTGACCGCCGCCTGATGAGCCTCCTCCTCGACGTTCTTCAGTGAGCGACGTTGGTAGACTTCCAAACTCTTCTTGCGCTCATGCCCTGAGATCAATTGAATCTGACTATCGGATAGCCCTTTCATCGTCAGGTAGGTAATCATCTGATGGCGAAACAGGTGCGGATGCACCGGCTGTGTGATGCCTGACACTTCCCGATATTGCTTGACGATCCGCTGAATGCGCTTGGTGGTGAAAGCCGTGTAGCGCATCGTTTCAAAGAGATGCCGGTTCTGTGGATTGGCCCACATATGGCTTCGCAGAGCAAGATGAGAGCTTTTCGGGAAGAGGATAAAAGCGATCTTTGCGCCCTTTGCCTTCGGCAATAAAGATTTTACTCAGGTCAAAGCCGGCATCAAGCAAAATGGTATTGAGCATTATGGGCATAGGCCACACCTCTTAAATCATAATGCGCTCGATCTCGTCTAGCGTTAGCTCGTCGTCCGTCCGGTTGTAGAGTTGCGTCGTCTTGGTGGACTCGTGCGCTGCGATCTGCGCCGCCTTCTCGACCGTCCCGCCGTTCCTCAAATACTCGGTGATCCCGGTGGCCCTGAACGTGTGGTTGCTTATCTCAAGCGAGACTTTCGCATCTTGCGCGCGACGCTTAATGATCTGGTAGGCGTCGATGCGTGAGAGCTGGTTGGCTGTGAGAGTTCGGCTCCGGCCCCGAGTCGTTCGGAAGAGGGGCTTATTCTTCTCGCCAGCGATGGCGGCAGCTTCGATATACTCGTCAAGATATTTTTCGGCTGTGTGGTGCGCCGGCACCTCGTGGAATTTGCCGCCCTTCTCGTGCAGCCGTATCCAGTAGCGTTTCCCGTTCGGGTAATAGTCCCTGACCTTCATGTTCACAATCGCCGAGATGCGGGCGAAGCTGTAAACCATCGTGCCGACGAGCGCGCGGTCTCGTAGGCCGACGACGTGCGAGGTGTCTATGCTGTCTAAAAGCTTCCGCGTCTCTTGGGCAGAGAGCACCGGCGTCTTGCCCTTCCTGATGCTGTAGCGCGGGCCTCTGACAGATGCGGCGGGGTTGAACGGCACGATCTGCCCCGTCACTAGCCAGTCGAACAGCATTCGGATGGCCGCTAGGTGCTGCTTGACGGTCTGCGGCGCTCGCTCCTGCGTCAGCCGCTCGATGTAAGCCGCGACAGCCATCGGCTCGACTTGGCGCAGCTCTAGGCCGCGCTCCTCGCACCACGCGAGGAATGGGCCAATGGCGCGCATGTATGAAAGCCGTGTGTTAGGGTTTCTGATGTTGGCGGTGAAGAATTCTAAAAAGCGTTTGGTCGCTTTCCGCCCCTCGCTCGTGATGATGGCGGGAAGTGAGGCGACTAGACCTTGATGTTCCCTTTGTGCTGCGATGAGATTAGACATCTTTGCTCCGAGCGAAGCGGTGGTGTCGTGATGTCAGTGCCCCCATTTGCCGACTATCAAGCCGATGATAAGCCCGCCGATACATCCGAGAATGAGGATTGGTGCCCAAGCTTTGGTAATGATGGCGTCGGGCAAACTAAGAGCTGGTTGCAAAATTAACTTTTCAGATAGCGATGCGCGACGATGGCACAAGCCAACAGCATGAGAGCTTCATGAGTGGTGCCGCTTATCTCCTCGCGCATCCTCAGCTTCCTGAACTGATGCAGCCATGACAGCG
>DATARW010000020.1:0-23338 GCA_036263975.1 Pyrinomonadaceae bacterium
GTTCTCGACCTCGCGGACCAGATCCATGCCGCGGTAGATGATGAAGATGTTCATCCCCCAGAAGACGAGGAACGAGAGCCACTCGGTCGTGGTGTGACCGCCTGCGGGGCCGCCGAGCAGAGTGTGCCAGCCGGGGATGACGGCCTTGAAGAAGGTGTCGAGCGCCTGCCCGCCGATCCAAGCCTGTATGCCGAACCACCCGCACGCGACAATGGCGCGCATCAGCGCGGGCAGGTTCGAGCCGCGCGTGCCGTAAGCCGCGCGCGCGAAGACGGGGAAGGGGATGCCGTACTTCGTGCCGGGGTGCGAGTTGAGAAGAATGGGCACGAGGACGATGATGTTTCCCAGAAGGATGGTGACGAGCGCCTGCCACCAGTTCATCCCGGCGCTGATGAGGCCCGAAGCGAGCATGTAGGTCGGGATGCAGTGCGCCATGCTCACCCACAGCGCCGCATAGTTGTACGTCGTCCAATCCCTCCGCTCGACGGGCACGGGCGCGAGGTCTTCGTTGAAGAGCGGGCTGCGGCGAAGCCCCTCCGCCGCCTCCGGTCGCAACTCGACCCGTCCGTCTGCGTGCCGGATCACTTCAGAGTCTAACGTCGTTGCCAAGTGGATGACCTCTCAGGCCGTGACACACGTCCCGCGCTTCAAGAACTGTCCGTCGCCCGACTTGCCTTTGAATTCGCCGCCTTCGACGATGACGCGACCGCGCGAGAGAACCGTCTCGACCACGCCCTTGATCCGTTTGCCCTCGTAGGCGTTGTAGTCCACGTTCATGTGGCTGGTCTTGACGCCGAGCGTCTGCTCGCGCTCAGGGTCGAAGATGACGATGTCTGCGTCGGAGCCGACGGCAATCGTGCCCTTGCGAGGGAAGAGACCGAACATCTTGGCGGCGGCGGTCGAGGTCAGCTCGACGAAGCGGTTGAGCGAGATGCGATTCTCCACCACCCCGCCGTTGTAGATGAGCGGCACGCGGTTCTCGACGCCCGGCGCTCCGTTCGGAATCTTCGAGAAGTCGTCGCGGCCCAACTCCTTCTGCTCCTTCATGCAGAAAGGGCAGTGGTCTGTCGAGATGACTTGCAGGTCGTCCGTCTTCAAGCCCTTCCAAAGCTCCGCCTGATTCGACCGCTCACGTAGCGGCGGCGTCATCACGTACTTCGCGCCGTCGAAGCCTTCACCGTAATCGTCAATCGAGAGGAAGAGATACTGCGGGCAGGTCTCGGCGAACGCGGGCAGGCCGCGGTCGCGCGCCTCGCGCACCTGATTCAAAGCATCGGCGCAACTGAGGTGGACGATATAGACGGGCGACTCGGCCATCTCGGCAATCGCGATGGCGCGGTGGACGCCCTCGGCCTCGGCAATGGTCGGTCGCGTCAGCGCGTGATACTTCGGCGCGGTGCGCCCTTGCGCGCGCGCGCGCTTGATGATCTCGTTGATGACGATGCCGTTCTCTGCGTGCATGCAGATGAGGCCGCCGCGCTCGCCCGCCGCAGACATCGCTCGAAAGATGGTCGCGTCGTCAACGAGGAAGACGCCGGGGTAGGCCATAAACATCTTAAAGCTCGTCACGCCCTCGTCCATCACGGCGTGCAACTCTTCGATCTGACTGTCTTCCAACTCTGTCGTGATGAGATGAAAGCCGTAATCAATCGCGCACTTGCCCTCGGCCTTCGCGTGCCAGTTGTCCAAGCCTTCGATGAGCGACTGCCCCTTGTACTGCACCGCGAAGTCAATGATCGTCGTCGTCCCGCCGTGCGCCGCCGCAATCGTGCCCGTGCGGAAGTCGTCGGACGACTCGGTGCCGCCGAACGGCAACTCCATGTGCGTGTGCGGGTCAATGCCGCCGGGGATGACGAGTTTTCCGCTCGCGTCAATCACGCGGTCGGCCTCAACGTCCAACTTCGCGCCGATGGTCGAGACTTGTTCGCCGTCAATCAGAATGTCGGCCTTGTAGTCGTCAACTGCCGTGACGACGCGCCCGTTGCGGATAAGAGTTTTCATAATGGCGAGTCCTTTCGCAGAGTTTCGTTGCTCAAGACAGTTGCCATATTTCAAAGCGTCGCCAAACTCGCATCCATCGCGTCAATCAACGCGTCAATCGTGTCCTTCGTCGAATTGAGCATGACGCCGGTGCGGATGACGTTGCCGTAGAGGCCGCCTTTGCCGATGAGGACGCCGCGGCGCTTCGTCTCCTCGAAGACACGGAGTACGGATTGCGGGTCGGGTTCTTTCGTCTCGCGGTCTTTGACAAGCTCGATGGCCTGCATGAGTCCCATGCCGCGCACGTCGCCGATGACCGTGTACTTGTCTTTGAGTTCTTCGAGACGCTGGCGGAAGTATGCGCCGACCTTCGCCGCATTAGTCTTCAGGTCTTCGTCTTCGATGACTTTGATGACGGCGAGCGCGGCGGCCATCGAGACGGGGTTGCCGCCGAAGGTCGAGAAGGTGAGGCCGGGGAACTTGTCTGCGACTTCGGGTGTGGCGACGGTGATGCCGACGGGGACGCCGTTGCCGAGTCCTTTGGCCGAAGTGATGATGTCCGGCTCGACGTTCCAGTGCTCGATGCCGAACCACTTGTCGCCCGTCCGTCCCCAGGCGGTCTGCACCTCATCGGCGATGAAGAGGCCGCCGTGCTTGCGCGTGATTTCAACCGCGCGCTCGAAGTAGCCCGCGGGCGGGACGATGAAGCCGCCGACGCCCAGGACCGGCTCGGCCATGAAGGCCGCAATCTCGCCCGTCGTCGTGGTCATAATCAACTCTTCGATGTCCTCGGCGCAGGCCAGTCCGCATTCCGGATAGGTGAGCTTGAAGGGGCAGCGGTAACAGTAGGGCGCGCGCGCGTGGACGATGCCTGCGACCTGCGGCGGCAAAGGTCGCCAGGTCGAATGGCCGGTGGCCGAAAGAGACGTTGCCGAGCGGCCCGAATAGCTGTGGCGCAGGACGACTATCTCGTGTCTCCCGGTGGCGGTCTTGGCGGCGTGGATGGCTGTGTCGTCGGCCTCCGTGCCGCTGCTGGTGAAGAAGGATTTCTTCAGCTTGCCGGGCGTGATTTGATAGAGCTTCTCGGCGAGGTCGGACTGTGGCTTGTTGGCGTAGAGCGTCGAGGTGTGTTGGAGCGTCCTGACTTGCTCGATGACGGCATCCGTCACCTTCGGGTTCGCGTGGCCGACGCTCACAGTGAGCACGCCGCCGAAGCAGTCGAGATACTTGTTGCCCTGATCGTCCCAGACGTATTCGCCCTCGCCGCGGACGAGCGCGAGAGGCTCTTTGTAGTACATCGCCACCGCGGGGAAGAGAAACTCTTTGTGCTTCTCGACCGTCTCGGAGTTGGTTGGGTTGGTCTCGGTCGCTTTAGCCTGCGGTTCTGCTGTGCTCATCAGTAAAGGTTTCCTTCCCGCTTTCTGCCGGTGTAGTCAACGTAAACAACTTTCAGCTCGGTGTAGAAGTCGAGCGCCGTCGAGCCTTGCTCGAACGCGCCGACGCCTGTGGACTTGATGCCGCCGAAGGGGACGTGCGCCTCGCCGCCGGTGGTGGGCGAGTTGATGTGCGTCATGCCCGTCTCGATCTCTTCGACGAAGCGAAAGACGCGCGCGGCGTCGTTGGTGAAAACCGAAGAGGAGAGACCGTACTCGCAATCGTTGGCGACTTGCAGCGCCTCTTCAAAATCTTTGACGCGAAGGATGGAGAGGACGGGGCCGAAAATCTCTTCGCGCGCGATTCTCATGTCGGGCGTCACGCGGTCGAAGACCGTGGGCTGGATGAAGAAGCCTTTACGCAGTCCCGCGCCGTCGGCCACGCCGCCGCCGCAGACCAGTTCCGCGCCGTCCTCGCGCCCGATGTCTATGTAGCGCAGCACGGACTTGAACTGGCTTGAGTCAACAATCGGCCCGACCTCCGTGTCCGCGCTCATGCCGTCGCCGAGACGCAGAGCCTTCGCACGTTCCGAGACGCGCGAGACGAACTCATCGGCGACCGTTTCGACGACGACCGCGCGGCTCGTCGCCGTGCAGCGTTGTCCCGTCGAGCCGAAAGCGCCCTGCGCCGTAGACTCGACGGCGAGGCCCATGTCGGCGTCTTCCAGCACGACCACAGGGTTCTTGCCGCCCATCTCGCACTGCACGCGGATGCCGCGCCGCGCCGCCTGCTCGTAGAGCTTCACGCCGACGCCGTTCGAGCCTGTGAAGGAGATGGCGCGCACGGCGCGGTGGTTGACTATCTCGTCGCCGGCTTCCGAACCCGAACCGAGGATGAGGTTCAGGACGCCCGCGGGAATGCCCGCCTCCGCGAATATCTCGACGAGACGAACCGCCGTCGCGGGCGTGTTGGTCGCGGGCTTGAAGACGACTGTGTTTCCGGCGACGAGCGCGGGCGCAAGCTTCCAGACGGGGATGGCGACGGGGAAATTCCAGGGCGTGACGACGGCGACGACGCCGTGCGGCTGCTTGATGGTGTAGGCGAAATTTGAAGGCAGCTCCGAGGGGATGGTCTCGCCCGTCATCCGCCGCGATTCGCCCGCGACGAACTCGGCGACGTTGATCGAGCGCTGCAACTCGCCGCGGGCCTCCGAGACGGACTTGCCCTCCTCACGCGTGAGCAGGCGCGCGAGATTTTCCCTGTCCTCTTCCATCAAACGCGCGGCGCGTGCGACGATGCGTCCGCGCGCGGGGGCGGGAGTGGCGCGCCAAGAGCGGAAGGCTTCCGCCGCCGACTCGACCGCGCGCCGCGCCTCCTCGCGCGTCGAGAGCTTGACGATGCCAATCACATCGTCTGTGTTCGCCGGGTTGACGTTCTCGAAAGTGTTCGTCGAAGTGGATTCGACCCATCCGCCGTTGACGAAGTTGCGGTAAGTTTCCATGTGTGCCATCACAGGCTGGCTACGGGACGCGGGCGAGCGATACTGCTCGGAGCGTCAGCCGGTGGCGGAGCCGTTGAGAAAATGGGATCGTATTCGATAAGCTTGGGGCGTGTGCGCCGTTCACTGGCGCGGCCCGCGCATGTGGCCGTCAAAAAACGCCGAGAATATAGCACAACGGGGTTTGAAATTGCAGCAGACACCAACAGCAGATAATCTCCGCGGATTGCTCGAAGCGCGCGCGCAGGCTTCTCCCGACAAAGTTTTTCTCTTCTCCGAGAGCGACGGCAGGCGCTTCACCTACCGCGAGTTCGACGAGGCCGTGAATCGCACGGCGAACCTGCTCTCGGCACGTGGCGTTGGCCGCGGCGACGTGGTGAGTCTGCTGATGCCGAACTGCGCCGAGTACGTCATCGCGTACTTCGCCTGCTTCAAGCTGGGCGCGCTGGCCGGGCCGGTCAACTCCCTGCTCAAGCCGGAGGAGGTCGCTTACGTCGTCGGCAACTCGGAGGCGAAGCTGCTGCTCGCAGGCTCCGAGTTCATGTCGAGCGTTGAAGGCTTGCGCGAGCGGACGCCTGCGCTGCGCGAAGTGATAGAGTTCGACGATTACGAGCGAGCCGCTGCGGACTTCGGTGCTGACGCGGGCGAGGACGGGCGCTGCGGCGCGCTCGCGCGCGACGACGAGGCGATAATCATCTACACTTCGGGGACGACGGGGAAGCCGAAGGGCTGTCTGCTGACGCACGGCAACCTGATCGCCAACGCGCGGCAGATCGTCGAGTGGCTCGGCTTCGGAGAGGACGACCGGCTGCTCACGCTCATGCCGCTCTTTCACATGAATGCCGTGTCGGTGACGACGTTGAGCGCGCTCTACGCGGGAGGGAGCACCATCGTCAGCCCGCGATTCTCGGCCTCGCGCTTCTGGCAGATCATCAGCGATTACCGGGTCACTTCCTTCGGCTCGGTGGCGACGATGCTCTCGATGCTGCTGGCAACTTACCCCGAAGGCGTGCCCCAGGGGTTCGACACGTCGAGCCTGCGATTTGCGATGTGCGGCTCCGCGCCCGTGCCTGCGGAAGTCCTGCGGCGGTTCGAGGAGACGTTCGGGTGCCTCGTCGTCGAGGGCTACGGGCTTTCGGAGTCAACCTGCCGCTCGACCTTCAACCCGCCGGACGAGCGGCGGCGGCCCGGCTCGTGCGGCCTTGCGATAGGCAACGAGATGAGGGTCGTGGACGAGGAAGACAGGGAGTTGCCGTCCGGCGAGTCGGGCGAGATCGTCCTGCGCGGCGAGAACATCTGCAAGAGCTACTTCAAGAACGAGGAGGCGACGCGACGCGCCTTTCGCGGCGGTTGGTTCCACACAGGCGACGTGGGCTACCGCGACTCGGAAGGTTTCTTTTACATCGTTGACCGCAAATCCGATATGATTATCCGCGGCGGCGAGAACATCTACCCGCGTGAGATTGACGAACTGCTGTACCGGCACTCTTCGGTCGCCGAGGCCGCGACCATCGGCGTGCCCGACGAGCTTTACGGCGAGGAGGTCGCGGCCTTCGTCGTGCTCAGGGAAGGGACTGCGGCGAGTGAAGCTGAGTTGATCGCTCACTGCCGCGAGCATCTGGCCGACTTCAAGTGCCCGAAGACTGTGCGCTTAGTCGAGTCTCTGCCGAAGGGGCCGACCGGCAAGGTGCTCAAGCGAGAGCTTCAGAGAAGGATGAAGGATGAAGCGGTGACGGGCTGACAGGGGGACGGGGTGACGGGGAGATGAATTCCGCGACTCGCCCCGGCTCCCTATCGCCCCGTCATTGCTTAACGGCTGATGGCAAAGATCAAGAATAAGGTCAGGAACGTGCTCGACGAGGCGCGCATGCTCGTCCTCGGCGCGCAGGTGCTCGTCGGCTTGCAGTTCCGTTCTGTTTTCGAGAAGGGCTTCGACTCGCTGCCGCTCACGTCGCAAATCCTGAAGCTCTTCGGTCTGGGTCTGATACTCGTCGCCATCGGACTGCTCATCGCGCCCTCGGCCTATCACCGCCTCGTCGAGCGCGGCGAGGACACCGATGAGATACACCGCTACACCTCGAAGATGATGAAGTTCGCCCTGCTGCCCTTCGCGCTCGGCCTCGGCGTGGACTTGTACGTGGCGACGCAGAAGATCATCGGGTGGAAGACGGGGGTGGCGGTGGGGATTCTGGGGATTCTGTTCGCCTCCTTTTTCTGGTACCTGCTTGAAGCGTACCAGAGGCGCGAGCGCGCCGCAGAGATCGCGGAGGCCGAGAGGGAGGAGCGAGAGATGGACGAACAGAAGGACGCCGAAAGCGACGAGCGGGAGAAGCTGAGCAACAAGATCAAGCACGTGCTGACGGAGTGCCGCGTGGTTCTGCCGGGCGCGCAGGCGCTCATGGGCTTCCAGTTCATAGCCATCCTCACGGAGAGCTTCGACAAGCTGCCGAGCCTTTCGCAGTACATACACCTTCTGAGCATCGGCATGAGCGCACTGACCATCGTGCTTTTGATGACGCCCGCGGCCTACCACCGCATCGTCGAGCGCGGCGAGGAGACCGAGCACTTTCACCGCTTCGCCTCGAAGGTCGTCGTCGCGGCGCTCATCCCTCTGGCGCTCGGACTCGCGGGCGAGGTTTACGTCGTCGTCCTGAAGGTGGCGGAGTCGCAGCTCGTCTCGGTCGTCTCGGCGCTCGTCATCCTCGCCGTCTTCTGGGAACTCTGGTTCGGCCTGACGCTCTACCGCCGCACACAGCGCGAGTACGCGGGCTAGAGCGGTAGCTGCAACAATCAACATGAATGGACAGGATAAGCAGGATGAAAGCACAGGAAGACGAACTCCATGATTTGAAATTTGAGATTTCAAATCCTCCTACTCTTTCATCCCGTGCATCCTGCCCATTCATGTTTGAATCGCCTCTGAAGAGGCACAGGAGGCTACTTTGAAACGTCTTTCCCCCGTTCTCATTTCGGCGCTGCTTCTCGCTTCCGTGCCGCTTGTGCCGCGCGGGCAGAGTGCGCCGAACGCTCCTTTGAAGTCTGACGCCGGGCCGCGCGGACAGAGAATCGCCCGCGCCGCCGATGCGATGCGCGAACAGCTCGTCGCGCAGCGACGCGACTTCCACATGCACCCGGAGCTTTCCAACCGCGAGGAGCGCACGTCGCGCGTCGTCGCCGAACGCCTGCGCGCGTTGGGCCTGACGGACATCCGTGTGGGTGTGGGCAAGTACGGCGTCACGGCTCTGCTCGTCGGCTCGAAGCCCGGCCCCGTCGTCGCCGTCCGCGCCGACATGGACGCGCTGCCGATTCAGGAAGTCAACGACGTGCCCTACAAGTCGCTCGTCGCGGGCGTCAAGCACGCCTGCGGCCACGACGCGCACACGACCATCGAACTGGGCGTCGCGGAAATCCTGTCGAAGATGAAAGATGACATTCACGGCACCATCAAGTTCATCTTCCAGCCCGCGGAGGAGGGCGCGCCCGCGGGCGAAGAGGGCGGCGCGAAGCTCCTGATTAAAGAGGGCGCGCTCGACAATCCAAGGCCGCAGGCAATCTTCGGCCTGCACACCAATCCGGCGCAGGAGGTCGGGACAATCGGTTACCACGTCGGCCCGGCGATGGCCTCCTCCGACTCTTTCACCATCACCATCCACGGCAAGGCCGCGCACGGCGCGCAGCCGCAGAACGGCGTTGACTCGGTCGTCATCGCAGCACAGGCGGTGCTCGCCTTGCAGAACATACGGAGCCGCCGGATTGACCCGCTCGAACCGCTCGTCATCACCATCGGGACGATACAGGGCGGGACGCGACTCAACGTCATCGCCGGAGAGGTGAAGATGACCGGCACGATGCGCACGCTCAACGGAGACGTGCGCGACCGCGCCGTCGCCTTGATGAGTGAGACTTTGCAGAACGTCACCGCCGCCTACGGCGCGACCTACGATTTGAAGTTCGACGACAGCAATCCCGTCACCTACAACGAGCCTTCGCTCGTCGAGGAGACGTTGCCGACCATCCGCCGCGTCGTCGGCGAACAGAACGCCGTCGCCCTCAAGCCCTTCATGCCGTCCGAAGATTTCTCCTATTACCAGAAAGTCGTGCCCGGCTTCTACTACTACCTCGGCGTCGGCAACCGCGCGAAGGGCATCACCGCCGGCTGGCACACCGCTGACTTCGACATTGACGAAGACAGCCTCGTCGTCGGCGTCAAGGTGATGTCGAACGTCCTGCTCGACTACCTTGATCGGCACGCGGGCGGTATCCAGGCACAGAGCAGCGGCGCGGTCACGAAAAATTGATTGACGCGAGGAAAACCGTAGTGGGCAAGTTTGTGCCGTCCGTCTCGAAGCGGCTCGCGACTTTCCTTCTCCTCCTGCTGCTGTCCTGCCTGAGCGCGCGCGCGCAGGCCGTCCTGCGCTGGGGCGCAGACCCCAGCGGCGGCGCACCCTACGTCTTCGCAGACCCGGCGCACCCGGACATGTACGTCGGCTACGAGAAGGAGATGGTCGAGGCGCTGGCGGCGGCGATGAACCGGAGGCCGGAGTTCGTCGCGACCGACTGGGAGACCATCGTCACCTCACTCCAGCGCGGCGAGTTCGACGTGATCGTCAACGGTCTTGAGCCGACGGAAGACCGCGCCCGCTTCATACTCTTCAGCAAGCCCTATTACATCTTCAAACTTCAGCTCACCGTCCGCAAAAACGAGACGCGCATCCGCTCGCTCGAAGACTGCCACAGCCGCACGGTCGGCACGCTCTCGAACACCGCGGCCTCGCGTCTGATGGCGCAGGAGGGCATCCCTTTCAAGGGCTACGCAGATCCCGTGGGCGCGTACAAAGACCTCGAACTCGGACGCATTGACGCCGTGCTGATGGACGTGCCGATGGAGATGTACTACGCGCGCGACAACCCTCGGCTTCGGCCCGCGGGCGACCCCGTGCACCGCGGCGCTTACGTCGTCGGCCTCCGCAAAGGCGACGATGCGCTCAAGGCCGAGGTGGACGCCGCGATTGACCGGATCATGCGCGACGGCACGCTTGAGCGCATCCTTCGCAAGTGGAATTTGTGGGACGACGCGCAGGCCGAGTTGCAGGCAGCCGCGCGCACAGAGGTTGCCGCGGGCGAGAGAAAGCCCGACTCGGTTGCCTATGAAATAACCTCGACCACTTTCAACTGGGGCGAGGCTATCTCGCGTTTGACGCGCGCGGCGCTCGTCACCGTCCTGCTCTCGTTCGGCGCGATGTGGATCGCCGTCACGCTCGGACTCGCGCTCGCCATCGGCCAGTCGCGCGGCCCCGCCTGGCTGCAACTGCTGTGCACGGCCTACGTCGAGTTCTTCCGCGGCACGCCCGTGCTCGTGCAGTTGCTCTTCCTCTATTTCGGCCTGCCGCGTCTGGGTCTCGCCATGCCGGGCTGGCTGACGGCGCTTGTCGGGCTGGGCCTGAATTACGCGGCCTACGAGTCGCAGGTCTATCGCGCCGCCCTCGAAGCGATACCGCGCGGGCAATTGGAAGCGGCCTACTCTCTGGGCATGAGTCCGCTGCTCGCCTTCCGCCGCATCATCCTGCCGCAGGCGTTTCGCATCGCGATTCCGCCGATGACCAACGACTTCGTCTCGCTCTTCAAGGACACGTCGGTCGCCTTCGCCATCTCGGTGTGGGAACTGGCGACGGCCTACCGCGAACTGGCGAACGCATCGGGCGAGTTCCTCCTGCTCGGCCTCCTCGTCTCGGCCTTCTACCTCCTGATGAGCCTGCCGCTGGCACACCTCGCGCGCCGCCTGGAAAAGCGTATGCAGCACGGGCGCGCGATAAGGGCCGTGGAGTCGGAGGTGGCGGCATGATTCGAGTCGAAGGCTTAGGCAAGAGCGCGGGCGAGGCGCGCATCCTTCGCGGCGTGAGCTTCCGCGTCGAGCCGAGCACGGTGCTCGGCATCATGGGCGCTTCGGGGAGCGGGAAGACCACTCTGCTGCGCTGCCTGAACGGGTTGGAACGCGTCACGGAGGGCGCGGTCGAGTGCGAGGATGTGCGGCTCGAAGCCGGACTCGCGGAGAAAGAGTACCAACGGCGCGTCAGGCAACTGCGCCGACGCGTCGGCATGGTCTTCCAGCATCTCTATCTTTTCCCACACCTCTCGGTGCTCGCCAACATCACGGAAGCGCCGGTGCAGGTTCTGAAGAAGCCGCGCCGCGAGGCCGAACAGCTTGCGCACGAACTGCTCGAAGCCGTCGGGCTAAAGCAGGCAGCGCCCCGCTACCCGGAATCGCTTTCGGGCGGCGAGCAGCAGCGAGTCGCCATCGTCCGCGCGCTGGCAATGCGACCCGAAGTCCTTCTCTTCGACGAGCCGACCAGCGCGCTCGACCCGCGCCGCAGCTTCGAGTTGGTCGCGGTGCTTCGGCGCTTCGTCGAACAGGGGCAGACGATGGTGATCGTCTCGCACTCGATCAAGTTCCTCGAAGGCGTCGCAGACTTTCTGCTCTACATGGAAGGTGGCGAGGCCGTCGAGTTCGGCGCGAAGGAACAAGTCCTGCGCGAGCCGCGCGACCCGCGCACCCGCGATTTCTTACGACAGACAGACTGATCGGACGCACACGGCAGAACATCGTATGAGACATTCGAGAAAAAACATCCTGACCGCGGCGCTACCGCTCGCACTCTTCTGTGCATTCGCCACGGCGCGGGCACAGAACCCTGCGCCTGTGCCGACGCCTGCTCAAGCTGCGACACAGAAGCTCGCGCCGCCCGCTTGGCTCGACCGGCGCGTGCGCGACGAGGCGGCGAAGTTCGAGGGCACGGTCAGCCTCTACGCCAAGAACCTCGACACCGGCGCAGAATACTCCTTCGGCGGCGACGAGCGCGTCCGCACGGCGAGCACCATCAAGGTCGCCATCATGATCGAAGCCTTCGCGCGCGTCGCCGAAGGGCATGCGAGGTGGACGGACGAGCTTGTGCTCACGAAAGAGAAGAAGGTCTCCGGCTCAGGCATTCTTCAGGAGTTCTCCGACGGCCTGCACCTGACGTTGCGCGACGCCGTGACGCTGATGATGTTGTTGAGCGACAACACGGCGACGAACCTCGTCATTGACGTGCTCGGCGCGGACTCGGTCAACGCGCGCATGCAGTCGCTCGGCATGACCGAGACGCGCCTGATGCGAAAGATCGGCGGCGGGGGCGATAGTTTGGAAGGGAAGAAGGAGGAGAACAGACGCTTCGGCCTGGGACGCACCACGCCGCACGAGATGGTCTCGCTGTTGGAGAAGCTTGAGCGCGGCGAGATTGTCAGCCCCGCGGTCTCGAAAGAGATGCTCGACCTGATGAAACGAGAGCAGGGGACGGACGGCATCTGGCGCGAGCTTTGGAAGACCCCGAAGGCCACGAAGTCGGGCGCGCTCGACGCGCTCCGCAGCAACGTCGGCATCATCTACCACACGCGAGGCCGCATCGCCCTCGCCGTCACCTGCGACGACATGCCGGAGCCGAACTGGACGGCTGACAACCTCGCCTACCAACTCATGTCGCGCCTCTCCGAGATCATCATTGACGGCCTCGGCAAGTAAGAAAAGCCGTGAACCGTGAACCGTGAACCGTGACAAGAGGAAGACAGGTTTTATCTTGCCACGGTTTACGGTTCACGGTTCACGGCTTTAAAATTGTGTCATGGCTAACCCTGCAAAGCGACTGCCGGAGAACGTGGCGGGCGACTTCTACGTTGACGACTCGTGCATTGACTGCGATGCGTGCCGCCAGATCGCGCCCACGGTCTTCCGCGACCACGGCGAGCAGTCGAGCGTCTTCCGGCAGCCGGAGACGGACGAAGAGATTCGGCGTGCTTTGATGAGTATCGTTGCGTGCCCTACTTCGTCAATTGGCACGAGCAGGAAGTACGACGCGCGCGCGGGCGTCGAGGCGTTCCCCGAAAGGATTGACGAAGGCGTCTTCTACTGCGGCTTCAACGCGGAGTCGAGCTTCGGCGCGTGGAGCTATCTCATCGTGCGCCCCGAAGCGGAGGGCGGCAACGTCCTCGTTGACTCGCCGCGCTTCACGCGCCCGCTCGTCCGAAAGATCGAGGCGCTCGGCGGCGTCCGCACCATCTTCCTCACACACCGCGACGACGTGGCCGACCACGAAAAGTTCGCGCGTCACTTCCGCGCCCGCCGCGTCATGCACGCCGACGACAACGCCTCGCGCTACGGCGTCGAGCACGTCGTCTCCGGCGACGAGGCCGTGCGCCTCGACGGCGACCTCCTCGTCATCCCCACGCCCGGCCACACGCGCGGCCACGCCGTCCTGCTCTACCGAGATAAGTACCTCTTCACCGGCGACCACCTCGCCTGGTCTCCGGCGCGCGACACGCTCACAGCCTTCCGCAGCGCGTGTTGGTACTCCTGGCCCGTGCAGACGCGCTCGATGGAGAAGCTTCTCGATTACCGCTTCGAGTGGGTCTTGCCCGGCCACGGGCGCATCCATCAAGACACAGCCGAAGGGATGCACAGGCACTTGGAAGGATGCGTGGAGTGGATGAAGTCAGTCCGCTGAATTGAGTTGGAGCATAGTTGCGGGCCGGCTCACCGGCACATTAGCTTGAGCGCCTTGTCGGAGAACACGGCCATGAGCCGGAGTTGTCAACAAGAGGACGGTCAGGGCATCTCGGCGAGCTTCTGGCGGTAGGCTTGGGTCTCCGGACTCTGCGGGTCGAGCTGGGAGAGTTTTGAGACGGCCTCGGTGGCCGTGGCCCTGTCGCCCTTCTGGAGCGCGGCGGCGGCGATGTTCTTCCAGCTATTGAGGTGGTTCGGGTCAATGGCGATGGACTTGCGATACTCAGCGATGGCGCGGTCGTAGTCCTTGCGGTTGAAGTAGGTGTTGCCGAGGTCTGTGCGAACGTCGGGCGAGCCGGGCTTGATGGCGAGGGCACGCTCGTAGAGGGTCGCCGCCGAGGCGAAGTCCTGCGCGTCGTACTTCACGTCGCCGAGAAGGGCGAGCGTGTCGAAGTCGTTGCCCTTGATGGCGAGCGCGCGGCTGAGGTAAAGCGCCGCCTTGTCGTAGTCCTGAAGCCCGTAGAAGACGCGGCCCGCCTGGGCCTGCGCGTCGAAGTCCTTCGGGCCGCGGTCGGCCTTGTCCATCGCCGCCTGCGCCTCGGCGGAGGTGGACGCAGCCGTTGACGCAGGGGCGTCGCCTGCGGCTCCGGCGATGTCCGGATGGCCGGGCGGGAGTTGCCCGTTCATCTGTTCGGGCTTGAGCGGGACGGCTACGCCGCCGGTAGACGCGCGCGCCGCAGAGACCTGCGCGCCGGGCCGGGTGATGGCGTTGATGATGAAGAAGCCGAGGAAGAAGCCGAGGATGATGCCGAGAGCGCAGAAGAGAATGTTCTTGGACATGGACGCGCGGGGGATTCCTTTAACTATTTCTTCCCCGTTCGGGGAGCGGGCCAGGGCTTCAAGGACTGAGCCGACGACCCCTTGTGAACGCCGAAAATGATAACACACGACCCGCGGATTCAAAGGCGTTGGAGCAAATTCGGTTCGGACATACATTGACCGCCGAATAAGGTTGCCGTCGCTCGCGGGTTTAGTTATCATGCAGGGCGCAACCGGGAAGAAGTCCCTGAAAGAGAGTGCCCCGCGGGCCTTCACTTAAGTTTCTTTGTCCGTTTGAACTCCGCCATTCAATAAAATGTCAGCAATTGAAGAGACCAAAACCGAAGTCCGTGTGCCGAAGGCGCAGGCGGCTGCCGAAACCCCCTCGGTCGTGACGCGCGCCTTGAGCCTGCTTAGCTCCGTCCGCTTCGGCGTCGTGATGCTCGTGCTGCTCGCCGCCGCGTGCATGATCGGCATGCTCATCGTGCAGCAGAACGTCGAAGGCTTCGACAAGTATTTCGCAGAGAAGACGCCCGCGCAGAAGTTCCTCTACGGCAAGCTCGGCTTCTTCGACATCTACCATGCGTGGTACTTCAACGGCATCCTGCTCATCCTCTCTCTGAACATCGTGCTGGCCTCGATTGACCGCTTCCCCACCGCGTGGACTTACATCTCGCGCAAGAAGCTCGACGCCTCGGCCCACTGGCTGCGCGGGCAGGAGCAGAGCGCGAGCCTGAGATTCACGCAGGCGGCGAGCCGCGATGCCGTGGTCGAGAAGATTTTGGCGGCGTTTGCGGCGAGCCGCCTGAAGCAGAAGGTGACGGAGAAGAAGGGAAAGATTTTCGTCTTCGGCGAGCGCGGCGCGTGGAATCGTCTGGGTGCGTATGCCGTCCACGTCGCGCTGCTGACTATCTTCTTCGGCGGTTTCCTCACCGCGCAGTTCGGGCGCACGGGCAACATGCCGCTCGAACCTGGCCAGAAATCCGACCAGATGACCGAGACGGTCTTCAACATCGACCAGCTCTCGCAGGCCGCCTACCAGCTACCGTTCACGGTCGAGTGCACCGACATCCAGCAGAAGCTCATCCGCAAAGAGGGCAACATCACTTCGGAGAACACGCTCGACTGGCTGACGCGCATCAAGATCAGAGACCCCGACTACGGCGACCGAGAGGCACTCGTGCACCTGAACGCGCCCTACGATTATCGCGGCTATCGCTTCTTTCAGGCGAGCTTCATCGCCGAAGGCAAGGCGCGGCAGGTACGCTTGCGCGTGACGCCGCAGCAGGGCGGAGAGCCGCAGGACATCAACATCGCGCGCAACGGCTCGGCCACGCTGGCCGACGGCACGCGCGTCGAGTTGAAAGACTTTGCCGCGAACTTCACCGTCGGCGGCACACAGGGCGGGGACGAGGGCGAGTACACGAACCCCGCGGCCACCCTCGCCGTGACGCCGCCGGGCGGTGCGCCGACGCGCGCCCTCGCCTTCACGCCGGAGATGGCCGAGCGCGCGCCGTTCGCCAAGCAGCCCGTCGCGGGTTACACGTGGCGGCTCGTTGATTTCGAGAAGGCTCCGAAGGCGCACGTCCTCTCGGTGCAGAAAGACCCCGGCTCGACGGTCGTCTATCTCGGATTCACGCTGCTCGCCCTGACGCTCTCCTCGGTCTTCTTCTTCTCGCACGAACGCGTGTGGGCGCTCGTCGAGGAGAAGGGCGAGAGCGAGTTCGAGGTCGTCCTCGGCGGCAACACCAATCGGAACCATCTGGGCTTCGGCGACCGCTTCAAGAAGCTGGCGGCGTCAATCGGCGGCGAGAGTTTCGAGGTCGACGGTGAGAAAGGTCTTGAGGTGAAAAAGATATGAGCGAAGTTATGAAGCAGCCCGCGGTCATGGGCACGCCGGAGATTAGTTTGCAGGGCGCGGGCCTTTCGTCCTACCTGCCCGCCGCGATAGCCTTCGTGGGCGCGGGCGCGCTGACGTTGCTCCGCATCAAGGTCGGGCCGGAGCACTTCAGCACGGACGGGGCGCTGATGATGCTCGCGCTCGCGGCTTATCTAATCGCCGCGACCTTCTACCTTCTGAACCTCTACGCGCCCTCGCGCATGTTCGAGCGCATCGGGCTGGCGAGCGCGACCGTGGGCGTGCTGATGAACCTCGGCAGTTGGCTCACGCGCTGGGTGGCCTACCGCGAGCACGACGTTTCGATCTGGCTTCAGCAGGGCAAGCCCGTCGCCGAGTGGCCCTGGATTTTTCGCAACATCCCGTTCGCGAACCTCTACGACCTGTCGCTCGCCTTCGCCTTCGGCGCAGGGATGACGACGCTCCTCATCGCGCACCGCAAGAACTTCCGCTTCCTCGGCGCGGTCTCGCTGCCTTTGGCCGCCTTGATCTTAATTCTCGCGCGCTTCATCGGCGACGACATTCTCGGCCTCCAGCCCGTGCTCGACTCCTACTGGCGGCCCATACACGTCGGCATCGCGTCGCTCACCTACGGCATCGCGCTGGTCTGCTTCGCCACCGCCGTCGTCTATCTCTTGAAGGACGGCGTGAAGGTCGAGGCGATGGCCTTCTGGTCAAGCATCTTCGCGATTGCGATCATCTCGACGATTGGCGGCCCGCTGGGGACGTTCCCCATCTTGACGACAGGGACATACGCCGCCGCGACGTTTCTTCCGCCGCACATGCCCGTGCCCATGCGCGCCGACATTCCTTACGTCGGCCCGCTGCTGATACTCGCGGGCCTGCTCCTGCTCGGCGTCGTCGTCCTCTTCGGCACATACGCCTTCGCCGACGAGCAGAAGGCCGTGAGCCTCAAGGCGTACAGGCGTTGGGGCTGGTATCTCATCAAGGTGGCGCTCGTCGCGCAGGCGCTGGCCGTCGCCCTGCTCGTGTGGCAGGTCAAGTCGCTCAAGCACGTCGCCGTCTGCGCGGACAATCGCCCGTCTGAGACGGCCTGCATCAACACGCAGCAGTTCTACCGTTTCGGCGTCTGGATGGCCCAGCAGGAAGGAGTCCCGCCGGCACAGGTGGTGACGATTGACCCGGCCAGACTCGAAGGCGAGGCGGCGAAGTTCGCCGCACAGCGCCAGGACGAACTGTTCCTGAGCCTCAATGCCAATCCCGTCGAACTGGCCGCGCTCATCACCGCGTTCGCGGGTACGCTCTTCGTCATCATCTTCGGCTTCAAGACCGAACGCCTGCGCGCGGCGCTCCCGCCGAAAGAGAAGATAGACTCTTTGATGTACAAGACGGGCGGCGTGGTCTTCGCCGGACTCGCGCTCCTGCTGATGACGGGCGCGATCTGGGCCAATGAAAGTTGGGGCCGCTACTGGGGATGGGACTCCAAAGAGACGGGCGCGTTCGTGGCGTGGCTGACCTACGGCGGGTTCCTCCACGTGCGAATTTCGCGCGGGTGGACGGGGCGTGCTTCGGCCTACTTCGCCATCGTCGCCTTCCTCCTCATCGTTTTCACCTATCTGGGAGTGAGCTACCTTCTGCCGGGCCTCCACTCCTACGCTTGAGCCGTCAACCGTGAACCGTAAACCGTGACGAGAGGAAAGCAGTTCTGACTCGTCACGGTTTACGGTTCACGGTTGACGAACCTGTTTATGAACCGCGAAAACATCCTCTTCGCCGCCGTCGGTCTGCTGCTTGGCTATCTCATAGCCTTCCACCTCGTCGTTTACGTCAACCAGAACCAGCCGGTGCAGCGCGTCGCCGCCGACGAAGATGTCGCAGGGATGCCGCCGGATCACCCGGCGCTGGCGGCAGACGGCGCACAGGCCAGTCAGCGCACGCAGTCGTCCATCGAGCACGCGACGAAGGGCGCAAAGCAAGACCCGAAGAACTTCGAGGCGCAGGTCGAGGCCGGCTCGGCGAGCCTCGAAGCGGGGCAGGCCGAAGACGCGATAGACTTTTTCACGAAGGCCAACCAACTCCGCCCCGGCGACTACGAAACGCTCGTCAAGCTCGGCAACGCCAACTTCGAGGCCCGGCGCTTCGACGTGGCCGAGCGCTGGTACAACGAGGCGCTCGCGAAGAAGCCCGAAGACGTGGGCGTCCGCTCCGACCTCGGGCTGACCTTCTTCCTGCGCGACCCGCCGCAGCCCGAAAAGGCGGTCGCGGAGTTCCAGCGCGCGCTCCAGTACGACCCGAACCACGTGCCGACGCTGCATAACCTGACGCTCGTCCTCGCCAAGACCGGCGATGTCGGCGGCGCGCAGGCGACGCTCGCCCGCCTCGAAAAGCTCAACCCGCAGAACGACGATCTCTCGCCGCTCCGCGAGGAGATCGAGAAGGCGCGGCGCGGCCCGGCTTCTACCGGGAGCGACGACGGCAAGGGCCAGAAGAAGTCTTGAGACGGATTAACCTCGCCGAAGTTCTTAAGTGGGCAAACCGAACTTGAGGAAAATATGAGACCCGATAGGCTTGTGTTTTCGCTCCGAAACGCGCTGGCAATCGCCGCCCTCGTGCTCGGCGCGCATGCCGTCAACGCGCAGACCGCCGCGCCCGCTGCTGGCGCGTGCAAGGTCAACACGCCGCAGGGCGCACCGCCCGCCCAGCCCTCCGCGCCCGATGTGACGACCGGCATCCGCATCACCGTCACGGGGCCGGACGGAAAGCCGCTCCAGCGCAAACGCTTCTACCTTCTCCAACGCAGCGCGCGCTCGACCGACGCCTCCGTCTTCAACGCCGCGCCCAAGCGCGAAGAGTTCCTGCAAGGCGCGAGTCCGCAGCTCCGCGTATGGCTTGCGAAGCACGACTGTGACACCCTCTACTGCCCGGAGTACGAGTCGGAATACGCGGATGCGGTCAAGACCGTGCCGGAGTTCAAACGCGCCTACGAAGATGGTCAGCGCAGGTATCATAACGACAAGCTCGCCCTCAAGTGGATCACGGTCAACTTCCCTCTGAAGAACGTCCGCACCGAATACTTCAACCGCAAGCGTGCCTGGCTCGAACAGGTGGCGCAGAAGGCCGGCAAGGTCTCGTCCGTGATGACCGACGAGAAGGGCGCGGCGTACTTCACGGGCGTCAGGCCCGGCGGCTATTACGTCTCCAACCTTCTGCCGCTCGGCGCGGGCGGCATCCTCTGGGACTGTCAGGTGACGGCGCTCCCGCCCATCCCGAAACAGATACACTCCGTCCTCGTCGAATTGAGCGCGCCGAAGCCGCAGGCCGCCGGGTCTGGGAATTAGGGGTAAGAATGAAGGATGAAAGCGGCGGGTGAGGTGATCGCAATTGGCCGGACAGCCGCGCTGCTCGCCCTGCACCCGACCGCCATCCATCTTGCTTTCGACCGCCGGGTCGCCGCCGCTTCGGCGTGCGTCGCGAAAAATTCTGTTGTCAGTCTATTCTAACTGTGCTACAACCCGCTTCCGGCATTTAATCTTTTCCGAGCACGACAGCCAGGCCGTCTCTCGTCCGACAAGTTCCGGCGCGCAACTTTTGGCCGCGAACCCGAACGTCGAAACCGGCCTCAGCCTTCTTCGACCGGATGAAGCACCGAACACTGACGCTCGCGACAATGCTCCTGCTGGCCTCGGCGGCGTTCGTCCACCCGCGCTTCGCCGCCTCCGCCGCGAAGGCCGCGCCTGAGCCGCAGCGACAAAGACGCGGGAGCACACGCCGCCGCGCGCCCGCCGCCTCAGCGCGGCCCGCCGTTGACTACACGAAGTTCTCGCACCGCGTCGCGCAGCACCAGCAGACGGCCTGCGACTCCTGTCACAAGACCCCTTCCATGAACTGGACGCAGGCGCGCGACAAGGATTCGGCCTTCCCGGACATCACCGATTACCCTGAACACGCCTCCTGCATCAACTGCCACCGCCAGCAGTTTTTCAAAGGCGCGCGCCCCGCGATCTGCTCGGTCTGCCACACGGTCGTCTCGCCGCGCACGGGCGGGCGCTTCCCGTTCGAGAACCCTGCGGGTGCTTTCGCGAAGTCGGAGAAGGCGAAGGCCGCTCAGATGGAGTTCACCTTGAACTTCCCGCACGACCGGCATCAGGATGTGATGGCCCGCGTCATGCCCTCGTTCAAAGCCGGGGAGGTCAACTTCATCCGCGCGTCGTTCGAGCCGCAGGGCGAGAGGAAGCCCGTTGACAGTTGCTCGATCTGTCACCAGACTTACCACCAGCAGAACAAGCCGCAGGCGACTCCGGCGGCGACGCCTGCCGCGGGCGCGTTCGTACTTGAGGACGGCACCTTCAAAACGACCCCTTCGGGCCACGAGTCTTGCTTCAATTGCCACTGGCAGGAGGGCGGTGAAAAGCCGCTCGCGTCCGACTGTGCGGGCTGTCACAAGCTTCTGCCGCAGGGCAGGGCAACCACACCGCCACCCGTCAAAGACGCGGACGCGCAGACCGCCGCGAAGGCCGGGATCACAGACCCCTTCATCATCCGCAAACTGTTGCGGCGCGACTCGGCCACCTTCTCGCACGACGAAGACCCGCACAACAAGCGCGGCTGCACGAGTTGCCACATCAACATCACGGCTATCAGCCTACTCGACGAGAAGACGATCAAGGTTCCCATATTGACGTGCGGCGGCTCCGGCTGTCACATCAATCCGAGGCCGAAGAAGATTCTTAACGACGAAGTCGGCAAGCGCGAGGCCGACCCGACTTTCCAGTGCACGAAGTGCCACATCAATTACGGCAAGGCGCAGATTCCCAAGTCGCACCTCGACGCCGTCTCGAAATAAAGCGTGACCGACGTGCCCGACACAGACGAACAAACCAGTGCGCCCGAACTCGCGCGCCCGACGCGCGACACTCTACGCACGCGCGTGGCGCGACGCGCCTTCAGCCCGCGCCTGCTCCCCCCGCGCGTCATCCTTCTGCTCGTCGCGTCAGGCTCGCTCCTGGCGTTCGCCGCAGGCAGGCGCGCGCCCGCGGCCCCGGCGCGCGCCGCACTCCCCTCGCCGCTCGTCGCCGCAGCGCAAGACGAAGGCTCGCCCTTCTCGCACTCCATCTCGCAGCACGCCTCGCTCGCATGCGACTCTTGTCACCGCCGCGATGACAACTCGGCCCAGCCGCGCCTGCCCGGCCACAAAGCTTGTACCGACTGCCACACCGCACAGTTCTCGACTCCGGGCAGCCCTCTGTGTCTGAACTGCCACACGAACGTCGAGTCGAACAATCCGCCGCTCAAAGCCTTCCCCGGCCTGAAAAACTTCGGCATGCGTTTCGACCACGCGCAGCACATGAGCGGCGACGCGCACCCGGAACAGGGCTGCTCCGCCTGCCACCAGACCGCGCGACGCGGAGCCGCGGTCTCGATCCCCGTGGGCCTCGCCGCGCACAACGCTTGTTACCAGTGCCACACGCCGAGCGCGCAGGCCGGCGGGCGCAACCTCGGCTCCTGCGGCGTCTGTCACGCGCAGGGCGGCTACGGGCGCGCGTCCACAGGCTCGGCGGCCTACCGCGTCAGCTTCACGCACGCAGGCCACGGCGCGCGCCAGGGTCTGACGTGCAACGACTGTCATCAGGTTCGCTCCGGCGTTCCGCGCACGCAGCAAGTCACCGCGCCGCGACCCACACAGCACTTCGGCTCTGGCCGCGCGCAGACCTGCATGAGCTGTCACAACAACCGTCGCGCCTTCGGCGGCGAAGACTTCGCAGCCTGCAAGCGTTGCCACACCGGCCAGACCTTCCGCTTCTGAAGCACATCCGGAAAAAGTTTGACAAGGTTCGGGGGCGCGTCTATCATTCCGCACATCTCCCAGACGGATTCGGTGAAAACCTGAACGCTTTCAGCCGCCGCGGGCTGGCTCTATTCTTTCGCCGGAAGCTCTTTTGATTACCGAACCAACGAGCCAACTTTAAAGGAAAACCGCCCATGAAACTCTTAATCGTGTCGGCCACGCTCGCGTGCCTTCTCTGCGTCGTCATCGGCTGTAACAGCAGTGCGCTCAAGTCCGGCGCGGGCGCACTTGTAGCCGACGGCAAGACGCCGCAGGATGTTTACAAGCTCTCGACCGATCCCAAGAAGCAAAAGGACAAGGCGCTCGCAGTCACCTTCAGCCACATCAATCACACGACCAAGAATTACAGCGCCGACGGCACGCACCCCATCGCCTGCATCGAGTGTCACCATACGGAGCAGCCCGCGTCCGAGGCGGCGAAGCACCCGCCCGACAAGACGGCCTACCCGGCAGACCGCACCGTCACGCTCACAGCCGACACAGCCAAAGACCCGAAGACGCCCGACGTACAAGCCTGCCGCGCCTGCCACGCGCAGGATGGCGACAAGCCGAAGCTTCTGGCCGATATCCCGCAGGTCACATTCGAGGGCGACACAGACCCGACCGTGCTCACCAACGATGCCGCCTTCCACCACAACTGCAACACCTGCCACGATCAGGCTCTCGATGCGCGGAAGGGAATCAACGCCCCTTCGACGAACGACTGCGTCAAGTGTCACACGGGCAAGTGAGGCCGCCGGAAATTCTCTGTGCGACGCGCGAAGGCTCGCCGGTTTCGAGTGACTCCGGCGAGCCTTCGCGTTATCATCGTCCGGCAGAATTCTTCCCAGGAGTCGTCCGACATGCAGAAGTTTTTCCTGCTCTCCGCACTCATCGTTTACTCGCTGCTGGCGTCCTGCGGCAACAACCCGCCCGCGTCAACGTCCACGCAGAATTCCAACTCGGCGGCCAACAGCGCGCAGGCTGGCGGCGCGAACTCGTCGAACGTCGGCGTCGTCTCGTCGCATGGCGGCGGCAACGTGGCCGCGCCCGGCGTCGCAGCGTCAGGCGCGTCGGCGGCGTCCGGCTCTGCGGCTAAGCCGCCGGTCGAGACGCCAGAGCTGGACGCGAAGATTCAGAAGGCCGAGGCGAAGGCCAAAGCGGCGGGGGCGAGCGGCGCGGACAAGAAGGCCGCCGCGGCTGCCTACTTCGCGCGCGCCGATTTTTACCGCGACAAGGGCATGCCCGTGCTCTACAAGTTCGCGCTCGCAGACTACAGGCGCGGCCTGCGCTACGACCCGACCAACGAGGACGCGCGCGCGAAGATGGACGAGATCGTCCAAATCTACCAGTCAATGGGGCGGCCCGTGCCAGAATTAGGGAACGAACAGTAGCGGATACGAGTGGACAGAGAAGAGGCGCGCTCACCTTTAAAGAGTGAGCGCGCCTCTT
>DATARW010000008.1:0-33506 GCA_036263975.1 Pyrinomonadaceae bacterium
AATTCGGGCACGAGGAGTTTGCCGATGTCGTGCAGCATCGCCGTCGAGGAGAGTTGGCGCAGGCGCGCGTCGTCGAAGCCGAGCGCGCGGCCCACTCGGCGCGAGTGGCGCGCGACGCGGACGCAGTGCTGGTAGGTCGAGGGGCGCGTGCGCCGCAGCCGACCGACGAGCGCGCGAAAGCCGTCCCCGCTCTGGCGCGCACCCGCGGCCTTCCACGCCGCGCAGGCGCGTTGCAGATGCCCGGCCCAACTGTCGTTAACCAGCCGAACCGTCGGCGTCAAAACCTCAAGCGACAACTCGTCTTGCATCGGCAACTCCTCGGACTCGGACGGCAACTCGTCTGCTCAAATCGGTCGTCTCCGGTCGCGCCCGCGCGCGTCGCTTCCGAAGCGACCAACACACTTTGAAAGGGGAACTACGGACGCACTTTGAAGAGCATTTGACGTGCCATGTTTCCCGCGTGCAACGCGCGTTTCAACTCAGTGACGCGAGAGCGTACGTGCGTGTCCGGAGGTGGCGGTGCGGGAGACGAAGAAAGAGAATTTAGGGACGAGGAGTTAAGACAACGGTTGAAGTTTTCGTGCGCGGGCGACGTGCGCGGCCCTTGTGCCGCCGTGGAGCATTCTGCATGGGCACGTTGCGAATCGCACGAAAACGTGTCCGGCCCGTGCGGGATCGTCGCGTTCGTCGGCGGGCGACGGGCGACGCGCGTGGCTCAGCAGGCGAGCGCGGCCCGGCAAACTCGCCGGGCGAGCGCGGCACGCAAGCGCGCCCTTCGACTGTGATAGACTCTGAACTCGGAGCGACGTGGCGGATGAGCGAACGCGAGAAGCCGAAGAGCCTTGAGGAGAGCGTCGAGGCGGCGCTGATAGACGCCGACCTGTTCGTCAAGTATCAGGCTCCGCAGCGCGCCATCGAGCGACTTCAGGAGGCCGTCGCGCACCACCCGCGCTCGATAGTCCTGCGCGAGAAGCTGCGCGAGGTCGCCGTCTCCTACGGGCGCGGAGACGAGGCCGCGCGCCAGTGTCTGACGCTCGTCACCCTCTACATCTCGCGCGAGAACTTCGAGTCGGCGCACGAGCGCCTGCTCGAAGCCAAGCACATAGACCCGCGCATCAACATCGCGCCCGGACTCGAAGCCATACGCCGCGCGCGCCGCCCAGACCTGCAACCGCACGCGACGGCTCCCGCACCGCCCGCGGCGGTCGCCAGCCGCCACATCACCCTCGCGGGCGACCTCTCCGTCGTCAACATCTTCGACGCCGTTCAGGTCATCGAGAACTCGCGCCTGACCGGCGCGCTCGCCATCGAGAACGCGGAGCGGCAGGGGCGCGTGCTCTTCAACGACGGGCGCATCGTTGACGCGGAGTGCGACGAGGCACAAGGGACTTTGGCCTTCCGGCTGATCGTCGAGGTCACTGCCGGCGCGTTCGACTTCGAGAAGACGGCCAACGAGTTCCCCGTCCGCATTCAGGCCCTCAGCAACACCAACCTCATCCTCGACACGCTGCGGCAGTTGGACGAAGAGAAGCAGGAATAAAAGAAGTCGGAAGGCTGAACGCGGAACCGAAGGGCGAAGGTTTTCAGTTCCGCGTTCAGCCTTCCGACTTCTGACTTTCGTGTCAGTCCATCAGGACGCGCGTTCGCAGGGACTCGGCGACTTCGAGGGCGGCGAGCAGGCGGAGGAACTGCTGGTAGTTGCGGCTACGTGCGCGGACGCGTTGGCGCTCGTCGTCGGAGACATCCTGTCGGAGGATGAGGTCGAGGAAGTCGTGGTAGTCGGCTGTGGCGGCGAGCGGAAGCTCGCGCGTGTAGGTGGTGCGCTCGGCGTCCTCGGAGGTGAAGCCGGCGAACGCGTCGAAGAGATTGTCGGTCGTCAGGTGCGCGCCCTGTCGTGCGAGCTTGATGGGCAGGCGCAGCTCGAAGAAACGCAGCCCGTTCGAGGTCGTCACGGCGCGCAATGACTTCGAGCCTTCGCCGTCGAAGGGCGAGTCCGTGTCGAGGAGCACGCGCAGGAGGCGCGGCCAGTCCTGCTCGTCAACGGTGTCGAGCATGAGCTGCACGCGGTCGGCCAGAAACTTCTCGAACTGCGCTTCCAAAGGGTAGGTGATGCGGCCCAGGCAGCCGACGGGTTCGCCCTCGCCCGCCGCCTCACAGGGCAGGCGCGCGGGGCACTTCACGCAGACGACCGTCTCCTCTTTCATGCGCTCAATCTCGTCCGCGGCGCGCTCGACGAAGCGCACCTTCTCCTCCGAAGGCGCGAGGTGCTCGCCCGTCGTCAGGCGCGTGTGCAGGCTCCCCAGGCGGCCCCACGCGCGCAGGTGTTCTTCGTCGTAGCGCGCGCGCAACGTGCAGGGGTACTCGATGGCGAACTCTAAAGACAAGCTCTTCTCCCGTCGGTTCATGTGTGGTCGGGCCGGAGTGCGGCGGCCTTCGGGGCGGGCCGCTGGCCCTGCCGACGTTTATAATAGCAGAGTCACGAGGCGAAGCATCAACCGCTTGGCGCGCGCGGCGAAATTGACCGGCAAACTTTCTTCCGCCTTCGTCGGCGGCGCGTCGAATTGAAGAGGCCGCAGGCGTGTGAAGCTCATGTGGAGTCGAAAGGGATGGTAGCCGCTCTCGAAGTCCCAGGCCCGAAGACCTTCTGGCCGGGCGGCCACCTGTTCTACTTCCGCCGCGACCCGCTCAAGTTCTTCACGCGGCTCGCGCGCGAGTACGGCGACGTGGTTCATTTCAAGGCTGGGACGCAGAGCATCTTCCTCCTCAACCATCCCGACTACATCCGCGACCTACTCGTCACGCACCACGAGCGTTTCCACAAGGGTCGCGCGCTGCAACGCGCCAAGCGTCTGCTCGGCACGGGGCTTTTGACGAGCGAGGGCGAGTTTCATCGTCGCCAACGGCGTCTGGCGCTGCCGGCCTTCCACCGGCAGCGCCTCAACTCTTACGCGCGTGTGATGACGGAATTCGCCGCCGAGGCTTCGGCACGCTGGCGTGACGGCCAGAGGCTCGACATCTCGGAAGAGATGACGCGCCTAACCCTTTCAATCGTCGGCAAGACGCTCTTCGACGCCGACGTTGGGCGGGACGCCGACGAGGTCGGCGCGGCGCTCGGCGAGGTGATGAACCTCTTCAACTACCTGATGCTTCCTTTCTCGGAGCTTCTGGAGAAGCTGCCGCTCCCGCCGCAACGCCGCTTCCAGCGCGCACGCGCGCGCCTCGATGCGGTCATCTATCGCATCATTGAAGAGCGCCGACGGAGCGGCGAAGATCGCGGCGACCTCCTCTCGATGCTCTTCTTCACCGTGGACGAGGAGGGCGACCACAGCCGCATGACCGACGAGCAACTGCGCGACGAGGTGATGACCATCTTCCTCGCCGGGCACGAGACGACGGCCAACGCACTCACGTGGGCCTGCTACCTGCTCGCACAGAATCCGGAGGCCGAAAGTGCTCTGCACGCGGAACTCGACCGCGTGCTCGAAGGCGGGAGGCTGCCGACAATCGAAGACGTGCCCGCCCTCAGCTACACCGAGATGGTCGTCGCCGAGACGCTGCGTCTCTACCCGCCCGCGTGGGCCATCGGTCGTTTGGCGATTGAAGACCACGAGGTCGGCGGTTATCTCGTCCCACGCGGCTCGCTCGTACTCGTCAGCCAGTACGTCATGCACCGCGACCCACGCTTCTTCCCGGAACCAGAACGCTTCCGCCCCTCGCGCTTCGCGCCCGAAGCCAAGACCGCGCGCCCGCAGTTCTCCTACTTCCCCTTCGGCGGCGGAGTGCGCCGCTGCATCGGCGAAGGCTTCGCGTGGACGGAGGCCGTGCTGCTGCTCGCCACACTCGCGCGCCGCTGGGCTATGCGCCTCGCGCCCGGCCACACGGTCGAGACGCAGCCGCGCATCACGCTCCGACCGGGCAAGGGCGGCGTGATGATGACGCTCAAGAGCCGTGAACCGTGAACCGTAAACCGTGACGAGAGAAAACCGTGCGCCGAAGCCGCGAGCCGCGATTAGATGAAACCACTTGTCACGGCTCACGGTTCACGGTTCACGGCTTTTCCCTGTTAAGCTTGAACCCCTGCGGATGAAATCGCGCCGTGGATTCGTGACGTAAAGAGAGGAGTCGAAGCGTTGGCAATCACGCCGGAGTTCATCGAGACGTTCAAGGTCATCTGCCCGGCCTGCAAGGGCAAAGTCGTTCTGAAGGAGGACGGGAGCGGCATCAAGTGTCTCGAATGCCGCCGCGTCTATCCAGTCCGCAACGACATCCCGGCGATGATCGTCGAAGAGGCGACAATCGAGGATGAAGAGCCTCGGAAGACAGGTTGAGCCGCCGACGCACGCGTTCGCGCCGGAGACCTCTGCGATTGCTGCTCGCGCAGGCGAGCCGCGACCGCTCGCGCCCTCGCGCTGGGATTGGTCTGCCGTGCGCCGCGTGCTCGTCGTGCGACTGCGCTCGGTCGGCGACACGGTGCTCTCGACGCCCTCGCTTCACGCGCTGCGCCGCTTCCTGCCCGCCGCGCGCATAGACGTGCTTCTCGAAGACTGGGTTGCGCCTCTGCTCGAAGGCTTCGCGGAAGTTGACCGCATCCGTATTGTCCGCCGCAAGAGCAAGTCCTCGCGCTTGCAAGTCGCGCGGCAACTCCGCGCGGAGAATTACGACGTTGTTTACAACCTGCACGGCGGCAGCACCGCCGCGCTGCTCACGCGCGCGACCGGAGCGCCGTACCGCGTCGGCTACGCCGACTACTCATACGCCTCCCTGCACAACCACGCCGCGCCGCCAGCTTCGCAGCTCTGGGGGCGCGAGCAGACACACTCGGTCGAACAGCAGCTCGCGCTCCTGGGTTGGACGGGCGTGCCCGTCACGGACAGGCCCGCGACGCGTCTCGCCGTCACGCCCGCGGCCTCCGCGCGCGTCGCGCAGAGACTCCGCGATGCGCGCGTTGACGACGGCGAAGCCTTCGCGCTTATCCATCCGGCGGCGGCGTTTGAGACGAAGACCTGGGCGGCGGAGAACTTCGCGCGCATCGTCGAACATCTCGCCGCGCGCGGCATCCCGGCGGTCGCCGTCGCTGCGCCGGACGAATCGCGCGTCATCGAAGACGTGCGCGCACGCGCGCGCGCGCCGCTCGTCTCCTTCACAGACCTCTCTCTGCCTGAGTTGACGGCGCTCGCCGCGCGCTCGGCGCTCTTCGTCGGCAACGACAGCGGCGTGGCACACATCGCCGCCGCCGTGCGTGTGCCGCAGGTCGTCGTCTTCGGCTCGTCGAACGTCGCGCACTGGCGTCCGTGGTCGCCGGTCGTCGCCGAGGTCGTCCGCGAGGAGATGCCCTGCGCGCCGTGCCCCGGCTATACTTGCGCGGAGTTCGACGCGCCCGAATGCATCCGCCGCGTCTCGGTCGAGCGCGTGACGGCAGCCGTCAGCCGCGTGCTTTCAAAGGCAGTGACGAGTGACAAGTGACGGGTGATGAGAGGAGACAAGTTATGAGGGCGGGCTTTCAGCTCTTCAACTCGTCACTTGTCGCTCGTCGCTCGTTACTTGTCACTGCTTTCGTATGAATCAACTGACAGCAGAACGCGCGAATGAAATCGTCGCCGCGATGCGCGGACGCACCGTCGTCGTCTACGGCGACGTGATGCTCGACGAATTCGTGTGGGGCGACGTGACGCGCATCTCGCCGGAAGCGCCCGTGCCCGTCGTGGACATCCGGCGCGAGTCGGTGCATCTGGGCGGCGCGGCGAACGTGCTGGCGAACCTGTGCTCGCTCGGCGCGCGGGCGGCGGTCGTCGGCGTGGTGGGCAATGACCGCGCGGGCGAGCGCGTGCGCGCCGAACTGCGCGAGGCGGGCGCGCTCGACGCCGACGAGAATTTGATTACGGACGTTAGCCGACCGACCACGCTCAAGACGCGCATCATCGCGCACAGCCAGACGGTCGTGCGCGCAGACCGCGAGCGGCGCGCGCACGTGGACGGCCCTGTCGAGGAGCGCGTCGTCGCGGCGCTCAGGAAACTCTTGCGCGGCGCGGACGCGCTCGTCGTCTCCGACTACGACAAGGGCGCGGTCACGCCGGGCGCGCTCGACGAAGTGCTGCCGCTCGCCGAGGTCGCGGGCGTGCCCGCGCTCGTTGATCCGAAGATTCGCAACTTCAACTCGTACCGTCCGGCCACCCTCGTCACGCCGAACCACCACGAGGCTCTGCGCCTGACGAGCACCGAAGACGACACGGACGAGGGCATCGCGCGCGCCGCGCGGGCGATACGCGAACGACTCGGCTGCCGCTCGGTTCTCATCACGCGCGGCGAGCGCGGCATGATGCTGCTCGAAGCGGACGGCGAGCCGGTTTACGTCCCGACCGCGGCGCGCGAGGTCTACGACGTGACGGGCGCGGGCGACACGGTGATTGCGACGCTCGCCGCCTCGCTCGCCGCGGGCGCGACGCTCGTCGAAGCGGCGATGCTCGCCAACCACGCCGCGGGCATCGTCGTCGGCAAGGTGGGCACGGCCACCGCCACCGCCGAAGAACTGCTCGCCTCGTTCAGGCCGGACGCCGTGCGCCGGGGCTGAAGCCTCGGCGGGCGGAAAATTTCAAGCACACCGGAAGACTTCAAACATGCCAGCCAGAAAAGCTTCGTCGGCGAGACGCGGGGACGAGTCATCTCTCCCCGCTCTCGTCCTCAGTGCCGGTCGCAAGAATTCGACGCCGCGTCATGTCTGTAGTAGGGGCAGGGCTTGTCACTGCCCGCCGACCTTCGTTGACACTCAAGAGGCGGACTATCAGGCACGACGGGCAGGGACAAGCCCTGCCCCTACGGCTTTGAAACGCGCTTTTAATTCTTCGCTCTCCCTCGTTCTCCTCTGCGCGCTTCTCCTCGGCCCCACCCCCTCGCCCGCGCAAACTCCCGCGACTTCGGCGACGACGCCCGCGCGGCAGGCGAGCGCGCCGCAGACGCTCGAAGAGTTGCGCGCACGCCTGCGCGAGATTCTGTCGAGGCCGGAGTTCGCTTCGTCGCGCGTGGCCGTCAAGATCGCCTCGCTCGACACGGGGCGCGTGCTCTTCGAGCAGGACGCAGGGAAGTGGATGCAGCCCGCGTCGAACATGAAGCTCTACACGATAGCCGCCGCGCTCGACCGCCTCACGCCCGACTACCGCTTCGTCACTTCCGTCTACGCGCCCGCGCGCCCCGACTCTTCGGGCACAGTGCGCGGCGATCTCGTCGTCTACGGTCGCGGCGACCCAAGCTATGCCACGCGCTTCAACCCCGCGGGCGACACGGACTACTACCGCGCCATCAACGAGCTGGCTGCGAACATCGCCGGGGCGGGTGTGCGCCGCGTCGAGGGCGATCTGGTCGGCGACGAGAGCTACTTCAACGGCCCTGCGCTCGGCACGAGCTGGGAGTGGGACGACTTGCAGTGGTGGTACGGCGCGGAGGTGAGCGCGCTCACGGTCAACGACAACTCGGTTGACCTCTCGGTCAAGCCCGGCGCGCGCGTCGGCGACCCTTGCCTCATCACGGTCGGCCCCTCGCTGCCCTTCGTCACCGTCGTTGACCGCACGACCACCGCCGAGCGCGGCGCGCGACGCGACGTGAGCGTTCACCGCGCGCTCGGCCAGAACACAATCGAGGTGCGCGGTACGCTCGCGCTCGACGACCGCGGCCTCTCGGAGAGCGTCGCCATCTCGCACCCGGCGCTCATGTTCACGACGATGCTGCGCTCGGCGCTCGAACGCCGCGGAGTCGTCTTCACAGGGCAGACGCGCACCGTGGACGCGCAAACGCGGGCCGACAGCAACCAGCCGCTTCAAGTCTCCTCGCTCGTCGAGATCGCCACGCGACAGTCGCCGCCGCTCTCGGTCATCGCGGCCAAAACGCTGAAGCCGAGCCAGAACCTCTACGCCGAACTCATCCTGCGCGCGCTCGGCAAGGCCGCGGCGACCGACCCGCGGCAGACCACCGCCGACGCAGGCATCGAGGCCGTCAGGAAATTTCTGGCGAAGGCCGGGATTGACGCGCGCATCAGTATGCTCGACGGCTCCGGTCTCTCCCGCGCCGACCTCGTTACCGCCGACGCGACGCTGCGACTCCTGACCTACATGAACGGCCACCCGGCGGGCACAGTCTTCCGCGAGGCTCTGCCGATTGCGGGCGTGGACGGCACGCTCCGCAACCACATGAAGGGCACGGCGGCGCAGGGAAACGTTCGCGCCAAGACGGGCACGCTCGGCACGGCCAACTCGCTCTCCGGCTACGTCCTCAGCGCCGCGGGCGAGCGCCTCGTCTTCTCCCTGATGGTCAATAACCCGCCGCGAGACCTGGACGCGCACGTCGCCTTCAACGATGCCATCGCCGTGCTGCTCGCCTCGTTCGCCGGGCGGTCGTAGCATGGCGCGAAGGCGTCGGAACTTCGCGCCCCGCCGCGCGTGATTACTCTTGAAGTGGATTGATGAAAGCATTCCGGCGAACTGAAAATGAGTGAAACCCTGTTGGAAGCGTCGCCGTCTTTATCAATAGGACCTACCATGCGTTCTAATTGACCTCAGCCTTGAAAGGAGTTTCCATGAGATACACCAGACTTCTGCTCGCGGCCATCTCGGCCCTGTGCTTCGCCGCCGCACACGCACAGCAGGCTCAAGCACAGGTCTGCACCCTGACGGTCGAGCAAGCGCCGGAGCTACGCGGCTTCCGGCTGGGAATGACCGCGGGAGAAATAAAGGCGCGTTTTCCCGGCGCTCTAGTAAGGCAAATGGGATTCGGGAGCAGCAGTGCGCAGCTTACGCCGGTAGCCTTTGGTCAGAGGAACGAGGACGCTTACAAAGGTGTCAACGATATTAGCCTCCTCTTTTTGGACGACCGCCTGGCTTATCTCGCCGTCGGCTACGATCAAACGGTGCCGTGGAAAAACGCCGGCCAGTTCGCGGCGAGAGTTTCCGAATTTCTGAAACTGCCCGACGCCTGGCGCGATGGGGCGGGCAACGGCAACAAGGTCTTAACGTGCGCCGGGTTTGATGTCATAGTCACGCCGGGTATAAATACGGTTACTTTAACCATCCCCGGCTACAGCGAAGTTTTAAGGCAGCGGCGAGAGCAGCATGAGGAGAAGCTGAGACAGGATTTCAGCCCTTGACTGGCGTGCGCTTCACAAAATTCCACGGCTACGGCAACGACTACCTCGTCTTCGAGGCGGAGCATCTCGCGCCCGTCGGCTGGCGCGGGGGCTTCGAGTCGGTCGGCGAGTCGAACCCTCTGGGCGATTTCGTGCGGCGCGTCTGCGACCGGCACTTCGGGGTGGGCGCGGACGGCGTTGCCGTCGTCGAGCGTCTGACCGGCGGCGGCTACGCCGACTTCGTCCTGCGCATCTTCAACCCAGACGGCAGCGAGGCCGCGATGTCCGGCAACGGCTCGCGCTGCGCCGCCGCGTACCTCTACTTCGGCGGCCTCTGGACGAACGAGGAACTGCGCTTTCGGACGCGCGCCGGAGTGAAGCGCTTCCACCTGCGCGAGCGCACGAAAGGCAGCTTCCGCTTCGAGGCCGAGATCGGGCAGCCGCGCTTCGATAGCTCCTCAATCCCAATGCTGACGCTCGAACCGCTCGCAGAGGTGCGCGACTATCCGCTCGCGCTGCCCGGCGGCGAGACGGTCGCGGTCACGGCCCTCCAGATGTGCAACCCGAACTGCTGCGTCTTCGTCGAGGATTTCGACCGCGCCGACTGGCGCAGGCTCGGTCGCACAATCGAGTCTCACGCGGCCTTTCCCGAACGCACGAACGTCGAGTTCATACGCGTCATTGACCGGGAGAACATAGAGGCGCGCGTCTGGGAGCGCGGCGCGGGCGAGACGCTCTCGTCAGGCACGGGCGCGTGCGCGGCGGCGGTCACCTCGATGCTCGGCGGACACACCGACCGCCGCGTCCGCGTTCAGATGCCCGGCGGCCTGCTCGAAGTCGTCCGGCGCGACGACGGCGAAGTCCTCCTCACGGGCACGGCGGAGGTCGTCTATCGCGGTGAGTGGCTGCTGGACAAAAATTAAGGGCCTGTGATAGCCTCTGTCGCGTGACAAGCGGACTTAAGGTTCGCTTGTCATTCTTTTTTCCGGTGTTCTTTCGGCGCTCCGCATCAAGGACGTGGTTCCCCACTCCGGCTGACTTGACTTCACTCCTAGAGCCGGGGGTCGAGAACGGGAGGCAACTAACCAACTCGCGCGCCGCCAAAAGACCCCAAACTATCGGGAGGAGAACCGAATGAGTAAATCCCTTTGGGGGGGGAGTGCGGCAGTCGCACTTCTCTCCGCTTCGCTGCTCTTTTACGCGCAGCCTTCGGTCGCAGAAACCCTCGCAGCAGCCTCGCAGGATATTCAACGGAAAGACGGAGTCCGGACGACGAAAGCCCCCGGCGCGGACGTGTCGCCGACGACGGACGCCGCCGCGACGGAAGTGGCCGCGGGCGACGCCGAACAACCGAACGCGACTGAGAAGGACGCGGTGAAGGTCGCGGCACTGGCCGTGAGCGCCGTGTCTGAATTGAAAGAAGAAACACAGGCCACGCCGTCCCCCGTGCTGTCCTTCACGGCCACGGCCTACTCCCTGGGCGGGCGCACCGCAAGCGGCAGGCCCGTCAGCCGCGGCGTCATCGCCGCAGACCGAAGGCTCCTGCCCATCGGAACGCGCGTGCGGCTCGAAGCAGGCTCCTACAGTGGCGAGTACGTCGTCGCGGACACGGGCGGCTCGGTGCGCGGGCGCAAGATTGACATCTGGGTTCCGAACGCGGGCGAGGCTATGCGCTTCGGGCTGCGTCCCGTCCGTCTCACCGTCCTCGCGCGCACGCGCCCGCGGGCGAGCAGTCAACAGGGCCGCAGATAGTACAACTGAATAACCCTTTCAGCGCTCCCAAGCTGAACCACCGGGGCCGCCGTCTTTTTGAACGGCGGCCCCGAAATTTAGTACGATTCGCCGATGAGTAGAGAACAGAGTCGGAACGTTCCGCAGGCCGCGCCGCTCGTCGAAGTCCGGCGCGGGCCTATCGTCGAGTCGCGCCACCGCGGACACGTCGCCGCCGTTGACGGCGAAGGCCAACTCGCCGCCGGCCTCGGCGAGCCTGAAACCGTCACCTACCTACGCTCGTCCGCCAAGCCGTTTCAGGCTCTGCCGCTGGTCACGAGCAGGGCAGCCGACCGCTTCGGCTTTACCGGAATCGAGCTGGCCGTCGCCTGCGGCTCGCACAGCGGCGAGGACTTGCACGCCGAGACGGTCGCCGGGATGCTCAGGAAAATCGGCCTGGACGAGAGCTTTCTGAAGTGCGGAGTCCACGAGCCTTTCGACCGGGAGACTGCCGAGCGTCTGCGCGCGCGCGGCGAGCCATCCACGGTGCTTCGCAACAACTGCTCCGGCAAGCACACGGGCATGCTCGCCCTCGCCCTGCACCTCGACTCGCCGCCCGAAACTTATGACCATCCCGACGGCCCCGTCCAGCAGGCAATTCTGCGCGCCGTCGCCCAACTCTCCGGCCTCGCGTCCGAAGACGTGGCCCTCGGCACGGACGGCTGCGGCGTCCCCGTCTTCGGCATGCCTGTGCGTGCGATGGCGCTCATGTACGCGCGCCTGGTCGCGCCGCCTGCCGGGTTCGACGAGACGACGCGTCGCGCCTGCGTGCGCATCGTCGCGGCGATGACCGCCCACCCGGAGATGGTCGGTGGAACGACCGAGCGCTTCGACACGGAGGTCATGCGGGCCGCGCACGGGCGCATCGTCTCGAAGATAGGCGCGGAGGGCGTCTACACGGCTGGCGTCCTCCCTTGCGAGGCTTGGCCGCGCGGGCTTGGGCTGGCCTTCAAGATCGAGGACGGCGAAGACCGCCGCGCCAGATCAACCATCGCCATCGAGTCGCTGCAACAACTCGGCGTACTGGATGAGGACGCGCGCGAAGCCCTCGCACCCTACTCCAGCTTCCCCGTCAAGAATCACAGGGGCGATATTGTGGGAGAAATCAAACCAAATTTTGAACTTAGGCGGGCGTGAGTGTCCGCCTCTGCACACACGACGCTCAGCTTGACTCCTGGCGTGTAATGTAAGCGTTCAAATCCAAAATAAAAAGTATTGATTGGATACAAGCCCGACGACCGAGGCCATCGCTTGGTTAGACCCGGAACTTGATCGAGGCAGATAGATTCAGGCGGTTTTATTGGGGAAACGTGCCGAAACGTTTTTCTCAGTCGAACAAGAGTCAGTGCTGGCATGCACGTTGCTCAGGCAAAGAACAGATAAAATTTTAGGGTGTAAATAGAGTTATCGGGTCAGGCTCGGAGGCGGCTAGTGGGTGAAAGCTTTGGGGGAGGCTTTCTCTCGCTTCAAGCAGGCAGCGACTCTTTGGGGGAACGGAGTGGTTGTCAGCATAGCAGTCAAAGAGCATCGTTTAGCGGGTTACTGATTCCGTTTCTGTTAGGGGTTTGGGGGAGCCCCGCAGTAAGATCAGTAACCCGCATATTTTTGACCGGGTGCTCTGTTAACAAAAAAAACGCCGTGAGCTAAACACTCACGGCGTTTTTTTTGTTGCTCAGGGAAGGGCCTGCTTCGGCCTCTGAAATTTTCGGCGGGCGTCACTCTTCGCCGCGACCGGCCAGCTTCGTCGCGGCGCGCGGTGCGTTCAGGTCTTCGATGTCGAGGCGCAGCATGCCGCCCGCATCGGAGTAGATTTCCTGCGCGGTGTTTCTGGCACGCCGGTAGAGGAAGACCGCGCCGCCGATTGTCCCTCCGACGCCGAGGCAGAGGAGGATGGCGAGGCCCGTCGTGGTGAGCGTCGTGAGAATCACGCTGCCCATCGTCGAGGTGTAGTACCTCGTAGCGATCTCCTCCTCGTGCGGGTTACGGCCCAGCCAACGCACGTCCTTCTCGTACTTCACCTCCGAGACGAGCTTGTCCGCCGCCGACGCATCCGGGGCGTCGAAGACGAACACCGAATAATTACCGACGCGCTTGTAAGCGGACGGCACGGGCTGGCCCGCCGCGCGTAGTTGGGCGATGCGCTCGCCTATGCGTGCGTCGTTGTCGGCGGCGTACTGCGGCGTGGTGAACTCGACGATGACGAGCCGCCCGCCTTCGTACTTTGCGGTGACGGCCTCAGTTCCTCCGTCGAAGCTGACGGCGTCGAGCGCGGGACTATTCCCGGCGGCCTGTTGCAGCGCGGGCAGGCTCACGGCATAGCCGACGCCTTCGTTGACCTTCTTCTCCCAGTCCGGCAGGTGCATGACGAGGATGGGAACATCGCCCGCCTTCTCAGGCGAGAACTTCGCGCCGTTAGTTTGTGGCTGCGCCGACGCCGCCCCGAAAGAGAGGGCGAGGAGCGCGAAAGCGAACAGGAATCTCGTCAACTTCGATGAGCGCACGTTAAAACCTTCCCGGCGAAAAACAGGAGCGGCGCGCACCAGCCTCGGCGCGAGCGGCGGCAAAGCGTTTGGATGAGTTAGACAACCGCACCGTTGTGTTGGTTCCGCCGACTTGGATGATAAGGCCGATGGCGGCGTCAGTGCCATCGGCGGAGTTCGCGCAGGAGGAGGTCTGCGTGACGGCGCGGGTCGGGGATGTTTCGCAGGACGGTGGTGCCGCCCGTGTCGCTGGCGTTATCTATGACGAGGTTGCCGAAGCGCAGAAGGCGCTGGAAGAAGGTCGCGCTGACGGTCACGTCCTGAATGTTTCGCAGGGGGATGTTGCGGGTCGTTCGCGAGACGAGTCCCTGGTCAATCTCGATCTTCGAGTCGGTGAGCGTGTAGCTGACGGTGTTGCGCCGGAGATGCTTGTAGGCCGGGATGAGCAGCAGCGCGAGCGCGAGCGGGAGCGAGACGAGGAAGGAGACGCGCACCCACGGCTGCCACGCGAGCAGAGCGATCAGCGCGATGCCGCCTAGCGCGGCCAGCGCGTAGCCGAGCTTGACGAAGAGGAGCGTCGGTCGGACGTTGAAGACGATCTGCTCTTCGCCGCCGCGCTCGTCGGCGCGGCGCTCCGGCACGGGCGAGAGCGGACGGACGGGGAGCGGCTCGACCGGGCGCGGGCGGGCAACGCGCGTCTCTTCGGACGCGAGCCGCGTCGCCTCCGGCGCGAGGCGCGTCTCTTCGGAGTCCGCGGGCACGCCGCAAGCCGCGCAGAAGCGTGCCGAAGGCGTCAGACGCTGGCCACAGTTGTAGCAGGTGTCCATCTTCGTCTTCACTCCGTCTTACACGGTCTTCACTCCGTCTCGCCGGAACTGCGGAGCGCGTCGAGCAGCTCGACGGGGTCGTAGGGCAACTCCAACGTGCGGTGCGCGCCCGCCTCCTGCGCCTCGCGCCGGAGGTCTTCGCGCCCGCCGGGGACGAGCATCAGCGCGGGCGGCGCTTGGTTCGCGCCCGACTGCTTGGCGAGTCGCCGGAGCATCTCGGCCCCGTCCATGCCTTGCAGCTCGTAATCAACGAGCAGCAGGTCGGGGCGGTCAATGCGCAGAAGGTTCAGCGCGTGGTGGCCGTCGAAGGCCGCGCGCACCTCGAAGCCTTCCGAGCGCAGCAGAAGGTTGACCTGCGCCATGCGCGCCGCGTCCGAGACGACGAGCATCAAGCGTCGCAGCTTGACGCCCGCGCGCCGCTCGCCCGCAGACATTGCGGAGGCGGCGACGCGCGAGGCCGCGCCTCTTCCGTCGCCCGCCTGCGCCTCAGTCCTCGATGCAGGCATGCCGGTGTCACCTGAGCTTAAAGGCGACTGCCCCGCGTGTTCACTCGATTCGGTGCGCGACGCTCTCACCACACGACGGGTCGCCTCCGACGCCGCCAGTCGCCGCGTGTGCGTGGGCGAGGTGTCGCGCCCGTCTCCGACACCGTAAACGAAGACGCGCTCGTCTAAGTTCTCCGCGCGCCCGCGTTCGAGCGCGGCCTCGGCTTGCTCGACGAGTTGCTCGGCCTCCGAGGCGTCCGCCGGGAAGGACGAAAGGCCGGCGAAGAGATCGCCGCTGGGGGGCGTCGCCAGGAACTCTCCGCGCAGGCTCGCGAGCGCCGAGCGTGCAGCCGCCGAGTCCACACCGGGCAGATAGACGAGCAGCGTCGCCGGCCCGTAGAAGGCTACGGCGTCAACTCTGCGCAGGTTGAGTTTCAGGAAGCCGTGTGCGGCGGCGAGAGTCTGTCCCGACGCCGTGTCGGACAGGACGCGTCCGCCGTCGGCGGAGTCGTTGCCGCCTGCGCGCGTCTCGATGAGTGCCAGCGTGCCCGTCATGCCCAGTCGCGCGTCGGCGGCGACAGCGTCGAGGAGGAAGATGAAGTTGTCAATCTCGTCGTGCTGTTCGGCGACGGCGGGCGCGCTGCGGCGGCCCGCCTCGACGCGCCAGAAGAGTGATTCCAGTCGCGCGCCAATCTCCTCGCGCGGCGCATCCACGGCGAAGTAGTCGTCCGCGCCGACGCGCAGGGCTGCGCTCCGCAGCGTCCGCTCGTCCGCGCGAAAGAGGAAGACGACGGGCAGCGCGAACGTCGCGGGCGCGGTTCGCAGACGCCGCGCGAGCGTGACCAGTCGGCCCTCGCCTTCACGCGGGCCGAAGGCTATGAGGACGATGGACGGCGCTGAGTCTTCGACGCGGCGCGCGGACTCTCCGGCGCTCGCGCTCTCGACCTCAAGGCCGACGGCGGCGAGATTTGCTCGCAGAGCCTCGACGTTCGTCCCTTCATCGGCGACGAGCAAGGCGCGGCGCGCGTCGGCCCGTCGCGCTCCGGGGCGCGAATCATCGGGAGCCGGACGTTCAATAGGCGTTGAATGTTCGTCGGCGGCGGGTTCAGTCATCTTCGACCGTGCCTCGTCGTTCATCTCGACCGTGCCTCGTCGTGCAGCTTCGATCTCTGCTCGTGCGAACGGGCGGCGGGCATCCACAGAAATTAAGAAGGACGTTCTTGACCGGGTACGTGCGCGCCCCGCCCGCGGCCTTAATCATACCGCGACAGTGGGCGTTGCTAACAGCCGAAGAAGCGGCCTGAAAGAAGAACGGGACGGCTCTCTGTGTCCATCCCGTCGCGTCTTCAGTTCGTAGTCGAAAGCTTCGTTTTACTGGCTGACGAGGCGCAGCTTGCCATCGGGCGTCCGCACGACGGAAACGCTCCGCTCGTAGACTAGCGGCGGCGGCTCGGCGGCCTTCAGCCTGGCGATCTGTGTGCGCGATACGCGCGGGGCCGTGCGCGCCGTCGAGGGGTCGCGCATCAGCTCGTAGCGTTCGGAGATGCGGCGCACGTACTCCTGCGTCTCGCTGTAAGGCGGCACGCGGTTGCCGTAACGCATCACCGCGCCCTCACCCGCATTGTAGCCCGCGAGCGCGAGCCGCACGTCGCCGTCGAACGTGTCGAGCAGGAAGCGCACGTAGCGTGCGCCGCCCTCGATGTTCTGCCGCGGGTCGAAGATGTTCGAGACGCCGAAGCGCGCAGCCGTCCCCGGCATCAATTGCATCAGCCCGCGCGCGCCTTTGGGCGAGACGGCGAAGCGATGGAAGGAAGACTCGCGGTGCATGATCGCGTAGAGCAGGACGGGGTCAACGCCGTTGCGTGTGGCCGACTCGACGACGAAGCGATCCGTGTTCGCGTCGCCCGTCGAGAAACCGTTGAGCGATTGGCCGACGGCCGACGGGAGTGAAGGCGTGTAAGCGGCCTCGGAAGAACGGAGGGGGACGGAAGTCCGGGTTGAGGTCTGCGCGGCGCGTTCGACGCTGCGCGCGGTGAGTCGAAGCCTCTGGTTCTGTCTGGCGGGTTTAGGCTGTGGGGGGACTGCGACGCGCACGCCGTCACGCGTGTCGAAGTTGTCGAAGCGGTAGGAGGCGCTCTCCTGTGCCGAGATGCCGAGCGAAGTGAAGATGAAGAGGGCGAAGAGCAGGGGGATTTTTTTCATGTCGGTTGCCGTCGCGGTTCGCCGAGGCGTGTGCGCGTGTCCGCGAGTTCTATGAGCCGGTGGGCGTACTCGAAAAAGTTCGATTGGAGGTGGGGTCTCTCACCGCTTCAAATGCGCTGTAGGTCGCGCGCCGAAATTAGAATAACACAGCGGGCTGCCGTGTTCAACGATATTCATACAACTGTTTAACCTTAATTATTTGGGAGTTTGTCGGGCCGGAAAGCTGGCGTGGTTGACAAATCCGGTGCATCCGTCAGGTGAATTGACAGGGCGTGTATGATGAAAATTCTTTCAGAGGGAAGCTTCACCGTCAACGGATTAACTCGTGCGCCGCCACCACCCGCCGGTGCAACTCACGAAACAGGAGAACGCAATGAAAAGACTGCTCACAGTGACGTTCGCGGCGCTGCTCGCTCTCTCCGTCTCGGCAGCCGCGCAGAAGAACGCCGACACGTCCACGACCGCCGGGAACGGCAACGCGAACGCCCCGAAGAAACGCGGGCCGATCTTCCGCGCCACGAAGGATCAGATCAAGCAGGCGCAGGCGATTCTCAAGCAGAGAGGTTTCTACACAGGGGATGCCACGGGCAAGCTCGACGCGCCGACGCGCGAAGGGCTGAAGAAGTATCAGGGGGCCGAAGGCATCAAGGTCACGGGCACGCTCAACGCCGCAACCTTGCAGAAGATGAGCGTCGCGCTCACGGACACACAGAAGACCTGGGTGGCGGCGCACGGCTAGAACGAAGGGTGAGCGCTTCCCGTCAGTGCTGACTTGTAAGCTCTTTTGAGAAGCACGAAAGGAGCGCAAAGTCTGTTGACGACCCGCGCTCCTTTCGTTTATTCCTCAACGCAAACTCTGCACTTTCAGTGCAGAGTGGTTTGGTTACAACCTTTCGGGTCAGGCCGACGCGCTTTGCTCCGTGAGCAGGCGCTCGACTACTTGGTAGCTCGCCTCCAAAGCCTCGCTCAGTTTCTGCGGCTCGGAGCCGCCGCCCTCGGCCATGTCGGGCTTGCCGCCGCCGCGCCCGCCGATGATGGGCGCGAGTTCCTTGATGACGCGGCCCGCGGGGACGCGCTTCGCCAGATCGTTCGAGGTGCGGACGATGAGCGAAGCCTTGCCGTCGGCGCGGCGGCCCAGGACAACGACGCCCGACTTGATCTGCGCGAGCAAGGTGTCGGAGAGCTGCCGGAGCGCCTGCGCGTCGAGGTCACTGGCCTCGCGCGAGAGCACGCGGACGCCGCCCGCGACCTCGCGCGCCTCCTCGCCGTTCGCAGACTTCGCGCCCGCGCCGAGCGCGAGTTTCAGGCGCAACTCGTCGGCCTCGCGCCGCGCCTTCTTCAAATCCTCTTGAAGCTTCAGGACGGCGGCGGGGGCGTCGGCGCGCGTCGCGCGAAGCTCGCCGGAAATCTGGTCAACGAGCGCCTCGGTCTCCTGAAATCGCAGGAAAGCGTCGCGGCCCGTGACGGCGCGGATGCGTCGCGTGCCGGAGGCGATTGACTCGTCGCTCGTGATCTTGAAGAGGCCGATGTCGCCGGTGGCTCGGACGTGCGTGCCGCCGCACAGCTCTTTCGAGAAGACGCCCTCCGCGCCCGGCACGCTCAAGACGCGCACGCGCTCGGCGTACTTCTCGCCGAACAGAGCCATCGCGCCCGTCTGCATCGCCTCGTCGAGCGAGAGCACATCGGTCTGCACGCGCTCGTTGCGGAGTATGTGGTAGTTGACCAGCCGCTCGATCTCGGTCACTTCGTCGCGCGTCAGAGGCTGGTAGTGCGTGAAGTCGAACCGCAGATAGTTCGGCGCGACAACCGACCCGGCCTGCTTCACGTGCGTGCCCAAGACTTCGCGCAGCGCCGCGTGCATCAAATGCGTCGCCGTATGGTTGCGCCTTGTGGCGTCGCGCTTCTCGATATCAACCTGCGCGGTTACATTCTCTGAGAAGGGATACTCTGCATCCATCTCCCCGGTCTTGTTTTGTGCTACTCCCCAACGTAATGGCGACAGCATGTGCTGCACTTTGCCGCGATTAACAGTGACCCTATGAACGATGATGCCAGGTGCGGGTGAAATGGTGTCATTGACAGTTATATGAGCACCATTATCCGTGAACAGCAGCCCTGTATCGCCCACCTGGCCACCTGCTTCAGCGTAGAAAGGTGTACGATCAAGCACTATCTCACCTTCTTCGCCTTCAGTTAATTCTGATACATCTGCATCACCTTTGATAAGCGCAAGGATGCGAGCACCCTCCGTGCGCGTTTCGTCGTAACCTGTAAACTCGCACTTGACGTTATCTCTGATGAGCCGTTGGTAAACTGATTTTACTTTATTAGATTCTGCGGCGTGCGCCTTCGCGCCAGCGCTCTGAATCTCACGCAGCGCGCGGTCGAACTCTTCATTGTATTCGTTCTCGTCCACGCGGAAGCCGCGCTCTTCGAGGCCGACGCGGATGAGGTCGCGGGGCGTGCCGAAGGTATCGTAGAGGCGCGCGAGTTCTTTGTAGTCGGGCATCGCGCCTTCGGGCGTCGAGGCGAAGAGGGCTTCGAGTTTTTGCAGGCCCGTGGTGAGCGTCGAGCCGAAGCGCTCCTCTTCGAGCCTGACCATGCGTTCGATGAAGTCGCGCGAGGCTTCGAGTTCGGGGTAGGCTTCGCGCATGAGTTCGACGACGAAGCCGGTGATCTTGTGGAAGAACAGGTCGTCGAGCTGAAGCGCGTGGCGACCGTGGTAGATGGCGCGGCGCATGATTTTGCGAAGGACGTAGTTGCGTCCCTCGTTGCCGGGGAGGATGTTGTCGGCGATGGCGAAGGCGGTGGCGCGCGCGTGGTCGGTGATGACGCGCATGGCGTGGCCCTCTTTGGTGTCCGGCTCGTAGTGGCGGTCTGCGAGTTGCGCGACGAAGTCCACGATGGGGCGGAGCAGGTCGGTCTCGTAGTTGTTCGGCGCGTCTTGCAGCACAGCCGTCACGCGTTCGAGGCCCGCGCCGGTGTCAACCGAGGGCTTCGGCAGAGGCGTGAGGTTGCCCGCCGAGTCGCGGTCGTACTGCATGAAGACGAGGTTCCAGATTTCGACCGTCGGGCTGCCGTCCGCGTTGACGTATTCGGGGCGGTTGAACTGCGTGTCGTCGGGGCGCTCGCCGCGGTAATAGTGAATCTCGCTGCAAGGGCCGCAGGGGCCTGTGTCGCCCATCTGCCAGAAGTTGTCCTTCGCGCCGAAGCGCAGCACGCGCTCGCGCGGCACTCCGGCCTCGACCCACAACTCCGCGGCCTCGTCGTCCGTCTCGAAGACCGTGAACCAGAGTCGTTCGAGCGGAATCTTGTACTCTTCGAGCAGCAGTTCGAGCGCGAACTTTATCGCGTCGCGCTTAAAGTAATCGCCGAAGGAGAAGTTGCCGAGCATCTCGAAGAAGGTGTGGTGCGTGGCGTCGCCCACGTCGTCGAGGTCGTTGTGCTTGCCTCCGGCGCGCAGGCACTTCTGCGAAGAGGTGGCGCGCGCGTAGTCGCGCTTCTCCGCGCCGAGGAATACGTCCTTGAACTGGTTCATGCCCGCGTTGGCGAACAGGAGCGTCGGGTCGTTGGCGGGCAGAAGGGGACTTGAGGACACGCGGCGGTGTCCCTGTTTCTCGAAGTAGCTCAGGAATTTTTCGCGGATTTCGTTGCCGTTCATAGCTCTGGCATCATCTTTCACACTGAGTTAAAGGGGAAGTTTAGCACGCGACGAACGGACGGGCGAAACAGGCCGGTGGGCGGAGAGCTACTCGCCTTCGTCAACGTCTGCGGCTGAAGCCTCGCGCACCTTGCGGATGATGAGTTCGTAGGAGAAGCCGAGGCGGAGCAGGTGGTCGTAGAGACTCTTCGTCTCCTGCCGCGTCGTGGGCCGCCCGCGCAGGCGTGTGCGCTTCTCGATGGCGCGCGCGATGAGTTCTTCTTCGGGCGTCTCCTGATAGACGAGTTCAAGCGCAGCATCGGCGGTCTCCTTCGAGACCTTCTTGGTCTTCAGGTCGCGCGCGAGGCGCTGACGACCGACCGGCTTCTGCCTGACTCGATAAGACGCGAAGCCGAAGGCGAAGCGCTCGTCGTCGAGGTAGCCGTACTCCTTGAGCTTCGCGAGCGCGTAGTCCGCCGCCGCCCCGTCCGTCCACTCTTTTTCGAGCAGCCGCTCGCGCAGCTCAGCCACCGAGCGCGGCTTCGCGGCGAGCAGCTTGACGGCCCTTTGCAGAGTCCGCGCGCGCGCCTTCTCCGGGTCGAGCGGTGGCCGCGCCCGCGCCTCCGCTTCGCCCTCGCGCCCCTCTTTGAACCTTCGTTGCCTCGCTCTGCGCATCGCTTGAAGATACTCTAACGCGCGCGCAACGAGTCGGCAAATTCTCAAACGCGAAGGATACGAAACACTCTCGAAGGAGGCGAAGCCGGGCTGCTCCGCCTCCTTCGAGAGTCCGCCTTCGCCTCTTTCACCTTTCCGCCGTCGCGCCCTTCGCGTTTCCTTCTTCGCGCCCTCTGCGGTTAAGCTTTGCTTCCGGCGAAACGGACATCTTCAAAATTGCAGGCGAGCTTTTCATGGACGGACTCTTAATCGTTGACAAACCCGCGGACTGGACTTCGCACGACGTAGTGGCGCGCGCGCGCCGCCTCCTGAGAGAGAAACGCGTCGGGCACACGGGCACGCTCGACCCTTTCGCTACGGGCGTGCTGGTGTTGCTCGTCGGTTGCGCGACGCGGCTCGCGCAGTTCCTCGCGGGCGCGGAGAAGGAGTACGAGGCGACCGTGCGCCTCGGCTACGCCACGACGACGGGCGACCTGACGGGCGCGCGGCGCGAGGGCGCGAACGCCATCGGAGGGACTGGCGCGAAGACCGCCGAAGTCATTAACGCCGCTGAAGTCATTGATGCCAACGCGCTCACGCCGGACTGCGCGACCCTCGGACGGGAGCGCCTCGAAGCGGCGCTTGCCCCTTTGCGCGGCGAGATCGAGCAGGTGCCGCCGATGTACTCTGCGAAGAAGGTCGGCGGGAAAAAACTCTACGAGCTGGCGCGGCGCGGTGAAGAGATCGAGCGAAGGGCCGTCCGCGTCCGCGTCGAGGAGTTTGAGATCGTCGCGGGAGAGGACGGCGCTTTCTTCAAGCGCAACGAGGACGGGACGTGCGACGTGCGTGCGCGCGTCGTCTGCTCGGCGGGCACATACGTGCGCGCTCTGGCCGAAAGTTTGGGCGAGCGCCTGGGCACGGGCGCGCACCTCGCCGCGCTCAGGCGCACGCGCGCCGGCTCGTTTCAAATCGAGGCCGCGGTCGCGCCCGACGAGTTACAAAAAATCGTCGAAGGCGGCGGCGCGGGCGAAATTTTGATCCCAATGGAAGCGGCCCTCCCACACTTGCCCTCGGCGCATCTAACGGGCGAGGAGGCGCGTAAAGCGCGGCACGGCGCGGCGGTTCGCGTCGGCGACTCCCCGGAAAGTTGGAGTGAAGGCGGGCACGTATTGATGCTCGACGAGCGGGGCCGCCTGCTCGCGGTCGGGGTTTACGACGCCGCGCGCGCGCTGTTGCAGCCGCGCGTGATGCTCGCGGTCGAAAAATAAGTGTTGACTGACGCGGGCGACTGCTGTGCTATACTTGAAGGTAACAAAGGGTCGCCGGAAACGACTCGGTCTGGGCCGACGGGAGCTGACCGTTCGCCACCTTTCCCGTTTTGAAAATCGTTGATGAGTTGGAAGAGTCTCGACGGCGCGGCAAGCGCAAAAGACGCGCGCGCGCCCTGCACACGCATCGAGGCCGTTCCTCAAGGCGACCGGGCCGGGGCTGCGCTGCGGCGGCCACGCGGTCGTTGAGATTTCTTTGAGGGCGTGATTCCACACGCCGTCCCTGAGCGCGCGAAGCCGGCAAGAGGTTTACATAAAGGCTATGCAAGAGCAGGACGGAAGCAATAAGTTCGACATTTCGGCGCGGCTCGAAGAGTTGCGGCGCGACCACGCGGCGCTCGCGTGGGAGGGGAGTTTCCGTGACTACTTCGAGCTGGTCACGCAGAACCCGCGGCTGGCGGAGTTGTCGCACGCGCGCATCAACGACATGATCCACGCCGCGGGCCTGGAGAAATTAAACGAGGGGACGCGCGACGAAGTCGCACGCTACAAGTTCTTCAGCGCGGAGCTGTTCGGCATCGAGGAGCCGATTGCGCGCATCGTCGAATACTTCAAGTCGGCGGCGCAGCGCCTCGAAGTCCGCAAGCGCATCCTGCTTTTGATGGGGCCGGTGGGCGGCGGCAAGTCAACCATCGTGACGATGCTCAAGCGCGGCCTCGAAGAGTGGACGCGCGACGAGGCGGGCGCGGTCTATGCCATCAAGGACTGCCCGATGCACGAGGAGCCTCTGCACCTCATCCCCGCGGAGCTGCGGCCCGAAATCGAGAAGCACTACGGCATCTACATCGAGGGCGACCTCTGCCCGCAGTGCCGCTACGCTCTGGAGCACACCTACGGCGGGCGGCACGAAGACGTGCGCGTCCACCGCATCATCTTCTCCGAGAAGCAGCGCGTCGGCATCGGCACGTTCGCGCCTTCAGACCCGAAGTCGCAGGACATCACGGAGCTGACCGGCTCGATTGACCTCTCGACCATCGGCGAGGTCGGCGTCGAATCAGACCCGCGCGCTTATCGTTTCGACGGCGAGTTGAACATCGCCAACCGCGGCATCATGGAGTTCGTCGAGATGCTGAAGGTGGACGAGAAGTTCCTCTACTCGCTGCTGACGCTCTCGCAGGAGCAGAACATCAAGACGGGCCGCTTCGCGATGATCTACGCCGACGAGGTCATCATGTCGCACACGAACGAGAACGAGTACCTCTCGTTCGCGGGCAACAAGAAGTCGGAGGCGCTGCAAGACCGCATCATCCTGGTGCGCGTGCCCTACAACCTGCGCGTTTCGCAGGAGGAGCGAATCTACGACAAGCTCCTCAACCAGTCCGACATCCTCCGCAACGTCCACATCGCGCCGAACACTTTGAAGGTCGCCGCGATGTTCGCCGTCATGACGCGTCTGGAAGAGCCGAAGCGGGCGAACGTAGACATCGTCAAGAAGATGAAGCTCTACGACGGCGAGGACGTGGAAGGCTACAAGTCGAAGGACGTGCGCGAGCTGAAAGAAGAGGTGGTGCGCGAGGGGATGGACGGCATCAGCCCGCGCTACATCATCAACCGCCTCTCTTCGGCGCTCGTGCGCGACGGCATCACCTGCATCAACCCGATTGACGCGCTGCGCACGATCAAGAGCGGGTTTGAGCAGCACACCGGCATCAACGCCGAGCAGCGCGAACGCTACCTGAACCTCATCTCTTCGGCCCGCAAGGAGTACGACGAGATGGCGAAGACCGAGGTGCAGCGCGCCTTCGTCTACTCGTTCGAGGAGATGGCGCGCACGATCTGCAACAACTACCTCGACAACGTCGAAGCCTACTGCAACAAGGAGCGGATGAAAGACCCGATCACCGAGGAGGAGATGGAGCCGGACGAGCAACTGATGCGCTCCATCGAGGAGCAGATCGGCATCAGTGAGAACGCGAAGAACACTTTCAGGCAGGAGATTCTCATCCGGATTTCTTCTTACGCGCGCAAGGGCAAAGCTTTCGAGTACACGTCGCATGAGCGTCTGAAGGAGGCGATTGAAAAGAAAATCTTCGCCGACCTCAAAGACGTGGTGAAGATCACGACCTCGGTGAAAACGCCCGACCCCGACCAGCTCCGCCGCATCAACGAGGTCGTTGATCGCCTCGTCAAAGACGGCGGCTACTGCCCCGTCTGCGCCAACGAACTCCTGACCTACGTCGGCACGCTGCTCTCGCGCTGACCGTGGGCGAGGCGTGGAAGTTGATTCGACGGGAAGCGGCAAACAACTTCGCCCGCGCTTCACACCGAGGCGCGGGCGTTCTGCTTGGCTCGGCGTGAAGACGCGGAATGAGTGAGACTTAAGATGACGAACGACTCGCAGGTTTCCGGAACGATCCAGCGCAACGACTGGTCTTTGCAGCGCAAGGGCATCATTGACCAGGAGCGGCACAAGGAGCGCGTGCGTGAAGCCATCCGCAAGAACCTCGGCTCCATCGTCTCGAACGAGGCGATCATTCTCTCCGACGGCAAGCGCACCGTCAAAGTCCCCATCCGCTCGCTCGACGAGTACAAGTTCCGCTTCGACCACCGGAAGAAAAAGCACGTGGGCACGGGCGACGGCAAAACACGCGTCGGCGACGTGATCGCGCGCGAGAGCCAGCCCGGTCGGGGGCAGGGGCGCGGCACGGGGCCGGCGGGCCAAGACCCCGGCGCGGACTACTACGAGGCCGAAGTTGACATTGACGAGCTGGCCGCGCTCATCTTCGAGGACTTGCAGTTGCCTTTCCTCGAAGACAAGGCCAAGCAGGCAGTGCCCGCCAGGACCACCCGCTTCAACGAAATCCGCCGCACCGGCGTCTTCTCCAACCTCGACAAGCGCCGCATGATCTTAGAGAACATCAAGCGCAACGCGCGCGAGGGCGGCGCGGCGCGCTTCGGAGGCGTCCGCAAGGAAGACCTGCGGTTTAAGACCTGGGAGGAGGACAAGCGCTACGAGTCGAACGCGGTGGTGATGGCGCTGATGGACGTTTCCGGCTCGATGGGCGAGTTCAAGAAGTACATCGCGCGCTCCTTCTTCTTCTGGATGGTTCGATTCCTGCGCACCAAGTACGACAACGTGGAGATCGTCTTCATCTCGCACCACACGGAGGCCAGGGAAGTCTCCGAGGAACAGTTCTTCACGCAGGGCGAGTCGGGCGGCACGGTCGTCAGTTCGGCCTACCAGCTCGCGCTCGACATCATCCGCGCCCGCTTCCGCCCCGCCGACTGGAACATCTACCCGTTCCACTTCTCCGACGGCGACAACTACTACTCGGACAACGAGGAGGCCGTCCGCCTCGCCGACGAGATGATAAGGACGTGCAACCTCTTCGGCTACGGCGAAATCGGCGAGGAGGGCGGCGGCGGCTACCGTCGTAGCTCCGGCGCGCTGCTCTCGATCTTCAACGACCGCCTGAAAAATAACGAGCGCTTCATCGGCGTCCGCATAGACGACAAAGAGGACGTGTACCCCGCGCTCAAACAGTTCTTCGGTCGGCGCGGCGTCGAAGCCTAACGCGACCGCTGCCCACGCTGCGACACTTTTCAAATTCCGAGATATGGTCGCATAACTAATCCTCGTCTCGCCTCACGTACTTCTTATCCGCTATAGAATAGCTGCGGCGAGGCTGCACAACGCCCGCCAGAGCCAGCGCAGCCTCGCCCCCCGACCTGTGGGCCGGGGCTGGCGGCACAGTCTTTCCCCAGGAGACGTGCCAGCACAGTCACAGACTAAAATGCTCATGTGATATATTCCGCCGGTTCGTGTCTTTGAAAATAAGGCAACGGTAATGCGACGGCTCAAACCTCAAGCGAGTGATGGGCATCGCCGTTGAGTGCAGGTGCGGACTCACGGCGAACAGGTTGAGCGGAAGCATCCTAGTTGAAAATACAACTAGGCGCAAGTGGCAGAGCGACCTTTCAGGAGGTAACTCCTGATGGGCCGTTCCGCCCGTCCGAAGCCCAAGCGATTGCCTGATAAGTTGCGGGGCATCCGCGAGGCTTTAGGACTATCGCAAAGTGAGATGCTGGCGCGGTTGGGATTAAAAGAGAAGTTGATGCGGGCCGCCGTGTCCGGCTACGAATTGGGGAATATTGAACCGCCCTTGACGGTTATCCTTCAATACGCGCGACTGGCAGGCATCTGCACAGATGTTTTGCTGGATGACGAGATGGACTTGCCCGCGAAGTTACCGGGCAAGCCGAAGCACAGCCGCCGCTAGACCAACACGCAATTACATCACCGCCAAAATCCGTTCGTCATTCCGCATTCATCATTTACAATGGGGGCATGGAAGACCGCGAGATCAGGGAACTCGAACAGGCGCTCGAACAAATCTGGGACGTGGCGCGCAAGTTCGGACTCGACCCGTTCCCGACGCGCTTCGAGGTCGTGCCCGCCACCGTCATGTACGAGATCGGCTCTTACGCCCTGCCCGGTCGCTACTCGCACTGGACGTTCGGCAAGGCGTACCACCGTATGAAGACGATGTACGACTTCGGGCTGTCGAAAATCTACGAGGTCGTCATCAACACCAACCCCTCCTACGGCTTCCTCCTCGAAACCAACAGCCCCGTCCAGAACAAGCTCGTCATGGCGCACGTGCTCGGCCACGTGGACTTCTTCAAAAATAACGCCTACTTCTCGCGCACGAACCGCCGCATGGTCGAGACGGTCTCGACCCACGCGGGCCGGATGAGCGAGTACGAGTTCCGCTACGGGCGCAAAGCCGTCGAGCGTTTCCTCGACGCCGTGCTCTCGATTGAAGAGCACATAGACCCGAACTTCTTCATCCGCCGCGAAGACCCGCGCCGCGAGCCTGACCTTCGCAAAAAGGCTGAGCCGAAAGTCGGGCGCTACGACGACCTCTGGAACATCGGCCAGAAGCCGGACGAGGGCGACGCCGCCGCAGAGGACGAGCGAGCGCCCAGGCAGGGTCTCCCCGAAAAAGACCTTGTCTATTACATCTCCCGCAACTCGCCCTCGCTTCACGACTGGCAGCGCGACGTGATGGCGATGGTTCACGAGGAGATGGAATACTTCGTCCCGCAGATGCAGACCAAGACGCTCAATGAAGGCTGGGCGTCGTATTGGCACGCGCGCATCATGCGCGAGCTGGACTTGGCGGACGAGGAGCATGTCGAGTTCGCAGAGCTGCACTCCGGCGTCGTCTCACCGCACAAGGGCCAACTGAACCCGTACTACCTCGGCTACAAAATTCTCGAAGACATCGAGCGGCGGTGGGACGCGCCCACCCCGGAGGAGCGCGAGAAGTTCGGGCGCGAGGGCGGCGGCGGGCGGGCGAAGCTCTTCGAGGTGCGTGAGACGGAGAACGACGTGTCGCTGCTGCGCAACTACCTGACCGAAGAGCTGTGCGAGGAGCTAGACCTGTTCGTCTACGAGCTGGTTGACGAGGAGGAGTGGACGGTGACGGAGAAGCGTTGGGAGAGAGTCCGCGACCAGCTCGTCTCGAACATGACCAACTTCGGCTTCCCCTACATCGTCGTCGCCGACGGCGACTACAACGGCAACCGCGAACTCTACCTCAAGCACCAGTACGAGGGCGCGGAGCTGGACGCCGCTTACGCCCGCCGCGTCCTCGAACACGTCCACACCCTCTGGGGCCGCCCCGTCCACCTCGAAACGGTCGTTGACGACGAACCTGTCCGCCTCCACTACAACGGCGAGGAGCACGACGAAGACTGAAAGAAAGGATGAAGGCGGAAGTGAAGGCGACTTGCTTTAACTTCATCCTTCCGCCTTCCGCCTTTAAATTGTCGGGTTCCACGAACTCATCCAGAGGGTGTTGACGGATTCCCTGCGCCCGACCTTGTAGACGTTGAGGCTGGTGAGCGGGGGCGAGTAGAGATGCAGGGTGATTAAGTCCTGGCCGCTGATGTCGGGGTTGCCAAGCTGGTGTATGTCGGGGATGTCCGCGCCTGTGACCTGGCCGGGCGTCCATTCGCGCGAGGACTTGTAGAGAAGGCCGCTCGACTCATCCATCTCGAAGAGCGTTTCCCACATGACGCCCCGCAGCACCCGCACCGCGCCGAACGAGCCGGCGTGGTCGTGTATCGGCGTGCGCTGTCCGGGCCGCCAGCAGAGCACGAGCAGCTCGGCGTGCTCGCACAGCCGGACGCGGTGGCGCGCGTATGTGCCCTCCTTGAAGCCGACGTGCGGGCGCAGTTCGTCCTGCCCGACCTCGACCTCACGCATCCATTCGTTCACTTCCGGTAGCTCTGGCCGTCGGTCTAAGGCCGCGAGCCTTCCGGCGAGCGACGCGAGCGTTAAGCGCGGCGGGCGTTCGCGCGTGGCGCGCACGCGCGCGGTCGTCTGCGTATCGAGCGTGGACATTTTTGAGACCTCCGGGCGAAGAACGTGGGGAAGAGTAAGAATGCTTCTACGCCGGGCGCTGGGTCAAGTCAACAGACGGTTCAAGGCTTTCAACTCATTTGCAGCGCCCTGCCGACCGAGGGGTCGCGGCGCACGCGCCAGATTTTCGAGTCGAGGTAGTAGTGCACGAGAGCGTAGCCCCAGAGGAAGCCCGAAGCCAACTGCGTGACGAAGGCTTCGGGGTCGGCGGCGTGGTTGACGTACTGCCGCGGCACCTGATACCAGATGCCGAAGACGAGTCCGAGGATGATGTAGTGCAGGAGGCGGTGGCTGATGAACGCAGCCGCGCCGTGGCGTTCGCGCCCGTGCGCGTCGCGCTTGTACTTGCGATTGTGAAACCAGACGAGACGGTGATACTGAAGGTTGTGGTAGATCGTCAGCATGGCGACGATGGCGATGGGCTTCTGCGGCATCGGCGTCAGGAGCACGACCCAGTGCATGGGGATGGCCGCTACGAGCAGGAGGTACTTCGGCACGTCGAGCGCGAGTCCCGTCCACGCGCGCTGACCCTGACGCACGAGCCACGCAACCGCCGCGACAATCACGCCCGCGAGCAGGACGCTTTCTAAAACGCCGAGCCACGAGTGCAGCACCGCCGGCACGCGCTTCAAGGCTTCTTGGTCGCGCGCGACGAAGGCGACGAAAGGATAGGTGAAGGCCAGGAGCAGAAAGGCGCGGTCGAGGAAGTTGTCGGTTGCGGCGAGGTCGTCGTTCTTCTTCTTGTAGAGCACCATGAAGCCGTAGTGCTGCTTGACGAGATGATAGTAGGCCCACAGCGCCGCGAGGAAAAAGAAGACGAAGCCGAGACCGACGAGCACCGCGGCGGGGCCGACTGCGAAGAAGAGCAGCGACCACCACAGGAGCCGACCGCGCGCGCGACGCTCCTCGCGGTCGAAGTAGGTGCGCGAGAACGTGCCGAAGACGTGCGGCGCGTCCACCAGCACCGCCCACGCGACGACCATCGGCACCAGCGGCACGACGCCGCCGACGTAGAGCGCGTAGAGCAAGTAGCTTGCGACGACCGAGCCGATGAACCACACGAGGTCTTCGCGCGCGCCGATGATCCAGCGCAAACTGACGGCGCGACTGGCGGTCGCGGCTCCGAGCGTCGTTTCGGTCTGCGTCGTGGCGGACATGAAAATTCGAGAGAGCGTTCGGGCTTCAGCGTGCGCCGCCGCGTGGACAGTTGCGAGCCGGCGCGCACATACTTCGGAAAACATCGGACGGCTGTGGCGGGCCGGATTTTATCACACGCGAGCGCGCGAACTCGCGCCCGCCGCGAAATTGGGAACGGCGGAGGTTTTAAAGAGATGGCCGACGACGAAAAGGGACTCGAACACTTACTCGCGCTCATGTTTCAGGCGCACCCCTGGCACGGTGTTCCCGCAGGCGTTGACGCGCCCGCGGTCGTCAACGCCTACGTCGAGATCGTTCCGACCGACGCCGTCAAGTATGAACTCGACAAGGCGTCGGGCCATCTGCGCCTCGACCGCCCGCAACGCTTCTCCTCGTTCCCGCCGACTCTGTACGGCTTCATCCCGCAGACCTTCTGCGGCGACCGCGTGGCCGAACTTTGCCGCGAGTGCGCGGGCGGCGAGGCCGCGATTCGCGGCGACGGCGACCCGATGGACATCTGCGTGCTCACGGAGCGTCCCGCCGCGCACGCAAACTTCCTGGTGCGCGCCAAGCCCGTCGGCGGTCTGCGCATGGTTGACGGCAACGAGGCCGACGACAAGATCATCGCCGTGCTCGAAAGGGACGTGACCTACGGGCACATCGAAGACATCTCGCAAGCTCCGAAGGGTTTGATAGACCGCCTGCAACACTACTTCCTCACCTACAAGCAACTGCCGCAGGAAAGCCCTCGCCGCGTCGAGATCGCCGACGTGTATGACCGCGACGCCGCGTGTGAGACCATCCGCCGCAGCCTCGAAGACTACCGCGCGCGCTACGGCGCACCGGAAGACCGCGTGAGTGAGTTGAGGCGACTGTTGAAAGAGTAGAGAAGAAGCGAGCATCAGGCGCGACGCGAGAGTCGCATCTCTTAATCAGTCGTTGATGTCTTCTTCGACGCCGCAGCGCGTGCACAGGAGCGTGCGGCGCGAGCCATCCTTCCAGCGCGCGAGCGCGTTCTCTGAGAGACGAGGTTCGCGCTCCTCGGCCTCGCCCTCACGGAAGAAGCGCGGGAGCGCGGACGCGTCTGACGAAGTGTCCGCGACAGAGGTTGCGTTCGTCGCGTCGAACGTCTCGCGGCAGCGCCTGCACGCCCAACCGTAGCCCTCGTTGATGAAGTGTTCGGTCTCCCGCATGAGACGAAGCTAGGGGCCGACAGTCGGCGAAGTCAAACGCCGACCGCCAGCCCCGATCTTTACCCACGACCTACGTGCCGTCTACCGCCGGAGGACGCCGCGGCGCTGCTGTTGCTCGGGAAGGAGGCGGACGGGGACTGTCATACGCTGGCCGTCGCCGCGCACGACCTCGACCTGCACCACGTCGCCGAACTGGTGTTTGTCGAGAACGTTGTCGAGGTCGTTCCAGCTCACGACCTTCGTGCCGTCAACCGCCGTGATGATGTCGCCGAGGTTGATCTCGCCGTCCTGCGTCTCGGAGAGTCCGCGTAGGCCCGCGGCTGCCGCCGAGCCGTTCGGGTCAATCTGAAGTATTAACACGCCCTCTTCGACGGGGAGGCGGATGCCGCGCAGCTCGCTCACGTCGCGCGGGTAGATGCCGAGCTTGGGGCGCACCACCCGACCGTCGCGGATGAGCTGCGGCACGACGCGCTTGGCGATGTTGACGGGGATGGCGAAGCCGACGCCGACCGAGCCGCCGCCGTCGGGCGAGAGTATCTGCGAGTTGATGCCGATCATGCGACCCTGCGAGTCCAGGAGCGGCCCGCCGGAGTTGCCCGGATTGATCTAGGCGTCGGTCTGAATTGCGCCCTCGATGATGCGCCCGTTGCGCGCCTGGATGGGCCGCTGAAGTCCTGAGATGACGCCCGTCGTGAGCGTGCGGTCGAGGCGGAAAGGGTTGCCGATGGCGAGCACCTTCTGGCCGACGATGAGCTTTTCGCTATCGCCCAAAGGCACGACCTTCAGAACGTCGCGCGGCGCGTTGACCTGAAGGACGGCGATGTCCGTGTCGGGGTCTCGCCCGACGACGCGCGCCGGGTAGGACTTGTCGCCGCCGAAGCTGACGGTGACGGCGTCGGCGTCCTCGACGACGTGGAAGTTGGTCAGGATGTGGCCCTGCTCGTCTATGACGGAGCCGGAGCCTGCGCCCTGCCCGCCCGCGTCGAAGAAGCCGCGCGGCTGCGTCGTCGTGTTGATGGAGACGACGCCGGGCGAGATGGCGCGGAAGACTTCGATGTTGTTCTGCTCGTCGGTGGCGACCGAGGGGTCTGTGATGCCGGCGATGTTGGCGGCGCGCGCGCTGTCGTCGCTGTTGAAGGCGGCGGCGGGCTGCTGGAAGCGGCTGCCCCAGCGGTCGAAGCAGGCAACGCCCGCGGCGGCGAAGAGCGCCGACAGGAGCGCGATGGCGAGAATCTGGCGTGCGGAAATTCGGTACATGGCTTTTCTCTCAGATGATTTCATAAGCTTCTCGAAAGGGTCTCGGCAATTCAGATGCCGCGCGGCGCGTGCGACGTTGCGCGGCGCGGCCTTCGATCAAGCTCGCGCCCGCACACTCTTTCGCGGAGAGCCGATTTTACGACTTCGCGGGGAGCTGATTTTACTACGAAGCCGCGCCGAAACATGTTCGCAGGCTAACGTCCGGCGGCGACGACGCCCAGAGACAGACCTTCACTCTGATTCAGACGGCGTGGCGGAAAAGTTCCAGCGTGGCGTTTATGCCGCCGGGCGCGACGGGCGTAAATGCAGAGCCGCGTGGCTCAGTCGTAGCAGAGCCGCGTGGCTCAGTCGTCTCTGCTTTACGAGATGAGCGCGAGCAGCCTGTCGGGAAGGTGAAAGAAGGCGAGGAGCGCGTCGGGTGGTTGCCAGCCGAGCGCGGACGCGCCCGTCGCGGCATGCACGAGCATGAGCGTGAGGTAAAGACAGAGTGCGAAGTGCAGGCCGCGCCGCGCCAGCGCGACGTGCGAGAAGCGGTAGAGCGTGAAGGCGACCAGCGCGCCGACCAGAAGCTTGGCGAACAGGAAAGGCGCGTTGCCGAGGTGCAGAAGGTAGGCCATCAGCCCGTTGCCTTCCGTCGCCACGCCCCCGCGCACCCACATGATCGTCAGTTGCGCGTCGAGCCAGTTTAGTACGAAAAGCAGCAGGCTTTTCGAGAAGACGCTCATCGAGGATCGCTCCCTTCGCGGCCAACGGGGTTTAACTTTCCGCCCCTGAAACGACCAAACCCCCAGTCCGCAGACTGGGGGTTCATAGTTGGTCGCACCAACGGAGGAATGTAAAACTCGCTAACTTACACCACGTAGAAAGTCGCAATCGGCATAGCCTTCCAAAAGCAACGATGGAGCAGGAAGGCCGCAATGCTGAACTAATAATAACTGTCTTACAGTTGAGCGTTACGGCCTTCCTGCTCCATCGTTGCGGCCTTCCTGCTCCATCGTTTTTTAAACTGCCCTCGACTGCTCGGAGACGGTGTCGAGGGCAGTTTAAAAAACGA
>DATARW010000003.1:0-10886 GCA_036263975.1 Pyrinomonadaceae bacterium
AACCGCGAGCTTGAGTACCCGAAGCACCGGAACCTGATGAAGGCGGGGATGGTCATCTTCCTCTACTCGCTTCTGTTCACCTCGCTCGTCTCCTTCTTCGCCTACTCGATCATCCCGGACTCGGTGCGCCCGCAGTACTTCAACAATCTCATCAGCGGCATCTCGATGTATCTGGTCGGCCCGCTACCCTTGAGGCTTCTGTTTCAGGCGTTCATCGTCATCGTCGGCTTCCTGATGCTGGCCGGAGCGATCAACACCTCGATCATCGGCGCGAACGGAGTGCTCAACCGCGTCTCGGAGGACGGCGTGATGACGGATTGGTTCCGCGCGCCGCACAAACGCTTCGGCACCACGCATCGCATGATTAACCTCATCGCGATACTTCAACTCGTCGCAATCGTCGGCTCGCGCGGCAACACCTTCGTCCTCGGCGAGGCTTACGCCTTCGGCGTCATCTGGTCTTTCTTCTTCAACTCGCTCTCGATGACCGTGCTGCGCTTCCAGCGCAAGGAGCGGCGCGAGTGGAAGGTGCCGCTCAACCTGCGCCTCGGCCCCGTGGAGATTCCGGTCGGGCTGGGCCTGATTATGCTGATCCTTTTCTCGGTCGCCGCCGTCAACCTCGTCACGAAGCAGGTGGCAACCGTCAGCGGCATCGCCTTCACGCTCGTCTTCTTCACCGTCTTTCACATCTCCGAGAAGATCAACGAGCGGCGGCGCGGCGCGGAGGCGCACAGCACCTCGGTGGATCAGTTCCGCGTCTCGACGCAGGAGACGGTCTCGAACGAGACGGTCGAGGTCAGGCCCGGAAACACGCTCTGCCTCGTGCGCGACTACAACACGCTGGAGCACGTCCGCAAGGCGCTGGAGCTGACGCACACGGGCAAGCGCGATCTGGTGATGATGACCGTGCAGCTCTTGCGCGGCCCGGACACCGGCTACGAAGACATCGCCGAGCAGCACCTCTTCACGAGCTACGAGCAACTCCTCTTCAGCCGCGTCGTCGCGCTCGCCGAGAAGTCGGGCAAGCACGTTGACCTGCTGGTCGTGCCTTCGTCGAACGTCTTCCAGGCCATCGCACACACCGCCGCGCAACTCGAATCGTCGGAGATCATCGCGGGCCGCTCCTCTGTGATGACGCCCGAAGAGCAGGCGCATCTGCTCGGCGAGGCGTGGGAGGCGCTGCCGAACAAGCCTTCGCGGCAGGTCTCGTTCCGCGTCATTGACCCGGACGGCGCGGCGCACGACTTCTACCTCGGCGCGCACGCGCCGGAGCTGTCGGAGGCGGACGTGAGCCTCATCCACCGCCTCTGGCTCGACGTGACGCGCGAAGGCGGCGAGGGCGAAGTCCACCACCGCGACGTGGTCGCGGTCGCGCTTTCGCGCCTCGAAAGCGACCTGCACGGCAAGGAGCGACGTGAAGTGCTCAAACAGTTCGGCGCGGAGTCGCGCGGGCGCGAAGGCGGCGAGTGAGCACGCCGCGCGTAGAAGTAAAAGCCTCTGGTGGAAGTAAAAGAGGTGAATCGTGAATCGTGAATCGTAAACCGTGAACCGTGAATCGCAACAAGTAATTTCCGGCCCGGAGCGGTTCACGGATTCGGTCTCGCAGTTTTTCTTGTCACGGTTTGCGGCTCACGGTTCACGTCTTTTGGGCGGAGCAATCCCGTGTGGCGACGTGCACCGGGGAGGGCGCGCGCGGGATGAAGGGCGTCGGGGCTGGGTCGGTTGGTTGCCTGCGGGGATTAGCCGCAGGCGTCAGTCGTCGTCCGCGTTGCGGCCAGCGATGAAGCAGGAGCGGCAATAGACGGGCCGTCCCTGCGAAGGGTAGAACGGGACGGTCGTCATCTGGCCGCACTGCGCGCACTGGACGGAGACTTCGATGCGCTGGCGCAGGCCCGACGCCTGCGCGCTGGCGATGGCCGCGAGGCGTTCGTTCTTCGCCTGCTTGCAGGGCTTGCAGCGCTTCGGCTCGTTCTTCAGACCCTTGTCGTAGAAGAAGAGCTGCTCGCCTGCCGTCCAGTTGAATTCCTGGCCGCAATCCACGCACAGAATCGCGCGATCATGAAACTCTATCTCAACCTGATCCCACTCTCCGCTGGTCTGCGCAGGGGGAGTCTCTGCTGTCTGAACCTGTGACATGTTGCCCATCCCTTGTTAAAGAACCCCCGGCCTCAGTGTGGGTGAGACCGCCGCCGGGAGTCGAATCCTTTTGGCTGCTACGAGGGGACTATGGTCGGGCCTCGAAGGCCCGCGACGGGTGCGACGGACGAATTCAGCGAGGGTAAAAATTCGGACGAGAAGCGCGACCCGGCTACACCGCCCCGGTGCTCCCCGCCCCACCTGTGACTCAGCACGGTATACATATCACAAAAATGTGTCAAGGGCGAAAAGTAAGTTTCGACGAACGGCTTGACAGTCCCGGCAGCGCGTCGGCATCATCTGCGCGCACTTGATTCATCTTTCCCGAAAGCCTATTCGGAACCCGAACCGGAGATTTCTCACGCCATGAGAGTGCTGGTCATCGGCTCAGGCGGGCGCGAGCACGCGCTCTGTCGTGTGCTCAGGCTGAGCGCGCGCAACACGCCCCTGCGACTCTTCTGCGCGCCCGGCAATGCGGGCATCGAAGGGGATGCCGAGTGCGTCCCCTTGAGTGCCACGGACGTTGCGGCGCTCGCGGGCTTCGCCGAGAGTGAGCGCGTCGGCCTGACAATCGTCGGCGGCGAAGCGCCGCTCGCCGCCGGACTTGCAGACGAGTTTGCGCGCCGCGGCCTCCCGGTCGCCGGCCCTGGGCGCGAGGCCGCGCGGCTCGAATCGAGCAAGGTCTTCGCCAAAGACTTCATGCTCCGGCACAGGGTGCCGACCGCGCGCCACCGCGTCGCCGCCTCAGTCGAAGAGGCGCGAGACATCTTGAGCGGCGGCGAGTTCGGAGGCATTGACTCGCCCGTGGTCGTCAAGGCCGAAGGGCTGGCGGCGGGCAAGGGCGTCGTCGTGGCGCGCAACGCGGCGGAGGCCGAAACCGCAGTCGTCGAGATGATGGAGGGCGGGCGCGTCGGGGGCGAGGCCGCGCGCCGCATCCTTCTCGAAGAGGCGCTCAAGGGGCGCGAGGCTTCGCTGCTTTTGTGGACGGACGGGCGCGACTATCGCCTGATGCCGTCCGCGCGCGACCACAAACGCGTGGGCGAGGGAGACACGGGGCCGAACACGGGCGGCATGGGCGCGATCACAGCGCCCTGTGTTCTCGACGAAGAGACGTTGCGGCGTGCCGTCGCCGAGATCGTCGAGCCGACGCTCGCGGGCGCGCGCGCCGACGGCCTCGACTTCCGCGGCGTCCTCTTCATCGGCCTGATGCTCACGGACGAGGGCCTGCGCGTGCTCGAATACAACGTCCGCTTCGGCGACCCCGAAGCGCAGGCCATACTCGTGCGCCTGCGGAGCGACCTCCTGGAGATTTTCGATGCGGTCGCGCGCGGGCGTCTCGGCGAGTTGAAGGTCGAGTGGAGCGCGGACGCCTCGGCCTGCGTCGTGCTCGCCGCGCGCGGCTACCCGGAGGGGCCGGAGACGGGCGCGCGCATCGGCGGCCTCGAAGAGGCGTCGCGCGTCCCTTCCGTACAGATTTTCCACGGGGGAACGGCCCGCACCGAAGACGGCTCGTACACGACCGCGGGCGGACGCGTCCTCGGCGTCACCGCCACGGGCGCGACGCTCGACCGTGCGCTCTCACGCTGCTACGAGTCGGCCTCGCACATCAAATGGGACGGCATGCACTTCAGGCGCGACATCGGAAGATTTTGAGCGGGACTTCAGAAGGTTTTGTGAAGGCGGAAAGCATAGGACATGAGCAGGTGGCAGACAGCAGCAAAGTCAGGATTCATCGTGGGCTTCAATTCCGGAAGCAAGGATTCAAAACCGAAAGCCGTCTTGACTACTGTCTGCCTCTGCCGTCTGCTTCTGCCTTCCGTCTTCTTCGCTCTGGCGAGGATGCGGAAGCCTTGTTATACTCACGGGCGAGAGTGAGTTGTCGGACTTTCGAGGGTGGGTGAACCCGGTGGCGCGAACGGACGTACAATGTTCCGGCCACGGGGACGCCTAAAGTTTTTCGGGCGGAAAAATTGTGAGTGACCAGCGGGCGGCGCGCGAGCGGCCCGCGGGGTCGGAGGGCGAGAAGAAGATGGGAGTCTGGGCGAGATTCAAGCGTTCGCTCCGCGCGATGTTCGGCGGCATCATCGAGAAGACCGAAGACCCCGAGCTGATCCTACAACAGACCATCCGCGACATGCGCGACCGCATGCCGGAGTTGAACAACAACGTCGCGCAGGTGATGGCGAACGAGCGCCTGCTCTCGAAGAGCAAGGAGCGGCTTGAACAGCAGGTCGTTGACCTCGACTCGAAGATCAAGGCCGCCGTGAGGGCCAACCGCGACGACATCGCCACCGCCTACATCGGTCAGCTCCAGCAGGCACAGAAAGACCTCCAACACACAGGGCAGCAACTTGAGTACGCCTCGCGCGCATCACAACAAGCCCTGAAGCTGCGCGACAGCTACAAGCTCCAGTTGGAGCAGCGCGCGGCGGAAGCGACGCGCCTCGTCAGCCAGTCGAAGCAGGCCCGGATGCAGGAGCAGATCGCGCAGACGATGGCCTCGTTCCAACTCGGCGACGACGCCTCGACCTTCGAGGAGATGCGCGACAAGATAGACCGCCGCGCCGCCACCGCCGAGGCGAAACTCCAACTCGGCTCGACGAGCGTGGACACGCAGATGCAGGAGATCGAGCGCGAGGCGATGGACATGCAGTTGCAGGACAAGCTGCTCGAATACAAGCGCGGGATGGGCCTGCTCGGCGGCGGCGAGAAGCAGGCACCCGCGCTGCCCGCCGCCGGTTCGGGCGAACAGAAGTCGTAGAGCTTCACGTTGTAAGTGTCTTCATCCGAAGTGGTGTCTATGGCGGAGAGAAAGATCAGTCTCGAATACCTGAAAGAAGCGGTGATGGAGCCGGTCAACTTCTGGGGCATAGCTGGCTTCGCTGTCGCCGCGGCCTACACCTGGTCGCCCATCCCGCTCGCCGCCGCGCTCGTCGCCGAGGGCGCGTACCTCGCCACCGTCCCGGCGAGCACGCTCTACCGACGCCTCGTGGACGGTCGCAACCGCAAGCGCCTGGCCGAGCTTCGCACCAAACAGCGCGAGCGCATGATCGAGGGCTTCGACCCGCGCGAGCGCGAGGCCGTGCTCTATTTGAAGTGGCTCAAGAACAAGATTTTCGACAACTACGTGAAGTTCACCGGCGCGAAAGACCTGCCCACAAACATTCGCAGCCTCGACCAACGCTGGGAGGACTTCGTTGACCTCTTGGACGTGTACCGCCGGCGCAAGCACCACATCCGCTCAATCAACCGGCAGGCCGTGCAGAACCAACTGGCGCAGGCCGAGCGCGCCGTCGAGGGCGCGCCCGACGACCGCTCGCGCCGCATCCAGCAGGCCAACGCCGAAATCCTCAAGCGCCGCCTCGCGCAGTTCAGCGAACTCGAACGCTCCGTCAAGCTCGTCGAGGGGCAGCTCCAGTCCATCGAGAACTTCTTCGGCCTCGTCAACGATCAGGTCGTCACGCTGCCGACCCCGGAGCGCGTCTCCTCGCTCGACTTCGAGCAGCTTTCGGATTCCATCGCGATGACCAAGCAGATGCTCGAAGAGACTTCGGACGTGATGGGCGTCCTCGACAGCCACAACCGAGAGCTGGGCAACCTCGACCTGCTCCCCTCTTCGGGCACGACCTCTGCGAAGTAGGGAAGAGAAGAGTCGAAACGAAAAAGGAGGCCGGACATCAGCGTCCGGCCTCCTTCGTCTCATCCCGCTTGCTCGCAGCCTCACTCAAGCGCGCCCGTTCCTGCTCATCTCGACCATCCCGGCGAGCGATGGCTCATCAATGCGGTAGGTCTCATTGCAGAAATGGCACGTGAGCGCCGCGCCCCTGTCTTCGTGCAGCATCGCCTCCAACTCGCCCGCCTCGATTGAGGAGACGAGCGACGCCGCGCGCTCGTAAGAGCACGTGCAGGCGAAGCCGACCTCGCGCTCTTCCAACACCTCGAATGGCACGCCGCCGAGCGCCGAGCGCAGCATGTCTGCGGGCCGCGCGCCCTCGCGTATGAGCGTCGTCGTGTGCGGGTTGCGGCTGACCGCCGACTCGACGGCGGCGACCGTCGCGGAGTCCGCGCCCGGCATCACCTGAATCATCAGCCCGCCCGCGGCCTCGACGAACGTCTCGCCCGACTCGCGCGCGCGCACCAGCACGCCCAGCGCCACCGCCGAAGGAATCTGCTCCGACTTCGCGAGATAGTATGCGAAGTCCTCGCCGATCTCGCCCGACACAATCGGCACCGCGCCGCGGTACGGCTCGCGGTACAGCCCGATACGAAAACCCGATTCGTAGGTCACATGAAACATGCCGCCCCCGACGACCGCGCTCACGTCGAATTTGCCGGCGGCGTTCAGCGGCGCATCCGCCTCCGGGTTGCGGACGTAGCCGCGCACCTGCCCGCGCGCGTTCGTCTCGACGGTGATGCCGCCGACGGGGCCGTCGCACTCGATTCGCACGGTCAGGCGGTCGAACTCCTTCTGCCCCGCGCCGAGCAGGAGCGCGCCCGTCATCGTCCGCCCGAGCGCCGCCGAGACCGTGTGCGAAGTCTTGTGACGCCGCGCCGCCTCCGCGACCGTGTCGGTCGCCACCGCCGCAAGGCAGCGAATGCGACCGTCGGCTGCGGTCGCCCGCACCAGCGTGTCGCCGTGTCCGTTTCTCATCTCCTTCAACGTCGTATCCTCTCTCACCCCCGGTTAAAAAACGTCGGAAACTTTAGATGAAAAACCGCCGCCGCTTACTGCCTCCGAAACGCCTTTGAGACGCCCGGCAAATACGAACCACGGACGGCCGGCGAGGCGCGCAATCCGCCCGTCTTCCGGACGGTGAAGCGACAAGGGCTGGCTTCAGGTAAAACCTCAACGTGCGCGCCCTATGGGAGCGAACGAAAGGACATGCCCAATATATTGTGTTATACTTATTGACAGCCCACGGCCAAGAATGTATACTGCGCGCCGCTTGGGAAGGAACGAGACGAGCGGCAGGCGACACCGGGAGACTGCCGCGGGCCAGGGATTTTCTCGCCCTCCGGAGCCAGCAGCCAGCCGCAGAATTCTGAGATACATTCAAGACGGCGCGCGGTTAGCGCCGCACTCTTTTTGGGACAAGTTTTTTGCACGTCGCCTCGCGCCCCCCACGAGCGCGGGAAAGGCAAAACAGATGAGCACCGTTATCGAGCCGAACGCACAGCAGGGGAGTTCTGTCTCTTTTGAGATCACGGGCGCAGCCCCCGCGCCCGCCGAGACACTGGGCCTGAACGCCCGCCGCGTCATCGCGAAGCGCTACAGCCTGAAGGACTCGCAGGGGAATCCGATTGAGGAGTGGCCCGACATCGTCCGCCGCGTCGTCGGCCACGTTGCCACAGCCGAGACAGACCTCGTCCGCCGCGACGAGTTCTACCAGACGATGACCGGCGTCATGCTCCGCCGCGAGTTCGTGCCGAACACGCCCTGCCTCGTCAACGCGGGCAAGCCTTCGGGCCAGCTCGCCGCCTGCTTCGTGCTCGACGTGCCCGACTCCATTGCCGGCATCATGAAGACCGCGACCGACGCCGCCATCATCCACCAGACCGGCGGCGGCACGGGCTTCACCTTCGAGAAGCTGCGGCCCGCCGGAGCGATGGTGCGCTCGACGCACGGCGTCGCCTCCGGCCCCGTGTCGTTCATGAACATCTTCAACACGACGACCGACACGGTGAAGCAGGGCGGCGTGCGCCGCGGCGCGAACATGGGCATCATGCGCGTTGACCATCCGGACGTGCTCCGCTTCATCCACGCCAAGAACGACCAGCACAGCCTGACCAACTTCAACATCTCCGTGACGGTGACGGAGAAGTTCTTCGACGCGGTTGATAACAAGGAGTGGTATCAACTCTCCTTCGACGGCGAGCCGTGGAACGAGCCGGTCTTCGACCCCGTGCAGGACGGCCCCTACGCCGTCTACCGCCGTCCCGACGGCGAGACCGCGACCTTCCGCGACCGCGCCGCGTTCCTTGAGGCGAAAGAGTCCGGGCTGCTCGGCGCTTGCACGCGCGAGGAGCCGCCGCGCGCGGGAGAGGTTTACGCGCCCGACATCTGGAACCGCGTCGTCTCGTCGGCACACCGCTACGCCGAGCCGGGCGTCATCTTCATTGACGAGGTCAATCGCCACAACCACATGCTCAAGAGCATGGGGCCGATCTACGCGACGAACCCGTGCGCGGAGCAGGCGCTGCACTTCAACAATTCTTGCAACCTCGGCTCGATTGACCTGGCGAAGTTCTACGACCCTGAGACGCGCCTCGACTGGGAACGCCTGGCCGACACCGTCCACTGGTGTGTGCGCTTCCTCGACAACGTGATTGACACGTGCGCGTGGCCGCTCCCCGAAATTGACGACGTGGTGAAGCGCACGCGCCCCGTGGGCCTGGGCATCATGGGCTTCGCAGACCTCTGCATCCAACTGAGGATCAAGTACGGCTCGCACGCCTCGATTGATTTGATGGACGAGGCGATGGGCTTCGTGCGGCGCGAGGCGTGGGTCGAGTCATGTCGCCTCGGCGCGGAGAAAGGCGTCTTCGCCGAGTACAAGCCGAACGAAGAGAGTTACGACCGCTTCCTGCGCGAACAGATCGGCATCCCCGAAGACATCGAGCTGACGCCGCGCAACTACGAGACGACGACGATTGCGCCCACGGGCACGATCTCTCTCGTCGCCGAAACCTCTTCGGGCGTCGAGCCGAATTTCTCCTGGGCCTACGTCCGCCACGACACTTTGGGGAAGCGCACATACGTCCACACGCTCGCCGCCGAGGCGCTCGGCATCAGCGTTGACCAGACCGACCAGCAGTCCATTGACCGCGCCGCCGAGCACGTCTGCGCGCACGAGTCGGAGCTGCCCGACTATTTCATCTCCGCGATGGACATCACCGCCGAGCAGCACGTCTACGTCCTCGCCGCCGCGCAGCGCAACGTTGACAACGGCGTGTCGAAGACCTGCAACGGCTCGCGCGACGACACGCTCGAATCGGTTGACCGCCTCTACCGCCTCGCGCGCGAGCTGGGCTGCAAGGCCGTCAGCTATTACCGCGACGGCTCGCGCGATTCCCAGGTTCTCTCCGCCGTGAAGGGCACGGAGGCCGCGGGCGAAGTCGCCTGCGACCCGGCCATTGTCGCCGAGGCGACCGCGACCGAGGCGTCGAAGGGCGAGAGCACGTCTGCCGCCGCAGCGGTCGGCAGGGCCGAGACCCTCGCCGCGACGATGCCGCTGGCCGCGCCCGCGGGCGCGCGCCGAACTGAGTCGGGCGACGTGGTTCGTATCGAGCGTCCGCGCGAGCTGGTCGGCGCGACGTGGCAGATTCCTTTCGACGGGCAGAACCTCTACGTTACGGTCAATCACGACGGCGCGAACATCCTCGAAGTCTTCGCCACGGGGCCGATCTCCGGCGGCGTCGGTCTGCTCGCCTCGAAGATGCTGCGCGGCGGTTTCGACGAGCGCGAGGTCGCGCGCTCGCTCAACAAGGTGACGGGCACGCACTCGGTCTGGTTCAACGAGCGCCTGCTGACCTCGCCCGAACAGGCCGTCGCCGAGTGCATCATGCTCACCAGCCGCCGCCTGCAACAGCAGCCCGACTCGGCGCGCGCACTCGCCTATCAACAACAGCAACCCAAAGCGGTCGCGGTCGCCTCCGACAGCATCGAGACGAATCGCAACTACTCGCTCATCGCCGAATGCCCGGAGTGCAGAGGCCAGCTCGAACACGCTTCGGGCTGCGACTTTTGCCGCGACTGCGGCTACTCGAAATGCCGCTGAGTAATCAGCGGCTATCCACTAAAAGGTCAAGCTCGCAGCAGTAAACGACCCCGCCGCAAACAGATAGCCCTGAATTTACTTTCTTCGACCTCTTCTTCGGCGTTCGGCTCTTTGAATGCAGCTTCGATAAGCCTTGATAGCGGCTGTCAGCGAGCAACTCGATGCTCTCGTGCAACTCAAGTTTGCTCCGATTGTAGAGAGCGAAATCATGAACGGGGCCACGCCCGTGTGCCGTGCAGATGACTTGTAGGGTCGTGCCGTTGACGACGACCTGCGACTTTAAGGTGTGGCGCTTGCGTTTGCCGCTGTAGTAGGCTTTCTGCTTTTTTAAGGTGAGAAAAGAAGTTAAAAAGCCGGTGAGTGTAACTTTATAAAGGTTTTGCAGACCTCTGCCTTACCACTTGGCTACGCCGCCAAAAAGGGAACGATGAAGCATGAACGGTGAACAATGAACCAAAATGATTTAATCCCGCGTTCAGCGTTCATGCTTCATCGTTTCAAAGCGGGAGACGGGATTTGAACCCGCGACTTCGACCTTGGCAAGGTCGCACTCTACCACTGAGTTACTCCCGCGTGAGCGTCTGAAATTCTACAGATTCATTCGTGCTTGTCAAGCGACCCGGCAAGCACGTAGCGTCCCTGTTTGGAAAAGAAGCTCTGCATTTATCAGGCTCAGATTTTTAAATTAACCCCAGTCTTGAGTTTAAAAATGGCTTTATTTCGGCTTTACGATTTCAACCCAAGACTGGGGTTAAATCAAGTGCGTTCGAGCAGCGAGAAGCCCGGCTGACATAGCTATGTCCGCCGGGCTTCTCGCGCGTGTATGTCCTGACGCCACTCGCCGCCGGGCCCGCCGGGCCTCAATTCGCATAGGCTGTTGATGATCCGCCCCTGATGCCGCGGCCACGGAAAGTAGATAATCACCATAATAATCTTTGCAACGCAACCGATCAGTTCACAGGGGCCGGGATG
>DATARW010000011.1:0-44850 GCA_036263975.1 Pyrinomonadaceae bacterium
CGCGCTTGAGTTCCTTTAATTTTGCAACCACCTCTTAAACTCTTTAAGAACAAACTCTTCGTAATCACTTGAGCGTTTAAGCCCGATGGTCTTGGCATTCTCTCGCGTCCACTTATGAAACTCCGTTCCGATTAAATCAAAGTCTTCTTTTACCGCACCCTTTTTGGTTTCGCGGATAGTCTGAGCATACTGCGAGCGAAGCCAAGTCTTGATGAAGTCTGCATCTTCCTCTTTGCTATCTGGGTCAAGATTTTTCAAAGAGAAAATCTGCTGTTTCCATAGGTCATTAGCGCGGTTTCTCTCTGAATCATTTTTGATTTCAGACAGTAGATAACCCTTCAACATTTCAGTTGGTGTTAGGCTCAAGCCTCTATCGTTCATCGAAACGAAGATTTTGTGTGCATCCTGCTCGGTTTTGGCCTTGATTTCCACCAGATCAACTTTGTCAATTATCCAATCAATAAAAAAAGGTAACGCTCTTTCCTTCAAATCTTCGGGAAAGATTTCTTTGATGTCTTCGTAGCGGGAATAAATCGTTTGTACGCTTTCGGGTTGTTTAGTTGAGTCGAAGGCTTCGCCTTTGTAAATCGCGTTAAGACAAGGCTCGCGCTCATCAACGTGAATGTTGAAAGATTTCAATCCGCGCTTTTCTGAGAAAATCAAATCATTAATAAAAACTCTCTCATCTTCGGGTCGCTCTTTTTGCAGATTGTTGAGGTAGATAAGAAGAAGAGTGAGTGAGGTAAGACGTTGCTGACCGTCAATAATGGCATGTTCGGCATCGTCAGTAATTACGACGCTTCCTAAATAGTAATGACCGTAATTCTCACCATCTTTTCTTTCGTGGCGTTCGTCGTAGTATTCATTGAACTCGTCAACGAGATCATCAATCAATTCTTCTATCTGCTTTTTGCCCCAACGATATTCGCGCTGGTAATAATGAATCGTATATTTCTTAGCGCGTAAGAGGTCGCTTACCGTTTTATTGATTCCGGCTATTTCTTTCATTTTGCTACTCTGAAAGGTTACTCATTCAACTTGGCCTATCCAATATGCAGCCAGCGAGCGTGAGAGCGGAAGTGTAGCCGTTACAGACCGACTTTACCAAGAGATGATACATATTTTGGCAAACCATTGGCAGACTAAACGACTACGGGCAGCTAGTTGGCTGCCCGTAACCCATTGATTCTAAAGAAGGCGGCGATCGGAATCGAACCGATGAATAAAGGTTTTGCAGACCTCTGCCTTACCACTTGGCTACGCCGCCACGCTGACTGTAAAGGTCTTACCGGCTCACTCCCACGGCTTCCGACAGACTATTCAGCCGTTTTTCGCTCGGGGTCACTACAGTTTTCACTACATCAAAAACCTAGGCTATGTTGACATTTCAGCGTAACCAAACGAGTGCGCTGACGAAACTCAGGAATCCGAGGTAGTTCTTTGACAGCTTCTCGAAACGCGAGAACACGCGCCGGTAGTGCTTGATCTTGTTGATGAAGCGCTCGACGAGGTGCCGCTCTCGATAAAGATGGGCATCGGATTCGCGTTGCTCTTTGCGATTCACTCGCGGCGGTATCACCGCCTCGACGCCTGCGCCGATCAAGGCTTTGATGAACTCCGCCTCGTCATAGCCTTTGTCGGCGATGAGCACTAGCATCGAGTAGCCTTCGATCAGCGCCGGGGCGTGCGGACTCTCGTGGCGCTCGCCGCCCGCCAGGATCAACCGCAGCGGGTTGCCGAGCGCGTCCACCGCCGCGTGAATCTTGGTGGAAAAGCCGCCGCGACTGCGCCCTAGCGCCTGCTGCTCCTGCCCGCCGTGCTTTTTTTAACGCGCCAGCCGCGCACGGGTGGGTGCCGACGATGGTCGAGTCAATAATCAGGTGCTCCAGGTCTGGGTCATCGGCGCAGTGCTGATGCAGTTGCTCTCAGACGCCTTGCTCGCAACAGCGCGAGAAGCGCTTATAGACCGAGTTCCAGTTGCCGTACTCTTTCGGGAGCAACCGCCACTGCGCGCCGGAGCGCGAGACCCACAGGACGGCAGAGAGGAAGCGGCGGCAACTCCATTGCGGCCCGACATAGAGCTTCGGGTGCGAGCGTAGGAAGGGCAGAATCTTCTGCCACTGAGCATCAGATAAAGTAACCGGCAACATTCAAAGAGCTTAACCTGATAAGTCAACAGAACCTAGTGAAATGAGCCTCCAAAGAACGGACAGACAACTTACCAGAAGCCTTCTGTCCCGTCAATTTACCACAAAACCCTAGCTCTTTTACTCCCTTCTGGGTACAATGCAGCCGCAGTTTCTTCCTTCCGGGGCTGTGGATGAAAAGTTTTATCTCGCCTTCCTTATCGTAGCTCTCATTGGCCTAGCCGTAATAGGCATCGGTATCTACTCGGTGCTTCACCCCAAAACTGAGGCCAAAGCTCCTGCTGTGACCCGCGAGCGCAGGGAGACTCAATGCCAGAATTTCCACGTTCCCGGAGACACTGAGGACTTCAACGGGCATAGATATTACCGGAAAGGGGAGTTATCGCTAATGCAAAAGACGATTTGACCCTTAAGGAAATCCAGGTTCGTAATGAGCTATTGGGTATTGCCGCCGCTCAGGAGATGGACATTACCACCTATCTAAAGGTTGCCACTCACCGGGAACTAAAACAGATTGATTTAGAGGCAAGAGAGATTGAGTATAGACAGGATCAAGAGCGGATTTCGAGAGTCCAGCAGGAAAAGTTAGAGCTGATTGACCGCGCCACTCACCGGCTGTATTCAATGTACCGGCAGCGCAAGGAGCTTAAGGCTTCAAACGACCCTGCAAAAGACGACATCTTGAATCAGTTGAATTACAACATCGCAATAGCGGAGAGGTTAATCTGTGGGGAACAAGCTCGATATTTGGAAGCTACGCTTGGAGAAAAAGAAGTCCGAGGTCTTCCCGCACCGGACAGCCCAGGACGCGCTGAATCTGAGGAAAGAGACTTCTAAACCGAAGCGTCGCGGAGGTTGGCCGAAAGGCAAGCCAAGAGGGAAGCGTACTGCTAACCAGTAAAGAGCGCGAATCCCACACTCATATCTTAGGCACTACGGGGGAGGGTAAGTCCAGATTTATTGAACTCCTCATTCGGGAAGACATTAAAAACGGTAACGGTGTTTGTTTCCTAGACCCTACCGACCGGGCAGAGACGGCGCATAATATACTTAGCTCGGCTTTATCCATTTACGCTGCATAGCACAGCGTCTCTGTCAGGCGCTCCAGTAATGAGCGCGGGACTTTTATCATCTCGGCTTTCGTTTCCGACATCTGAAATGCTGATGACTCCACAGGAAGCGGCGCACAAAGGCAATCGTGTCCCAGAAGGTCGCGCTCCTTTTGGCATACCACGCCGCACCTCGTGCGGGCAGTCCCCGCCGCTTGAGGAGGCGTGCGGCCAACAAGCTAATGAACGAATACAGCCCCAGCAAACACGGGGTCGTGCGCGCTATCGCCAGATCAGACCATTGACGTTGCGTCTCCACTCCCAGGTGTGCGCACGGGCTTCTTCGAAGGTCACTTCCATCTGCCACCTCCGGACGAACCATTCCAGTATCTCGCCAGGCTTCGCCTCAAGCTTGGTCGAGAGCAGCGCCTGCGTCGAGAACTTCTCTTGCGGGTCGCGCACCAGCACAAAGCGGATGGGGACGGGCGGCAAGCCTCGGTGATACCAGACGCAGGTCGCGGAGACGATCTCCACCACTCGTTCGCCCTCGCCGTACCAGCCCTTGACCTTCACCCCCTGCCAGCGCGTCTTTGGGTCCGAGGCCACGGCTTGCAGTGTCGGCAGCCTGTTGGCTGCCTTACACGGTCGCCCGACCTGTCCGGGCAGGCGTGGCGCGACCGGTTCATACAGCGCGGCATCCAGGCGCAGCCGCGTCACCACCTGACCGACTCACGCACCGAGTCCAACAACTCCAGAGCCGCGAAACTGCTGTCGGCCGTGATGACCACCTCGCGGCGGGGCAGCCAGCGTGCCGCCAACATGAGCATCTGCCGCGCTCGCTCCGTCAGATTGCGCGGCGCCCGCCCGCGCTCGCGACAGTACCGCTGTGAAGGGCACAGCGCGGTCATAAAGGGCAAGGCCCAGACTCGCCCCGCCCACGGAATCTCGACCAGCAACATCAAGCAGAGCCAGCGCAAGCCGCTCGCCTTGACGAAGTGCGAGTTGGAGGAACGCACCGGGTCACGATAGATGCCGAGAGCTTTGATCTTCTCGCCGCGTCGTCTCTCAATGGTGTCATCGAGTCCCATCACGATGGTTCCGGTCGGGGCAAAGGCGCTGACCAGCAGCGAGAGCAAAATCCGACCCGCCGCGAGACCCGACCAGAGGGCGCGGTTCAAGACGCGGTGGTAGTTCTGAAAATGCTCGTCCTGACTCAAGCCCATCACGCGCAAGGCCGAAGTGACGGTGTGCTTGCGCGGCGCGAGGAGGGCACCCATGAGCAAGAGTTGAGCGTGCTGAAAAACAGGCTTGGAGAACAAAGGCGCGAATGCTACCATCAGGCTTACAAACTCGCAGGGCATGGTGAGGCTCCAGTGACTTTTTCCTGGCGGAAACGGTCAGCAGCTTACGCGCCCTGCGTTTTCTGTTCAAAGATCAGAAATGAATAAAGTCCAGCTCAGAGCTGAACACAAAATTGAAGACAGTTGTCCTTCAGCTCTGCGTTCAGCGTTGCGGACTTCTAACTTTCATTATTACCATCCGCGCTGAATCTCCCAACGGTCAACGATGCGCCCGCCTTCGAGCACATGATAGTGCGAGTGCTGTGCGGCGGTCAGGCACGAGTGGTTCGCGAGCACGCGGGCGCGCGTGCCTACGCCGAACGATTCGAGCAGTCCCTCGTCTTCGACGAAGACCTCGCCGTGCTCCTGCGAGAGCGAGCCGACGCGCAGGCCCGTCTCGACGCCTTCAACGTCGAGTAGGCGACCGAAGCCGCACGCGGGGTCGAGTTCCAAAGGGCCTCGGTCTTTCGAGAGAGCGATTGCGCCTGCGTCGAGGACGAGCTTGCGGCGCGTGCGGTCGCGGTGGACGACCGAGGCCAAAACTGTCAGGGCGCAATCATCAAAGCCGCAACTGCCGAGCGTCGCTTGAAACGCGTCGAAGAAGATGTAGTTGCCGGGCCGCGCCTCGTCAACGCCGTCGAGGTGTTCGACGTGCGTCACGGTCGGCGTCGAGCCGACGCTGACGGTCGGGACTTCGATGCCTTCGGCGCGCAGGCGCGCGGCGAACTCTCTCATCAAATCGCGCTCTTGACGCGCGATGCCGAGCAGTTCCTCGCGCGAGTGTGCATGGTAGGAGTGGCCCACGTGCGTGAGTATGCCTGCGAAGCGAAGGCCGCGCGCGTCAGAGATGAGGCGCGGGATTTCGAGAGCTTCGAGACTGTCCGGCTCGACGCCGCAGCGGTGGTAACCGCAATCAACTTTGAGAAAAAGGTCGAGCACGACTCCCGCTCGCCGCGCGGCCTCGTCCAGTCGGCGGGTCACGCCAACGTCGTCGGTGATGAGTGCGAATCGCTCACAGAGCTTTGCCAGTTCCAACGCCTCGTCGAACTTGCCCGGCTCGACGGGGACGGCGTAAGTGATGTCTTTGAACCCGTGTGCGACGAAGGCGCGGGCCTCTGCGAGCGTGGATACGGTGATGCCGCCCGCGCCTCCAAAGGTCTGCATGCGCGCCACCTCGACGCACTTGTGCGTCTTGACGTGCGGACGTAAGGTGACGCCGAACTCGCGCGCACGCGCCGACATCCGCGCGGCGTTGCGCCGCACGCGCTCCACGTCGAGGACGAGCGAAGGCGTCTTGATAGTGTGCAAATCCATGACGTTTGAAAAATGTTGCGGAGAACTATAACACTAACGGCGAGGTCGGGTTTAGGACTTGAAGAAGTTAAGCACAGAAACGCGGAGGATTTGAATCCTTTCGAGGTCGGCAAAGGCGAGACGGGCGGGATAGTTTGATGCTTCGCATATTTTGCGAGTCCTTTGCGGTATTGCGAAGTCTCGCTTAACCGGAAAGGCTGCTGAGGATTCGCAAAGAACGTAGAGGTTTTAGCGGCGACTGAACATCGCGCGCGTCGCGTCTGTCGCGAGCGTGCTCGACGCCCAGCCGCCGTCCGACGAAGGCGCGAGGCCCCGTCTCGCGCCTTCAACACCGGCTGTCAGGGATGCTTTCGTTCAGTGCTCGACTCGGTTCGCTCGGTCTTCGATGAATGCTCCGGCTCGCGCGAGGGAGCGGGGTGCTCTTGTTTCGGCGCTTCCTGTTTCGGCGTCTCCTGCCGCGGCGTTTCCTGTCGCGGCCTCTCCTGTCGCGGCTGCTCCGGTCGCGGCGTCGGCTCGCTGCGCGAAGGGCGCGATTCGGCGGGCGGCGTGGTGCGTTCGGGGCGGGAAGTAGTTGGCTCCTCGCGACGCGCAGGCGGAGATGTCGGGCGCTCGCGCTCGAACGGACGACGCTCCACCGACGGACGCTCGGGGCTGCTGCGCGGCGCGTCCGAGCCGTTGCCGCCAGACCCCGTGCGGCGCGGGTGCGGCTCGACGCTCGCGCCCGGCTCGCCGTTTGTGCTGACAGTTGGCGGCGTGGGTCGCGCGGGGCGGACATGCGTCGCCTCGCCGCCTGCGCTGTCGCGTGTGCGCGGCGGCTCGCCGCCTGCGTTATTACGAACGCGCGTTGCTCCGTTGCCTGCGTTGTTGGCGTCAACTGGCGGACGCCTGTCGGGACGTGGCCGCTCGACCACACCGGTCGTCACGTTGCCGCCCGGCGCGGCTGCGGGGCCGCCCGCCGTCGAAGGAGTTGCCATGCGCGGCTGGCGGCTGTTGAAGACGCGCGTGCGGTGCAGTTCTTCGTCGAGCGGGACGCCGGGCGTGCGCGCCGTCGCGCCGGTCGGTTGGTCGGGCACGGCGCGCGGCGGCTTAACCGTATCGGGACGGTTGATCGTCAATACGTTGCGCCCGTTCGCGCCCGGAGTCTGAAGGCCATGCGCGCCGGTGCGTCCGTCGCGGCCTTCGACGCGCGGCCCGCCGTGCGTGAACGGCAAGTTACCGCGCAATGGCTCGCTCGAAAGCGCGCGCTGCGCGATGTCGGACGTAGCCGGGCGCGGGTGCAGGTTCGCCGCGCCGAAATCGCGCGAGGGCGCGGACGTGACGGCGCGCAGCAGGAAGGGATTCAAGCGCCGCGGATTCTCTCTCTCGCCCGGACGCAGCGGCCCCGCGGGGTCGTAGCGGCGCGACCACCAGCGCCCGCGCGGGTCGCGCTGGCCGTGTGTGAGCGGATACCAGCAGACGCGCCGGTCGTTATCGAAGTCTATGCTGACGAAGGCGACGAGCGCGGGCCGCCACCATGCGTGCCGGTAGGGATAACCGTAGCCGCGCGGTGCCCAGCACCAGTTGTTGTTGTAATAGACCCAGCGACCGTAGTGGTACGGTGCCCAGCCCCAATCCTCATCCGCGATCCAAGTCCAGCCGTAGGGCGGGCACCAGTCCCAGTGGCCGTAGCGGTAGGGTGCCCAGTCGTTATAGTTGCCGATGACATTCGCGTGCGGACGCCAGATGTAGCCGTAGTCGCTCGTGTATTGCCAGTCGCCGTAGAGATCGAGTTCTTCCGCGCCGTAAACTTCGGGGTCGTAGTAGCGCTCGCGCCCTTCGTAGCGCAGGCGCGCAGCGAGGTCGCGCTCGCGCTCGACGTTCCAGTTGTCCCACTCGTCGAGCGAGGCGGCGGCGCTCAGCTCCCAGTCGCCATCCTCCGCGCCGCCGTAGGCGAGACGCGCCGTGCGTTCGCCGCGCAGCTCGAAGCCGGAGGTCTCCGAGTAGATGCGCGCCCGCCCGTCTTCGCGGACGGTGACGCGGACACTGCCCGTATCAACGTCGAGACGATACTGGCCGATCTTCTCCGCGGCGACGGTCGTCTTCGGCGCGTCAACCTCGAAGTATTCGTGTTCGCGGTCGAACTTCGAGAGCATGACGGTGGCCGTGCCTTCGGAGAGACTGAGCGCGATGCCTTCGTCGCGAAGCGTGACGACCTTGAGAACTGAGTCGCCGCCGACGCGGACGAAGTTGCGCGAGTCAACCTGTATTTCGAGACGCGCGTCGCGCCCCGTCGAGAGCGTGTCGCCCTCGACGAGCGGCGTGTTCAACCGTGCGTGCTCCCACTCCGCATTGCCTGCGCGTTGGAGACTGGCCTCGCCTTTGAGGAGGCTGACGCGCAGGACTCGCGCGTGCTCTTCGTATTCGTCGTCGTTGGTATCGTCGTCGGCGCGCGCCGTCGTCGAGATGAGAAGTAGCGCGGAGAGAAGGTACAACAGAGCGATGGGCAAAGAGTGTCGAGAACGCATGACGGACGCTCCTTCGTTTGTGATCGAACGGGCCGCGCGGGGCAGTCTGGTTCGCTTGTTCTGCGGACGAAGCAAGTGCTTTCGGAAGAGGAAAGCTCTTGCGGGGCCTTCGCCCTGTTTGCCAGCGAACGGAGCAAGGCACGTGCCCGTACTTGAAGAGTTCCGTTGACGCGGAAGTTGTCCGGACTTTTTTTCGGGAAAAGTTGAGACCTACTGAAGAGAACCTATGCGAGATGGTGCAAGCGCAACACTATACCGTATGACACTCGCTTCATGTTCCACCGTGATCCTTTTCCTCCCGTCATTCCGCGTTAGAAGGTAAGGGGCGGAACTGTTGCCCCGAATGGAGCCGAGAGCGGCAACGCCGCCGACGGCCCAAAGCCTGGGACGCACGGCGGGCGGCGAACGCGCCGCCGGATGAAGGAGATTGAAACCATGAAAAAGATTCGGCAAACGACACACGGCCTCGCCCTCTTCGCCCTGCTCGCGTTCGGCGGCATCAGCGTCGCGGCAAAGACCGGAAGCGCAGAGAGACAACGGCCCATCGCCGGCGTCGTGACCCGCGTAAACTTCAGCTCGCGCGTCGTGGAGGTGCGTGAGAAGGAGAGCGGGCGCATCGTCAACGTGCAAGTCCCCGACGGAATGACGGTGAAGTCCAACCTCACGATGGCCCCGGCGTTGCCGCTTGAGCGGCTGCTGCCCGGCATGTCCATCACGGCCATCGTTCAGTAGTAGCGGTTGAAGGCGGCATGTGCAGGGAAGAGCGAAGACTCGGCGGGCTGTTCGGCAAACGGCCCGCCGAGTCTTCATCGAGTTTGATTGCGCGCAAAGAGTTTGATTGCGCGCAAACGTGCAGGGTGTGCGTCGAGACGCCGCGCACACATGAAGCGTGAAGGAGCCTGCTTTCAGCGGGGCGGACTCGTTCCCGTTTTACCGGCCTTGACGATCTCGGAAAAACTGAGGTTGAGAATCGGGTACTGCTTCCAGTCCCGGTAGTCGTAGTGCCACCACTCCGGCTCGTAGACGGCGAAGCCCTCGGCCTCCATCGCGGCGCGCAGGGTATCGCGCAGGCGTCGCTGCGCGGCAGTCCCGCCCGCGTAAGTGATATGCGAGCGCTCGGTCATCTCGTCGTACTCGCCCGGCATCGAGACCTCGCGGCCCGTCTTCAGGTCGTAGAGCGTCAGGTCAACGGCGCAGCCGCGGTTGTGCCGCGAGCCTTTGGAAGGGTCTGCGACAAACTGCTTCTTATCGGCGGGCGTCAAGTCCCAGAAGAGCTTCGTGACGAACCAGGGACGGTAGCCGTCGAAGACGGCGACGCCGTAGCCTTGCTTCCTGAGCGCGCGGACGGCGCGGAGCAGAGCCTCGGCGGCGGGGCGTTGCAGGAAGGCGCGCGCCTCCGTGTAGACCGGGCGGCCTGTGAAGTTGTTCGGCGTGGCGTAGCGGATGTCGAGCTTGATCGTCTCGTCCAGCTTCGTGAGTTCGACGAGGTCGGGCGCGCGGAACGTGCCCGCTTCCTTCGGCGGCTGCTCCTCCTGCGCGCGAGTGAAAGGCGGCGGGAAGACAAGAAGGCACAAGAGCGCCGCGATGGCGAAGCGCGAGCGCGCGAACTTCAGAGCGTCTCTCATTCAATCCTCGCTGTAGGTTATTATGCCGAGTTGCAATGAAAGAATGGTTCAGAGTACAAGCTTCAGCTTGCTCCTTCCGTCGAGAACAGCAAGCTGAAGCTTGTACTCTGAACCCTGTCCCCGCTGTAACTCAGCATTATTTACTGCGACCAGGGTTTCGGCGTGCGCTCCCAACGGTGTGCGCGCAGCGCTTCGAGCAACTCCGGGGGAAGCGGCCCGGCGTCGCTCGCGGCGACGTTCGACTCGACGTTCTTGATTTTACGCATGCCCGGAATGATCGTGCTCACCGCCGGATTGCTGAGGATGAAGCGCAGAGCCATCTCCGGCATCGTCAGGCCGGCGCGCTCGGCCAGAGGCTTCAAGGCGTCGGCGCGCTCGACGCTGGGGATCAGGTTCTCCGGCACGAAGTACGTGTTGCGCCAGTCGCCTTCGGGCCAGCGGCTCTCCGGGTTGAGCGTGCCGGTGAGCGTGCCTTCGTCGAAGGGGACGCGCGCGATGACGGCCACGTTCAACTCCTCGCAAGCGGGGAACAGTTCGTCTTCAGGGTTCTGGTCGAAGATGTTGTAGATGACCTGCACCGCATCAACGAGACCGCTGCGCACGGCGCGCACGCCGTTCTGAGGCTCCCAGCGGTTGATGCTGATGCCGACGGCGCGGACTAATCCTTGCGAGCGCAGCTCGCCCATCTTCTTCGCCCAGCGGTCGTCCTCGACCCATGCGTCCTCCCAGACGTGGAACTGCATGAGGTCGAAGCTCTCCAGCCCTGAGTTCCGAAGGCTGCTGTGGACGTACTCCTCTATGTATTCGGGCGGGAAGGTATCTTCGAGCTTGAATTCGCGACGGCTCGGCCACTTCCTGTTACGGGGCGGAATCTTCGAGGCGGTGTAGAGCTTCCTGTCCGGGTTGGCGCGGACGAGCTGGCCTAAGAGCGACTCGCTGTGCCCCTCGCCGTAGGCCCACGCCGTGTCGAAGAAGTTGCAGCCGAGGTCAACCGCTCTTTGCAGCGAGCGCAGAGACTCTTCGTCGTCCGACCCGCTCCAACCGCCCATGCCCCACATGCCGTAGCCGATCTCTCCGACCGTCCAGCCCGCGCGCCCGAAGCTTCTGTATCTCATCGAACCTCCATGCTTGAAGTGATTTAGAATTTCGTCCCCGCCTCAATCCTTTTCGTCACGGGATTCCGGCGGTTCGTCCAACGCCGCGGCGTTTCGTCACAATTCCGTTGAGGCAGCGCGCATCAGCGCGCATCCTGCACGTTGAGGAAACAGGCCGAGGCGACGGAAAAGTTGGAACCATGCCGCGAAGATTTTTGAAACCAACTGAAGCGACGCGCCACTAACAGTGTGCGAAATGAACGTCGCCGCCCGCGACAAAAAAATGAAAACCTTAAAGGCTCTCGCGCGTTTAATTTGTTAACGGCCTGAAACGCCCGGCGTCATTGTAAGCGAAAAGTTTTTGCCATGAAATCTCGGCGCGTGGTGTTTAGCTGGTAGAAAGAGCGGGACGGGAAGTTTTACAGCAAGGCGGCTACGCGCAGACGGAAGACGGCTTCTGAGTGACGAAGCAAGACTACAGGCCCGGCGCGCGCCGGTTCAGGGGTCGCCCGCAGGGGCGGAATCGCCCGACAGTTCGGTGGGTGAAGAAAATGAAGCACAGGTCAATCATCGCATTCATCCTCCTCGCCGCGGCGCTCGTCGCCGCGCCACAGGTCTCGCACGACCTGGCAGCACTCAAGAACAAGCTTGGCGCTCGCATCCGAGGTGAAATCCTGCACGCGTTCCTGAACGTGCGCGCGAGCGAAGACGCTATCGAGGTGACGCCGCCCCGCGCCGCGCCGCAACTCGCCTCCTGCGAGGTCGCGCCGAGGTCTGATGAGCAGACTCCTTGGCGCGCGAAGCCGAGCGTCAGCCGCGCGCACGCCGCGCCGCAGGCCGAAGCCTCCACGCAAAAGGACGCGCCCACGCAGTTGGCGATGCTCGTTGACCCTCTGCTTGAGTCCGTAGAGTCGGGCGCGGAGCTTCCGGGCGTTGACGACCAATTCATTCGGGGCAATCGCGCAGAGCTTCCGCGCCGCGCGGCCCCGGCGGGCGAACTGGCGATGCTCATCCCGCCGGGTTCGGGCATTGACATCCCCGCGACCGCTGACGAACGGAAAAGCGTCGAGCAGAAGGCGGACGCGGCCAACGAGCAACGGAAGTCTGCGGAGTTGCGGCGTCGCTTGATTTCTACGGCGGCGAACTTCGAGACGCTTCCCGCCTCGAAGGTGGAGCGCGGAGAGGCTCTGAAGTATCTCGGCCCGCTCCTGCGCGACACGGTTTGGGTTCGCGCGGCGGAGAACGGAACGAAGGTCAGGGTTTTTACAATCAGGCGTCCCGCTAAGGCCGTCTGCGCGAACCCTCCGGCGAGTACGCCGCCGCACGCGCCCGCCGACGCGCTCGTCGAGCCACGCCCCGCGCCGCCCGTCTCGTTTCAAACGTCTGCGGGCGAGTGAGCGCACCCCGGAATCATCACACGAAGGGTCTCGCAGCCCGAACTTCAAAGATGGTCGGCGCTTTCGTGGGGTAAGCGCCGCTCTTAAGAACAGGGACTTCACAGCACATCTAAAGTTATCATTCAGTTGGCCGCCTCTCCCCCCTCGCGGTCGGTTTGAGGATTAGTGTGCCTTCACGCGCCACGGAAGAGTTCGAGCACGTCCACATTCAAAGACATAGACGCGGGGCCAGAGACTTCTGCTGCGGCCCGTCGGTTTCAAGGAAAGAAGGAATGAACGTTTACAGAAAAGTCGCGCTGTTCTGTGCCCTCGCGCTCGCCGCGGCGACGTGCGTGCGTGCGCAGGTCGCCGCCGCCAAGCCCACGCCCGATGTCTCGAAGGCGTCCGTCCCCGCGGCGACACCGGACGCGGCGTTGAAGTCCGCGGAGACGAAGGCGACGGACAGGCCCGCGGCAGCGAAGCCGTCGAAGGGCAAAGCTGCGGGCGCGAAGGCGGCTGCGGCGAAACCCGCGGCCAGAGCGATGCCCGCGCTCCCGCCCGAAAAGACGCAGCCCCTGAACATCCCGCGCTTCGACAAGCCGCCGGTCATAGACGGCAAGCTAGACGACGAGGTTTGGAAACACGCCGCCGTCCTCAAAGACTTCTACCAGACCAGCCCCGGCGACAACACCGCGCCGACCGCGCTCACGGAGGTCTTCGTCGGCTACGACTCGAAGTTCCTCTACTTCGGCTTTCACTGCTTCGACGACCCCTCGAAGGTGCGCGCCACGGTCGCCAAGCGCGACAACGTGTTCGGTGAGGACAACGTCCGCATCTTCCTCGACACCTTCAACGACCAGCGGCGCGCATACATTCTCGGATGGAATCCGCTCGGCATCCAACAGGACGGCATCTTCACGGAAGGGCAGGGCAGCGACTTCACCGTGGACATCTTGATGGAGTCGAAGGGGATGATAACGAGCGACGGCTACACGGTCGAGGTTGCCATTCCTTTCAAGTCCCTGCGCTACGAGGTCGGCAAAGGCAAGCTCTGGGGCTTGCACGTCTGGCGCAACATTGACCGCATGAACGACGAGATTGATTCGTGGATGCCGATGTCGCGCGACTCCTCCGGCATGCTCAACCAGGCCGGCCACATCACCGGCCTCGAAAACGTCTCCACCGAGCGCACGCTCGAACTCATCCCCAGCCTGACCGTCTCCGAGACGGGCAAGCGCGTCCGCAGGATGAGCAGCGCGCTGGCAAGCTCGCTCGGCGTGGCCGATCAGGGCAAGTTCGTCAACCAGCCCATCAAGATTGACGCGGGCCTGACGGCCAAGCTGGTCGTCTCTTCGGCGGCGATCATAGACCTCGCCGTCAACCCCGACTTCGCGCAGGTCGAGGCCGACGCCACCGTGAACACCGCGAACCAGCGCTTTCCGATCTTCTTCGACGAGAAGCGCCCCTTCTTCCTCGAAGGCATAGACATCTTCCGCACGCAGATTGCCGCCGTCCACACGCGCACGATCATCAACCCGGAAATCGCCGCCAAGCTCACGGGCAAGCGTGGCCGCAACACCTACGGCTTCCTCTTCGCCTCCGATAAAGCGCCCGGCGACTTCTCGAACGAGCAGCGCTTCGACCCTGAATCTCTCCCCGCTGCGGGCGACCGCATCATCGGCAGGAACGCGACCATCGGCGTCGTCCGCCTCAAGCGCGACGTGGGCAAGGAGAACTTCCTCGGTTTCCTCGGCACGGCCTACAACTTCGTCGGCCACAGCAACTACGTCGGCGGCTTCGACGGACGCTTCCGCCTCGACAAGAAGACGACCTTTGACTTTCAAGTGCTCGGCACGAAGACACACCTCTGCGACCTCGCCAGAGAGCAGAAGGACGACGTGTGCCGGAATTCCAACGGCTTCGCGTATGCGTACAACTACAGCGTGAACGGGCGTCACCTCGGCTGGAACGTCAACGGCGTGGGCCGCACCACAGGCTACCGCGCCGACGTGGGATTCACGCGGCGCGTCAACACGAACAATCAGAACTTCAACATCTGGTACGTCACCGAACCGAAGCCGAAGCAGAAGATCGTCTCGTGGGAGTTCGACAGCTACCTCGGCGGCAATCACGACTGGCAGGGGCGCATGCAGAACTGGAACTACGAGGGGCAGGCGGGGCCGAACCTCCAGCGCCAGACCTTCATCCGCTGGGGCTACAACACCGGCTACGAGCGCGACTTCGCACGCGAGTTCGGCCTCGACTCCTTCGCCGCGGGTCGCCCCGAAACCTCCACCCACTCCAAAAATGTCTTCGGCTACGCCGGCTCGACGCCGACCAAGCGCATCAACTTTTTCTACTTTCTCGGCTACCGCTGGGGCGAGATGGATTACGACTTCGGCGCGGGGCCGCGCTTCTCGCGCGTGAGCCTCGCGGCCCTTGCAGACCCCAACGCGCCGCTCTCGCCGGGGCCGGGCGACCTGCTCTACACGAACGGCAACGTCACCTACAAGGCTTCGAGCGACCTGAATCTGGCGCTCAGCTTCTCTAAAAACCGCCTGCGCCGCCACGACTCCGGCCTCGTCGCCTTCGACGAGAACATCACCTCGCTCAAGGCGACCTACCAATTCACGCGCTTCGCCTTCGCGCGTGCCCGCGTGGACTACGACTCGATCAGCTCGAACGTCCGCGGGCAGTTCCTCTTCGGCTGGACGCCGAACCCCGGCACGGCGCTTTACGTCGGCTACAACGACGACATGAACCGCAACGGCTTCAACCCGTTTTCGGGCCAGCTCGAACCCGGCTTTCGTCGCAACGGCAGAACCTTCTTCATCAAGATGTCCTACCTCTTCCGGCGCAGTTTCTGATGATTCCGGCGCAATTATCTGATGCGCGCGGCGGCGGAGTGACACGGGCGACGAGTCGAGTTATGATTCGTCGCCCGACCTGTTTTCGGCGAACGAAAGCGCCCCGCGCCGGAATCTTCAGGCCGCCCCGCAACCTTCGCCCGGCTTTTTCGTATAAACACTTTCGGACAGCGACGGCGCGCGGTTTTGAAGTGACAAGGTTTTGGCGACGCCGCGCTGAAGGCGTTAAAAATTGAGCGCCATACTCATCATTTCGGTCTTCCTGCTCTTCGTAGCTTCTCTCGCACTCCTTCGCACGAAACGCCCGCGGTCTAACGAAGAGGCGGAGCCATTGCCGCCGCACTTCGGCTGGCGGGGACTCTTCGGGAGCGACGCCCCCGGCTCGCCGGGCGACGGCGACCACGGCGACGCCGAGCATGAAAAGAACGCATCCGAAGAGCTTGCGGAGAGTTTGCGCGCGCGCGCCGAGCGCGGCGAGCTTGAAGTCCTCGCGGACGCGCACGCGACCGGAAACGACGCGCTCTATCGCACGACGCTGGACGTTCTGGTCGAGCGTTGCGCGAAGAGTCCCGAAGACCTGCGCGCTCTCGCCGCTCTTCTCGCAGGCAGCGACCAGATGCGCGCCAGCCCTGCGCTCGCCGAGCACCTTCTCGAAGCCTGGAAGCAGAGTCCCGCGCGCAGCGCGACCGCCGAGCTTCTGCGCGTCGCGGCGCTGTCGGACGACGCCGCGACTTTCGGGCTGGCGGTCTCGACCGTCCTGCGTGCGTGGGAAGACGGACGCCTCGGCGGCACGAGCGCGGACGAACTGCGCTCGCTTTTCGAGGGCGAATACTGGCTGCTCTCCTCTGAGGCGAAACGCTCCGGGGCGGGCTTTCTGCTCAAACAGAGACTCGCGGAAGCGCGCCGGAGGCTTTCGAGCCGCGAGCCGCGCGAGAACCCAACATCAAACGCGGACTTCCCTCGTGAAGTCCCTGCACAGAAAGAAAGATCATGAACGACAAACTGTTTCAGTTCGTGCCCTACCTCGTCGTCGGCTTCGTGCTGCTCGTCGTGGCCGTCGTCCTCTTGCGGCGCTGGCTCGTCAACGTCGGCGCGCGAGAGATCGCCATCAAGGAGCGCCGCTACTTCGGCGCGAAGATGCCTCCCGGACGTGTCGTCGCCACCGAAGGCGAGGTCGGCATCCAGGCCGACGTGCTCAAGCCCGGCCTGCACTTCGTCAAGTGGCCCTTCGAGAAAGTCGTCCGCAAAGTCCCGCTCATCGAGATCGGCTCTGACGAACTCGGCGTCGTCGAGGCGATTGACGGCGAGCCGATGCCGCCCGGCAGAAACTTCGCCCCCGACCGCGCGCAGAACGCCCACAACAACTTCCAAGACCCCATCGCCTTCATCAAGCGCGGCGGCGTCAAGGGCATCCAGCTTCGCACGATTCCGCCGGGCCTGTGGCCGATTCACCCGTACCTCTTCCGCATCTCGATCTCGAAGGCGACGATGATTCCGCCGGGTAAGGTCGGCGTCGTCACGGCCTCCGACGGCGACCCGCTCGACCCTGGCCGCCTGAACGGCAAGGCCATTGACGGCCACCGCAACTTTCAGGACGCCGAGCAGTTCATCGCCAGCGGTGGCCAGAAAGGCCCGCAGGTCGAAACCCTCACGCCCGGAACCTATCGCATCCTGACGCAGAACGTGCCGCTCGGAGGCGGCGACCCGAAGCCCGGCCTCTTCTCCGTCCGCCTCTTCGACGCGACGGTGATTAACGAGAATCAGGTCGGACTCGTCGAAGCTCTCGACGGCGCGCCGCTCGACCCGCGCGATTACGTTGCCACGCAGGTCGAGGGTCACGACAACTTCACCGACAGCAACGAGTTCATACGCCGCGGCGGCCAGCGCGGCCCCCAGAAGGACATCCTTCTGCCCGGAACCTATTACGTCAACCCGCTCCTCTTCAAGGTCATCCTCGAAAAGGCCGGCGAGGTCAAGCCGGGCGAGGTTGCAGTCATCGTCTCGAACGTCGGCAAAGACCCGACCGAGGAGATACGCCGCCAGATGGCGAACAAGGTGCGCGAGCGCATGGAGCGCGAGGAGAAGGCGCACGTCACGGAGGCCGCCACGCGCCTCGACAAGCTCGAAGACGAAGACCGCTCGAAGGCCGAGATCGAAGAAGACCTTCTAATGACCGACCCCGCCGACCGCCGCCTCGACGAAGGCGCGCACGAAGCCTACGTCGTCCCCGAAGGCTATCGCGGCATACAGGAGACGGTCGTCGGCCCCGGTCGCTACTACGTCAACACGCTGGCCGTCACGCCGATCATCATCCCGACGACGAACCAGACCGTCGAGTGGACTTCGGGCGAGGTGACGAACACCTTCAACCCCTTCGAGGTCATCTCCAAAGACGGCTTTACGATGCAGCTCGAAGTCCGCGTCGTCTTCCGCGTGAAGCCCGAAGACGCGCCCTTCATGGTCGCCAAGATCGGCGGCATTGACCGCCTCATCCAGAACGTCATGCACCCGTTGATTGACTCGATCTTCCGCAACCAGGCTTCGGAATCGTCGGCGATGGCGTACCTTCAAAATCGCCACGAGGAGCAGGAGCGCGCAGAGGCGCGCGTGCGCGCGCATCTCCTGAAGTATCACGTTGATGTCGTCAACGTCCTCATCTGCCACATCCACCTGCCCGAAGAGTTGATGAAGACGCAGACCGAGAAGATTCTCGCCGAGCAGCGCCAGAACATGTTCAACGCGCAGCGCGAGGCCGAAGAGAAGCGCATCCAGTTGGAGAAGACGAAGGCGAACGCCGACAACCAGCGCGACCTGATGGCCGCCACCGTCGGCGTCGAAATCTCGACGCGCCGCGCCGAACAGCGCCGGGCCGAAGGCGAGGGCGAGGCGCACTACATCCTCGCCACTGGAAAGGCCGAGGCCGAGAAGGTTCGCCTGATGGGCGAGGCGCAGGGCGTCGCCTACCACGAACAGGTCAACGCGCTCGGCGCGCAGGGCGTGGCAATCGTCGAAACTCTCAAGGTCATCGGCGACAAGGGTGTCCGCATCACGCCCGACATACTCGCCTCCGGCGGCACGGGCGACGGCGGGGGCGGCATCGGCACGCTCCTGCTGCTCAGCCTCTTCCGCGACCGTTTGGGAATCGAGTCGCCCGCAGGCAACGGCGCGAAGTCTGTCAAGTAGCGACCCGCGCGAGCGCGCACGGCAACCGCCCGTGGGGTTCATGTTACTTCGGTCGGCCACTCGGAAACGGGTGGCCGAACTTTTTTTGAAACCTCCGGTTGACTCCGCCCGTACTTTGAGGCACTGTATTAGTTGGCTAATACAGTTGGCCGGCGAGGGAAGCGTGTTCATTAACATTGACCCGTCGAGCGGTCTGCCGATCTACATGCAGATTGTTCAGCAGATAAAGACAGCCGTTGCGATGGGCAGACTCCAGACGGAAGACCCTCTGCCGTCGGTGCGGCAGTTGGCGGTGGAGTTGAAGGTCAACCCGAACACGGTGGCGCGCGCCTACCTCGACCTCGAAATCGAGGGCGTCATTTACAAGCGGCAGGGGCACGGCACGTTCGTCTCCGGGCAGGGCGTGGAGATGTCGAAGCGGGAGCGGCGCAAGACGGTGGGCCGTCACCTGGAGAAGGCCGTGGTCGAGGCCGTGCACCTCGGATTGGACGAAGAGGAGATGCGCGAAGCCTTCGACGCGGCGCTCGAAAAGATCATGTCGGCGCGTGGGCGCGAGGCGGTCGGAAAGTAAACCGCAGAAAACGTTCGAGGCCGCGTGCGGAAGTCAGGATTGAGCCATGAATTCAAACGGCGAATACATGCCGGGCGATTACGCCGTCGAGACTGAAAACCTCGGGCGCGTGTTCGGGAAGTTCGAGGCCGTGAAGGGCGTGAGCTTGCGTGTGCCGAAGGGCACGGTCTTCGGCCTGCTCGGCGTCAACGGCGCGGGCAAATCAACCATCATCAAGATGATCGTCGGCCACCTGCGCCCCACCAGCGGGCGGATTCGCGTCCTCGGTCGCACGCTCGAAGCGGACTTCATCGAGATTCGCAGGCGCGTCGCCTACGTCTCCGAGAACCGATACCTCTACGAGTGGATGACGGTCGCCGAGAGCATCCGGTTCACGCGCGCGTTCCACGACACCTGGGACGACCCGAAGGCCACAGACCTCCTGAAGCGTTTCAGCCTGCCGCCCGAAAAGAGGATCAAACAGCTCTCTCGCGGCAACCGCGCGCGCCTCTGCCTGCTGCTCGCGCTCGCCTACAACCCCGAACTCATCATCCTCGACGAGCCGACATCGGGCCTCGACCCCATCGTCCGCCGCGACTTCATCGAGAACATCGTCTCCGAGATCAGCGAGGAGGGGAAGACCGTTCTGTTCTCTTCGCACATCGTCGAAGAGGTCGAGCGCGTGGCCGACTACGTCGGCATCATCAACGACGGCGAGATGCTTCTGGTCAACTCGCTCGACGAGATTAAGGGGTCGTACAAGCGCGTCCGCTACGCGACGAACGGGACGCGGCCCGAAGTCGCGGGCGTGCCCGGTTTGATGGCAATCGAGAACGGGCGGCACGAGCAGGTCTTGACCGTGCACGGCTTCGGCGACGAGACGATGCGCGCGCTCGCGGAGCGCGGCATCGTCGGCGCGGAAGTGCTGCCGATCTCACTCGAAGACATCTTCGTCAACACGGTGCGCGCGGAGCGCGAGCGGAGGGCGGGCCAATGACGAGAGGGATGTTGAAGGCGATGCTCTGGAAGGAGTGGCGCGAGACGCGCTGGAAGTGGCTGGCGTTCGCCCTTGCGTTCCACATCCCGCTCGGCATCGCGGGGCTGGTGCTCACGCTCAGGGAGAGCGCGCGGTTCGACCTCTACGCGCTGAGCGACGCGGTGGCGGCGCAGGTTCTGGAGGTGGCGCTCGTCTTGCAGTCGGGCTTCCTCATCACGGCGGGGCTGTTCCTGCTCGCGTTCTTCGCCGTCGGCTCGGTCGGCGCGGAGCTGGACAACCGGAGCATGTTCTTCCTCTTCGAGCGGCCCGTGAAGCGCTGGCAGATCGTCCTCTTCAAGTATGCGGTTGGTGCGGTGCAGACGACCGCCTGCGTGGGCCTCTCGATTCTTTCGACGCTCGGCGTGGTCTACCTCGTGATGGCCGCGGCGGCGACGAACGTGACGCTCGCGGGTTCGTGGCACTCGTTCGTCGAGGTCGCGTCGAACGGGACGAGGGGCGCGGTGTGGACGACCGTCATCGCGCTGATGGTTTACTCGGCGACGTTCCTCTTCTCGGTCTGGTTCGAGAAGTGGTGGATCGCCGTCATCGCGGGCGCAATCTCGCTCGTCCTGATGTTTTACTACTTCGGCGGCGACCTCTTCGACTGGGTCATCAACCGCGCCACGGTCGCCCCGCGCGCAGGCATCACGCTGGAGTTTTACGGTCGGCTCGAACCCTGGCCGATCCTCTTCATGCTGCTCATCTCGACCGGCCTTTACCTCGCGTCGCAATACGTCTTCGCGCGCAAGGAGATGAAGTGAAGGCAGAAGTAAAAAGGCAAAAGGCAAAAGTGAAGACGAAGAGTTACTGAGCCTCGCACGGCTTGATTCTAACGGAGGTGCATTGTGGAAAGACTGAAACGCAGACCGTACCTGTTCGGCCTTCTGGCGGCGGCGCTCGTCGTCGGTTTCGTGGCACTGAGCCTGGCTCACCCGTCGAAGGCTCAAAGCCCTCGCCTCGAACGCTATCTGCCCGCGGACGCCGTGGGCTTCGTCGAGGTGAACGACCTGAGAGCGCAGGCGCTCAAGGTCATCGAATCGGAGGCGTGGCGCGAGTTCACGAAGGAGAATCAGGCGGCCAGCACGCTCTTCATGATGGCGGCGAACCACGCGGGCGCGCTCGACGCGAGCTACGCCGTCGCGCTGCTCGGCGTGGGCGCGAACGCGGACGGCCATCCTGATCCGCAGTTCGCGCTCGTCGCGGAGTTCAACGGCGCGGCGGCTCGCCGGACTTTTGAGGGCCGCGTGCTGCGCTTCGTCGGCAAGGCGGAAGAGAAGGGCGTGACGAGGAAGACCGAACAGTACGGCGACGTGGAGATCAATTCCATCCTGCCCGAAGGCAAGAGGGGATTTGCATACGCGCAAGTCGGCGACACGCTTTACCTGTCGAACACGAGCGAGGCGGTCAAGCGCCTGCTCGATGTGCGCGCGGGCAAACTGCCTTCGCTTGAAACCAATCAGACGTTCGCGCAGGCGCGCGCTCTCTCGAAAGCGGTTGACGGCATGTTCGGCTTCCTCGACGGCGCGCGGCTCACGGCCCTCATAGACAACGCCCCGGCGAGCGCCGACAGCAAGGGCGTCGCGGCCTTCCGCGAATTCTTCCACGGAACGGGCGCGTCGAGCGTCCAGTCGGTCGCTTTCACCAGCGCGTTCGAGGACGGTCGCGTGGTCGAGCGATTCGTCGTCACGGCCCCGCAGCGCGACGGCGTGCTGGCGACGGTCGCGTCGAACCCGCCGACGCCGCAGGCGCTTCTGTCGCTCGTGCCCGAAGACGCCGTGGCGGCCTTCGACGCCTCGATTGCCAACGCGCCCCAGACCTTCGACCAGATGATCTCGCTCGCGGGCCAGGTGGCGGAGCAGACCGGCAAGAAGAGTCCCGCCGACGCGCTCGCCGAGTTCACGGACAAGACCGGCGTTGACCTGCGCGGCGAACTGCTCGGCTCGCTCGGCCCGGAGTTCTGCGCCGCGCAACTCTCGTCGGGCGAGGACGCGGGCGGCGTCATCATCCTCGGCGTGAAGGACGAGGCCGCGTTCGCGCAGGCGCTCGCCAAATTCGCCGCGCACAAGCAGAGGGCCACGTCCGAGCGCGAGTACAAGGGCGTGACCGTCCATCACATCGAAGGCGAGAAGGGTCGCGGACTTGAGTATGCGTTCGTCGGCGGCAGCTTCGTGGCGAGCAGCAAGGGCACGTTGGTCGAGCGCGTGATTGACACGGCGCAGAGCAGTCGCTCTCTCAAGTCGAGCGCAGCCTACGCCGCGGCGAGCGCGCAAGCAGCGGGTCAGCCGCAGTTCGTCTACTACAACTCGAACGTTGACTACCTGAACCGGCTCGGACATGCGCTCAAGTCGAGCGACGACACCTTCAAGGCCGACGGGCAGAGCGCGAGCTTGAGGCCGACCTTCGCGTTCGGCATCACCCGGCCCGAAGGCTTCTACGTCGAGAGCCACACGCCGCTCGGCACGTTCCCGCGGCTTCTGACGGCGATCACGTCGAAGTTCGGCGCGGAGAAAGATAACGGCAAGGGGAACGGCGCGGAATAAACGCAAACGAAGCCGACGGAAGTCGGCGCAAGCCTGTAGCCAGCGGCGTAAGTCCCGGCGGGAACGAAACCGCGAGCGGTAGCAAGCGTGTATGGCCTATCGTAAGGCATACACGCTTGCTACCGCTCGCGGTTTCGTTTCTTTCACATGCGCCGACGCCTATCCAACCTTCCCGGTTTTAAATCTCATCAGACCACAAATTTTCCGCGCCCGGCCAACCGAATACACGCCGCGGTGTCTCTTGTTGTGGAGCTTGCCCCTGGGGACTTTGAGTTTGACCAGCGAAGACGAACTGATCCGGCGGGCGCAGGGAGGCGACCTCGAAGCCTTCTGCCGGCTCGCGCGAGAGTACGAGCGGCGCGTCTACACGCTCGCGCTCCATTACTGCCGCAACCCTGCGGACGCCGAAGACCTCTCGCAGGAGGTCTGGCTCAAGGCTTTCAAGTCGCTCGGCGGCTTCCGCTTCGAGTCGAGCTTCCACACGTGGCTGCGTCGGATCACGGTCAACTCATTCTTGAATCACAGGCGGGCGATGGTGGTGGTGATGACGAGCGAAGAAGAGAAGACGACCGTCCGGCTCGACAGCCTCGAAGAGTTGATTGAAGAGCCTGCGCTCGTCGAAGGCTTCGGACAGGGCGAGGCGGAGAACGGCTTCCACAAAAAGATTCTGGTCGAGCGCGTGATGCGCGCCCTCGGCGAGCTGAGCGAGCAGCAGCGTTTGATCTTCCTGCTCAAGCACCGCGAGGGGATGACCTGCCGGGAGATCGCGGAGGTCTTCGGCTGCTCGGTCGGGTCGGTCAAGAAGTCTCTGTTCCGCTCGATTGAAAAACTGCGCGCGTCGTTCGGCGTCGGCGCTGACGAGCGCGTGCCACAGCCCGCGGGCGGGAAGAGTTGAGTTTCAGAAGAAGCGCGATGAGTCACGATTGCCAGGCGACGGAAGAGAGATTGATCGAACTGCTGTTCGGCGAGATCGAGGCGGTGCGGGACACGTCTCTTCTCGAAGAGGTCGGGCGTTGCGACGCGTGCCTGAGCCGCTATCGCTCGATGGCCGAGACGCTGCAAGTGTTCGACGCGGCAGCACAGGCGACACTCCCGGCTGAGAACTTCTGGCCGGGTTACGAAGAAAGGTTAGAGAGACGTATGGCACAGGAAATCCAACCAAACTTCTGGCGGCAGTCCGCCTTTCCGTTCGCGCGCGGCGAGTACCGCTTGACGTTCGTCGAGGACGAGGGTTTGACGCGTCGCCTTTTGCGCGAGCTTCAAGGGGTGACGCGCGAGGCGGAACTGACGTGGCCGGAGTTCAAGCGCGACCCCTTCGGCTTCGCCGTGCGCTCGGCCACGGCCTACACGCGCGCGGCGTGGGGCTTTTTCTCGCAGCGCAACGTCGCGCTCGCCACGCTCTCTTCGTTCGTCCTCATCTCTCTTCTGCTCGGCTCGGTCTTCGCGCTCGAACGCCTCCGCAGCAGACAACTCGCGAGCGTGAATCCTAACGAGAACCTCGAACTTGTCGGCTACGTTGACGAGAACGGAATCCCGCGCGAGCAGGAGAAGCCGGACAAGGGCACGGCGGGGACGAACGAGGGCAAGGGCGGCGGCTCGAAGCCGAAGCCGAAGCAGGACGCGGCGCACGGCGGCGGCGGCGGCGGTCGTCAGGAGGAGTTGCCCGCCTCGCAGGGTAAACTGCCGACGGCTATACTTCAGCCTCCGATTCTGACGGCGAACCCGAAGCCTCCGGCCATCACCAACCCGCATCTGGCGGTCGAGCCGACGATGCAGGTTGACCCGATGCTGATTAAGCCCGACCCGCGCGACATTCCCTACGGGTTGCCGAACTCGACGGCGACGGTTCCATCCTCCGGCCCCGGCACGGGCGGTGGGATGGGCACAGGCACGGGCGGCGGCATGGGGCCGGGCGCTGGGACGGGGTTGGGGCCGGGGCGCGGTTATAACGTCGGCGGCGGCGACGCGCACGAAGGCGGCGGCGGTGGCGGCGGCGGTGGCGGCGGCGGCAACATTGATTGGTCGCGCCCCTTCAAGATAAACGAGGTGTCGCAGCGCGCCGTCATCACCTTCAAGCCTGAGCCGGGCTTCACGGAGGACGCACGCAAGAACAACGTCACCGGCCTCGTGAGAATCCGCGCCGTGCTGTCGGCTTCGGGCGAGGTAACGAGCATCAGCGTGGTCAAGGGTCTGCCCGACGGGCTGACGGAGAAGGCTATCTCAGCCGCGCGGCAGATCAAGTTCCGCCCGGCACAGAAGGACGGCCACACGGTCTCGCAGTACGTCGTCCTCGAATACAACTTCAACATCTACTGACGAACAATAAGCAGTAAGCAGTAGGCAGCAGGCAGTAAGCAGAAGGCAGTCAAAACCGCTCGTCTTGACTGCCTTCTGCTTACTGCCTGCTGCCTTCTGTCGTTCAGCCCGCGTACTTCCCGGCGACGCGGCGGATGCGCTCGACGCCCTCCTCAAGTCGCTCCAGAGAGGTGGCGTAGGAGATGCGTATGTTGCCCTCTGCGCCGAAGCCCAAGCCGTCTGTGACGACCGTTTGCGCCTCTTCGAGCAGGCGGTCGGCGAACTCTGCGGAGGTCTTCAACTGTTTGCCGAGGCAGCCGCGCACGTCCGGGAAGGCGTAGAAAGCGCCTTCGGGTTCGAGGCAGCGGAAGCCCGGAACGCTTTGCAGCGCCTTGACGACGAGATCGCGTCGGCGCGTGTACTCGGCGAGCATCTCGGCGACGCACTCCTGCGAAGAGTTGAACGCGGCGGCGGCGGCGGCCTGCGAGATCGAACTGGGGTTGCTCGTCGAATGGCTCTGAACCTTGTTCATCTCGCGCGTCCAGGCGGCGGGCGCGACCGAGTAGCCGATGCGCCAGCCCGTCATCGCGTAGGTCTTCGAGAACGACCCGGCGATGCACAGCCGCTCGCGCAACTCCGGCGCAAGCGTCGCCGCGCTGAAGACCTCAGCCGGTGGATAGACGAAGCGCAGGTAGCACTCGTCCGAGACGGCGTAGATGCCGCGCGCGGCGACCGTCTCCATAATCTTGCGGAACTCTTCGGGCGCGATGACGCGCCCCGTCGGGTTCGACGGCGAGTTGAGGATGATGAGGCGCGTGCGCGGCGTGACGGCGGCAGCGACTTGCCCGGCTGTGAGATGAAAGCCCGTCGCTTCGGTGTCAATGAAGACAGGCGTCGCGCCCGCGAAGTTGACGATTTCAGGGAACGTGACCCAGTAGGGCTTCGGAATCAGAACTTCGTCGCCGGGGCCGCAGAGCGTGACGACGGCGTTGAAGATGGCCTGCTTGCCGCCCGCCGTCGCCATGATTTCATTCGCCTCGACGCGCGCGTCGAACTCGCGCTCGTAGTAGCCGGAGATCGCCTCCTGCAACACGCGCGTTCCCCCGGTCGGCGTGTACTTGGTCTGGCCCGCGCGCATCGCCTGCGCGGCGGCCTCCTTGATGTGTTCGGGCGTGTCGAAGTCCGGCTCGCCCGCGCCGAGGTCAACCACGTCAACTCCCGCGGCCTTCATCCGCATCGCGGCCTGCATCGCGGCCAGCGTCGAGGACGGCTGCATCCGCGCGACGTTGGGCGTGGGGGTGAAGCCGAGTTCAGTTGCAGTCTTTGCCATTCGTGTGTCTGACTCTCTTCAGATTGGTTTGAGCGGAGACTCGATGGTAGCCGCATTGAAGGCAAAAGTAAAAAGGCAAAAGGCAGAAGAGAGGGATAGGTTTTGGGTTTTGGGTGCTGGTGAGATTCAATTCGCCAGCACCTATCACCCAACACCCAACACCCTCTTTTGCCTTTTTACTTTTGCCTTATTTTTCGCTGCATACGCTCTTCGACCGAGGCGGGGACGAGTCCCTCGATTGTGCCGCCAAGCGAGTAGACTTCTTTGACGAGGCGCGAGCTGACGTAAGAGTAAGCCTCGGCGGCCATCATGAAAACGGTCTCGATGCGCGGCTCCTGCCGCCGGTTCATCAGGGCCATCTGTAGCTCGTACTCGTAGTCGGAGATAGCGCGGATGCCGCGCACGACGGCGTCGGCCTGCTGCTCGACGGCGTAGCGCATCAGCAGCCCCTGAAACGAGTCAACCCGGAGCCGGCAACCGCCGCCCGCCATCTGCGTCAGTGCTTCTTCGAGCATCTCGCGCCGCTCGTCAATCGTGAACAGCGCGTGCTTCTCCGTGTTGACGAGGATGGCGATGATGATTTCGTCGAAGAGCTTCGAGCCGCGCTCGATGATGTCGAGGTGGCCGTTCGTGACGGGGTCGAATGAGCCAGGGTAGATGGCGCGTCGCATGTTCGATGCAGGTCGTTCGCGAAGGGCGTCGAGAGCCGCCGCACGCCGAGGAAAGTAACACAGCGCGCCGCTGCGGGACAACGGATGAGTCCCGAAGTTGGCGGTCGAGTGCCGACGGCTTTCTTGACACGCGCGACTCGCGGGTGTTTCAATACGTGGCAAACGTGGTGAGTTAAGGCGACTTGCGGCCACGTAAAATAAACGGCTAAACAGCTCGGCGCGTCTCGTCTTTTGAGGCTCGTTAAAAGAAGGCTCGGAACGGTCGGCCCCGCGTTGTTTGGCGCGGGGCTTCGCTTTGCGAGGCACCGGGCGTCGCCGGAAAGAGTCAGGCTGCAAATCCGATGAGTAATTTCCTTGAGACATTGAGAGAGCGCGTCGTGGTTTTCGACGGCGCAATGGGCACGAACCTGCACGCGCAGGGGCTGACGATTGAAGACTACGGCGGCCCACAGTTCGAGAACTGCAACGAGCACCTGCTCATCACACGGCCCGACGCCATCGAGCGCGTGCACGCGGGCTTCCTCGAAGTCGGCTGCGACGTGGTGGAGACCGATTCGTTCAACGGCACTTCAATCGTGCTCGCGGAGTTCGGCATCGGCGACATGGCCTACGACCTGAACGTCCGTGCCGCGCGGCTCGCGCGCCGCGTCGCCGCGGACTTCTCGACCAACGACAAGCCGCGCTGGGTGGCCGGCTCGATGGGGCCGGGCACGAAGCTCCCCACGCTCGGCCACGTCACCTTCCTCGAAACCAGAGACGCCTACGGCGAGCAGGCGCGCGGCTTGCTCGACGGCGGCGCGCATCTCCTCATCGTCGAGACGTGCCAGGACATGCTTCAGTTGAAGGCGGCGCTCGCGGGAATCTTCCGCGAGTTCGCGCGCTCGCGGCGGCGCGTGCCCGTCATCGCGCAGGTGACAATCGAGCAGCAGGGGACGATGCTCCTCGGCACGGAGATCGGCGCGGCGCTCACCGCAGTCGAGCCTTTCCCCATTGATGTCTTCGGCATGAACTGCGCCACGGGGCCGCAGCAGATGACCGAGAACGTCCGCCACCTCTGCCAGAACTCGCGCTTCCCCGTCTCGGTCATCCCGAACGCGGGCATCCCCGACAACGTCGGCGGCCACGCTGTCTTCCGCGAGACGCCCGACTCGCTCGCCGCCGAGCTACAGCACTTCGCGCGCGACCTCGGCGTCGCAATCGTCGGCGGCTGCTGCGGCACGACGCCCGCGCACCTGCGCGCCGTGGTCGAGGCGGTCAAAGACCTGACGCCTGCCCGACGCGAACCGCCGCCCAACCCCGCCTGCTCCTCGCTCTACATGCAGCAGCCCTACCGGCAGGACACCTCGTTTCTCATCGTCGGCGAGCGCGTCAACGCTTCCGGCTCGAAGAAGATGAGGGGCTTGTTGGGCGCGGAGGACTGGGACGGCCTCGTCTCGCTCGCACGCGAGCAGGAGCGCGAGGGGGCGCACGTCCTCGACGTGAACGTTGACTTCGTGGGGCGCGACGGCGTGCGCGACATGCACGAGCTAGCGTCGCGTCTGGTGACGAACGTGCGCGTGCCGCTCATGCTCGACTCGACCGAGTGGGAGAAGATGGAGGCCGGTCTGCAACACGCGGGCGGCAAGTGCATCCTCAACTCAACGAACTACGAGGACGGCGAGCCGCGCTTCCGAAAAGTTTTCGAGCTGGCGAAGGAGTACGGGGCCGGCATCGTCGTCGGCACGATTGACGAGGAGGGCATGGCGCGAACCGCCGAAGGGAAGTTGAAGATTGCCCGCCGCGCCTACGAGCAGGCGACCGGCGAACTCGGCTTCCCGGCCACAGACATCTTCTTCGACCCGCTCGCGCTGCCCATCTCGACCGGCATCGAAGAAGACCGGCGCAACGCGCTGGAAACCATCGAGGCCATCCGCCGCATCAAGGCGGAACTGCCGGGCTGCTCCACGCTGCTCGGCGTCTCGAACGTCTCGTTCGGCCTCAATCCGGCGTCGCGCGTCGCCTTAAACTCCGTCTTCCTCCACGACGCGGTCGAGGCGGGACTCGACGCGGCCATCGTCAACGCCAGCAAGATCGTGCCCCTGAACCGCATCGGCGAGCGCGAACGGGAGGTGGCGCGCGATCTCATCTACGACCGCCGCCGCTTCGAGGGCGAGGTCTGCACCTACGACCCGCTGACCGAATTCACGAAGCTCTTCGAGGGCGTCTCGTCGAAATCCGTCAAGCAGGATACGAGCAATCTGCCGGTCGAGGAGCGCCTGAAGCTCCACATCATTGACGGCGAGAAGCAGGGGCTTGAAGACGATCTCAAGCTCGCGCTCGAAAGCTATTCCGCGCTCGACATCATCAACGACATCCTGCTCGACGGCATGAAGACCGTCGGCGACCTCTTCGGCAGCGGCCAGATGCAGCTCCCCTTCGTCTTGCAGTCGGCGGAGGTGATGAAGTCGGCGGTGCGCTTCCTCGAACCGTTCATGGAGAAGAAGGGCGGGGCGACGGCGAAGGGCACGATGGTGCTCGCCACCGTGAAGGGCGACGTGCACGACATCGGCAAGAACCTCGTGGACATCATCCTCACCAACAACGGCTACCGCGTCGTCAACCTCGGCATCAAGCAGCCCGTCGAGAACATCCTCAACGCCTTCGAGGAGCACAAGGCCGACGCCATCGGCATGTCGGGCCTGCTGGTCAAGTCAACGCTCGTGATGAAGGAGAATCTTGAGCTGATGACCGAGCGCGGCCTGAGCGTGCCCGTCGTCCTCGGCGGGGCCGCGCTCAACCGCCGCTACGTTGACGAAGACTTGAAGTCGCTCTACCGCGGCACGCTCTTCTACGCTAAGGATGCCTTCGATGGCCTGCACATCATGGACGCCCTGAAGGGAGGCGCGGTCTCGGCGGAAGCGGCGCAGAAAGAGAGGGCGGCAGCCGCCAAAGCGGGGGCGGGCGTCGGCGCGCAGGCCGACGAGGCGGAAGAACTCGTCGGCGAAGATGCGAAGCTCGGCGTGCGCCGTCACGCGCGACCGCGCGCCGCACGCGCCGCTGCCGCGGGCGACACTTCGGACACGACGCGCTCGGACGTGAACCCGAACGCTCCCATCCCGCGCGCCCCCTTCTACGGCTCGCGTGTGGTTGAAGATGTCCCGCTCGAAGAGATGTTCGCCTTCGTCAACGAGACGGCGCTCTTCAAAGGGCAGTGGCAGTTCAAGCAGGGACGCAGGAGCGCGCAGGAGTATCGCGCCCTCGTCGCCGGGAAAGTCCGGCCCGTCTACGACGAGCTGAAAGAGCGCTCGAAGCGCGAAGGACTCCTCGTGCCGCGCGTCGTCTACGGCTACTTTCCCTGCCAGTCCGAGGGCAACGACTTAATCATTTATCAAGAGGACGAGCGCACGGAGCGCGTGCGCTTCACGTTCCCGCGGCAGACCGTGGGCCGACGCCTCTGCCTCGCGGACTTTTTCGCGTCGAAGGAGTCGGGGCGCGTGGACGTGTGTGCCTTCCACCTCGTCACCGTCGGGCGACGCGCGAGCGAGTACGCGCAGGAGCTTTTCCGCGCGGACAACTATGCCGACTATCTCTACTTCCACGGCCTCTCGGTCGAGTCGGCGGAGGCGATGGCCGAACTCTGGCACAAGCGCGTGCGCGAGGAGCTAGGCATAGCCGGGCGCGACGCACAGGAGCTGGCGAAGCTTTTCCATCAGGGCTATCAAGGCTCGCGCTTCAGCTTCGGCTACCCAGCCTGCCCGAACCTCGAAGACCAGACGAAACTCTTCGAGTTGCTCGACCCCGCGCGCATCGGCGTGGAGCTGAGCGAGGAGTTCCAGCTCGTGCCCGAACAGTCCACCTCCGCCATCATCGTCCACCACGAGGAGGCGAAATATTTTTCGATAGATTGAAGCTGTTCCCGGCCCGCGCCGACGCTTGCGCGACTCCGCCTCTGTCCATAAACTTTGAGCCGGTCATCCATGAACAACAGGGTGGAAACGGCGGTCGAGGTGAGACGTGAGGAATCGTGCGCGGTCGAGGCGACGGCAGAAGAGTTGGCCGTGCTCTCGCCGTTCGAGCGCTTCGCGTTCCGCCTCGCGTGGCGGATGAACCGCGGGCGTTGGAAGCGCTTCTGGACTCTCTGCCAGCGCGTCTTCGGCGCGGGCTGGATTCACCTTTCGACTTACAACCTGATGCGCGTCCACGGCCTCGAACACGTCGAGTCGGTCTCGCACGAACGCCCTCTGCTGCTGGTCGCCAACCATCGCTCGTTCTTCGACATGTACGTCGTCTCGACCGTGCTGTTCCGGCGGACGCGCTGGCGCAAACAGCTTTTCTTCCCGGTGCGCGGTCGCTTCTTCTACGACACCGCGGGCGGTCTCGTCGTCAATCTCATCATGGGCTGGTGGTCTATGTTCCCGCCCTTCTTCGCGGGCGGCGAGAACCCTCTGGTCGAGAAGCGTGAGTTCGACAAGTTCTCGATGCGCCTGCTCGCGCATCTGTGCCGCGAAGGCGCGGGCAACGTCATCGGCTTTCACCCCGAAGGCACGCGCAACAAGTCGGCAGACCCTTACACTTACCTGCGCCCGCAGCCCGGCGTCGGCAAGCTCATCAAAGAGGCGCACCCGCAGGTCGTGCCCGTCTTCATCGCGGGTTTGGGCAACGACCTCGCGCGCCAGGTCATGGGCAACTGGCGCGGCGGCGAACCCGTCCGCGTCCGCTTCGGCCCCGCGCTCGACTTCTCGGAGTTCTACGAGCGGCGCGACTCGGTTCGCACCTACAAGGAGGTCGCCGACTTCTGTATGTCGAAGATCGCCGAACTCGGCGAGCAGGATCGCACGGCACGCGCGCTCGAAGCGCAGCGCGACTCCCTCGTGCCCGCGTCCGACGCTTCACGGGTGAATAACTGATGTCCAGGCTGCCTCTCATCATCGTCAACCCCGCGTCGGCGGGCGGCACGACGGGCGAGGTCTGGCCTCAGATAGCCAGCGAGGTGCGCCGTCACTTCGGCCCGTTCGAGGCGGCGTTCACGCGTCGCGGCGGCGAGGCCGCAGAGATTGCCGAGCGCGAGGCGCGCGCGGGCCGCGCGTTCCTGATCGCTTGCGGCGGCGACGGCACAATCAACGAGATTGCGAACGGCATCCTACGCGCGGGCGCGGACGCTGAACTCGGTGTGCTGCCGAGCGGCACGGGCGGCGACTTCCGGCGCACGCTCGCAATCCCGACGCGCGCCGCCGACGCCGCGCTGCACCTGCGCGCGGACGCGACGCGCGCGTTGGACGCGGGCCGTGTGACCTTCACGAACGACGAAGGGGAAGATGAGACGAGGTACTTCCTGAACGTCGCCTCGTTCGGCATGGGCGGCGAGGTGATTCGCCGCGTGAAGGAGCGCGGGGAACTCTCTGCGGGCGCGTCGCGTCTCGTCGGCGGCAAGCTCTCGTTCGCGCTCGCGGCCCTCCAATCAACGCTCGCCTTCGAGAAGCCCGCCGTGCGCGTCTCGATAGACGAAGGGCGCGAGTCGCGCCTCGTGGTGACGAACTTCTGCGTGGCGAACGCGCGCTACTTCGGCGGCGGCATGAAGATCGCGCCCAACGCGAAACTCGACGACGGCCTGTTCGACGTGGTTGCCGTCGGCGACCTGAGCGCGCTGGCGATACTCACGAAATCCTACCGCGTCTATCTCGGCACGCACCTCGGCATCAGGGAAGTACGGCACGCGCGCGCGCGCCGTGTGGACGCGCGGCCCTCGGCTGTTGAAGAAGTGAAGCTGGAGATTGACGGCGAACTGGCGGGGCGTTTGCCCGCGACCTTCGAGATTGTGCCGGGCGCTCTGCGCGTCCGCTGCCCTTAAAGTCGTTCAACCCGCGTTGCGGAAGGCCGCGCCGCCCAGAAAATTCTCGCGCACATAGTTGACCGTGTCGAGCAGAGTCTCGGACGTGTCTCGCGGCACGAAGTCGAGTTCCGCTTGCGCCTTCGACGCGTCGAGGTACCAGAAGTATTCGGCCATCTCGATCTCGGCTGGCTCGACGGGCGGGGCCAGTTTCCACTGGCGGAAGAGTGAGCTAAGACCGCGCGCGCCCGCGACCGCCAGCTTCGAGGGGAGCGAGACGAAGGGGGCGGGTACTTTCGTGATGCGCTCCAGACGACCGAAGAATTTCTCGAAAGTCCAGTTGGCCGCGCCGAGCAGGTAACGCTCGCCGTGCGCGCCCTGCTGCATCGCGCTGTAAAAAGCGCGTGCGGCGTCGCGCGCGTCAACGAAGCTCAGGCCGCCTTTCGGGACGGTCGGGATTTTGCGCGCAAGGAAGTCGAGGACGACTCTGGTCGAACTCAGACGCTCGTCGCCGGGGCCGAGCAGCAGACTCGGATTGATGATGACGAGCCGCCGGTCTTTGCCGTTGAAGTTTTCGAGCGCGACGCGCTCCTGATAGAGCTTGCTCGCGTAGTAGGGCCAGCGCGAGATGATTTCGAGCGGCGTGGGCCAGTCTTCGTCTGGCACAACGTCGCCCGCGTCGGTCACGGCGATGGTGCCGCTGGTCGAGGCCATGACCAACGCGCGGACGCCCGCGCCGCGCGCCGCTTCGCACAGCGTGCGCGTGCCTTCGACGTGAAGGCGATACATCTCGTGCGCGTTCTCCGGCCCGCGCGAGACGCGCCCCGCCAGATGATAAATTTCGGCGACGCCCTCGACCGCACGCGAAACATCCCCCGACGAAGTGATCGAGCCTTTGAACGTCTCGACGCCGAGTTCTTCGAGCCACGAGGGCGCGGACGTTGTGAGCACGCGCAGAGGCTTCACGCCCTCCTCGACGAGCAGCCTGACGAGGTGCGAGCCGAGGAAGCCCGTCCCGCCCGTCACGAGCGTCAAAGGCCGTTTCCTCTTGGCGAGCGCGCCCGCCTTCGCTGCCCCCTCGACATTCTTAGACTTGGCCGGGGCTTTCGTCGCCGCCTTCTTCGCGGTGCTTTTCTTTGTCGCCATAATAAAGCAGTGACGAGTGACGAGTGATGAGTTGAAGAGATTTTTCACTCGTCACTCATCACTCATCGCTCGTCACTCATCGCTTCTTCTATTCAGTCTGCTGTCGTCGCAAGCTCGCCCTCGTCCTGCGCGTCTTCGTGGTTGTGGCGGCGCTCGGTCTTCCAGCGTCGGCGGAGCGTTGTGGCGTCGAAGGCGTGGCGCGTGCCGTCGCGCAGGTTCTCGATCTCGTGGCGGACTAAGGCGGCGACGAGGCGATAGGCTTCGGCGCGCGGCATGCCGTGGGTCATCTCTTCAAGCTCCTCGATGGCGAGGAAGCGACCGACGCGCGCGCCGACCTCGCGCCCCTTGAGGAGGGTCGAGCCTTTGGGGAACGCCTGGTATGTGCCGCGCAGGTGGACGGGCAGGATGCCTGTGCGCGTGTTCAGGGCGAGGTAGCCGATGATCGGCTTGAAGTCGGCCATCTCGCCGGTCAGAGAGCGCGTGCCTTCGGGGAAGATGAGCGCGTTGTAGCCGCGCTCCAGGAACGAGCGCGCGTGGCGGAGCGACTGGCGCAGAGAGCCGGAGCGCTCGATGGGGACGAGGCCCGTGAAGTTATCCATGACGGCGCGCTTGTACTTGTTGTCGAAGAAGTAGTCTGCCGCCGCGAGCGCCACCATGTCGCGCCCCTGCTCGCCGAGCGCCGTTTTGACCAGCCCCATGTCGAGGTGCGAGGTATGGTTGGCGGCGACGAGAAAGTTCGTGTGGACGGGGACGTTCGAGCCGCCTTCGACGTGCGTTTTCAGGAATCGCTGGTAGAAGAGTCGCTGCGCGGAGTCAGCCGCGCGGTTGCCGACGGCGCGGACGAGCGAGGGGACGTAAATCTCGCGCTCCTCGACGCGTCGGTCTTCCTCGGCGCGAGCCTCCGCCGCACGCCGTGCCGCCGCGGTCTCGCGCCGACGGACGACCGAGTAAAGCTCGCGCACGTCAACCACCTCGTTCAGCGTGTCGGGCGAGACGATTGTGCCGCCGGCCTGCTCGATTGATGTCGCGAGTTCGACGAACATGAGACTGTCGAAGCCGAGGTCGGAGAGGCGCGAGTCGAGCGAGACCTGCACGCGCGGTCGGCCCGAAACTGTGGCGACGAGTCCGAGCAGCCAGTCGGCGTCGTGATGCGTCTCGCGCGTGGCCGTCTTCTCAGTGATGCCTGCGCGCTTCGAGGCTTCGAGCGACTGGATGATGCGGACGACCTCGCGCCGCTTGACCTTGCGCGTCGCCGTGCGCGGGAGTTCCGTGTCGGCGAAGTAGAGCGCCTTGACGCGCTTGTAGAACGGTAGCTGGGAGGATATTTCGCGGAAGTGGTTCTCGATGCGGCGGTGAACTTCGTCGCGCTGGAGGCTGATGTCGGAGTCGTAGTCGGGGACGACGAGGCAGGCGACCTTCTCGCCTATCCCCTCGGCGAGGCCGACGACGCCGAGTTCCTTGACGAGCGGCGACTCTTTGTAAAGCTCCTCGATCTCGTCCGGGTAGACGTTCTTGCCGTTCGTGTCAACGATGATCTCTTTCGAGCGACCGACGAGGTAGAGGTTGCCTTCGTCGTCGAGTCGGCCCAGGTCGCCCGTGCTCAGCCAGCGGCCCGTGAGCGCCGTTTGCGTCGCCTGCTCGTCGCGGTAGTAGCCGAGCATGACGTTCGGGCCGCGCGCGATGACCTCGCCGATGCCGGACGGGTCGGCGTCGGCGATGCGGATTTCGACGCCGGGCAAAGCCTTGCCGACGCTCGTCGCGTTCAGAGAGTTCTGCGGGCGCGTGACGGTCAAAACGGGCGAGGCTTCCGTCAGGCCGTAGCCTTCGAGAATGGTGAAGCCGAGGCCGTGCATGTCGCGCTTGACCTTTTCGTTGAGGGCCGAGCCGCCGCTGATGAGGTAGCGGATGTTTCCGCCCAGGCCGCGGTGAATCGGGAGGAAGACGACCTGTCCGAGGTTGAGCGGAGTCTTGTCGCGCAGCCAACTGTTGAAGCGCATCAGCGCCTCGGCGGCGTCGCCGACCCACTCGCCACGCTCGCGCAGGCGCGACATGATGCGCCGGTGCAGAAGCTCCCACAGGGCGGGCACGCCGACCATGCCGGTGACGTGGTTGTGCTTGATGGCGCGGGCGAGTTCCTCGCCGTTCAGCTCCGAGAGGTAAGTGATCTGCGTGCCGCGGCTGAGGGGCGTCAGGAAGCCGGTGGAGAATTCAAACGTGTGGTAGAGCGGCAGAACCGAGAGCACGCCGTCGCCCGTGTCCATCTCGAAGACGGAGGCGAGCATCGAGACCATGTTCGTCAGGTTCTTGTGCGAGAGCATGACGCCTTTGGGCTGGCCCGTCGTGCCCGAAGTGAAGATGAGCGAGGCGACCGTGTTCGGCGAGACGCGCGCGGGCAGCAAGGCGATGCGCTGGTCTTCCGTCGCCTCGTCCGTAAGCTCGAAGATTTCCGCGTAGCGCCACAGGCGCGCGTCGAGTCCCGCCTCGATCAGCGCACTTTGAAGGTCTGGGTGTTCGGCGTAGGCTTTCTCGCCGAGGATGACGCCGGTCGCGCCGCTGGCGCGCGCGAAGTTGACGAGTTCCTCGGTCGAGCTTTCGGGGTCAACCGGCACGCACGTCGCGCCCGCCTTCAAAACACCGAAGTAGCTGATGCCCCATTCGGGCGCGTTGTGGCTGGCGAGCAGGACGCGGTCGGCGGGCTTGACGCCCCGGCTGGCGAAGAAGGCGGCGGCGCGCGTCGCCAGCTCTTGAATGTCGGCGTAGGTGTAGCGCTCCTGCTCGCCGTCGCGCTCGACGCGCATGGCGACGCGGGTGGAGAAACGCTTGGCCGAGGTCTCGAAGAGTTCGAGCAGGTCGCGGTAGGTGTAGACGCGACGGCCTTCGGCGCGCATGTCCTCTTCGAGCTTGGGGAAGACCCATTTCTTGAGGCCGGGGAAGTGGACGTTCATCCAGTAGTCGTACCAGTCGAACTGTTCCGGGTTCCACTTCAGAAGCTGCCGCTCGTCGTCGCGCACCTGCGCGAAGAGCGAGCGGACGTTGTCGGCGCGGAAGATGTAGGCGTTCTCGACCATGAAGGGCCGGAACATCTCGAACGCCTCCGCAGTCTCGCGCGTGAACTCTTCGACGCGCCCGACGGTCGCCTTCGCGCGGTCAACGATGTCCGTGAAGCGTCCGCCGCCCCAGCGCGGGCGCACGCGTTCGAGGAGCGACGAAGCCCGTCGAGCCGCCGCGTTGACCATCGGCGTGGACATCGCGTCGAAGCGCGAGGGTGTCACCGGCTTCGCCTCCATGCGCGCGGCGAACTCGTTGACGAGTTTGAACCCCGTCTCCTTCTCCTGAAAGTGCTTCCGCTTGTAGAGGCCGAGCAGACCGACGATGCGCTCCATCGTGTTCGGGTTGCTGTCGCCCGTGGCGGCCTGATAGACGAGCCGCGGCTCGCGCGCGATGGCCTCGGCGGCGACGGCGAGCATCACGGCGGCGACCTGGTCAACGGGCGTGATGTCGAGGATGAGCTTGTCGTTGACGGGAATCTGCTGCTGGCCTTTGAGCGCGATGAAGATGAGCGGCGCGGTCGTCGTGAAGCCCTCGTTCCAGCCGGGGAAAGGGTAGGCGAGCGCCGACTCGACGATTGAGGGCCGAACGATGGCGCGCACCATCTCTTTCTCGGCGGCGACGAGTTGCTCGCCGAGACTCTTCGTGTAGGTGTAGATGTTGGGCCAGCCCCAGAAGGTCGCGCGCTCGATGCCGAGTTCGGTCAGACGCTCGCGCGTCCAGAGCTTGCGCTCGCGCGCGACGGCGAGTCCCATCGCATCGAGGTCGTCGGGGTTGCGCCCTTCTTCGACGAGGCGCTTGCGCGCGCTCTCGCGGAAGCGTGCGACCTGCAAGGCATCGCGCGCCTCCTCGCGCACGCGCTCGGCGAGTTTGGCGCAATCTCTGATCTCGTGCTCGACGTTGAACTCGACGCCGTGCAGCTCTTCGCGGCGCGGGAAGTAGCCCAGCACGGGGTCGCTCTCCCAGACGGGGCCGGTGCGGTTGCCCGCGACGAAGCAGGTCGAAATGTGGACGAGCGCGGGCCGCCGCATGCGCCGGGCGAAGGCGATGACGTTCTGCGTGCCGACGACGTTGGTGCGGAGCGCGCTCTCCAGGGTCGGATTGAAGGTGACGTTACCCGCGCTGTTGATGAGCACGTCAATGTCCGAGGCGACCGCCTGCGCATCTTCCTCCGTGAAGCCGAGGCGCTCCTCGCTGATGTCGCCGTTGACGACTCTCACCTTGTCGCGTATGAAATCCTCGAAGGCCGCGCCGTAGCGCTCGCGCACGGGGTCGAAGGGCGGCGCGGTGATGACGTTGTTCCAGAAACGCGTCTCGGACTCTTCTTTCGAGCGCGCGCGCACGGTGACGTAGACGCGCCCAACGCCGGGGAAGCGGTCGAGCAGCATCGAGAGCGCGACCTTGCCGACGAACCCGGTCGCGCCGATGATGAAGACGTTCCTGCCGTTATAACTTTCTGTCGGCGATAATTTCATTGTAGTTACTTTCACAATAAAAATTGCCAACCATCAGAAGGGAATTTCCATTACTTCTACGTCAACGAAATGAGTATGGTCATAATTCCCACTCACCGTAACAAAACGAAGCATGAAACCGCCGTTAATTTTGTACACGTTTTGAATAGCGTCTCCCTTTAACTTGTTAGCGATTACGCGGGCGGTTTCAAATTGTATCTGTGCCCAAGACCCCTTGGCTAAACGTGAAACAGGAGAGTTCAAAAAGTAACGATAGTTATATTCAAGAACATCTGATTCAGTCGAAGGACACTCCGAGCCACCTTGCCTAACCGTCCACTGATTTCCTGTATAGAAATAAATAGAGCTGATTTCAACAAAAGGTAAGTTGGAATCATTGAAAATATTTGCTTTAAAATTAAGTGTCGCTATTGCACGATATTTATTTGTTGTCAGGTCACCTGCTGGTTCTTCAAATTCAACGCGGAGTTTGCTTTTTTTGACATTCTCAACTTCTCTTTTTGCCCATTCAAGATTTTTAGCAAGCTCACTTCGCAAATTCGCTATGGATTCTTTGTATTCGATATGCCGTCTATGTTTGAAGTCGAATGGAATATCCTTAGCTTCTTTAGTCAGAAGGATGCACAATTTTCCTTTTGCATGCGCCCATCCTACTTCGTAAAACACGTTTGCATTCTGCCCCGTCATATCCGCAATAATTATATCGGCAGCCTCTATTTGCCTGTATATTCTTTCCAACATTCCTTCGCCAAAAATCTGTTCATCAAGACGTTCAGCTATAATACCAACCTGCGAAGCAGCTTCCTTTATGCCCAATTGATATACATCATTGAATTCGGGCCGGAAGGGCATCAGCACAAAAGCAAATAAAGGTTGATCTCCCATAAAAAACTCAACTCATATCGCAGATGGCGATAACGGGCTGGTGGAGCATCGTGATCTGCGCGGAGCGGCCCATGTAGCTGCGCGCCATCGCAATCGCTTCCGTTAAATTGTCGGCGCGCTCCCAACCCATCGCTGCGGGGACGTGCGCGTTCTCCGCTCCGGCGGCGATGACGCGACCGACGTGGGCGCGTCCGTTCTCGCCCCAGTACCACATGTAGAAGGGGTGCGCGCCGTGGTAGGCGTTGCCGCGGCGATACATCTCGATGTAGCTCGGGTTGGTGGCGAACTCGCGCTCGTACTTCTCGCGCAGCACGTAGGAGTCGCGCGTCTCCGGCAGGAGGCGGTTGAAGAACTCGATGTAGCTGGGGTGCTGCACGTGGTCGAACTCGTCGAAGCAGGGGTGATGAAGTATCAGCACGCCGCCCTTCTTCAGAAGGGGCTTGCCGCGGTACATGTTGAAGTGGTAGCCGAGCGCCATCACCTGCACGAGCAGCGGGTTCAGGGCCGAATAGACGTTGTAGGGCGAGATTTCGGGGATGGGGCAGATGAGTATGTCGCACTGGCCCTCGATGGGGACGACGTACTGCTGCATTGATTTTTCGATGATGCGGTTGTGGACTGGCTCCGTGCGGCCCGCCTCGACGGCGATCATCTCGTAGTCGGAGGTGAGCGCGTTGTACATCTTGCGCTTTGCGGCGCGCGGCATCTTCGACATTGAGAAGCGCATGGCCTCGTACTTCATCCGCTCGTAGGCCGAGAACTCGTCCTCGTTTTTGGTGAGGAACGACATCTCGCCCGCGAACATGCGGTTGTTGACGGTCGTCTCGATGTGGAAGACATTGATGTGCTCGTCAACGAGCAGGCCCATGCGGTTGATCTTGCGCGTCAGCTCCGAGTTGGCCGGGTCCATGTAACTGTCCGAGTCGCGGATGGTCTGCGGCTCGTGGTGCGGGCGCAGAGACTCGTAGTCGCACAGCCCGACGGCGACGGACTTGTGGCCGCCGTTCATCGGCACGAAGTTGAAGTTGAGGTAGATGAGTAGGTCGCTCTCCGTCGCGCGCCGGTTGAGCCGGAGGACTTCTTTGTGGCGCGTTTCGCCGAGAGTGACCATGCCGTCAGGGTCTTCGGCGTCGTGGTTGTAGAGGCGTGCGGGCCAGAACTCTTTGAAGACGCGCGGGCCGACCATGCGCCTGATCTCCCACTCGGTCATGCGCCGATGGAGCGAGACGGCGATGATGAGGTGCACGTCGTCAACGCCGTTGGCGTGCAGGAGGTCGAGCAGGATTTCGAGCGCCGTCTGCCTGATGTCTGGCGTCTTCATCGGCGGCAGAGGCATCGAGATGTCGTCAATGGCGACCGTCACCTTCATGCCCGGCTCAAGCTGCGCGTAGAGCGGGTCGCAGTCGTGCGGGTGATTGAGCGCGTAGCGGATCGCGGCCTCGCGGTTCGGCAAGCCCTTGACGGGCGCGTTCGGGTAGATGACGCGCGTGCCGACGGGCAGGTCTTCGAGTTGAAAGTCCATGCCCGAAGAGATGATGCGCGGCGCGCTGTCGCGGTCAATGTAGACGACCGACTCGTGAACTTTGCGTCTTAGTTGTAGGGCCATTGTTTGGTGAATGGTGAATGGTGAATGGTGAATGGTGTTTGTGCGCCCGCCGGACTGAGCCTTGAATCCCAGGATGCTTTAAGAGCAACTACTATTCACCATTCACCATTTACCATTCACTTCAAATTAAGTATCGGCCAATCGTGGTGCAGCGCCGTCTGCCTGAGTCTCATGTCGGGGTTGACGGCAGCCGGGTGGCCGACGATGGAGAGCATGGGCAGGTCGCTCATGCTGTCGCTGTAGGCGTATGACTCGTTCAGGTTGATCCCTTCGCGCTCGGCGTAGGTGCGTATCCACGACGCCTTCGTGGCCGACGCGAGCACGGGCGGAAGCAGTCTCCCCGTAGCGACGCCGTTGACGAACTCCAGACGGTTAGCCACGAATTCGTCAACGCCGAGGTGCCGCATCAGCGACTCGACGGAAAAATCGAGCGCGCCGGTGACGACGACCTGCCGCAGGCCGAGGCTGCGCGATTTGCGAATCAGTTCGATAGTGCCGGGGAAGATGCCGGGCTTCAGGACGTTCTCGAACAAGTCCTCGGCGAAGAAGCGCAGGCGGTCTTCCGACTCGCCTCTGTAGCGCCGGAAGAAGATGTCGTTGAAGACCATTCGGCTGTAAGAATCTGCGACGGCGAACATCGGGATGCTTACGAGCGTCGCGGCGCTCTTGCGTAGAGAGCGCATCCAGCCCTGCTGGTTGCGTGCGTAGAAGCCGAGCGTGTGCACGAGGTTCGTGCTCACCAGCGTCCCTTCGAGGTCGTAGAATGCGGCTGCCGCCAAATGCAGTCCTCCAACTCGGTCGGTCGAGAAACTCTGTTACGGCCCAAGCGCTGCTGACTTCTTGAATGCAGGACGAAGAGTTTACCGTACTTCGGAAGGATTTTGTAACCCGCCGTGCGTTTTCAGGCGTTGAGACGGGGCGCGGCTTAATTGTTTTCGCGACGCACGCTGTGTTATTTTTCAGCCAACTCAGAGTTCCCGGAATTTTATGAGCGACCGGCCTCGCGCCTTCTCTCGAAGGGGAAGGAAAGATGCCGGTGCGAAAACAAGGATGAGTCCTGAAGCACCTCCGGCCCCGGTCGAGAAGGCGTCGCGCCTGCGCGCGCTCGCGGCGGAGCTGCGGGAGTTGGAAGCGAGGCTGCGCGCGGGCGGCGGCCACGAAAAAATCAAGAAGCAGCACGACCAGGGGAAACTGACCGCGCGCGAGCGCGTCGAATTGCTGCTCGACCGCGGCGCTTACGCGCAGGAGATCGGCCTCCTCGTCGCCTACGACCAGTATGAAGGCGCTGCACCCGCGGCGGGCGTCGTCACGACGGTGGGCCGTGTCGGCGGGCGCGAAGTTGTCGTCGTCGCCAACGACGCGACCGTGAAGGCAGGCTCCTGGTGGCCGGAGACGATCAAGAAAATCTTGCGCGCGCAGGAGGTCGCGATGCGCTCGCGCGTGCCGATCATTTATCTGGTTGACTCGGCGGGCGTGAACCTTCCCTTCCAGGGCGGCGTCTTTCCCGGCCAGTACGGCGCGGCGCGCATCTTCTATTACAACTCGATCATGCGACGCTACCTGCGCGTGCCGCAGATCGCGGCGGTGATGGGGCCGTGCGTCGCGGGCGGCGCGTACCTGCCTGCTCTCTCCGACATCATCATCATGGTCGAGAAGACCTCGTTCATGGGCTTGGGCGGCGCGAACCTCGTCAAAGGCGCGACCGGCCAGACGATTGACAACGAGACTTTGGGCGGCGCGCGCACGCACACCGAAGTTTCCGGCGTCGCACACTACCGCGAAGAGTCGGACGAGTCGTGCATCGAGAAGATTCGCGGGATCATCTCCGAGATACCGGCGGCTGAGAAAGCACCGGCGTCAGTCAACGAAAGCAAGGACGCGGCGCGGCCTCTCGAAGACCTCTACGAACTCATCCCCGAAGATCACAGGCATCCATACGACCCGCGCGAAGTCCTCGCCTGCATCCTCGACGAAGGCCGTCTCGACGAGTTCCAGTCCGACTACGCACGCGAGATGCTGACGGGCTATGCGCGCGTGTGCGGGATTCAGGTCGGCGTCATCGCGAACAGCCGAGGGCTAGTGCGCGAACGTGGCAAGCCCCCGAAGTTCGGCGGCATCATCTACACCGAGTCGGCGGAGAAGGTCGCCTACTTCATCGAAACCTGCAACCGGCGGCGCACGCCGCTTCTCTTCATTCAAGACGTTTCGGGCTTCATGGTCGGCGCGGAGGCCGAGCACAGTGGAATCATCCGCGCGGGCGCGCGCTTCGTCGAGGCGATGGCGACAGCCACGGTGCCGAAGATCGTACTCACCATCAACCACGCTTCCGGCGCTGGCTATTACGCGATGGCCGGTCAGGGCTTCGACCCCGACTTCATCTTCAGTTGGCCCACGGGGCGCATGGGCGTGATGGAGGGCGACTCGGCGGTGCAGGCCATCTACGGAACGCAGTTGGAGAAGCTGAAGAGCGAAGGCCGCGAGCCGGACGAGAGGCTGAAGGCGGAGATGACGCGCGTCCGCGCGGATTACGAGCAGCAACTCGATGCGAGATACGCCGCCGCGCGCGGCTTCGTGGACGCTTGTCTCACGCCGGAGCAGACGCGCGTCGCACTCTCGCTCGCCCTCAGCCTCAGTCTGAATTACGCCGGGCCGCACCTCGGCCAGTTCGTTCTGCCCGCGACCCTCGCCTGACTGCGGCCCGGCGTCAGGCGCGAAAATCGCCGGGCCGCTGCAAAAAATTACGTGCAACTGTCGGCCTGTTGTGCGACACTATGGGCCAACCCAGCAAGCTTTTCGAGATGTTCCCCTTCCGCCGGACGAGAGGCGTTCGACCCCGCGCGGCGGAGACACGGGGAGGTCGTCAGAATGATCGCTGACGCGCGTCGGCCAACCACCCGGCACGCGCAGATGTTAACAGGAGGAGAATCATCCGTGAGTAAGAAGCGCAGCGTTAGATTCCTTGTCGTCCTTCTCTTTGTCACCTTCACGACCGCTGCCCTCGTCGGTGCAGACTTCGGCGCTCTGGCGCAGAACGCCAACAGCAGCACGACGCAGGACACAAGCACGCAGAACGCCAACGCCACGAACACGAATCGTCGCGCCCGCCGTCCCGTCCGCCGCACACGCCGCCGCGCCGCCGCGAACACGAACGCGGCAAGCGACGCCAACGCCAACACGGGCGATGCCGCCGCCCAGAACACGAACATGGCCGGGGATAACTCGAACATGAGTGGCATGGGCGGCCAGACGACCGGCACGCGCGGTCGTCGCGGTCGTCGCGGTCGCCGTCGCGCGTCAGGCGCGGCTTCGAGCGTGGGGACGATTGCGAACGCCAACGTCAGCGGCGGCGAGCAGACCGATCTGTCCGGCACATATACCGGCACGATCAACTGTCTCAGCAATACCGGCGACGCCACGCTGACCATCAACGGCAACCAGTTCACCTTGAGCGGCGCGGCGAGCGGGTCGGGCCGGATCACCGCCGAGACGACACGCGGCTACACGGGCGCGACCCTTCGGTTCGACGCCGCGGGCGGCGGCACTCCGCAAACCGTCTCTGTGCGTGCCAGGAAGAGCGGCGACCGCCTGACGCTCTCGCCCGTGCCCGGCGAGTCCAATAAGTGCTCGTTCGCTCCCGCAGGTGTCGGCGGCACGAGGCGCGGGCGCGGGCGCAGGCGCGCTGCGACGGCCCCTGCGGCCTCGACGGGTGAAGCCACGACCGGAGCCGAGGCGACGGGCGGAGCGACGCCGCCGACGACCGGCACGAGCCGACGCCGAGGACGTCGCGGGCGTCGCGGCACGGGTGCAACGACCAACACGAACACGAACGCGAACAGTAACGCGAACGCCACGCCGCCGCAGCGTTAGTCACAAACGGCTTGGACGTTCGAGAACCTGACGCGACTCGCGTGCGGCCACCACGCCGCGCGAGGGTCGTGCTGTAATGGGCGGGGGGGGGGGGGG
>DATARW010000013.1:0-3181 GCA_036263975.1 Pyrinomonadaceae bacterium
CGATGGACATGAAGATGACGATGATGTTGCGGCGCACGAGCACGCCCGCCACGCCGATTGAGAAGAGCAGCGCCCCGATGACGAGGAACTTCGAGAGGTCTGGGTGCTGTATCCCTTCGGACATGCGCCCCAGGGCCGTGTCCTGCCAGAGGAGAATCAACGTCGAAGCTAAGAAGCTGTTCATACGTCCTCACTGAAACTTGAGCGAACCCTGAGTCGCCCCGGCATCGAGTAAGCGTGCGTGCGTACGCCCGCGCCCGCGTCGCCGCCGGCGGCCTCAGACTTGAAGGTCGTGCGCGTGCAGGGCCTGTTCGACCTCGGCGGGCGTCAACTCGCCCGTGGTCTCCAACTCCTCGACCACCTTCGGGTCAACGTCGTCCGCGGCGAGTTCCTGCTTCGCCGTGCGTGCGAGCAGCACCGAGCCGACGATGGCGACCAGCAGCAGCACGCTCGCAATCTCGAAGGGCAGGCCGCCGTAGCGGTAGAGGCTGCCGCCGATGCGCTGCGTGTCCTCGGAAATCCTGTTGACGCCGGTCGCGGACGGCCTGAGCGCCGCCTCGCGCGCGAGCCTCGCCTGGTCTTGCGCGTCGGCGCGCTCCTCCGCGCCCGCGCCGCCCGCGGCGAACTGCCCCGCCGACTTGTTGATGGCGTAGAACAGCCCGAAGACGAGGAGCGCGGCGAAGCAGACGGCGGCGGTGACTTGGGCCGGGCGATTGAACAACTCCTCGCCGCCGCGCTCCTCCGAAGAGACGTTGACGAGCATGATGACGAAGAGGAACAAGACCATCACGCCGCCGACGTAGACGAGTATCTGCACGCCCGCGATGAACTCCGCGCCGAGCAGGATGAAGAGCGCCGCCACCGCCACCAGCGTCGAGATCAAAAACATCGCCGAGTGGACGGCGTTGCGCGCCATCACGGTCAAAAGCCCCGCGATCAGCGCGGCGAGCGCGAACACCCAGAAGAAGACGCTTTCCCAGCCGGACAAAACCATAGGATTTTTGATTTGCGATTTTTGATTTGCGATTTTTCGATTCGGTGTCGCCCGCGCATTTCCAAATCAACAATCGCAAATCAAAAATCAAAAAAATCAGGCTTCAAACTTGCGAGCCTCGCGTCCCTGCTCCAGCATCTCTCGATTCCAGACGAAGCCTGCGCGCGAGTAGGTCGCCAGCTCGAACTCCTGCGTCAGTTCGAGGCAGGCCGTCGGGCACGCCTCCTGGCAGAGCGCGCAGAACATGCAGCGCGAGGTGTCGAAGATGAACTCGTCGAGGACTTTCTTCTTGCGCGGCTTGCCGGCGACCATGACCTCGATGTCCATCGGAATCACGTCAATGCAGTCTTCGGGGCAGGCGAGCGCGCAGAGGTTGCAGGCGATGCACAGAGACTCATGCGTCTCCGGGTCCATGTTCAGGCGCGGCGCACCGTGGAAGCGCGGCGCGACGATGGGGCGCTCCTTCGGGTACTGCTCCGTGTAGATGCCGAACCCTTTGACCGAGTCCTTGTCCGTCAGCGCGCCGAGGTTGTACTTCAGCGTCAGACGCATCCCCTGAATCAGGTCGAACAGGAAGAAGCGTCTCAGCTTCTCCTTCCAGGTCGACTGCGGAACTTTGACCAGTGGCATATGAATCTAAGGATGAAGGCAGAAGGATGAAGGCGCGGTGTTCTGCGCGGCCTTTCATCTTCAGGCTTTCTTCCTTCCGCCTTCATCCTTCCTCCTTGCGTTTCTCATCCTTCCGTCGCCGCGGTCGTCGCCACCGCGGGCTTGCCCTTCGGCACGTCAACGAGTCGGACTTGGCGGCGCTGCTTCCTGAGATTGAAGTCGCGCGAGCGCCAGTTGAGCGCGGCGAGGAACGCGGCGGCGACTATCAGGCCGGCCCAGCCGAAGGCGATGGCAACGCCCTTGCCCGTCGCCGTCAGGTTCAGTCCCTTGTCCAGCGATTCAATCGTCCTGATCTGATTCCAGCCGTCGAGCGCCTGCACGGCGAAGATGGTCAGGGCCGTCCAGACGACGTTCAGGAGCGAGGCCGGGATGAGCCATTTCCAGCCCAAGTCCATCAACTGGTCGTAGCGGTAGCGCGGGAACGTCCAGCGGAACCAGAAGTAGAGGTAGAGCAGGACGCCGCACTTGACGACGAAGACGACGAGGCTCAGGAAGTAGTAAAAATTGTTGTAGCCGCCCGCGAGCCGGAGCACGCCGGGCAGGTACCAGCCGCCCAGGAATACGGTCGTCGCCACCGCCGCCACCACGACCATCGCCGCGTACTCGGCCATGAAGAAGAGCGACCAGCGCATGCCGGAATACTCTGTGTGGAAGCCCGCGACGAGTTCCGACTCGGCTTCGGGCAGGTCGAAGGGCGCGCGGTTGTTCTCGGCGATGCCGCTGATGAAGAAGACGGCGAAGGCGAGCGGCTGGTAGAGGAGAAACCAGATGGAGTCGGACGCCTGCGCGGTCGTCACGCCGGAGAGCGAGAGGGTGCGCGCGAACATGAGCGCGCCGATGAGCGAGAGTCCCATCGAGACCTCGTAGGAGACCATCTGCGCCGACGAGCGCAGGCCGCCGAGGAGCGCGTACTTCGAGTTTGAAGACCAGCCCGCCAGTATCAGCGCCAGCACGCCGACCGAGGAGACCGAGAGCACGAACAGCAAACCGATGTTCACGTCCGTGATGACGCCCCAGTTCGGCGCGAACGGCATGACCGAGAAGGTCAGGAAGGTCGCGGCGACCGCGATGTACGGCGCGAAGCGGAAGATGTAGGGGTCGGCCTGCTCCGGCATCAGGTCTTCTTTCGTGAGGAGTTTCACGGCGTCGGCGATGGGCTGCAACAGTCCCCACTTCCCGACGCGCATCGGCCCCAGACGCGCCTGCATGAACGCGGAAATCTTCCGCTCCAGGTAGCTCGCGTACAAAGCCCAGACGGCGATCAGCGTGACGACCGCGCCGATCTGTATGAACGGCCACACGACGAAGTTCACCGTCTCGCGGCTGAACAACTTCAGCAGCAGGTCGTCTATGAAGTTCGGTGGTGCGAACAGCGCGAAGAGGTTCATAAGCCTAAACATCAATCTCGAACGTGCAGCCGCGCGTCGTCTTCAGGTCAACGAGTTCCCAGTCGTCTTCGAGCGTGCCCTTGCGGTCAACGACGAGGTACGAGTACCACTCGCCCAGTGCGAAGGGCGG
>DATARW010000042.1:0-39561 GCA_036263975.1 Pyrinomonadaceae bacterium
GGATGAACCACGGCGCGGCGTGGCCCACGGCCTGCTCGGCAATGCCGCCGACGTAATAGGCTGAGGAGCCGAGGTCGTTTAAGACGATGGCCGCCGCGCGCCAGAAGGAGATGAACGACAGCATCACGGACGTGGCGACGACCACCTTTGTACGCCCGGCGAGATTCTCGGCCCTTGTAGCCATAGATGCCTTCCCTGTGTACGGTCAGTGCCGCCTGCTGCAAGCGGGCGGATTTTGCCGTCGCTAATACCCGCCCGCTTGCAGCGGGCGACACTGACCTCGTGCCCGGCACGCTGATTCGCGACACACGACAAAGGGCGCGGAGCAGCATTGCCCTACGCCCTGTTTGAAAACGTTCGCAAGCGTTTGCCCTTCCCTTTAGCCTACGAGGTTAGCTGTCGGGTCTGGACGGAAGAAGTATCCGACGCGAAAAGGGAGATCATCTGCGCCTTTCCGCGATGCGCCCCGTGCCACGCCTGGCGCGCGGGAAGCTGTTTCCCCTGCGTTGTCTGCTGCCCGCCACTTCGGGCGCGGCGGACAACTTCGGCAGACCGAATTATCAACGGTGAAATGCTATGTCGGTTCGCGTAAAAAAGGCGTAAAGGTTTTATAAGGATTCCATAAGGGCGAGGCGGCGCGGGCGGCGTGCTCACGCGCCGGGGTCGAAGCGGTAGCCGATCCACGGCTCTGTGAGGATGTACTGCGGCGAGGCCGGCTCCGGCTCGATCTTCTTCCGCAACTGGCCGACGAAGACGCGCAGGTATTCGGACTGCTCCGTGTAGTCGCCGCCCCAGACGGCGGCGAGGAGTGTGCGGTGCGTGAGAACCTTGCCGGCGTGGCGGAGGAAATAGACGAGCAGGTCGAACTCCTTCGGCGTGAGGTGCACGTCCGCGCCGCCGACGCCGACGCTTCGTGCTTCAAGGTCAACGCGGAAGTCGCCCGCTTCGAGCACGGACTGCGGCCCTTCGCCCGCCGGGGCCATCGCCGCGCGGCGCAGCGCCGCTCGCATCCGCGCCAGCAGTTCGTCAATGCCGAAGGGCTTCGTCACGTAGTCGTCCGCGCCGAGGTCGAGCGCCCCGACCTTCGCCCGCTCGTCGCCCTTCGCCGAGAGCACGATGATCGGCACCTGCGAGACGGCGCGCAAGCGTCGGCACAGCTCCAGGCCGTCCATGTCCGGCATGGCTAAATCCGTGACGACGAGGTCGGGATGCCAGTCGCCGAAAGTCTCCAGCGCCGAAACGCCGTCGGCGGCTGTGCGCACGTCGTAGCCGTGCGTGAACAGACTCGTCCGCAGCACGCGCGTGATCTGCGGCTCGTCGTCCACAACAAGGATGCGGGGCTTCCTGTCCATACCTTTAAAGCAGTGATGAGGAAAGCTGATGGCTGTTAGCTGTTAGCTCAAGACTGAAAAGCTAAAAGCCATCAGCTAACAGCCATCAGCTTTCCTCATCACTCAACACTTCTCCTGTCTCTTCGTCGTCGCCGATGGGGAGGGTGAAGACGAAGCGCGCGCCGCCGCCCGCGGCGGCTTGGATACGGATGTGGCCGCCGTGGGCCTCGACGATCCCGCGCGCAATCGCCAGTCCCATTCCCGTGCCCGTTGGCCTGCGGAGCGCAGAGGCGTCGCCGCCGGTCGCGCGGAAGAACTTATCGAAGACGCGTTCGCGCAAGTCCGGGGGCACACCCGGCCCCTCGTCCTCGACCGCGACCTCGATCATCTCGCCCGCGCCGCGTCGGGCCTCGATGCGTATCGCCGTCCCCGGCGGCGAATACTTCGCGGCGTTGTCCAGGAGAGTGTAGACGACCTCGGCGACGGCGCGCGGGTCAACGCGCGCGACCGGCAGGCCGTCTTCCGTTTCGACCGCGATGCGGCGACCGTCGGTCAGCGGCGCGGCACGCGCGAGCGCCGCCGCGATGATCTCGTCGAGCGCGCCCCAGCGGCGGCGCAACTGCATCTCGCCCGCCTCGATGCGCGCCAGATCAATCAGACCCTCGACGAAGCGGTCGAGACGGTCGCTCTCCTCGTCTATTACTTCGAGCATGTCGCGCCTCGACTCGGCGTCGAGCGCGATGGCGTGTGCGCCGCCGCCGTCCGTCCCTGCGCGCGCCTCGTCGAGCAGGGTCGTCACCGAAGCCTTGATCGAGGTGAGCGGCGTGCGTATGTCGTGCGTCACGGCGTCGAGCAGGGCCGACTTCAGGCGCTCGCTCCGGCGCAGCGCCTCGGCGTGGCTGGCGCGCTCGAAGGCTTCGCGCAACTCGCGGTACAGGCGCTCGATCTCGCGCCGCCCGGCCTCGGCCTCTTCCGCGCGACGGCGTGCGCGCGCCGAGAGTTGCCCGGCGGTCATGGCGACGACGAGGAAGGCGAAGAGCGCGATCCAGTTGTCCGGGTCTGCAACGGTGAACGTCCCCGTGGGTGGAAGGAAGAAGAAGTTGAAGCACAGCATGCCGAGCACGGACGCCAGCAGCGCCGGTCGGCTCCCCCGTAGAGTGGCGACGAAGAGCACCACAAGCAGGAACGCGAGCGCCGCCGTCGTCGCGTTGGCCCTCTCGCCGAACGACTTCAGCAACGTCGTGGCGACCCCAATGCTGAGAGCAGCGATGAAGTAGCTTGTGATTCTCTTCCCCGTCATCCTCTTCACTCACGCGCCGTGCATTGTATGACGGACGCGCGGAGTTGAACACCGGCGAGAGCGTTGGAAGCGGCGAGGGTCGCAGGCTTTGCCCCCGTAACGAACGACGCGGGAGGCGGCGTGCAATTCAGTAACTCTGCACGTCGCCTCCCGCTTTTTTGTCCGCCGACGGTTCGGGCTGTTACCTGTCCTCGCCGCTCGCGAGCCGGTTGCCGCCGCCCTGAAGCTCCTTGAGCAGTTCCTGCACCGCGGCTTCGAGCTGGCGGTCGCGGCCCGCGAGGTTATCTTCGGGCGTGTTGTCCACGAGGATGTCCGGGTGCACGCCGTAGTTCTCCATGTTGGTCTGCTTTTTGTCGGCGAGATAGACGCCGACGCCGGGCGTGCGTACCGTCGAGCCGTCAATCAGTGAGTAGCTGCCCGTGCCGATGACCGCGCCCATCGTCGGCGTGCCGACGAGCTTGCCGAGGCCGAGGGCGCGGAAGCCCGCCGGGAACATCTCTGCGTTGGAGGCCGAGCGCCAGTTCTGCAATACGACCTTCGGGCCGAAGAAGCCCTCGAAGGGCCGCGCCGTCGCCTCCGTCCCGCGCGGTTGCCAGAGTTGATACTGCCGCTGGACGAGGATGCCGAGTAACTCCTGCTCGATGTTGCCGCCGCCGTTCCAGCGCTGGTCAATGACCATCGCCTCCTTGTTGCGATACTCGCGCAGCTCCTTCTCGAAACGTCTCAAGGACGGCTGATCCATCGCGCGGATGTGTATGTAGCCGACGCGCCCGCCCGAAAGCTTGTCCACCATCGCGCGCCGCTCCTTCACCCAGCGCTCGTAGCGCAAGGTCGCGTAAGACTGCATCGAGACGGGTTCGATGCGCGTCGTCCACGCGCCCTCGCCGTTCGCCGACTTGCTGAAGGTGACGGCGACTTTGCGGTTGAGACGGTAGTTCAGAAGCGGCCAGTAGTCGTCGCCCGCCTTCACGGGCTTGCCGTCAATGGCGATGAGGTAGTCGCCCGACGCGACCTTCACCCAGTCCTTATCCGCCGGGCCGTCTTCGTAGATGTACGAGACGCGGTAGCGGCCCGCCGACGAGTCCGGCTCAAGGTCAACGCCGAGGTGGCCCGTGGAGACCGCGCCCGGCTCGCGCCCCGCGGGCGGCGGAGCCGCGCCCGTGTGCGAGGCGTTCAGCTCGCCGATCATCTCGTTGATGATGTTGAGAAGCTCCTGCCGGTCGCCGACGTACTCGACGAGCGGGCGGTACTTGGCGCGCGCCGCGTCCCAGTCGTAGCCGTGCATCCGTGGGTCGTAGAAGCGATACTTCATCGTGCGCCACGCGTCGTCGAACATCTGCGCCCACTCCGCCGGTCGTTCAACCTTCACCTTCGCAACGAAGTTGACGCGGCGGCGCGGGGCTGCGCCGAACGCGGACGCCGCCGACGCGCCGCTCGCGGCAGCCAGAGGCATCGGGACGGAATAGACGTACTCGCCCTCCTGAAAGAAGAGCGTGCGCGAATCGCGCGAGACGCTGAGGTGCGAGATGAGACGGAAGCCTCCGAAGCCTCCGGGCGTGGGCGACTCCTGACCGCCCTCGCCGGCGGGCGGCGCGCCCGAAGTGACGCGCACGAGACGCCTGCCGTCCTCGCCGATTGAGTAGATGACCGGCAGGTTGATGATGCCCGCAGTCTCGACCGTGGCGAAGACGAGCGTGCGCCCGTCGGGCGAGACCGTGTAATCAATGACGGGCGACGAAAGGCGCGTCAACTGCTTCGTGCGCCGCTTGAGTCCGGCCCAGTCTATGTTGACCGGACGGGCGGGCTGACGCTGCGCGCCCATCTGCCGGCGCATGCCCTGGCCGACGGGCATGCCGCCGCCCTCGCCCGCAGGCGGCTGTTGCTCTTCGCGCGCGGCCTCTGCCTCGGCGCGCTCCTCGGGGTCGTCCGGGTCGCGGTCGAGGTGTTCGAGCGCGACGGAGAAGAGTTGTATTGACGGGCGGTCGCCCTGCCCGAACGCGACGCTGTCGTTGCGCGTGAAGTAGAGCTTGCGCCCGTCGGGCGAGAAGCGCGGGTTCGACTCGCTGAAGGATTCAAACGTCACCTTCTTCTCTTCGCCGCCCGTCGAAGGGATGAGGTAGATGTCTGTGGTGCGCGTCGCGTCGGGCTTCGAGAAGGCGAGCCACTTGCCGTCGGGCGACCACGCGGGCGAGCCGATGTTGCCGTAGCGCGACGTGCTCAACTCCTTCGTCTCCCGGCTTGCGACCGCGACGACTCTCAGCTTGTCGTCCGAAGAGGTGTAGGCGATCTGCGTCGAGTCGGGCGACCACGCGTAGGCGAGCTTGAGCGCGTCGAGGTCTGTGAGCTTCTGCGGTTCGCCCGCGCCGTCAACCGCCGCAGCGTAAATCTCCTCGCGCCCGCTGCGGTCGGAGACGTAGGCGAGCCATTTGCCGTCGGGCGAGTAGTTGACGTTGCGGTCGCGCGCCGGGTTATCGGTGATCTGTCGCAGGTCGCCTTCTTCGACCGGCGCGGTGAAGACCTCGCCGTGGACGCTGAAGGCGATGCGGCGCGCGTTGGGCGCGAGGTCGAAGTCGTCAACCTGCGAGTTGAAGTCGCGCACCTCCGCCGAGTTCTCCTCGGTCTCAGCATTGATGTCGAAGTGGAGCGGCGTGACGCGCTTCGACGCCACGTCCAGCTTCGAGATGCCGAAGTCGTGCTCGAAGACGACGGTTTTTCCGTCGGCGCTGATCGAGGGCCAGCGCACGTCGCCTTCTTTGAAGGAGGTGACGCGCTCGGCACGTCCGCCCGACTCCGAGACGCGCCAGATGTTGGTCAGCCCATTTCCATCGCGGTCGCTGACGAAGTAAATGTTCCCGTCGCGCGACCACATCGGCCAGGAGTCGAGGCCGTCGAAGTCGGTAAGTTGCGTGAATTTCTTGTCCGCGATGTCGGCGACCAACACGTCCGATTGATAAGCGCCGCGGTAATACTTGCGCCAGTAGACCTGCGACTTCTGGTTGTAGGCGAGCCGCCGCCCATCGGGCGAGTAAGACGCCTGCACGCCCATGTCCACGCCCGCGCTCACGGGCATGCCGCCGTCAACCGAGACCGTGTAGAGCATGGGCATGAAGCTCTCGCCGCGGTTTGAAGAGAAGAGCACGGCCCGACCGTCGGGCGTCCAGCCGAGCACGGTGTCTTCCGCCGAGTTGAAGGTCAACTGCTTCGGCGTGCCGCCCGTCGAGGGCATGATGAAAACGTCGAGGTTGCCGTTGCGGTCGCTTGAGAAGGCGATCCACTTGCCGTCGGGCGAGAAGCGCGGGTACACGTCGCGCGCACGGTTGACCGTGAGGCGCTGGACGTTTCGCCCGTCTTCGTCGGCGACCCAGATGTCGCCCAGGTAGCTGAAGGTGACGCGGCCCTGATAGTAGTGCGGATAGCGTATGAGCCGCGCTTCCTTCGCGGAGGCCGCGACCGAAAGCACGAACAGCGCGCAGAGAGCAAGGAGATAAACTTTCTTCATAACGTCCTCGGAGGGTCTTTCGGTGGCCGCCCGCGCCAAACGCGTTTGGCGCGGGCGGCCACCCGGCTATTTCTGGTCGAGCTTGCGCCCGGCATTGAGGTTATCGAAGTTGAGTATGGCGTTGAAGACGAGGAAGTAGCTCCCGTGCGTCTCGCCGCGCCAGACAGGGTTGTTGGAGAAGAGGACGACGTGACCGCGCTCGACGGGCACGTCAACGACCGCCGCGTGCTGCGCCAGTTCGCCGCCCTGATCGAGCAGGCCAGAAACGAGCAGGTCGCGTGCCTCGCCGTAGCGCAGCACGACGCGCGGGCGCATGGCGGGCGGGATGACGTAGATGCCGTTGCGCGCCTGCTCCTCTGAGAGCGGCATCGCCTGCCACGTCTCGGCGGTCGGCTCTTCGGGCGCTTCGACGGGAGGCCGCCCCTGCACCACGTCCGGGTCGTTGACGGTGCCGCGCCCGGTCTCGCGCTCGCCCTCGCCCGCGCTGCGGCGTCCGCCGCGCCCGCCCGCGATGTTCGACAGGCCGAAGATGGGCGGGTCGTCGGCGTAGACGGAGAGCGTGTCGCCGTAGCCGTAAGCAATCGGACTCGTCAGGTCAACGAACTTCGCGCGCAGGACGCTGCCGACCAGCTTCATGCGCTGCGGCTGCGCGGTCGAGACGCCTTGCGTCAGGTTGTATGTGACGGCGAGGTTCGAGGTGTCGGTCGCCGTCAGGAGCAGGCCGCCGCGCCGGACGAAGCTGCGGAGGTTGGCTAACCCCGTGTCGCCGAGGCCCGGTCGCATGTCGTCGGTCGAGTCAATCTTGCCGAGGTTGGGCGTGAGCGTCGTCGTCTTCCAGGGCAGAGGGTTGCCCCACATCGGCATCCCCATGACGACCGCTTGCGCGCCGCGTCCGACGGGCGCGAAGACGATCACGTCGTACTTGGCGTTGAGGTTTGCGTCGTGGCTCACGTCCTGCGTGCTGATGTAGTCGTAGGGGATTTGCAGCTTGTCGAAGGCCATGCGCCACCAGCCCTCGTCCTGCGTCGAGAGCCACGTGTGCAGAAGCGCGATGCGCGCGGCGCGCACCGGATGGACCTTGACCGAGGGCGCATCGGCCAGCGCGATTGCGCGCAGGTCGAGGTCTGTGGCGACGCGGTTGAGTTCGGCGGCGGCGACGCCCCGGATGATGAAGGAGCCGCGGTTGAAGCTGTGGCCCGCGGCGTTGAAAGGCTCTTCCGCAGCCTCGATGTTCGCACCCTTCAGACGATAGCGAAACGTCGCGAGCGCATCGTCGGCGTTGTGGTTGATGACGAAGACCTGCCCCGTGCCTTCGACTCCGCCGCGTGCGCGCACGGGGCTTGTGACGCGCTCCATCGGGGCGTCGAGCACCTTCGGGTCGGTGACGCGCACGACCTGCACGTTGTAAAGCTCGCCGAAAGTCCAGCCGGTGTCGTCGTAGGGCTGCTGCTGCGGGTCGCGCGGACTCCAGTATTGATAGTCGAGCAGCGCGTCGGCGATGCGGCTGTAAGGCTGATCCATGCGGACGATGTAGCTGCCCGCGGGGAACTGTCGCGTCTCCGTCGCCCCACCTGCGCCCGCGCGCCCCGCCGGAGGAGCCTGGTTCGCGTTCCTCTGCTCGCCCGCTTCCCTCCGCTCGCCTTCGGGCCGCGCCTGCGCCGCCAGTTCCGTGCTCGCGTTGGCGTTGGCGGCGGGCGCGTTCGGCCTGTTCTCTCCGCCACCCTTTCGCTTCGACTTGACTGTGACGGTGAAGGGCGCGGTGGCGCGCGAGATTTCGCAGCCCTGGAGTTGGAGGACGCGCAGCAACTCGGCCTGCGTGCCGAGGCGCGGGTCGTCAGCCGAGAGGACGTAGGCCGCAGGGCCTTCGTTGCGCGGCTTCTCAATCGAGCGTTTGCCCTTGAGATAAAAGTTCTTCAGGAAGAGCTTGCCGTTGTCGGCGAAGTATTGGAGCGCGGTGAGCAGTCCCGTCTGCTCGTAGTTGTTGTTGTTGCGCTGCGACCAGCGTGCGCGCGGCAGCGGCGGATTCTGCCGGTACCACGTGCGCGAATATTCCGACTGCGAGAGCGTGCGCTCCTCCGTGTCCGCGCCGCCGTTGCCGAAGGTCTCGTAGAGTCGGCTGATGCCGTTGTGCGTGGCGGCGATGAACATCAGGTAGCCGGGCGACCATGTGTCGAACGAGCCGTGCGCGAAGACGCCGGGCATGCCGAACTTCGTCATCTCCGAGACGTTGTTCCAGCCGATCATCTGCCACTCGTCGGTGAGGATGGGGTCGAGCCAGGCGTTGTAGGGGCCGTCGCCGATGGTGTTGTCGTAGAGATAGGGCACCGACTCGTGCAGGTCGTGGATGACCTGCGCGTGCCAGGACGTGTAGGTGTTGAGGACGTTGCGCGTGAGGTTGAGCGTGAGTCCCATCGCATCGCGGTTGTTGTCATGCGCGACGTAGTGGCCCCAGTAGATGAGCGGCGGGTAATTCTCGCCGGGGTGGGCGAGGTGCCAGTTGTAGAGGTCAACCATTCGGTCGCGCCCGTCAACCTCGACGACCGGCGTGATGAGCGTAATCAGATTCTCGCGGATGTTTCGGACGTAAGGACTCTCGTCCACGGCGAGGCGGTAGGCCAGCTCCATCAAGGCCGTCGGCGCTCCGGTCTCCGGCGAGTGGATGGTGCCGGTGATGTAATAGACCGGGGTTGACTGCGCGACCAGAGTGTCGGCCTGCGCGTCGTCGAGGTTGATGGTGCGCGGGTCTGCGAGCTTGGCGAGGCGGGCGCGATTCTCTTCGAGCTGCGCGAGCAGCTTCTCCGACGCGACGGCGACCGCAATCATCTCGCGCCCCTCCTCCGTCCTGCCGATGGAAAAGACGCGGACGCGCGGGCTGGCCTTCTCAAGCATCCGCATGTACTTGTACACGTCCTCGGCGTAAGGGAGCTTGCCCGGCGCTCCGGCCACGTCGCCGAGCACGGCCTTCGGCGTCGGCACCGTGGGCGAGGCGGGCAGGTAGTCAACGAGCGGCGAAGTGAAGTAAGGCTCGGTCGTGTACTCTTGAATCTTGCGCGTGTACTCCTCGTCAACGGGCTGATTGGAATCGCGGCCCGGCTTGATTTGCGCGGAGGCGAGCGGCGCGGACGCGGCGAGCACGAAGAGACAGATGACAAGGCGTCGGAGTGAAAGCTGCATGGTATCCTCGCTGTCTTGGTAGGATGGCTTGGCCGCACTGTCGCCGCCCGAAGCGAAGAGTCGGGCGGAGCAAGTCCGCCCGCTCTCGGTGTGACGCGCGCCGCCGGACGGACTGCCGCGCAACAGCAGGCAGGAACCGTTGGCCGAAGTGAAAACCGTTAAAGGGAAACGCGCGCCGTGCAGACTTAACGAGTCTGCCTCACAGCCGGGAGCAAAATGGGCCGCTCCATAAAACACGCGACGCGCCCTCGTTGTCAAATGCAAAGCGGACGCACGCCGCCCCGACGCAGAACTTCAAACGGGCGCGAGCGAACGGGCCACGCGCGTCGCGGTCATGGACGCCTGAGCGAATTGACGTTGACTTGACGCCCGCGTAAGCTAACGCCACGTTAGTCATCCCCCGCGCGTGTGTTTCGAGCGGGCATCGGAGCGATTCCATGTCAAAAGTGGTTCTGGCCGACCTTCGAGGCAGGGGCGGCTCTGTTACGAAGGACACGGTGGTGGGCGGGTACGGCTCGCGCTTCAGGGGCGACTCGGTATGGACGAACATCGCCAAGAACGTGCGGAGCGTGCTCCTCAACGTGCCGAGCATACACACCGGCTATCTGGCCGCGATCTTCGCGCGCGAGGGGCACGAGGTCGTCATCACGCACGACGACCGCGCCGTCGAAGGCGATCTGGCGCTGGTGCTGACCTCGCTCGTTGACTTCAGGCACGAGTTGGAGTGGGCCGCCGCCGCGCGCGCGCGCGGCACGCGGGTCGGGTTCTTCGGCACGCCCGCCACGCACCTGCCCGAACTGTTCGAGGGACACGGCGATTTCATCATCAACGGAGAGCCGGAGGCGGCGGCTCTCCGGCTGGCCGCGGGCGAAGAGGCCAGCGGCGTCATGCCCAGCCCGGCGATCAACGACCTCGACACGCTCCCCTTCCCGCGCTGGGACTTGGTCAAGTCGAAGCGCTTCGGCTACGCGGACTACAGCCGCGGCAGGCTGACGCGCGCCGTCCCGATGCTGACGAGCCGCAGTTGCCCGGAGCACTGCACCTACTGCCCGCACCGCATCACGGCCAGCTTCCGCGCCCGCTCGGTCTCAAGCGTCGTCGCCGAGATGGAGGAGTTGGAAAGGCTCTACAAACGCATCCACATCAAAATCCGCGACCCGCTGTTTACGCTCGACCGCGAGCGCTGCATGGCGATTGCCGAAGAGATTCTCGCGCGCGGACTGCGGCTCTCGTTCGAGTGCGAGACGCGGATGGACGACCTCGACGAAGAACTGATTCGCAAGCTGCACGCCGCCGGTCTGCGCGAAATCTCTTTCGGCGTCGAGTCGCCCGACCCCGCCGTCTTGAAGAGGGTCGCGCGCCGCTTCATCCCGCACGAGCACATGCGCCGCATGGTTGACCTCTGCTGGCAGCTCGGCATCGCGACGACGGCCTTCTACGTCATCGGCTTCCTGCAAGAGACCGAGGAGGACATCGAGGAGACCATCCGCTTCGCCTGCGAGTTGGACACGACCGCCGCGAACTTCAAAATCCTGACGCCGTATCCGGGCACGCCGCAGTTCAAGCAGCTCAAGCCGCTCATCTTCGAGACCGACTGGGAGAAGTTCGACGGCTACACGCTCAACTTCAACCACCCCGTCCTGACGCCGCGCCGCGCGCGCCTCATGCTCGGCATGGCCTACTCGCGCTTCTTCGGTCGCCCTTCGCGCCTCTTCAACTTCATCGGCATGCACCGCTACTCGCGCCATCCTCTCATCGAACGCGCCGACGCGTGGGCCTGGCGGAAGTACGACTATTTCGACCGCCCCTGGGTTTCGCAGAGGAAGGCCACGGTATGAACCTTCGCACCATCGCGCGCTACGGCGTCCGCACCGTGCCGGGCGACGAGCAGGAAGTCGTCGCGGCCTTCCGGCGCGGCGAGGCCGTCGAGGGGCCTGCCGTTCCGGAGTTCGAGCGCCGCTTCGCCGCCTACCACGACGCCGAGCACGCGGTCGCGGCCTCGTTCGGTCGCATGGCCTTCTACTACATCCTGCGCGCGCTCGACCTGCCGCAGGGGAGCGAGATCATCTTTCCGGCGCTCACCTTCTGGGTCGTGCCGGAGATCGCGCGCCGCGCCGGACTCAGGCCCGTCTTCGTTGACGTTGACCCGACGACCTTCAACCTCGACCCCTCGAAGATCGAAGCGGCGACAACCGATAGCACGCGCGCCATCGTCCCGACGCATCTCTACGGCCAGCCGTGCGAGATGAGTGAGGTCATGCGCGTCGCCGAAAGGCGCGGCCTCGTCGTCGTCGAAGACTGCGCGCAGGCGGCGGGCGCGCGCTATCGCGGCAGGCCCGTCGGCACGTTCGGCGCGGCCTCCTTCTTCAGCTTCCAGATGCTCAAGGGCATCAACACCTACGGCGGCGGCATGGCCCTGACCGGCGACGCACGCCTCGCCGCGCGCGTGCGCGAGCAGGCCGAGTCAGAGCCATCGCAAGCCACCGGCGATTTAGTCAAACGCTTCCTCACCGGCTATGCCTCGCGCGTCGGCGTCAGCCCGCGCGGCTTCACCTTCTGGGGCTTCCCCCTTCAGGCCGTCGCTTCGCTCTTCGGCCACTACGATCTCTCACGCTACGTCTGGGAGAAGATACGCCCGCTCGACCCCTTCCCGCGCACCTACCGCCAACGCTACTCGAACGCGCAAGCCATCCTCGGCATACGCGGACTGGCGCACCTCGACGAATTCAACTCGCGCTCGCGCGAGCACGCCGCGCGCTACACGCGCGGACTCTCCGACTGCCGGAGCGTGCGGACGCCGCGCGTTCTGCCCGGCGCGGAGCACGTCTATTATCAATACTGCGTCTACGCCTCCGACCCTGCGCTCGCGAGCCGCCGCGCGATACGCCGCGGCGTTGACTTCGAGACGACGCACGTTGACGTGTGCTCGGCCCTGCCGCTCTTTGAGGAGTTCGCCGCCGCGTGCCCCGGCGCGTTGGCGACCGAGCGGGCCTTGCAGCTCCCCGTCTATTCGCGCCTGCGCGACTCGGACGTGGAGCGCGTCCTGCGCGTCGTGCGTCAGGTGACGGACGACCTCAAACCGCTCGGCGAGCGGGACGCGAGCGGTAGCGCGGCCTTCAACGAAAGGCTGCACGCGGGATGATGCCGGGGTGTGCGTCGGGACAGGCGGACTAATCTTTCATGGGACTACAACTGTTATCTAAGACTCTCCTGATGGTGGCGAGCTTTGCCGACGCGTCGAGCACGCAGGCCGAGCTTTTGCGCTGGCTGCCGAAGTACGGCTACTTCGCAATCCTGATTGCGGCCTTCTGGGAAGGTGAAGCGGTGCTGATCGCCGCGGGCGCTCTGTGCGGGGCGGGACTGCTCGACTGGCGCTTGACCATCATCGCGGCGGCCATCGGCGGCTCTGCCGGGGATCAGGTCTATTTCTATCTCGCGCGCGAACGTGCCGCGCGCCTCATACAAAAAAACAAACGCCTCAGCCGCGTCTACCCGAAGGTGCAACGCTTCGTCCTGCGCCACGGCACCTGGGCCGTCCTGCTCTCGCGCTTCGCGGCGGGCCTGCGGATTACGATCCCGCTCGTCTGCGCGACCGTCAAGATGCCCGCGAAGAAGTATTCCGTGCTCAACCTCTTGAGCGGCTTCGCGTGGGCGAGCGTGTGGGTCGCCGTCAGCTACCAATTCGGCGCGCACCTGCCGATCCATTAAGCAAAGTCGAAGTTCTTCGAGACCCCTCCGGCGGCGTCCTTCGAGACTCCTTCTACGACCCCGGCAGTTTTAGTTCTTCCGAGCACCTCGTTCGCCGTTTACCTCGCGCGCGGGTCTGGCTGCACGCGGAGCGGCTGCGTGTAACTCTTGCCGCCGACCGTGAGCCTCACGGTGTAAGTGCCGGGGAGCACGGGCGGCACGCCGCGACCGCCGAAGACGGCTGCGCCTCCGCCGCCGCGCGAACTGTCGGCGGGCGGCGGCGGGCGCAGGTTCCAAGTCCAGCGGTGCATCCCCGCCGAAGCGGGGAGCGACTTCGGCGCGGGAACCCACGAGGCCGGGATGTCGAGCGTGTTCGGGTCAACCGGCGTCAACTTGTCTGCGCTCGAATAACGCCGGACGACCTCGCCCGCCGGACTCAGAATCTCAAGCGTGACCAGCCCCGACGCATCCGACTTCAAGTAGTAATCAATGATCGCGCCGTAGGGCGGGTTGTCGGCGAGCGGCTCGTCGCGCGGCTGCGGCGTGCCGTTCTCCGAGTACGGCGGGAGGAGAATCGCGTCCGCCGGGCGGAACAGGAACGCGCTCGCCCTCGACACTTCTTCGCTCGCCTGCCTGAGCGGCGTGATGTCGTCGAGCACCCAGAAGCCGCGACCGTGCGTGGCGATGATGAGATCGTCGTCGTGTACCACGAGGTCGCGGACGGACGTGTGCGGCAGGTTGAGTTGAAGCGGCTGCCAGTGGTCGCCGTCGTCGAACGAGACGAAGACGCTCAGCTCCGTCCCCGCGAAGAGCAGGCCGCGCCGCTGCGGGTCTTCCTTCACCGTCTGCACGTAGACGCCCGCGGGGAGTCCCGTAGTAATCTTCTGCCACGTCTTGCCGCCGTCGCGCGTGCGGAAGATGTGCGGCTCGTAGTCTTCGAGACGGTGGCGGTCAACCGCCGCGTATGCCTCGTTCACATCGCCGTGCGAGGCATCCATCATCGAGACCTTGCTCCACGGCGTCAGCTCCGGCGGCGTGACGTTCTGCCAGGTCTTGCCGTCGTCGTCAGTCCGTTGAATCAACCCGTCGTCCGTGCCGACCCAGACTGTGGGCGCGCGCAGGGGCGACGGCGCGATGGTGTAGATGACGCCGCGGCGCTTGCCTTCGGGCGCGTCCGCCGCCGTCGCGGCGTCGAGGTTCGGCGGCACGCCGGGGTCTTCGCGCGTGAGGTCTGTGCTTACTTGCGTCCAGCTCTCGCCGCCGTTCGTCGTCTTGAAGAGGAACTGGTCGGCGAAGTAGAGCGCGTGCGGGTCGGCCTGCGAGAAGACTAAGGGCAGCGTCCACGTATGTCGCGCAGTGTTCGCGGGCAGGCTCCGTTCGGGCGAGACGTTGACGATCTCGCCCGTCAAGACGTTGCAGCGCGTGACCCTGCCGCCGAAGAGAATCTCCGGGTGGAGCGGGTCGGGCGCGGTGTAGTCGCTTTCGCCGCCCGCGCAGACGGGCGACCATTCGTGCTCCGAGAGTTCTGCGAAGTTGCTGCTCGTGGGCGTGCCGACCGAGCCGCTGTCCTGTTGCGCGCCCGTCACCCAGTAGGGGAAGCGTCTGTCGGCGGCAACGTGATATATCTGCGCCGTCGGCTGGTTGTACCAACTGCTCCAAGTCTGCGCGCCGTCCTCCGTGACGACCGCGCCCTGATCGCTCCCCAGGATCATGCGCCGCGGGTCGTCGGGGTAAATCCAGAGCTGGTGATAATCGTCGCCGCCGGGCGCGCCTTTGATGGCCGTCCACGTCCTGCCTGCGTCGGTCGAGCGATAAACCGAGGTGTTCGAGACGTAAACCGTATCCGCGTTCTTCGGGTCAACCGCGACTTTGCAGAAGTACCAGCCGCGCCCCCAGATGCGCGCCTCCTTCGAGATGAGGCTCCACGTCGCGCCCGCATCGTCCGAGCGGTAGAGTCCGCCCGCCTTCGCGTCAACGATGGCATAGACGCGCGTGTGGTTCGACGGCGCGACCGCCAGCCCGATGCGGCCCAAGCCTTCGACGGGAAGGCCGCTCGTCAATTGTTGCCACGTGTCGCCGCCATCGGTTGATTTAAATATGCCGCCGCCGGGGCCGTAAGACGGCGGGTAGATGCTCCACGGCGGGCGGCGCGTGTTCCAGAGGGTCGCGTAGATGACTTGCGAGTTCTGGGGGTCGAGCTGGAGGTCAATCGCGCCCACGTCGTCGCTCCGGAAGAGAACTTTCTGCCACGTCCGGCCACCGTCGCGCGTGCGGAAGACGCCGCGCTCCGGGTTCGCGCCGTAGGCGTGGCCGAGCGCGGCGACGAAGACGACCGAAGAGTTCTTCGGGTCAACGACGACGCGACCGATCTGCCGCGTGCCTTCGAGTCCGATGTGCGTCCAGGTTCGCCCCGCGTCCGCGGACTTGTACATTCCGTCGCCGTAGGAAATCTGCGAGCGCATGTCGGCCTCGCCCGTGCCGACGTAGACGACCGACGGGTCGGACGGCGCGACGCCGATTGCGCCGATGGAGGCGACCGGCTGCGAGTCGAAGACCGGCGTCCAAGTGCGCCCGGAGTTCACGCTCTTCCAGACGCCGCCGCCGACCGAGCCGAAGTAGAAGGCGGTCGGCTCGCCCGGCACGCCGGAGACGGCGTTGACGCGCCCGCCGCGGAAAGGCCCGATCATGCGCCAGTGCATGTCCGAGTAGAGACCGGCGTTCTGCCGCCGCGCAAACACGCGCGGGAGCAAGACCCCGGCGAGCAGCGCCACGGCGCACGACGCCGCCAGCGCGCTCACAATAATTCGCCCGACATCACACGTAGATTGTTTCTTCATGTTGGACGAAACATATACCAAACCTGCCCGCATCTGTGAAGACGCGCGACAATCGTCGGCGGGTTTATTCATCGTTGGGGTAAGGCGACAGGCAGTTAACCGCAGAGGCACAGAGGACACGTAGATGGCACAGAGTTCTTGTATTCTCTGTGCTCCGTACGCGTCCTCTGTGCCTCTGCGGTTAACTTCAAAGGGCTATTCACTCGAAGAATGAATAGCCCTTTGAAGTTAATCGGATGAGTGTGCAGGAGCGTCTAAGATTGCTGTTGCGCCGGAGAGTCGCCGTCGCGTCCGCCGAGTCCGTCGAAGGCCGCGTAAATCTGTAGGTACATCTGCGTCTCGCGGGGGACGAGAGTGCGCCAGCCGGTGCCGCCGCGCGCCAGATATTTGGCGAGCCGCATGGGGTTGGAATTGTAGCCCGCGGCCAGCAGCTCGGCCTGCGTGGCGACGCCCGATTTGAGCGCGCCCGCGACCTCGTCCTCCTTCGAGAGTCCGTCCCAGGTGTCCTGCATGTAGAGCAGCATCGCCTCGGCGGCGTTGTCGTGGTCGCGCATCCCCTCGACGAAGTCGGAGTTGAGTTGCGCCTGCGGGTGGTGCTCGCGGATCGCCTGATAGGTCTTCGGAATCATCTGCACCATGCCGCCCGCGCCCGCGGTGCTGATCGAGTAGCGGAAGGTGTCGCCCGCGTTCAGTTCGTAGAGAGTCTCGATCTCGTCGAGGAGCGCGCCGCGGTCTTCGCTGAGGAAGCGTTTGTGGTCGGCGTGCTCGACGAGGCACAGGCGCTCGGCCACGTTGACGATGTCGGGCGAGACGCTGAGGCCCTTCGCTTCGAGCTGAGCCGCGGCCTCGTCCAGCGTGCGGCGGACGTACTGCCTGCCCTCGTCCGCCATCTCTGTAGACTCCAGCGCCGGGTGCGCCGCCGTGTAGAAGGCCGTCTCCGTCACCTCGCCGTTGCGCTCAATCGGGTACTCGACGGCGAGCGGTTGGAGGGGGCGACCGTCCGCGCCCGTGACCGAGACGGCGGTGTTGACGCCGTTGGCGCGCTCGACGCGCAGGCGTGCCGTGCTCCCTTGCGACGTGGCGACCTGCGCCTCCGCGCCCTTCGAGAGGAAGGTCTCTTTCGGCAGCGTCAGCAGTTGAATCTGGCCGCTCTCGTCACCGACCGCGAGCCGGACGGAGCCGGCGACGGGCGCGGGGTCGGAGGCGAGCAGGCGCTTGGCCTCGGAGATGCGCGTGCGAACTCGGCTGACCGACTCCGGTTCCGAAGGCCGTGCCAACGCGCGAGCCACGCCGCCCGCGTTCCCGGCGCGGCTTGCGGAAGGAAACCAGAGGGAAGTGCGCGCGAGCAGAGGGAATAGCAAGAGCGCAATCGGGGCCGCGGAAAAAAACGCTTTCCTCATCGGGTAGCTCCTGTTGTCTGGCTTGGTTGAAGTCGGGTCGGGGAAAGACTATCTGATGCGGCGTGGCCGGGTCTGGTTTGCTGGCAGCCGAGCGGCTCGCACTTCCAGCGACGCGTAAGGGCATCGCCTCGATGCGGCTCGACCAGATAGAGGTCGCGGCCCGCCGCAGCATCGCTTCGTGCCGAAAGTCGGTGTGCGGGTGCGCCCTACACCTCGAACCGGCTTCTGATCGTTTCGATTATTTTTTCCGGTGGCAGGGAGATGTCAACCGTCAGCCCTCGCTCCGGCTCTTCGAGCGCGGCGAACTGGCTGTCGAGCAGCTTCGATTTCATGAAGTGGCCGCGCCGGTTCTTCAGCCGCTCATCTATGAGTTCGTAATCGCCCTTGAGATAGACGAGCTTGACGTTCTCGTCAATCAAAAGGTATGCGCGGTAGCTCCGCTTCAGCGCCGAGCACGCGAGCACGGCACTCTCGCCGCGCCCAAGACACAACCTGATTAAATCGCGCAGGGACTCAAGCCACGGAGCGCGGTCTTCATCGTCGAGCGGCACGCCGCGCGCCATCTTCTCGACGTTCGAGCGCGGGTGGAAGTCGTCGGCGTCGTAAAACCTCCAGCCCAACTCGCCCGCAAGCCCGCGCCCGATTGTCGTCTTGCCTGAGCCGGAAACTCCCATCAGAACTATGACCATCGCTTCTCCAAAAGCCAGTGACGCGTGCGGAACGATGAATCAGCCTCTCCGCCGCGGAGGGCGCAAAAGAAGGCGCAGAGGGGCGCGAAGCCCCGCGCGCTCCTTCGCGCCCCTGTCTTGATTTGCGCCGCGTGGGTAGTGCGTTGGTTGGACGCGGGCCTCCAACTTTTCTACGATGACACGGGCGGCGGGTTGTGTGCTAATACGCAGTCACTTTAAATCTCGCCTGCTCCCGTTACAACGACGGACGAAACCTTATGAGAAAAAGCTTGTTGAAGCTGACTACTGCGGTCGCGGTCTGCGCGGCATTCCTTGTTGCGACGCCCCCTGACGCCTCCGGCCAACAACTGGCCGCGGCCACACTCCGCGGCGTCGTCAAAGACCCCAACGACGCGGTCATCCCCGGCGCGACCGTCCGCGCGACGCTAACTGCGACCGGCACAACGCGTGAGACGCAGACAAACAAGGAGGGGCTATACGTTTTCCCCGACCTCCCCGTCGGAACTTATGAAGTGACAGTAACGGCCACGGGATTTAAGCCCACGACGGACAAGGATGTTACATTGCAGGTCGGCCAGAGCGTCACTATTAACGTGGCCCTTAGTGTCGGAGAGATTGTCATCGCCGATGATTTTGGGGTGAGCGCACAGTTAGTCAACACGACTTCAGCAGCCGTCGAGCGTGTCATCAACGCGCGTGAAATTGAGAACCTGCCGCTCAACGGGCGGAACTTCCTCGAACTCGCCCTGCTCACGCCCGGCAACGCACCCGCTCCGAACTTCGACCCGACGAAGACCAACACCGTCGTCATCTCTTCAGCCGGGCAGACGGGGCGCGGCGGCAGCGTCACGGTTGACGGCGCGGACGCCAACGACGACGTGGTGGGCGGCGCTGTCCAGAACATCTCACAGGACGCGGTCGGGGAGTTCCAGATCGCCACCAACCGCTTCGACGCGCGCATCGGTCGCTCCGGCTCCGGCGTCATCAACATCGTGACCAAAGCCGGGACGAACGAGCTGCACGGCTCGGCGTCGGCCTTCTTCCGCGGCAGCCTCTTTCAAGGTCTGCCCGCCACCTTCGACCGCACGCTCGGCCAAGCGCCGCCCTTCGACCGCGAGCAGTATTCCTTCAACGCGGGCGGCCCCATCAGGAAAGATCGCGCGTGGCTCTTCGGCTCGCTCGAATACCGAAACCAGAACGGCGCTGTGCTCGTCGGCACGCGCGACACCGCGCGCCGCACCATCACGCGCGACTTCGCCCCCGCGCCGCTCGACGACCTTCTCTCCACCGAGCGCTTTGATTGGAGCATCAATCAGCGAAACTCCCTCACGCTCCGCCACTCGCTCCAGCGCGAGACGGACGTGGCGGCCAGCACGCTCATACGTTCCATCGGCTCGGCCTCGCAGCGACAGTCGAGCCGCAACCGTTCGCACTCGCTCGTCGCGAAATATACGAACATACTCTCGCCCCATGACCTCAATGAATTCAACTTCAGCTTCAGCACTTTCTCGAACGACACCGCGCCGGTCACGCCCGGCCCGCAGCTCACCTTTCCGAGCATTCAGGACGGCGCGTCGTTCCGCGTGCCGCAGCAGACGAGGCAGAAGCGTTTCCAGTTCAGTGACAACTTCACGGCCATCCGCGGCAACCACACGCTGGCCGCGGGCGGCGAGTTCCAGCGCGTGCTCGCAGACTTCAACCTCGGCGTCTTCCAGCAGGGGCGCGTCGAGCTGATTGAAGACTTCCCCGACTTCGACCGCAACGGCGACGGGCGCGTTGACGATGGCGACCTCCTCTTCGCCGTCACGCTCCGCAGCGGCGTGCCCACTCAACCGCTCGTCATCCCCGCCGCCAATAACTCTTACATCGCCGCCTTCCTGCAAGACGACTGGCGCGTCAGCCCGCGCCTCACGCTCAACCTCGGCCTGCGCTACGAACTCGACACCGATGTCAAGAACGTCAGCCGCTACCCCGGCGACATCAACCCGCTCGTGCTCCCCTTCCTGCAAGGCGACCGCCACGCCGACCGGAACAACTTCGCCCCGCGCGTCGGCTTCAACTGGTCAACGCACGACGGGCGCACGAGCATCCACGGCGGCTACGGCATCTACTACGACCGCGTGACGCTTGAGATTCAATCCCTTGAGCGCGGCCTCGACGGTCGCTCGCTCCCCATCGAGGTGCGCGCCGGAAACGTCTTCTTCATTCAACCGCAGTGCCTCTTCAACCCCGCGTGCGGCCAGTTCCCTCCGCCCGCGCCGACGCTCGCCAACCCCTTCACGGGCTTCATCCTTCCGGGCGCGGGCGCGGGCGGCATCAACATCATTGACAACCGTTTGCAGAACCCGTCGGTGCAGCAGACCAACGTCGGCATCCAGCGCGAGTTCGCACGCGACTACGTTGTGCGCGCCGACTACCTCCACGACTTCGGCACGCACTTCATCATCGGGCGCACCATCGGCCAGGTCTTCAACCCCGTCGTCGGCGGCCCCGACCTCGTCAAGAACCTTGAGTCGAGCGTCAAGTCCAGGTACGACGGGCTGCTCCTGAGCGTCGAGAAGCGTCTCTCGCACCGCTACCAGTTCCGCGCCTCCTACACGCTCTCGAAGGCTTTCGACTACGCGAACGACGACCAGATTCCCTTCTCCAACGGCCCAATCAATTCCAACAACCTGCAACTCGAATACGGCCCCGCGCCCAACGACCAGCGCCACCGCTTCACCTTCGCAGGGGTCTTCGACGCGCCGCTCGGCCTCCGCGTCGCGCCGCTCTGGACGCTCGCGTCGGGCGTGCCGATGGATATCCTCCTGCCCGACGGCAGCTCGCGCGTTCCCGTCTTGCAGCGCAACGCGGGCGGGCGACTCTTCCACAACGCCTCGGAGCTGAACGCCTTCATCACACAGCTCAACGCGGCGGGCGGCGTGCCCGGCACGGGGCCGCTCCCGCTCATCAGTTCAGACGCGCGCTTCAACGACAACTTCAACTCGTTCGACCTGCGAGTTGCGCGCCCCTTCCACGTCGGCGAGCGCGTCAGCATCGAGCCAATCGCGGAGGTCTTCAACCTCTTCAACGTGACGAACGTGCTCGGCGTCTCGAACGTCAACTACTCCGGCTTCTCGAACGTGCTCGTGCGCGACAGTCAGGACTCGAACAGCCCCGGCTTCCTGCGCTCTACGAGCTTCGGGCGGCCCGTGACGACCGCGGGCGGCGTCTTCGGCTCCGGCGGCCCGCGCGCCTTCCAGTTCGCCGCGCGCGTCACTTTTTAAGACCGTGATGAGTGATGAGTGATGAGTGATGAGTGATAAGTGATAAGAAACTGCGGCGACTGTTCTTTGCTTATCACTCATCACTCATCACTCACCACCTTCCCAGGCATGCACCAAGAGGATAGCTCTCGACTGAAGCGACAGCTCGGTCTGCGGACGGCGACAGCCGCGGTCGTGGGCGAGACGATTGCCGTCGGCATCTTTCTCACGCCCGCGGGGATGGCGAAGTCGCTCGGCTCGCCCGCGTGGCTGTTCGTGGTCTGGCTGCTGACGGGCGCAATGACTTTGTGCGGCGCGCTCTGCTACGGCGAGCTGGCGGCGAGCTTTCCGGAAGCGGGCGGCGGCTACGTCTATCTGCGCGAAGCATACGGGCGACCGCTCGCCTTCCTGTACGGCTGGATGGCCTTCCTCGTCCTTGACCCCGGCATCACCGCCGCGCTTGCCATCGGCATGGCCGGCTACGCGGGCTACATCTTTCGGCTGTCGCCCGCGGGTTTGAAGGCGTTGGCCGCCGGGGCGATATTCGCGCTGGCCGCCGTGAACATCATGGGCGCACGCGCGGGCGCGGGGCTTCTGCGCTGGCTGACCGCCGCCAAGCTCTGCCTGTTGCTCTTCGTCGTCGTCTGGGGCTTCGCGTCGGGCGCGGGCGACTGGTCTAACTTCCGGCCCTTCGTCGCGCAGCGTGCGGGGAGCGCGCCGCTCGCCGCGGCACTGGCGAGCGCGTTCGTGGGCGCGTTCTTCTCCTTCGGCGGGTGGTGGGACTTGAGCAAGCTTTCGGGCGAGGTGCGCGAGCCTGAGCGCAACCTGCCGCTCGCGCTCGCCTGCGGCGTGCTCGTCGTGACGCTCGTCTACGTTCTCGTCAGCGCGGTCTTCGTCTACCTCGTGCCGCTGTCGGAGGTCACTTCGGGCGAGACCTTCGCGGCACAGGCGGGCGCGGCGTTGTTCGGCGCGACGGGCGGACTGATCTTCTCCGGCATCGTCGTGGTCGCAGTCGTGGGGAGCCTCGCCGCACTCACGATGTCGGCCCCGCGCGTCTATTACGCGATGGCGCGCGACCGCCTGTTCTTCCACGCGGCGGCGCGCGTGCACCCGCGCACGGGGACTCCCGCCGCGGCCATCTCGCTGCAAGCAGTCCTCGCGTCGCTCCTCGTCGCCCTCGGCACGTTCGACGAGATCGTCGCCTACTTCCTCTTCGTAGTCGTCTTCTTCATCGCGCTGACGGTCGCCGCGGTCTTCCCCCTGCGCCGCGGGCAACATTCCGCGCCCGCCTTCAGCACGCCCGGCTACCCTCTGACGCCCCTCTTCTTCTTAATCCTCGTGACGCTGCTGCTCGTCCTGCTGGGCGGCAGCAACCCGAAGCAGGCCGCCCTCGGCGTCGGCGTCGTCGCTCTGGGGCTGCCGGTTTATTACCTCCTGTTTCGCGGGCGCGCGGGCCTTTGAGTGCGTCTTCAACTCACGGTTGAGTGAAGCATCGGGCGGGCAAAGAGAAAGCCCCTACCTTTCGCCGGTAGGGGCTTTTTACTCTCTTTGATGCAGACGGGTCGGGGGTTGTCTCTGGCCGGCGGGTGGTTACTGAATCTCCAGCAGGAGGTCTTTCTCGCAGAAGTCGAACTTGACGGGCGCGGACTCCGCGCCGTCGTCGAAGGCGGCCTTGAAATACCACTCGCAGCTCTTGTCGTCAGTCGTCTTGCTCCACACCAGCGTGGCCGTCTCGCCGGGGTCAATGCCGTCGCCGATGTCGAAGTTGCCGTAGCTCTTCCCGTCTTCGGACGCAAGGAGCTTGACGATCTTGTTCTTGCCCTTGTTGTGCACCTTGAAGGTGTAGTCGTAGCGGGCGTGTGCGTAGGCGGCGGCACAGCTTACGAGGACGAGCGCGGCGGCGAGCAGGGTTACTCTCTTGAAATTATTTCTAAGCACTTGGGTCTTTTCTCCTGTAACTGATTTTCTTTATCGGGAAGGTTTTTGGTCATCACGGAGAGCGATGACCGGCCTTCAGCATGATATAGAATAGGCGGCGCGTTTGGCAATCAAAAAGAGTTGCACACGTCACGGCGGAAACTTTGCCGGGGGATGCGTCAATGGATTCGACGGAAATGATTTCAGTCGCGCAGGCCGTGCGCCTCGTTCTGGAGCAGACGGCCAGGCTCCCAGCCGAAAAGGTTCTACTCTCCGACGCGCTCGGTCGCGTGCTGGCCGAAGACGTTTTCGCAGACGGCGACCTGCCGCCCTTCGACCGCGCGCAGATGGATGGCTATGCCGTGCGCTCGGAGGACGTGCGCGATGCGCCTGCGCGCCTGCGCGTCGTGGGCGAGGCGGCGGCGGGGCGTGGCTGGCGCGGCGTCATTCACAAAGGCGAGGCCGTGCGGATTATGACGGGAGCGCCGCTGCCGTCGGGCGCGGACGGCGTCGAGCAGGTCGAGCGGACGCGCGAGTTGGAGGACGGAGCCGTCGTTGAGGTCGGGCGCGCGACCGCTCCGGGGCAGTTCTACGTCCCGCGCGGCAGCGAGATACGCGCGGGCGAGCGCGTGCTCCGAGGCGGCGAAGAGGTCAACGCGGCGCGCATGGCCGTGCTCGCCGCGTTCGGCTGCGCGGAAGTTTCCGTGCGGCGTCGCCCGCGCGTGTCGGTGCTGGCGACGGGCACGGAACTCGTCCCCGTCGGAGAGAGTCCCGGCGTGGATCAGATACGCGACTCGAACACGTACTCGCTCGCCGCCTACGCGCAACTCGCGGGCGCTCGTGTCGAGCGACTCCCCTTCGCGGGCGATGACCCGGAGCAGCTCCGGCGCGAGATCGCGGAAGCGGCGTCGCGCTCCGACGTGCTCGTCCTTTCGGGCGGCGTCTCGATGGGCCGCTACGACTTCACGAAAGAGGCTCTGCGCGCGCTCGGCGCGGAAGTCTTCTTCGAGCGCGTTGCGCTGCGCCCCGGCAAGCCGACCGTGTTTGCCCGTCTGCCCGGCGAACGGCGCACGCTCGTCTTCGGCCTGCCCGGCAACCCCGTCTCCGTCAGCGTCACCTTCAACCTCTTCGCGCGCGCGGCGATACGGGCGATGCAGGGCGCACTCTCGCCCGCGCTCGAAGAGGAGACGGCGATTCTCGCGCGCGCGGCGAAGGGCGCGGCGGAGCGGACGAGCTACCTTCCCTCAGCCCTCTCGACGGATGAGGCCGCGCGGCTCGTCGCAAAGCCTTTGAAGTGGGGCGGCTCGTCCGACTTCGTCGCCTTCGCGCGCGCCGCGGCGCTCATCATCGTGCCCGCGGGCGTGAAGACGTTGGACGTGGAGAGCCTCGTGCGCGTTGTGCGCCTGCCGGGATGACGCGCTAACTGCCCGCGCGCCGATGCCACGGACGCGCGGGCGCGGAGCCTCTGGCGCGAGCCTCCGAACTCAACTACAATGCCGCCGCCCGTCCGAACGATCTCCGACCTCTTCTTCGCCGAAGGGTTAAGATGAAAAACACACGTCTGCTCATCGCGCTTTTCCTGCTCCTTCTCTTGTTCCGCTCGGTCGCATCGGCGCGACAGGGCCGCGGCTTCACGCTCGAACAGGTTTTAAGCTCGCCCTTCCCTTCCGAGCTGGCCGCCGCGCGAAAGGGCGAGCGCATCGCGTGGGTCTTCGACTCCGAAGGCCGTCGCAACATCTGGGTTGCAGAGGGGCCGCAGTTTCAGGCGCGGCAGTTGACACACTACGACCGTGACGACGGGCAGGAGTTGACCGATCTTGGTTTCAGCTTCGACGGCAACTGGGTCGTCTTCGTCCGCGGCGGCGACAAGAACCGCGCGGGCGAGTATCCGAACCCGACGAGCGAAGCGGCGGGCGTGAAGCAGCAGGTGTTGGCCGCAGGCTGGACGACGGGACAGGTGCGCGTCGTCGGCGAGGGCAACAGTCCCGTGCCCTCGCCCGCCGGGTTGCAGGTCGTCTTCTCGAAGGGCGAACAGCTCTGGGTCGCCTCGCTCGCGGAAGCCCGCGGCGAAGCTCGTCAACTCTTCAACGCGCGCGGCTCGAACGATGCGCCGCATTGGTCGCCCGACGGGAAGCGGGTCGCCTTCGTGAGCGGTCGCGGCGACCACAGCTTCATCGGCGTCTACGACATCGCGGCGAAGATGCTCAGCTTCCTCGCGCCGACGGTTGACCGCGACTCGAATCCGTGCTGGTCGCCCGATGGAAAACAGATAGCCTTCGTCCGCCGCCCTGCGCTCGGCAACCGGCCCGCGGTCTTCCTCGACGACGCGCCCGACCCCTGGGCCGTCATGGTCGCAGACCTCGAAGGCGCGCGCGCGCGCGAAGTCTGGCGCAGCGGCAGAGGGCAGAACGACTCGATGCCGCCCGCGGGCGAAGACCTGCTCCAGTGGGCCGCGGGGGGACGCCTCATCTTCGCCTCGGAGCAAGACGGCTGGATGCATCTCTACTCGATTTCTTCCGAGGGCGGCGCGGCTGAGCTGCTCACGCCCGGCGCGTGTGAGGTCGAGCACCTCACCATCACGCCCGACCGTCGCTCAATCGTCTTCTCGTCCAACTGCGGCGACATAGACCGGCGACACCTCTGGCGCGTCGCCGTCGCGGGCGGCAAACCCTCGGCCATCACCTCCGGCGAAAAAATCGAGTGGAGTCCTGTGGTCACAGGCGACGCAGAGCACGTCGTCTATCTCGGCTCGGACGCGCGGACGCCCGCGATGCCTTACGCGTTGCCGTCGGCGGGCGGCGCGGCCCACATGCTCGCGGCGCAAGCTCTCCCGCGCGACTTCCCCTCCGCGCAGCTCGCCGTGCCGCAGCAGGTCGTCTTCAAGGCTTCGGACGGCGAGGAGATTCACGGCCAGCTCTTCCTGCCGCCCGGCGCGAGCGCGGGCACAAGGCTCCCTGCGGTCGTCTTCATGCACGGCGGGCCGATGCGCCAGATGCTTCTCGGCTGGCACTACATGTATTACTACCACAACGCCTACGGCATGAATCAGTACCTCGCCAGCCGCGGCTACGCGGTGCTCTCGGTGAACTACCGCAGCGGCATCGGCTACGGTCGCGCGTTCCGCATGGCCCCGAAGCGCGGGGCGCGCGGCGCGAGTGAGTATCAAGACATCCTCGCCGCCACGAAGTTCCTCCGCAGCCGCGACGACATTGACCCGAAACACGTCGGACTCTGGGGCGGCTCCTACGGCGGATACCTGACGGCGCTCGGCCTTGCGCGCGACTCCGACATCTTCGCCGCGGGCGTTGACCTCCACGGCGTACACGATTGGTCGCAGCGCATTTCGGGCGCTTCGTGGATTGACTACAGCAGCCGCGACGCGCAGAAGGTCGCCCTCGAATCCTCGCCCGTCGGCTCGGTCTCGAAGTGGCGCTCGCCCGTCCTGCTCATCCAGGGCGACGACGACCGCAACGTCTCCTTCAGCCAGATGGTTGACCTCGCGCGGCGGCTGCGCGAGCAGAACGTCGAGTTCGAGCAGATGGTCTTCCCCGACGAGGTGCACGACTTCCTGCTGCACCGCCACTGGCTCGCCGCCTACCACGCGGCATCCGACTTCTTCGACCGCAAGCTGAAAGGGCAAGGCTAATGGGCGAGCTTTCCCACGTTGACGAGCAGGGCCGCGTCGCGATGGTGGACACGAGCGCGAAGGGCGCGAGCGCGCGCCGCGCCGTCGCCAGCGCGAGCGTGTTGATGTCGCCCGGAACGGTCGAGGCCGTGCGTGCGCGCCGCACGCCGAAGGGCGACCCGCTGGAGACTGCGCGCATCGCCGGCATCATGGCCGCCAAGCGCACGGCGGAACTCATCCCCCTGTGCCACCCCCTGCCGCTCACGCACGTCGAAGTGCGCGCCGAACTCCGGGACGAAGGCGTTCACATCGAGGCCGAGGCTGCGACGAACGCGCAGACCGGCGTCGAGATGGAGGCGCTCACCGCCGCCGCGGTCGCCGCGCTCACCGTCTACGACATGTGCAAGGCTGTCGAGAAGGGCATCCGCATCACGGACGTTCGCCTCGAAGAGAAGACGGGCGGCAAGTCCGGCCCGTGGAAGCGACGAGAGTAAGCAGATGAGTCCATCAATGCACGCATCCCGATTCAATCTCGCGCTGCTGCTCATGTGCCTCGCCTCTTCCGTCTGCTGTGCGGCGCAACAGAGGATCAGCGGGACGGTGACGGATAGGCGCACCCACACGCCTTTGAAAGCCGCGACCGTGAAGTTGGAGGGCGACGTGCTGCCCGCCGCTCTGGATACAACCACCGACGCCGACGGTCGCTTCTCGTTCGCGGGTCTGAGTCCCGCGCGCTACAACCTGAGCGCGGCGGTTGACGCCTTCTACGCGCAGGCTTTGACGCTCGCGCTCGCGCCGCGCGAGGCTCGCCGGTTGACTTCGAGCTGACGCCGCTCGCGGGCATCAACGAGCGCGTGACGGTGAGCGCCCGCGCCAGGCTGCTCGACGAGACGGAGGCCGCACGGGCGGCTTCCCCGCGGAGTTCGGCAACCGCTTCGGCGGCATACTCGACATCGTCACGCGCACAGGTTTCGACGCGGGCGGGCACGGCACGCTCACGCTCGGCGCGTTCGCGCCGAGGTTCAGGCTGGGGGCGATGATGTGGCTGCTCGCCGCCGGGCCGTTGGTGTTGCTCGCGGGCCTTGTGACAGACGGGAGCGAGAAAGATTAGTCACGCTCGGACTCTTCGAGCATGGCGCGGATTTCGTCGTCGGAGGGTCGGCGGAAGTCCTCATACCAGAGGCCGACGTGGCCGAAGGGTTCGGGCGTGGAGAGGTAGATGAAGTCGTCGGCGAACGACTCGACGGCGGCGCACGCCTCCCGCGCGACTACGGGGACGGCGACGACGACGCGCGCGGGCGCTCTCGTCCGCAGCGCGCGGACGACCGCGCGCACGGTCGAGCCGGTGCGGACGCCGTTGTCAACGACGAGGACGCTCCTTTGCGCCAGTTCGAGCGGTGCTCGCTCGCCGCGGCAGGCGCGCACGCTCCGCGCGAGTTCGTCGAGCACGCCGACGACGAACCGTCCGAGCGTGGCGTCGCGCGCGTCCGCCGCGCCGGGCGCGCGTCCTTCATCGGTCGCGCGTCCTTCAGAGGCGAGCGGCGCACCCCCTTCATTGCAGTACGCCGCCGCCTCTTCGTCAACGCAGAGCACACCGGCGGCGCTCACGGCGCAGACCGGGTCGTCCGGCCCGCGTGGCAGGAGCAGCCTCCGCAGGAGCGCGAGGTCGAGCGGCAGGCCGAGCCGCTTCGAGACTTCCAACGCCACGGCCACGCCGCCGCGCGCGACGGCGATGACCACGGCGTCGTCCCGTCCGCGAAAGGCTCCGAGTCTGGCGGAGAGCGCAAGCCCCGCGGCGCGCATGTCCGGGAATCTCATAGGCGTTCAGATGCGGCGGCATGGCGGCGCAAGTCCTCGCGCGCGGCTCACTCTGTCGCACAAGGGGCCGCGCCTGCCTTCAACGGCGCGGGCCTGTGCCAAAGGACGCGCCGCCGTGTTATCTTGCCGCAATCGAGCTTTGCCCCGCGCGTGCATTCGTCCGCGCGGCATCCTGGCGAAAGAGGCGTTGACGATGACCGAGAAGTTTACCGAAGAGGATTTCACGCGGCAGTTGGGCACGAAGTTCCGCGTCAGTCTTGAAGGCGAGGGCGCATCGCCGGTCGAACTCGAACTCGCGGAGGTCAAGCCCTTCCCGACCCTCTCGCACTCGCGCCGCGACGTGGAGCGCTTCTCGCTCTTCTTCTACGGCCCCGAAGACTTCTTCCTCCCCCAGAGAATCTATCGCCTTGAACACGAGTTGCTGGGCGGGATGGACATCTTCCTCGTCCCGGTCGCGCGCGACCCGCGCGGCTTCTGCTACGAGGCCGTCTTCAGCTTCTTCAAAGAAAGTGTTGAGTGATTCAGAAAAGGCGGAAGGGTTTTCTCAACACTTATCACTCGTCACTCATCTTCAAGAGGACGCCATTCCATGTGCAGGTAGCCGCCGACTTCTTCAAAGGCGCGGAAGCCGAGGCGCTCGTAGAAGCGGAGCGCGCCCGTGTTGAGGACGAAGACCATGTGGCGCAGCGCCTTGCCCGCCGAGCGCGCCTCCTCTATGAGCGCGCCGACGAGCGCAGCGCCGACGCCGCGGCGCTGCGCGTCAGTCAGGAGCGCGATGTCGAGCAGCCGAATCTCCTCGTCGTCTCTGCCGACCCAGAGGCGACCGACGGGCTGAGAGTCGAGCAGGATCAAGTCGTACTGTGCGCCGGGGTAGCGCGCGCCGTACTCGTCCCTCTGCGCGTTGAACTGCTGCCGCAGGAAGATTTCCCTCTGCCCCTCGCCCCAAACGACCTGCGACAACTCCTCGTCGCGCGTGCTGGCATAGACGCGCAGCAGGAACTCCGCGTCGTCGGGCGCGGCGGGCCGCAACGAGACCTTCTGTCCGCCGGCCAGTTTGAACTCCCTTGTCAGACTCTCCACGCGTGCGCGCGCTCCTTTCACAGTCAATGCCTCACGGCAGCGCCGCCACACACTTCCGCGGACGCGTCGCCGTCTGTTTCGCCAGCCCGGTCTCGTGCGGCACTGTTTGCGAGGTGGATTACAACAGGTGGGTGTTTACGCGGTCAGGTGATTGATGACCGCCTCGTAGAAGAGTTGTCCGTGCTCATCCTGGGAGGGCGTCATGAACAGGTCGAACTCGCCGAGCGCGGCGTGTTCGAGACGATAGATGGTCGTCAGCTCCGGGAGCCTCCCCGACGCACGGAACAGGAGCGAGAAGCAGTCCGTCCTGCCCCCGCCGGCGCTCGTCGCCGCCGCAACCTTCAGCCTGGACTTGGACTGCTTCATGTTCCAGTCGTGGACGGCGACGAGCGTCAGTTCGACCGTGCCCCCGCCCAAACCCCGCGTCTGGAAGATGCCGCCGACGTATGGCTCAAACGTCGCCCGCGTGTAGAAGAAGACCGGGTTTTGCTGTGCCTCGTAGGGAATTTGGAAGCCGTGTGCGGCCTCCGCGCCCCTTTTGTTCTGGCCGAAGGCGAGAACGCCCGGCCTGAAAACGATTCCCGCCGTCAGGACAGCAATCGCCCCCGACTTCAGAAACTTTCTGCGTGTGAAAGACATTCTGATGGATGCTCCTAAATTTTTCTTCAGGTAGGTGGCCGGAGATTCCCTTCTTCTCCGCCTCGCTCAGTGTATGTTACTATGGTCGCGTCTGACAATACCCCGGCGACAAATCTTATTCTTGCAAATTCATACACAATCGGTTTAGAATTCACGCTGCATCGCGTCTCGGACGCTTTTCGGTCTCTCGCAAGTAGGGCATTCCGGATACGACAACTTTCTGCAAACACCCAGGGCACACAGTTCTGACTTTCCAGCTCTTCGAGTTTCGATCCCTGTCCGTTCCCGAACCAGTCCGGCAACCGCGCCGGACTGCGTAACCTCGGCCAAGCATTTTGACAACGCTCTAGAAGCACACACTCTAGGAGTGAATCATGTCCGAACCGTTTCTCAGTGAGATAAGAATCTTCAGCTTCGGCTTCGCCCCCAAAGGCTGGGCCTTGTGCAACGGCCAACTCCTGCCCATCAACCAGAATCAGCCGCTCTTCGCCCTGCTCGGCACGACCTACGGCGGGGACGGGCGTGTCAACTTCGGGTTGCCGAACCTGCAAGGGAGGACGCCCATCCACATGGGCAGCGGCCATACGCTCGGCGAGCGCGGCGGCGAACAGGCGCATACGGTCTCAATCGCCGAACTACCGACGCACACGCACACCGCCAACGCCACCACGGCGACGGCGACGGCGAACACGCCGGCCAACACCCTTGTGCTGGCGCAATCAACGTCTTCGCAGCTTTACACGGCCCCGGCGGGCCTCGTAGCCATGGCCCCGAACGCCCTTGCGAACGTCGGTGGAAGCCAGGCGCACTTGAATATGCAGCCGTTTCTGGTGTTGACTTTCGGCATCGCGCTGCAAGGAATCTTCCCCAGCCAAACCTAGAAGGAGACCAAAGATGCCGGAACCATACGTCGGTGAAATCAGAATATTCGCAGGCAACTTCGCCCCGGCTGGCTGGATGTTCTGCGAAGGGCAGTTGCTTCCAATCTCTGAAAATGAGACTCTGTTCAACCTGATCGGGACGACCTACGGCGGCGACGGTCAGAGCACCTTCGCGCTGCCCGACCTGCGCGGGCGACTCCCGCTGCACTTCGGCAACGGCTTCACGCTGGCCGAAACCGGCGGCGTTGAGACTGTGACGCTGACCGTCTCCCAGATACCGGCTCACACCCATGCCTTCCTGGGGTCTAATAACCTCGCCACCGGGGTGGTGCCCACCGGCCAGGTGGCCGGCAAAGGCGGGGTGTCCACCATTCTGCCCTACGGCACCGACGCGCCCGTCTCCGCCATAAGTCCGCAGGCGGTCGGGAGCGTCGGCGGGAGTCAGCCGCACAACAACTTCCAGCCTTACCTGTGCCTTGACTTCATCATCTCGCTCTTCGGGGTTTTCCCGTCTCAGACCTAAAGAGATGTGCAGGAGCCAGACCGCGAAGAGTTGATCGTTTCGATGTTCGGGTTTTCACAGGTGAAAGGATAAGGAGAACTTTCATGTCAGACCCCTTTGTCGCCGAAATCAGAATCTTCCCCTTCAACTTCGCGCCGAAAGGTTGGGCGTTTTGCGACGGGCAGCTTCTGCCGCTCTCGCAGAACACGGCGCTCTTCTCGCTGCTCGGTACGACTTACGGCGGCGACGCCAAATCCAATTTCGCCCTGCCCAACATGCAGGGCAACGCGCCGATGCATCCCGGCCAGGGGCCTGGCCTTTCGCTGCACGACCTGGGCGAGACGGGCGGCAGCGAGACCGTGACGCTGCTTGAGTCGGAGATTCCTTCGCACACGCACTCGCTCATGGCGTCGAAGAGCGACGCCATAGACACCAACGCCGGCAACGAGTTGTTCGCCAAGGGCATCGGCATCGGTATGTACGCGACGCCGTCGCCCCTGACGCAGCTTGCCGACACCACCATCACGCCGGCGGGCGGCGACCAGCCGCACAACAACATGCAGCCGTATCTGACCTTGAACTTCTGCATCGCTTTGCAGGGCATCTTCCCGCCGCGGACTTGAGGAATTACTTTTGAGCTTTACAACCGGGCGCGGGGCCGCGCCGGAACTCCGGCCCTTCCCCGCGCCTACTAACCAAGATGCTTTACCGCGGCGAGCCTTCGCCCCCGCATACCCCTTTCTCCTCAATTACGCACCTGACCAACTCGCAACCCGACCCCAAGGAGATTTATGAAAGCCGTAACCCCGTTTCGTCGCCGTCGTAATTTCAGGACTTTCGCTGCCGCCTTCCTCTCTTACCTCATGCTCGTCGGTCAGGTCGCGCCTCTGGCGCTGGCAGCCGCGCGCCCGAACTCCGCCGCGCCGCCGAAGGTCGAGGCTAAGGTTGCCGCGGGCGGCGGCGAGACGCAGCGCGCCGCGGCGGCCCCCGCGCCCGTCGCGTTCACGGCCCCGAACATCACGGCGACGATGACGAGCGCGGTTACGACCGATGCCGATGCGGACGGCAAGGCCGACCCCGGCGACACGATCACCTACACCGTCAACGTCACGAACAACGGGACGGCGGACGCCACCAACGTGCAGTTCAACGACACCGTTGACGTGCACACCACGCCCGTCTCCGGCTCGGCTTTGGTGGCCGCCTCCGACAGCTACACGACCATCGGCGACGTGAAGATTACCGTCCCCGCCAATCAGGGGCTGCTCGCCAACGACTTCAATCCCGACACCGGCAACAACACGGGCCTGACGGCGACCGCCGAGACGAAATCCAGCGCCAACTGCGCGAGCTGCAACAACGTCACGATCAACGCCGACGGCAGCTTCACCTTCGACCCGAAGGTCGGCGACACCACCGCCGACAGCTTCACCTACACGGTCAACTCCGCCGGCGGCAGCGCGACGGCGACGGTCAAGATAACCATCACGGGCAAAATCTGGTTCGTCAACAACAACGCGGGCGCGTGCCCCGGCGCGCCCTGCGACGGGCGTCTGTCGCACCCGTTCACGACGCTCGCCAGCTTCCAGGCCGCCAACGATGGCGGGGCTGGTCATCCGGCGGCGGGCGACAGCATCTTCGTCTACGAGAGCGCGACCAACTACGTCGGCCCCGTGACGCTCCTCGCCAATCAGAAGTTCATCGGGCAGGATGCGTCGGCGAGCCTCGCCACGATCACCGGGCTGACGCAGCCGAGCGGCACCGACCCCCTGCCTGCGATGAACGCCACGCCCGCGACGATTGTCAACATCACCAGCGCCGCGAACGCCATCAACCTCGGCACGGGCAACCTGCTCCGAGGCTTCACGGTCGGCGCTACGACGGGCGCGAAAATCTCCGGCACGAGTTTCGGCACGCTCATCGCGGGCAACAACACGACGCCCGACGTGACATTGAACGGCGCGGGGCAGGCGCTCAGCCTGACCACGGGGGCGTTCGACGCCACCTCCGGCTTCGTGAGCGTGGCGACCACATCGAGCACCGCGCAGGGCATCAACCTGTCCGGTATCACGGGCGCAGTCAATTTCGGCTCGACCACCGTCTCCGGCTCGACCACGCAGGGCATCTTAATCGGCACGACGACCGCCGACATCAACTTCGGCAACACGTCCATCGGTACGGCCAGTGCGAATTCGGGCGGCACGGACGCCCTGAGTTTTCAGAACAACTCCAACGCCGGTCACGTGCTCACCTTCGGCTCGCTCTCCATCTCCAACAATAGCAACGAGGGCTTTGTGCACGCTGTCGGCGGCGGCGCAGTCACCGTCACAGGCGCGACGACCATCACCCATCCCGGCACTACGGGCATGGACATTCAGGGGTCGAATGCCAACCTGACCTTCAACGGCGTGGGTATTGATAAGTCCGCGACAGCAGGCACGGGCGTCAGCATCAGCGGCACGAACACGGGCAAGACTTTCAACTTCGGCTCGCTCTCGATTACGACCTCGAACGGCACTGCGCTGTTGGCTTCGAGCACCGGCGGCACCATCGTGACAAGCGGCGGCACGATCAGCGCCACGGGCGGCTCGGCCATTGACGCCAGCGGCATCGCGTTCAATAACGGCTCGTCGCTCACGAGCGCGTCCGCGTCGGGCGGCGTCGTCTCCGGCATTACGCTGACCAACGTCACCGGCAGCATGTCGGTCGGTGCCGGCGGCACGCTCACGGGCAACGCCAGCGCGCCGACCTTCGCCGTCAGCGGCGGCACGGTCGCCTTCACCTATAGCGGCAGCATCACTCAGGCCGCCAACGCGGCGGCGGTCTCGATCTCCGGCGGTCACGCCACGGGGGCGATCACCTTCCAGACCGGCACCGTCAGCGCGACCAGCGGCACGGGCTTGCAGTTCGACAATGCCGACGGCACCTACAACTTCAACGGCACGACTACGCTCAACGGCGGCAACGCCGGAGTTGATATTTTGAACGGTTCGAGCGGCACGTTTTCTTTCTCAAGCAACACCGGCATCACGAGTCCGAGCGGCACAGCCTTCAACGTCAACGCCAGTAACCCGTCCGTCACTTATAGCGGCAGCATCACGCAGAACACTTCGGGTCAGCGCGTCGTCAACATCGATACTACGAGCAGCAACACGATCACCTTCAACACCGGCACGATCACGGGCGGGGCTTCCAGCACGGGCGTGAACATCAACGCCGCTAACGGCAACGTCAGCTTCGCCAACCTCAACCTCGGCACCTCCGGCGCGCGCATGACCAATCAGGCCGTGACCATTACGGGCGGCACGGGCACGTACAGCCTCGGCACGGTCTCCATCTTCACGAGCGGCGCGGCGGCGGGCATCGTCGCCACCAACGCCGACGGCACGCTCAACACCACCGGCACGGTGGACGCGAGCGGCGCGACAGCCATCAACATTTCCGGCCCCGCCGGGCTGACGACGCTCGGCATGACGCTCACGAAGATTTCGTCCGGCGGCGGCGTCAACGGCATCTCCATTCAAAACACGAGCGGCAGCTTCACCGTCAACGGCGACGGCACGAACAACGCTTCGGGCGGGCTGATTCAGAACTCGACGGGCGACGGCGTCCTGCTCGCTAACGCCTCGAACATCTCGCTCACCTCGATGAGCATCCAGAGCAGCGCGCACAGCGGCGTGAAGGGTTCCAACAACGTCCAGAATTTCAGCTTCGTCAACGGCACGATCAACAACTCCGGCACCGCCAGCGGCACGGGCGACTCGAACATCGCCTTCAACAAGGGCGAGTTCGCCCCGACCGTCGGCAATGAGAAGAACCTGACCGGCACGCTGACCGTCACCGGCAGCACGCTCACCAACGCCTTCTTCAACGGCGTTGATGTCTACCAGTTCGACGGCACCGTCTCGAACTTCAATATCTCGAACAACACGATTACGAGCAGCACCTCCACGGCGACCTCGAAGGGCGACGGCATCAAGCTGGTCGGCTTCGGCTCCGGTTCGACCGTGGCGAACTACAGCAAGGGCACTATCAACGCGAACACGATCTCCAACTTCCCCAGCGACGCGGGCATCTTCTTCGCGGGCGGGAACGGCACGAGCGCCGCTGCGCCCGCCGGAACCTACGGGTCTGACATCTCGACCAACGCCATCAAGATTACGAACAACACTATCGCCGGGCAGAGCGCCGCCGCCGGGATTGGGACGCAGGGCATCTTCACGTCTCTGAACGGCACGGGAACCGGCTTCTTCAACATCACCAGCAACAGCATCACCAACGTTTTGGGCATCGCCATCGCTACGGGTGCGAACGGGAACACGACCTACAACGGCATCATCCTCAGCAACACCATCAACGCGCACAACATCAACAACAGCGCCGGCATCGGCGGCGGCACGACCAACACCTTCGGGACGAGCGACACGCCCACCTACAACGCCAAGATCGGCGACGGCACGGTTGCCGGCGCGAACAACATCAGCAACACGTTCGGCAACGGGATTCTCATCAACTCTATTAACGGCGTCGGTCACACGAACGTCAGGATTCTGAAGAACACCGTCGCTGTGCCGATAGAAAGTCCGCCCAGCGGCACCGTGTATGGCATCCGTGTGGCGGAAGGTAATATCAACAGCAGTGGCGACTCTATCTGCCTCGACATTTCCGCGAATACGACGGCGGGCAATGACGACGGCGCGGGCACGCATGCGCCCGGCATCGGATTGCGCAGGCAAAACGGCACGGCTCAGGTTTTCGGTATCGTCGGAATGGCGGCGACAAGCTCGCCCGGTGTCGAGAACTTCGTCAACGGCCAGAACCCCGGCAGCGCGTCGGGCAGCTTCGGCGTCGGCGGCACCGCCCTCATCTCCGCGACGACCGGCTTCTCCAATTGCTCCGAGCCTGCGGTGCTCGCACTGAACACGTCGCAGACGAACGGGGGCGAGACTCTGGCTCAGGAGAGAGACGCTTTCCGGAACGGCGCTTCCGCCGTCGCCTTCTTTGCTCCGACGGATGACCACAATGCCTCGGCCCAGACCGCTCAAACTTCTAACGCTTCGTTCGACGGTCTGTTCTCCGCGGCTGTGAGCGCAGCCTCGACTGTGAGCGCAGCCGCGCCGGTCGAAGCTCAGACCGCCGCCGCGTCCGGCCCCGCGCCGCGCGAGTGGAGCGACATCCACGCGGCCCCCGTCGAGCGCGCCGCACAGCAGTCGGACGCCGTTTACTCCGACGACTCCGGCTCGTCGCGCGAAGGCGTGCGCGTCGTCAACGCTTCCTACGAACCCTCCGGCGACGCCGCCGCCCAGAGGTCGCACACTTCGAGACACGTCAAGGCACGCGCGGCGGGCGTCGCCGCCGCGGCCTTCGCAACCTGCGCGCCCAGCGGCTTCAGCGGCGGCCACCTCTGCGCCGACCTCGGCACCATCAAGCAGGGCGACTCCGTGCAGATCACCTTCAAGGTGACTCTGAACAACCCGCCCAACCTCGACGCGCCAGACCTTTCCGGCGGCGCGCACGTCAGCAATCAGGGCACGGTCTCCGGCACGGGCTTCGCGAGCGTGCCGACCGACGATCCTTCGGTCGGCGGCGCGACCGACCCGACAAAGACGCCGGTTGACCTCTTCCACTCGCAGACCACGCTCGCCTCCGACCATCCGGGCAGCGCGAACAACGGCGATACGGTGACCTTCACGGCGACGGTCTCGCTCGCCCCGGCCACCTCGCCCACCCCTGCGACCCCGACCACGCCCTCCGGCACGGTCACTTTCAAGTCCGACGGCAATCCCATCTCGCCGGCCTGCACTAACGTCCCGCTATCCGGCGGTCAGGCTCAGTGCCAGACCTCTGCGCTGACGCCCGCCGGTTCGCCCCACTCGATCACTGCCTTCTACAGCGGCGACGGCAACTTCAACCCGAGCGACAACACCGGCTCGCCGCTCTCGCAGACGATCATCGCCTGCCTGACCACGGCGACCGTCAACACCACTGCCGACCCGACCGGCGCGGGCGGCACCACTTCGCTGCGCGACGCCGTCACGAACCTCTGCACCAACGGCACCATCAACTTCGACACGGCGGCGGGCCACGCCTTCGACCCGGCGACCGCGCCCCACACCATCCAACTCGCGTCGGCCCTGCCCGACATCGCCAAGAACATGACGATCACGGGGCCGGGCGCGAAGGTGCTCTCCGTGGTCGGCAGCCAGGTGAACGGCAACAGCTACCGCGTCTTCAACGTGACGAACGCGGCGACCAACGTCAACATCTCCGGCCTGACCATCACGGGAGGCCGCGACGACACGGGCGGCGGCGACATCCAAAACGCCGGTACGCTCAACGTCTCCGACTCCGCCGTCACCTTCGGCAACTCGGCGACGCTCGGCGGCGGCATCAATAACTCCGGCACGCTGACCGTCACCCGCTCGGCCATCACCAACAACACGACCGCCGCGGGCGGCGGCGGCATCTCGAACACCGGCACGCTGACGGTCAAGGACTCGACCATCAGCACCAACACCGCCAACACCGGCGGCAACGGCGGCGGCGTGCTCAACAACAGCGTCGCCAACATCGTCAACTTCATCAACGACACGATCACAGCCAACAGCGCCAACGGCTCCGGCGGCGGCCTGTTCAACGCCTCCGGCACCTTCCAGATAGTCAACACCATCGTCGCCGGCAACACCGCCACCGTCGCCGGCCCCGATGTCTCCGGCACCTTCACCTCGCAGGGCCACAACCTCGTCGGCCAGTCCGACGGCTCGACCGGCTTCGGCGCGACCGGCGATCTGGTCGGCTCGACGGCCACGCCACTCGACCCGAAGCTCGGCGCTCTGACCAACAACGGCGGGCCGACGCAGACGCACGCGCTCCTGCCCAACAGCCCCGCCATCGAAGCGGGCGACAACACGGCGGCGACCAACGCGGGCCTGACCACCGACCAGCGTGGCACGGGCTTCCCGCGCATCGCCGATTCTGCCGATGCCGACGCCATACAGACGGTGGACATCGGCGCGTTCGAGCTACACCCGTCCATCGAGGACATCACCGACAAGACGACGGCAGAGGACACGTCGCTCTCCTTCACCTTCAACCTCGGTGACGCCACCGGCAGCGGCTCGCCGCTCATCACTTCGGTGGTCGGCACCTCGTCGAACCAGACGCTCGTTCCCGACGCCAACATCAGCGTCACGAGCGCGGCGTCGGATTCGATGCGTACGCTCAACATCACGCCTGCGGCGAACGCCAACTCGCCCGCCGACGGCACGGCCACCATCACCGTGACGGTCACGGCCACCAACGGCCAGACCGCCACCGACACCTTCGTGCTCACGGTCACGGAGGTCAACGACCCGCCAACCGCCGTCAACGACACCGTGCCGGACATCCTCGAAGACTCCGGCACCTACTCCATCCCCATCTCGACGCTGCTTGCGAACGACTTGAAGGGGCCGGCCAACGAATCGGGCCAGACGCTTTCGATTATCGGCGTCTCCAACCCGACGGGCGGGAGTGTCGCTATCAACGGCTCGAACGTGGACTTCTCGCCGACCCTGAACTTCAACGGGACGGCGGGCTTCGACTACACCATCACGGACAACGGCACCACCAACGGCAACCCGGACCCGAAGACCAGTACGGCCCACGTCACCTTTAACATCACGGCGGTCAACGACGCGCCGTCGTTTACGAAGGGCGCAGACCAGACTGTGGCCGAGGACGCGGGGGCGCAGACGGTCAACAACTGGGCGACGGCGATCAGCCCCGGCCCGGCGGACGAGTCGAGTCAGATCGTCAACTTCATCGTCACGAACGACAACAACGCGCTCTTCTCGGCTCAGCCCGCGGTCTCTTCCACCGGCACTTTGACCTACACGCCTGCGGCCAACAAGTTCGGGCAGGCGACGGTATCGGTGTCGCTGCACGACAACGGCGGC
>DATARW010000050.1:0-61312 GCA_036263975.1 Pyrinomonadaceae bacterium
GTTCGGATTGCGGATTGAAGACAGCTTGCCTTCGATCCGCAATCCGAACTCCGCCGCTCCGCAATCCTTCCCGGTGCTGATCCGTTAATGCGTGTTGATGACGGCGTAGTCGCGCCCGCTGTAGAAGCGCACTTCGCCCGACTCGGCGGTGATGAGGATGGGGCGCGGGCGCTGGATGTTAGTGTCCTTCGCGGCGGGGGCGGAGAGAATCTGTCTGCCGCCGATGTCGAAGATGTTGAGGTGTCCGTCGTTCGTGAAGCCGAAGCCGTAGGCCCCGGTTCCGAGTTCCTTGCCGCCGACGGTGACGGGCGAATCCGTGATGAAGAACCCCTGATACTTGGCGCGCACCTCCGACGAGTAGCCGGAAGTGTCAACCATCCCGACGATGACGAGTCGTTTATCCTTACCCGTCTCCCACTGCACCGCCGCCGTGTTACGCATCTGCGTCGGCGCGCTCTGCCCCTCGAAGTAGAAGCCCGTCGGCACGACCCGTGTCAGACTCGCCCCTTCGAGAACCCCCGTCGTCAAAATCACTCTAGCGCCGACGCCGACCGACGCCGCCGCGACGAGCGACAAAATCACACACAAACTTGAAAATGCCTTCAGCTTGAGCATCGCTTACACCCTCCTTCGGAGTTTCGTTTCGGTCGAGCACGAAAGGATGCGTCCGAGACGCGGCGTCTTCGTTTGCTGCCGTCGCCGCGCAGCAGTTACTATGGCAGCCTCGGAATGATTGCTGCGCCGCGGGCTTCAGACGCGCGCTCGGCGCGGGGCGCTAACCGGACATCTCCCCGGCGAAATCAAATCATAGCTTTCAATGAGTCAGACGCCAAGCAAAGCGATGGTGCTCGCCCGCTTTCTCATTCTCCTCTCGCTCGCGACCTCTCTTCCGGCCCGGCCCGCGCAGGCCAACCCGCGACCGCTCCCCGCGCTGCCCCCCGCGCAAACTCCCGCTCCGACTCCGCAGCCGACACCCGCACCGCGCACAGGGCGCTCTTACGAAAGCGGCACGCCCGCGCGCAAGCCGCCCAATCCTCTGCCGCAGGCGCAGTCGCCCGTCACCTTCACGGACATCACGGCGCAGAGCGGCGTCACGTTCCGCCACGCAGCCTCGCCCACCTCGCAGAAGTACCTGCCTGAGACGATGGGCGGCGGCGTGGCACTCTTCGACTACGACAACGACGGGCGGCTCGACATCTTCTTCACGAACGGCGCGCGACTCCTCGACCCGATGCCGAAGGACGCGCGCCCCGACAAGAGCGACCCGCGTTTCCGAAACCGGCTCTATCATCAAAAACCCGACGGCACTTTCGAGGACGTGACCGAGCGCGCCGGACTGCGCGGCGACGGCTACTCGATGGGCGTCGCGGCGGGCGACTTCGACGGCGACGGCTTCGTTGACCTCTACGTCACGGGACTCGGCGGGGGCGTGCTCTACCGCAACCGCGGCGACGGAACCTTCGAGGACGTGACGCAGAAGACGAAAACGTTCGCGCCGGGCTGGTCAACGAGCGCGGGCTGGCTCGATTACGACCGCGACGGGCGGCTCGACCTCTTCGTCGCGCGCTACATGGATTGGGACTTCGAGCGTGGTGCGCTCTACTGCGGCTCGCCGCAGGTGCGCGCCTACTGCCACCCGGACAACTTCCGAGGCGCTGCGCCGCTCCTCTTTCATCAGAAGCCGGACGGAACCTTCGAGGAGGTCGGCGAGCGTGCCGGAGTCGCCGACGCCACCGGCAAATCCCTGGGCGTCGCCTTCGCAGACTTCGACAACGACGGCTTCACCGACATCTTCGTCGCCAACGACAACGCGCGCCAGTTCCTCTTCCGCAACCGCGGCGACGGGACGTTCGAGGACGTGGGGCTGCTCGCCGGGGTCGGCTACGACGAGAACGGGAAGCAGTTCTCAGGGATGGGCGTTGATGCGGCGGACTACGACAACGACGGGCAGGTTGACGTGTTCATCACCGCGCTCTCGAACGAGACCTATCCGCTCTTCCGCAACAACGGCGACCTGACGTTCTCTTACGCGACGAGCACGGCGGGCGTCGGCCTCATCACCATCCCCTTCTCCGGCTGGGGCGCTCGCTTCGCAGACTTCGACAACGACGGCCTGCGCGACATCTTCGTCGCGCAAGGGCACGTCCTCGACACCATCGAGAAGAGCACGGGCTATCTCACCTACAAGCAGCCACCGCTCCTGATGCGGAACACAGGCAAAGGCTTCGTCAACGTCTCCGCTTCGGCGGGGCTTTCGATGCTGCTCGCCGCGCGCGGCGCGGCCTTCGGAGACCTTGACAACGACGGCGACACGGATGTCGTGCTCGGCCAGACCGACGGCCCCGCAGTCATCCTCCGCAACAACGGCACACGGAACCACTGGCTCGGCCTCGCGCTCGTCGGCGCGAAGGGCAATCGGCAAGCCCTCGGCGCGCGTGTCGCCGTCACGGACGCGGCGGGCGGCAGGCAGATTTTTGACGTGACGAGCGCGGGCAGTTATCTTTCTTCCAGCGACCCGCGCATCATCGTCGGACTGGGCAACCGGGCGGGCGTCCGCGCGGTCGAAGTTCGCTGGCCGGACGGACAGACGCAGACCATCAGCAACCCACAGATTGATCGGTACGTGACCATCAACGAGAAATCAGGCACGTGACCGCGACAGAGAGACGAGGTTTATGCTTTTTTCTTTTCCCCCCGAACGCCGTCCCGTGCGGCACGCGCTTGCCATCGCCGCGGTATGTTCGCTCTTGATGTTGCCCGCAGCGACGCGCTCGCAGCAGCAGGTCAAGCAGTCCGCCGCGCAGCAGCAGCAGTCGCCGCCGCAGGGCATGGGCGTCTCGACGGGCACGGCGCTCGTTTCGGCGACGAAGAGGACAGCCGGAGTCGTTGACCCGAAAGCGCCCGTCGTCTTCGAGGACGTGACGGCGCGCACGGCGCTCGCGCAGTTTCACAACCACACGGGCAGCCCGCAGAAGGACTACATCGTCGAGTGCGTCTCGGCGGGTGTCGCCGTTCTCGACTACGACAACGACGGCCTGCCCGACATCTACATCCTCAACGGCTCGACCATCGCCGCCGAGCAGGGCAAGGAGAAAGCCCCGCGCGCCGCGCTCTACCACAACCTCGGCAACTGGAAGTTCGAGGACGTGACGGAGAAGGCCGGAGTGGCGAACGAACGCTGGGGCATGGGTGTGGCGGTGGGCGACTACGACAACGACGGCTACCCCGACATCTACGTCAGCAACTTCGGCACGTCGCGCCTCTATCACAACAACCACGACGGCACGTTCACCGACGTTGCGCCGAAGCTCGGCGTGGCGCGCAAGGGCTGGTCAACCGGCGCGACCTTCGGCGACTACGATGGCGACGGGCGACTCGACCTCTTCGTCCCCGGCTACGTTGACCTCGACCTCAACAACCTTCCGCCGAGTCCTTCGGATGCCGCCAAGCCCGGACAGATCGCGCAGAACTTCTGCCAGTTCCGCGGCGTGCCCGTCATGTGCGGCCCGCGCGGACTCAAGGGCGAGCACGACACGCTCTACCACCAGAAGGCGGACGGCACTTTCGAGGACGTTTCCGAGAAGTCAGGTACGAGCGACCCGCAAGGCTACTACGGCTTCTCCTCTGCCTTCGTCCACGTCAACGAAGACAACCTGCTCGACCTCGTCGTCGTCAACGACTCCACGCCCAAACAGCTCTACATCAACAAGGGCGACGGAACCTTCGAGGAGGTCGGCTACCCATCGGGAATCGCCCTCAACGAAAACGGGCGCGAGCAGGCCGGCATGGGCGTGGCGGTGGGCGACTACGACAACGACGGCCTCGTTGACTTCTACATCACGAACTTCTCCGACGACTCGAACACGCTCTACCACAACGACGGCGAGGCCAACTTCACGGACGTGACCTTTCAGGCGGGACTCGGCGAGCCGACCATCCCCTTCCTCGGCTGGGGCACGGCCTTCCTCGACTTCGACAACGACGGCTGGAAGGATGTTCTCGTAGCCAACGGCCACGTCTACCCGGCGGTTGACAAACAGCAGTGGGGCACTTCCTACGAGCAGCAGTTGCTCCTCTTCCAGAACATCGCGCACCCGGACGCCGCGCAGGCAGCGAAGGGCGTGCGCGTCTTCCGGCGCGTCGGCGCGGCTCCGGGTTCGGGACTCGCGACCGCCTGGTGCAGCCGCGGCCTCGCCGTCGCGGACTTCGACGGCGACGGGCGGCTCGACCTCGTCGTCAATAACATGGACTCCGAGGTCGAGCCGCCCGACCTCGTCGTCAATAACATGGACTCCGCGCCCACTCTGCTGCGCAACGTCTCCGGCGCGAAGAACCACTGGCTGCGCCTCAAGCTCACGGGCGACCCCGCGCGCAAAAGCCCGCGCGACGCCACCGGCGCAATCGCCTACGTCACCACCGGCAAGATGCGGCAGCGCGAGGATGTCGTCAGCGGCGGCAGCTATGCTTCGCAGAACGACCCCTGCCTCTTCTTCGGCCTCGGCGCGGCGGCGAAGGTTGACAAGCTTGAAGTGAAGTGGCCCGACGGCTCGACCGAGACCTTCGACGTGCCCGGCGTTGATCGCACGCTCACGCTCACGGAAGGGAAGGGCGTAAAATAATCCGACAAGGTTCTGCCATCAACTCGCGGGGGATTTGCGATGACGCTCGACATCACGAACGAGGAGAGAGACTACCTGCTCGAAATTCTTGAGGCGCGGCGCGAGGAACTGCTCCACGAGCTTCACCACACGGACACGCTCGACTTCAAAGAGATGCTGAAGCGTAAGGTCAAGCTGGTCGAAGGTCTCAGGTCGAGACTCAGCGCCGTGCCTCCTTCCGGCGTGTCCTGACGCAGCGTGCGTCGCGTGTCTCCCCGGTCGTTCGCTCGCGGCCCTTCCTTTTCAACTCAAGCCACGCTCGCGCCGATGACGCCTCCGCCGACGTTGACTACTTCGGCAGATTTCATTCGTGCGTTTAGTGAAAGTACGCTCGCGCGCTCGTCGAACGGCCCTTCAGTCAGGCTTCCGCCAAACCGAACTTGCGCGCGAGCACGAGGCTGATGGAACCCATGAGCGTCGGCTCGCTCAGGGTCGAGGCGACGATGCGCGCCGAGGGCAAGCCCCGACGGATGCTGCGCTGGATGGTCTCTTCGAGCGAGGGCGCGATGATGGGCCAGGCGCGCGTGATTTGGCCGCCGACGACGACCGCCTCCGGCGAGAGGCCGACGATCAGGTTCGAGATGCCGATGCCGAGGTAGTGCGCCGTCTCGGTCAGCGCATCAATCGCCGCCTGCTCGCCGCCGAGCGCGCGCTCGACTACTTCGCCGAAGCCCGCGCGCGACTGCTCGGCTTCGCCTGCCGCGGCGTTCTTCAGGTAGCGTGCGACCGCCGCGCCTTCCGAGGCGAACGCCTCCCAGCAGTCGTGGCTGCCGCAGGAGCACGCGACGGGGCCGCCCTGCCCGACGATCATGTGGCCGAACTCGCCCGCCGCGCCGCCTTCGCCGCGATAAATCTGCCCGTCGAAGACGATCCCCGTGCCGATGCCTTCGGCGACGAGCACGATGATGAAGTCGCGCGAGCCGCCGACCTCCGGGCGACCGAACCAAAGCTCGGCCAGCGCGGCGGCGTTGGCGTCGTTGTCCACGCTCGCCTTGAGGCCCGTGGCGCGCTCGATCTCTTCGGCGATGGCCCAATCGCGCCAGCGGAAGAAGGGGATGTAGACGGCGCGGCCCGTGCCCGTGTCAACGAGGCCCGGCAGGCTGACGCCGACGCCCGCCAGCGACCCTGGCTGGTCGCGCGCGGCAATCTCGCGCACGCGCCCGACGACGCGCGCCGCCATCTCGTCGGGGCGGGGGCTGTTCTCGACCTCCTCGCGCGAGAGCACGCGCCCGACCAGGTCGCTCGTCACGACCGTCGTCGCCGTCGGCGTGATGTCCACGCCGACGGCGGTCGCGCCCGCGGCGCGCAGGCGGATCAGCGTCGGGCGGCGTCCGCCCGTGGAAGCGCCCGCGCCGATCTCCTCGATCAAGCCCTCCGACTTCAACTCCTCGACGATGGTCGAGACGGTCGAGCGTTGCAGCGCGGTGACGCGCGCGATCTCGGCGCGCGAAATCTGCTCGCGGTCGCGGATGTAGTTGAGGACGAACTGGCGGTTGATGTCGCGAATCGTCGAGGAGCGTGCGGCCTGTGCTTTCGTGAGATCAATTCGTCGCATGGCTTCAAAGATTGTGTCCGGGAGAACGGCGCGGCCCGCTCGCCGCCCTCCCGGTTTCCTGCGTTACGGCTTCGGCGCGGACGCCGGGGCGGGCGGCATGTCGAACAGCTTGTCCTGCACGGCGACGCCGTGCCTGAACTCGGTGATGGTGCGCGTGTAGCTGTTAAAGGTATCAATGCCCGACACGCGCGTGACGAACGGAACTTTGAGACCGTCAACGTCGCGGTAGTCCTCGAAGTCAACCTGTTCGGGGAGCGGGGTGAGCATCGTGTTGGTGAGCGTCGAGATGCGCAGGAGGAGTCCGGTCTGCGCGTCGAAGTAGTACCTGCGCGAGACGCCCTCCGACGGCCTGTCCACGACGATGTAAGCGTCGCGGTCGCCGAGCTTATGGCGTCCCACAGACCTCATCGTCGCCGACGGCCTGAACTTGATTACGTCGAAGAGCTGCGCGGCGCTCTTCAGGTCGGCCAGCTCCGAAGGGCTGAGCGCGTGCTGGCCGCGCGGGTTGCTGACCCAGCCCGCCGCGCCGTTGACGGCCTGCGAGACCGTCCCGAACTGCGGAACCTGGACGACCATCAGGAACTTGTCCGGCCCCTTCGACGTGGCCTCGAACGGCCACGAGCGTCCCTGCGACGCGTCGCGCGCGCCCTTCACCACCTGCGTCTGGAACTTCGCGACGGCCTCCTGCCCGCCGACCGCGGCGAGATACTTTTCATAAACCTGCTGGACTGTCGGCGGCGCTTCGCGCGTCGGCGCTGGCGTCGGCGCACCCGCGGGCGAAGGACTCGGCGCTGGGCCGGCTTCGTGGCCCGACGCGGCGAGCGGCAGGACGGGCAGAGAAACTGGACGCATCGAGCCGCGATGGCACGTGTAGCAACTCACCGAGCCGGGGTCGAGGCCGTAACCCTGGCTGTGGTTGAGCGCCAGAACCATCTGCATCATCTGGCGGGCGGTGTTCTTCTCCGGCTTGTCGTCGCTCTCCCACTGGAACGCGCCCGTCTTCGGGTCTCTTCCCACGTGGCAGAAGTCGCACCTCACGCCGAGCGAGACCGAGACAAGATTCATCAGAGGAAAGAGCTGCGACTCCGGCAGCCCCTTGAGCACTTTTATGTTCTTGCGCGTCTGCTCGACCGGCTTGTCGCCCTGCTGCGTCTGAAGCGCGGCGCTCGACACCTGTGCGGAGCGTCCGGCAATCATCACGGAAGCGGTCAGGGCCAGCCCTGCACACACTGCCACTCTCATCAAACGTTCTTTCGTCATCTCGCTTTGAGAGTCCTTTCGTCAAGGTCAATTGTTTGACTTCCGGCTGTCCGAAGGCAGGGAGACTTTCATTGCACGACCGGAGCAACAGTTAAGAGCTTGTGCATTGTACGTGCGGCCCGCGCGTCGCGTCCAACCTTTTTTGAATCGGCGGCGAGGGGACGCGCCCCGTCGAAGCTTCTGAAACCTTTCCGGCGCGCGGGCGTGTAAGGCTCGCGAGCGTCGCTTGAGCCGACGAACCCGCAGATGTAGGGAGAGACCATGATTACAACCCGCCGCAAAATTTTCCTCGCGCTCGCGCTGGCGCTCCTGGCCGCGCCCTCGGCGCTGGCGCAGAAGACTTCGGAGCCGAGCGCGCCGAAGGCCGATGACAACTACGTTACGTCGAAGATGTTTCAGAGTCGCGTGTTCGACGTTAAGAACCGCGACCCGCAGAACCTCTCCCGCGTGCTCTGGCCGCTCACCAGCGGCTTCAAAGGCGCGGTCGTCTCGCCGAACGACGAGTTTAGAACCATCACGGTGCGCGACTTCCCCGAAAACATCGCCGTCATCGAGGAGGCCATCCGCCGCCTCGACACGCCGGAGCCTGCGCGCCCCGCAATCGAGTTCCGCGTCCACCTGCTCGTCGCCTCGAACGACGACGCGGTGACGAATCGCTACCCGGCGGAGTTGAGCGATCTGGTCAAGCAGCTCCAGTCGTCGCTCGGCTACAAGAACTTCAGCCTGATGGGATCGCAGATCGTTCGCAGCAAAGAGGGGCGCGGCGACTCCGACAACAGAGGCGTGGCCGACCTGCGGCTCGCGGGCGACAGCCCCGCGAATAAGAACCCGGTCTTCTACGAATACAATCTCAGCTCCATCACGCTCGACAACGCGGGCGGTCAGGCCCGCGTGCAGGTGGGCGAGTTCAAGATGGACATGAAAGTCCCGCTCTCGCTCAACGCCGGCTCGGTCACCTACGAGAGCGTCGGCTTCAAGAACCCCGTGAGCCTGCGCGAGGGCGAGCGCGTCGTCGTCGGCACGACCAGCATCGCCGACAAGAGCGTCGTCGTCGTCATCTCGGTGAGCACGATGAAGTGAAAAAGGGGGTTGGGTGTTGGGTGCCGGGTGCTGGTCAGAGTCATCGGCGCAGGCGCTCGGCTCGTCGGGCGGCTACAAGGTTTCGGGTGCTGGTCAGAGTCATCTCTTGACCAGCACCCGGCACCCAACACCCAACCTCTTATCCCTTCGGCACCCGTCCTTACTTCAAAATCGGGTGGCCGCCGCCGCGGCTGTGGTCTGCGGTCTGCTCGTAGAGGCGTCGGTCGTTGTGGAAGAGGACGATGTGCTCGCCCTCGTAGCGCGTGACGTTTGCGATGCGCTGGAAGTCGCGCTCATGCTCGGCGATGAGGAAGGCGCACGGCTCCGTCGAAAGCACCATCCCCGCGGCGTAGATGTAGCCGCCCTGATCGTAGACGCTGCCCGCATACTGCGCCGCACCCAACGCGATGTCGGGCGAATAAGCGCCCGCGCTGTCGCGCGTCCGGTCGGCGCGCGCGATGAAGACCGTGTAGTCCGTGTAGTTCAGGCGTGCCGTGTAGCCGTGGCGGCGCGCGACGGCGAACAGCTCCGTGAGTCCGTCGTCAATTGCGCGCAGGGCTTCGGGCACAGGCTTGTTTACGGCGTACACCTGCACGCCGCGCGGCGTCTTCGTCTCGAAAGGAAAGGTGTCGCCTGAGTAATGCTCGGCCTGCGCGACGAGGCGAGAGTCCGTTCGCCTCGCCTGCGCGCCGACCCTTCCGGCGAGCGGCGACAGAAGAGCGCCGCACAGCATCAAGGTCAACAAACTTGCTCTGATTATTCTTGCCTTCATCCCCGATTCGTCCTCCAAAAAAAATTCAGGCGCGCTGTCGGGGGATGTCAACGCCTCCTCCGGCGCACCTGAGTTTTCGTGTCTCCGCTTCCGGCGGGAGAGCCGTTAAGTCCGCCCTTGAGCCGCCGACTGCCCGCGCGCGCCTGAAGTGCGGGCGCGACTCGCTCCGCGAGCAGCTCTAGGGTTTTCCACGTTTGTTGTCGTTGCCCTTGTTGCCGTTGTCGCGCGGCGGGGGATTCTCCTTCGGCGGCTTCGGAACTTCCTTGCCCTCCTTCGGAGGCGGCGGCTTGTTATCGTTCTTCTGCGGCTCGACCCCCAGCGTGCCGACGGCGAGCACGCAGGAGGCGACGACCGCGATGATGAGTTGCTTGAAAAACTTCATACTTCCTGACTGAGCCTCCTCATGTTCGTTGGTCGCGCATGTGGAGGAGAAGGAGACCGAGCGCGTCTCGCCCTCTCGTATGGCAAGGCCGGTGCCAGGATGCCGCCGCCAGCCCTTACAAAGCCTTATTGCCGTTGAAGGTTATGACCTCGCACTGTATCGGTCAAGCCTCGCACCGTATCGTGTACGAGGCGCGCGCCGAGGAACGCGCACATTTCAACGTCTTACGACGACTCTCGCGCTCCCGACGTTGCCACTGCCGTCGAAGGCGCGCAGAGAAATCGTGTGCTCACCCGCGCCTGCTACGACCAGATCGAGCGCGTAAGACTCGCGCGGGCTGTCGGCGATGCCGTCTTCGGGGAAGACCGCGCGCCACTCGCCGCTGTCAACGCTCACGTCGGCGCGTCGAACCATGCCGCTCGCGTCCTCGACCGTAAAGCGCACGCGCACGTGGCCGTCTGCCGTGACCTGCGGCTCGCCCGCCGAGCGCACTACGGGCGGCGTGCTGTCTACGTCAACCGGCTCGCTCAGGCGCTCGCCCGTGAGCGCCTGACCCAGAGAGTTGTCGGGCGCGTCGGATGCGACGACCTTGAAGACGTAGCGACCGTCGCCGAGCGTCGCGCCGTCAATCGAGAAGAAATTTTCGTGCAGCTTCTCTTTGAGTAAATGAAAAGTGCTCTCGCCCGCGGGCCGGTAATAGACGGAGTATTCGAGCTGGTCGCCGTTGCGGTCTTCGGCCTGCCACTGCAAGGAGACCGCGCCGCGTTGGAAGAGTCGTCGCGGCGGAATCTGCACCTGCGGGCCGATGAGCGAGGGGTCGAGTCCCGAAGCCTCTATGTTCGGGTCAACGGGAATCTGCACCGCCGGTTGCAGGGCAACGCCGACGGGCAACAACTGAATTTGCGTGACTTCGGGCGCGACGTTGCGCGGCAGGTAGGCGAGGCTCACGTTCTCGACGCGCGCGCCGCCCGATTGCGGCGTCGAGCGAAGGGTCGCGCGCCACTGCACGAAGCGCGCGCGCGGGCTGTTGATCTGCGCGCCCGAAGGGTCGCGGTAGGGTGCGCTCCACTCGCTCCACGTCGCGCCCGGCTTCTCCGTGTTTCCCGTGCGCGTCTGCAACTCGACCTGCCCCTGCCCACGCCACCAGATGCGCCCCCACGACGCGACGAACTTCGCATCGCGCACGGGCGACTCGTATGTGCCCTCGGCAACGGGATCGGCGGCGAAGCGGAAGAGCTTGCCCTGATTAGAAGAGGCTGCGAACATCTGGCGCGCGCCGAGGAGGAGCGACGAAATCTGATCCTCGCCCGACTGCACGAGCAGCGTGTCGCGCCCGTCGTCGGTCACGGAGTAGATGCGCCCCTTGTCGCTCGTGCCGATCAGCACGCTCCCGCCCTGCGGCGCGGCGGCGACCGAGAAGGCCGTCACCGTCGGCGAACTCCAGAGCACGTCCGCGCCGCCGTCGGGCGTGACGCGGAAGACGGCGCTCCGCGCGTTCTGAAGCTCGTTGCGGCTGCGCACCTGCTGCGCAGTTCCGGCGCTCGTCGTCTGCGCGCCGCTCTCGTCAACGGTCGTCACCGTGCCCGTCACCGTCCCGCCCGCGGAGGTCGTGGACACGCTCGACGAGGAGGTTGCCGCCGCCGTGGAAGACTGGCGCGACCCCGTCGCCGCGTCGCTCAAGGCGAGCGCGTAGATCGAGCCGTCGGCGGCGAGCGAGAGCGCGTGAATCTCGCGCAGCGGCGAGTCGTAGAGCGCGAACGCCTTGCCTTCGGGCGAGACGCGCAGCACCAGCCCGCCGGGGTCAGTGCCCGCGATCAGGTTCCCCTGCGTGTCAACGGCGAGCGAGATGATGTGCGTCTCGTTGGTGTCAATGAGGAGCGACGATTCGGGCTTCGCACCCGCCGCGCGCACGCGGTAGAGCTTGCCCTTGTCGCCCGTCCCCACCGCGAGCGAGCCGTCGCCCATCACGGCCAGCGACCAGATGTACTTGTCCGGCGGGTCGAAGTAAACGTCGGCCTTGCCGTCCGGCGTGATGCGGTAGACCTTGCCGTCCGGCGAAGTGCCAGCGTAGAGCGCGCCGTCGCGGCCCACGACCAGCGCCGTCACGTCCAGCTCCGCCGCGTCGTAGAGCAGAGAGCCTTTCCCGTCTGCGCCGACGCGGAAGATTTTCCCGTCGTGGCCCGTGCCGAGATAGACGTTCCCGGCGGAGTCTGCCGCACTCGACCAGACGTAAGCCTGCTCGGTGTCGAAGACCTTCGTGAACTGCGGCGCGAGCATCAGCGCGCCCGCATCCGTCACCGAGACGCCGTGCGACTCGCCGTTCAAAAGCTCGGCGCGCGAGCCTGTCTCCCAGACCACGGGGCCGCCCGCACGCGCTTCGGGCACGGCCAGGAATGCGAACGCGAGAACGAAGAGGAAAGGTTGAAGAGTGCGAAGCGTAGATGTTCCGTTTGTCATTAAATCAAAGGGTCGCTTTCAGATTCTCGGCAGGCAGAGGAAAGACCGGCCATGCCCGTCGAAGTTGGTTTGAAAGTGCGGACGTGCGACACGCGCCGGCCACTTCGGAATCATACCTCTAAAGATGCGTGCGAGAAACCGCGCCCAACCGAACTTGACACGGACGCCTTCAAGTCCCGACGTAGCGCGCGTACAGCGAGCGCGCCAGACTTGCGTCGTCAGTCCCGCGCACGATGGCGCGCGCGTCCTCGAAGACGGTCAGCTCATACTCGCCCGCGCGCAGGCGGACGAGGTAGGGGTTCGACTTCACTTCACCGACAGACTTCAGGCGGGCGGCCAGCGCGTCGAGATCAATCCGCGATGCGCGACGCGGGCTGACCTGCACGGCGTCGCGCCCGCACAGCACAGTCGTCATGTCGCCCGACTCGGCTTCGAGCGTCTCGAAGCGATTGAGCACACAGACGGGGCAGTCAGGCGCTCGCTCTTTGAGTGCGATGCGTCGCCACTCGTTGCGCCACACGTCGAACTGCAACAGCCCGCCGTGCAAACTCTCTGCGTGCCCCGTCAGAAGCTTCAGAGCCTCGGCCACCTGCACCGCGGCGACCACCGAGATGATCGGCATGATGACGCCCGCCGTGTCGCACGTCGGTGCGGACGCAGCGGCAGGGATTTCGGGAAAGACGCAGCGCAGGCAAGGGCTGACGCGCGGGCGGACGGTCATCGTCACGCCGTAGCTGCCGACCGCCGCACCGTAAATCCACGCGACCCCCTGCTTCACGCACGCGTCGTTGACGAGAAAGCGCGTCGCGAAGTTGTCCGTGCCGTCGAGCACCACGTCGCAGCCTCCGATTAGGCGCTCGACGTTCGACTGGCTCACGTCCGCGACCTCCGTCTCGCACAAGACATCCGAGTTTATCTCCTCGACCCGACGCCCCGCCGCGACCGCCTTCGGCACGCGCTCGCGCGCGTCCCGTTCGGTGAACATCGTCTGACGTTGCAGGTTCGACTCCTCGACGAAATCGCGGTCAACGATCCTCAGCCGCCCCACGCCTGCGCGCGCCAGCATCTCCGCCTGCGCCGAGCCGAGCGCGCCGCAGCCCAAGACCAGCGCGCGCGACTCCCGCAGACGGCGCTGCCCCTCCTCGCCGATGCCCTCGAAAAGAACTTGCCTGCTGTATCGCTCCATAGAACTTCGGGGACTAGAGACCAGAGGCCAGAGGTCAGGTAAGATGCGCTCTAAAGTCATTGCCCCTTCAGTTATTGCGCCTTCAAACTAAAAATCAACTCGACAATCAGCCTCTAGCCTCTAATCCCCAACAACTACTTTCTCCGCCGCCGCGCGCATGACTTCGACCGGCGCATCCGTGCGCGTCCAAAGTTTGAACTGCTCGGCGGCCTGCGCGACGAGCATCCGAAGGCCGCCGATTGTTTCACACCCGGCGGCGCGCGCCGCGCGCATGAAGCGCGTCAAGGGAGGATTGTAAACGAGGTCGTAGGCGACGCGCGCGCCGCGCAGTTGGGACGAAGTCGCGGGCGTCTCGTCCTGGCGCGCGCCGCGCGTGCCGAGCGGCGTCGCGTTGACGACGAGGTCGAAGCCTTCAAAGCTCGCGCCCTCAAGCGCGGCAGCCCGCGCGTCGAAGTCGTCTGCCGTCGTGCGTGCGCGTTCGGGGTCGCGTGCGAAGACGGTCGCGCGCGCGCCGCGCCTCTGCAAGTCCCACAGCAGCGCACGCGCCGCGCCGCCCGCGCCGATGACTGCGACCCGCGCATCGTTCAACTCCATCAGGCCGTCGAGAGGCTTCAAGGCGGCCTCCGCGTCCGTGTTGTAGCCGAGCAGCTCGTCGCCTTCGACGACGACGGTGTTGACCGCCCCGACCTCCGAAGCCTTCGGCTCGACCCAATCCAGATGCGCCGTGATCGCCTGCTTGTGCGGCGCGGTGACGCTGAGGCCGCGCAGGTTCCAACGAAGCTCGCGCGTGCGCGGGTGCGCCATGCGACGCGCGAAGGCAAACACGTCCGCCACTTCAAAGGGGATGAAAACGGCGTCAAGACCGCGCGCGGCGAAAGCGGCGTTGTGCATGTGCTTCGAGAAGGAGTGCGAGACGGGCGAGCCGACGAGACCTGTGACGAGCGTGCGGTCTGTGATTTCGTGGACGCGATACAGCTCGCGCAGCTCGCGCGCGCCGACCTGTCCGGGCGCAGTCGCCTGCGCCGCGTCGAGCGAGCCGTAGGTGAGGAAAGCCCCGCGCGACGGCGCGAGCACGCGTGTCAAAAGTCCGGCCTCGCCCATTGCGACGGCGATCACTTCACGTCCCACGCGCCGCGCCGGTTCGAGCAGGCGCAGGACGGCGATGCAGTCCGTGATGTCTTCGGCCCGCGTCGCCATCTTCAGGACGCGCGCGGGCGTGCGCGCCATCCTCTCGAAAAGTTTTTCGAGGTCGGCGGGCGTGCGCTGAAAGTCGTGGTGCGAGCAGATAAGCCCAAGCCTTCCGGCTTCGGGCAAGTCGCCGAAAACTTTGAGCAGCGTGCCGCCGTGCGGCGACTCGAACAGGTCGAGTTCGATGTCGAAGAGTGCGCCGCCCCGTGCTTCGCCCCCGCGCAGAAGTGCGACCAACTTTTCCCAGAGAGCGATGCGCGCGGCGGCATCGAGGGCGCGGCGTCCGCCCTGTTCGGCGGGTCGGAAGGTGTTGATGAAGGGCCGCGGCGTCTCAGCGAAGAGCTGCGGGAGTTGAGAGAGCGCCGGGTCGAGCTGGTCTTCGTCGAGGCAGTCGAGGCGCAGCTCGATGATTGCGGCGACTTCGGCGGCGTGCGCTACGCCTCGGCGCAGCTCCGATGCGTGCCGCACGCAGACGGGGACGCAGACGCGGACGTGTTCGGCCTCTCTCATGGCGTTTTTAAACGTGAGGCGACTATACACTCCGGCTCAAGCGGAAGGCACGCGGCGGCGCGAAAGCACGGAACCCGGGCCGCAGGTCTTCCGGACTCATGTGTCGTTTCCCGTGCGGTCGGCGGGCACGTTGAGGTGACGCGTCGTGCCTTCGGTGATGCTCGGCGGCGGGATGATCTCGCCGGTGTTGAGCGGCAGCAGGGCGCTCGCGCGCGGCGGCGGCTGCACGGCGGACTGCCTGGGGGTGTAAGGCGGGGGCGCGAGTCTCTTTTTATCCTCGGCGATGCGGATGTAGGTCGAGACGCCGTCGGCGATCATGCTCGCCGCGGGGATGAGCATCCAGAACCACCAGATGTTACCGGCGGGTGCCCACATCTTGACCGCGAAGGCGACGGAGAGAAAGGCGATCCCCATGATGAAACTCCTGACCGCGCGCTCGATGGTCGGAGGCCCTTTTTCGCGATCACGTTTCCGCTGGCGACGGCTGCCGCGCGAGTAGTCTTCCTCGGTGGCCAGCCGCTCGGCGAGCTGGCCGGTGACGGCCTGCGGCACGAGGCTGATGTCTGTGCCGCACGAACGGCAGAATCTGGCGTCGTCGGCGTTCTGCGCCCCGCACTTCGGACAAAACATTTGCTGCAACCTCCAGAGAAGCGATGAGTGATGAGTGATGAATGATGAGTGATGAGAAAAACCAATTGCCTTCTCTCATCACTCATCACTCATCACTCCGGCGCTCATTGTACGTCCCAGTGCGGCGCGCGGTTCTCTGCCTCAAGGCTTCGTAGAGAATGATGCCGGCGGCGACCGAGACGTTGAGCGATTCGACGTGGCCGCGCAGGGGGATGCTGACGAGCACGTCGCAACACTGGCGCACGAGTCGGCGCAGGCCGTCGCTCTCGCCGCCGAGCAGGAGCGCGCACGGCTGCGTCCAATCCCATTCGTTGTAGAAGGTCGAGGCGTCCGCCGCCGTGCCGACCGTCCACACGCCGCGCTGCTTCAACTCTTCGACGAGCCGCGCGATGTTGACCGCGCGTGCCACCGGGACGTATTCGAGCGCGCCCGCCGCAGCCTTCGCCACCGTCTCGGTCAGTCCGGCGGCGCGGCGTTCGGGGACGAAGACGCCGTGCGCGCCCGCGCACTCGACGGTGCGAATGATTGCGCCGAGGTTGCGCGGGTCTTCCACGCCGTCGAGCACTACGGCGAGCGGCGGGTCGTCCGTGCCGACGCGCGCGGCGAGCGCGTCGAGCAGCTCGTCCGAGGTGAGATACCGCGCCGCCGCGATTGACGCGAGAACGCCCTGATGGTTCGCTCCGGCGGCGAGTCGTTGCAGCTCCGCGCGCGGCGCGCGACGGACGGGCACGCCCGCGGCGCGCGCCAGGTCAAAAATTTCTCGCAGGCGCGACTCGTGCCCGCCCTCCGCGACGGTCACGCGCTCGACGCGTCGCCGCCCCGCGCGCAAGGCTTCGAGGACGGGCTGGATGCCGAAGACGTGCGCGCCGTCGCCCGCGTCTGGCCGCTGTGGCCTGAATGCTCGCGCGTCGTTCGAGTGCTGACGCTCGTCTACGCTGTCAGGCGCACGCTCGCGCCCGGCCCTCTCGTCGAAGGCACGCGCCGCGCGCTCGCCGGGAGGCTCGCGCGGGCGCTCGCCGCGTTCGGCGACGAAACGTTCGTGCCTCCGGTCGTTGTCCCTGCGTTGCTTCATCGAATTCAGTCGCGCCCGCGCAAGGCCAGATGGCGGCGCAGGCTGGAGTAGCGCGTGAACTGCGCCTCGTTCGTGACGACCGTGGCGGCTTCCGTGTTGAAACGCCCCGGCCTCTCGCGCCGGAGGCCGAGCGATTCGGTGCGCTCCGCGGGCGGCCACACCGTCGAGAGCAGCGCACGCGCGGACGCGTACTCGTCATCGTATCCTGCGGACGGCGCGCGCACGCGCAGCGTCTCGACGAGCGTGACGAAATTCTCTCTGGCGAGCAGACGCTTGTCCGCGCCGAGGCATGAGTAGTCGAAGTTGTCGGCCATGACGCGGAAGCAGCCGTCGTCAGTTTCTGACGCGGCGTGGATGTCGAGCACGGCCTCGTCGCCGGCGATCTCACGCGTGCCGACGATCTCGCCGCGCCCCTTCATCTTCCCCCGCCGCTCCTCGACCTCGACGCGCCTCGTCACGACGCGCCCCCTCACGAGCAGAGAGAGTTCAGGCCACGCCACCCGTCGCGGCTCCGCGTCGAGTTTCGGCCAGCAGACGAGCACGTCTTCATCGAGCGTCAGCGCGCGAACGCGTGTCGGCTGCTTCGCCAGCAACTGGTCAGCGAAGACTTCGGCGGCGAGGCCGAGCGACGCGAGGCGGCTCACGACCAGCCCAGCCTCCTCGACCGAAGCAGCACGCGCCACAGGCATCGCGCGCTGCGTCTCTGTGATTTCACCCAGCAGCGACGGGTCGAGACGCAGAAGCGATGCGGCCTCGGCGATGGCCTCCGGCGTCAAGACACTTTTGCCGCGAGCGGGCAGGACGACGTTGAAGCCCTGCTCCCACTCTTCGAGCTTCTTGAGCACGGGGCGGCGGAGCTTGGCGCTCTCCGCAGTTGCGGGGAGCGGCGCGCCGCAGTAGAGACAATTCATGCGTGTCGGGGCGTTGGCGCGCAGACAGCGTTCGCACGCGACCAGTTGCTCCGGCGTGAAGCGGCGCGGCGCGGCGCGCTCGTCCGAAAGCTCGTGCTCGGTAAGCTCGTCAAATCCGTCTTCGCGCGACAAACTCTCCTCCGGGACTCTCGCGTGTCCGCCAACGGGTCGGCGAAACTGATTGCCGACCACACGTTCTTGAGTATAATCCTACTCGCACGTTTCCCCTTCAACATTTTTCGGTCGGGCGCTATCCGAGCACGCAGGCTTTGCGCCCCTTGAGGTTAAGTGAGACTTGCCTAACCGCAAGGTCGCACGGAAGGCGCGAAGGTCGCGAAGGAATTTTCCCGGCCTCGAATGGTTTCGATCATGTTCGGTACATTCAAACAGAGAACCTTGCGCGGGGCCGCAGTCGTCGCGCTCGCGTCGCTGCTCGGCGCGTGCGCCGCGGCGACGCGACCGCCCGGCGCGGGGCCGCCGGGCGCGAACGAGCCGCCCAAGTTCGTCTCCCTCGCCGCGAGCGACGAGAGGCGCGCGGGCGCGCTCGCCGACTGGAAGATAATAGCCGGCGAGCAGGCCGCCGCGCGTCCGACGCCGGAGCTTCAGCCCGTGACGGCGACGCTCAAGGCTCTGCCGCCGAACCTACAGACGCCGCCGCGCATGCCTCTCGTCGTCCTCAACGACAAGAAGGCACAGACCGAAGAGGAGACGCGCGAGTCGCTGCGCCGCTTCATCGCTAGCGCCGCACCGCTGCTCGGCGTCACCCCGCAGGAACTCTCGCTCGTCGAAGTGCGAGACTCCGGCAGCGGCACGAAGACGGCGCGCTATCAGCAGAATCCTTTCCCGTACCCGCTGCGAAACGGCTACGGCGTCATCGAGGTGACGTTCACGCCCGACCTGCGCGTCGTCGGCCTTTCGAGCACGGCCATCCCCGACTCGGATCAACTGCGCCGCTCGCTCGCCGCCGTCAAGCCGACGCTCCCGGCGGACAAGGCCGCCGCCGCGCTCGCCAATCGCGCCGTCACCTTCAACGACCGCAGCGGCGTCCGGCAGGCGCGCACCGTCACGCAGGCCGACGCCGCGACGGCGCGCGAACTGGTCGTCTTCCCCTTGCTGCGCGCCGAAGGCGCAGGAACGCTTGAGCTTCACGTCGCTTGGGAGATCGCCGTCGGCGGCCCCGCTTCGTCGCTTCTCGTCTACGTTGACGCCGTCACGGGCGACGTGCTCGCGGCGACGCAATGAAGCCGTGCGGTCGTGCCGGAGCCGACGTGAACTCGGCGTCTCCTGTTGTCCTGATGACAAAGTTCGTGTTTAAATAAGTTGCCGACTCGAACACCGTCGTCTCGCAAGGGGAAGCGCGTAGCGACTTGAGTTTGATTTCCAAATGTTTTTCTAAAGCCGGTGCGGCGGGCGTCGTCGTGCATAAACTTCACTGATATTTGAAATTTCTCGAATCGGAAAATTCGACGGAGTGTTTTTCGCATGAATTATGATCCCACTAACAACATCTCCTGGCAGTTGGGTTACAGAGGCAGAGTAGCGGTATTCATTGACGGCAACAATCTTTTCCACGCAGCGCGGTTCCACAACATAGACATAGACTACAACAAGCTCCTGCGCGTCCTTCTGGGCGACGGGCGCTTGCTGCGTGCTTTCTTCTACACGGGCGTGGACGTGGGGGCCGAGCGCCAGCAGGGCTTCCTGCTCTGGATGCGGCGCAACGGCTTCCGCGTCATCCACAAGGAGCTGAAGACCTTCTACGACGGCACGCGCAAGGCCAACCTCGACGTGGAGATCGCCGTGGACATGCTCAGCCTCGCGGGCCGCTACGACACGGCGGTGCTCGTCTCCGGCGACGAGGATTTCGTCTACGCCGTCAACGCCGTCGCCTACAAGGGCTGCCGCGTCGAGGTCGCAGGCTTCCGCTCAAACACCGCGCCGAAGCTGATAGACGTGGCCGACTACTTCATAGACCTCGGCGAGATCGCCGAAAAGGTCCGCAAGGAGTCGAACCACTCCCACCGCTACTACGAGAACCACGCGCACGAGTCGCAGCCGCAACCCTCTTTCGCCAACGGCTCCGCCCCGAAGCGTGGCGAAGAGGTCATCTCGCACGCGCAAGACCTGCTGGACGGAGACGAAGAAGATCAGCGCGACGCCCGCCGCTCCGAAGAGTTCGACGAGGCCGTCCCGCAGCTCTTGGCCGAACCCGGCCCGTGCGCCGAGGACGAACGGCTCTCCGGTGGCTCCGACTTCGTGCGCGTCACGGACGACCAGTAATAATCGTGAACCGTGAACCGTAAGCCGTGACAAGGAGGGGCCGCTTTTCTCTCGTCACGGCTCACGGTTCACGAGAGTTCTTATGAGGCTTTTCACCATCGAAGAGGCGAACGTCCTTCTGCCTACCGTGCGACCGGTCGTCTTGAAGATTCAGCGCGGGTATGCGCGCGTCGTCGGCTCGCAGGAGGCTGCGCGTCACGCGGCGGCGGGTGCGCTGCTCGGCGGCGGCGGCATGGCGGGCGGCGCGCGCTACGTGGCGACGTTGACGGAGTTGGCCGAGTCGGTCGGCCAGCTCGAAGCCCTCGGCGTGCAGATCAAAGACTACGAGCGCGGCCTGATTGACTTTCCGACGATGCGCGAGGGGCGCGTGGTGCTGCTCTGCTGGCAGTTGGGTGAGGGCGAAAGCATCGAATGGTGGCACGACGTTGAGGCGGGCTTCGCCGGCAGACAGCCTTTGTGAAAAGATGGAAGTCGGGAGCTGGAAGTCGGCAGTCGAATTCGGGGATGATTTTTCCCTGACCTCCGACCCGCCCGCGCCGAAGGCATTCCGGGAGCGGAGACGATCTTGGAGAAGGAAGAAGAAAAGTCGGAGGGCGCAGGCAAGGCCGCGCTGACGGGCGAGCGTCGGCAAGCACCCGCGCCGCCGCGTAGCCTCCTGCGCGAATACTTCGAGTCCGGCGCGGTCGTCTTCGTCATGGCGTTCTTCTTCATGACCTTCGTCGCTCAGGCGGCGGTTGTGCCCTCGGCCTCGATGGAGAACACGATCTACGTCGGCGACCATTTCCTCGTCAACAAGTTCATCTTCGCGCCGGGGCCGCACCTGCCCTTCCTGCCGCAGCGCGACATACGCCGCGGCGACATCATCGTCTTCAAGTACCCGTCGCCGATCAACACGAACGAAGAGATCGTCCAGTACAAGACCCTCTTCATCAAGCGCGTCATCGGGCTGCCCGGCGAGACGATCCAGGTGAAGGGCGCGGAGGTGTACATTGACGGCAAGCTCCTGCCTGAATACCGCGTGACGACTTCGGATCGCAACCTCGGCAACGACAAAGCGGAGCTGAAAAATCTCCAGCCCGATAGGAAGGGCGAACCCTACACGGTGTACTACTCTCCGAACCCTTCCTCCTTCGGCTTCAACTACGCGGTCAACAAGCCTTTCAAAGTCCCCGCCGACTCCTACTTCGCGATGGGCGACAACCGCGACAACAGCGCCGACAGCCGCGTGTGGGGGCCTGTGCCCCGCGACCTCGTCGTCGGTCGCGCCATGTTCGTCATCTGGTCTTACGACGAGCACGCACCGCACAGCGACGCCCCCATCCCCTTCAACTTCATCGCCGACTTTCTCCATAACACACGCTGGAGCCGCTTCGGCACGCTGCTGAAGTAGGCCCGCAAGTTTCTACGAACGCCCGCCGCCGGACGCCGTGCGGCTCGACGCCTGACCCGCCTGCTCCTAAATCTTGTAGCCCTCCGCCGTTCAAACACAGCGGCTTGTATATTTTCTGGTTGACGACTTAAAGTAGTTTCTGATAGCATCCGCCGCGACTCCGCAGAGGGCATGGGTTTACCGGCGTCGGCCCTCCGCCCAACGAGAGACAGTTTTTCAGCGACCCGGAGGCCCCTCGAATCAATGCTGTGTGCCGCGTGCGTAGAGATTTATCCGCAAACACTCGGCACACCCCTTCGGAACCGGAAGCCGACCCCGACTCGGCCTGCTTCCCACGAATCCGAACGGCCCGAAGCGCCGCACCGCACAGGCCAACGCTTTCGCCATGACCGATAACTCGAACGCAACGAACACAACGCCGCAGAGCGCGAACAGCTCGACCCTGATCGAGTTCCCCGGACTCAACCGCAACCGCCCCGCCTGGCGGAAGGAGTTGAGCGAGCGGTTCCGCGAAATCCAGCAGCGGCGCGCGCGCGAAGCCGCACCCGAAGACGAGGCGGCATCCCGCGCCGGGGCCGAACGGCCCAGTCCGGAAGTCACAGACTCCGCCGCCGCAGTCTCCAGACCTGCGTTGACGCCGAAGCAGCTCGGCCTCGTCCCACAGCCCGACGAGCCGGAGTTGAACCCGATTGTCGTCGCGGCCCTGCGCCGCATCGAGCGTGCGCGCAGCACCACGGCCTCGCACGTCACTCACTCGTCCGCCGCCCGCTCTCACGGCGCGGCGACGGCTGCGGCGCGCGTCGTCGAAGAGCAGCCGGAGTACTTCGACGAGACGTTGCCGACGCCCGCGCACGCCAGACAGCCGGAGAGCTTGAGCGCAGCGGCGAAGCGCCAGCTCGCGCGTGCTGACAATTCCGAGGCGACGGGCGAACACGCGCGCGCCTCCTCGCTCGTCGTCGTCCCGCCGACGCAGCCCGCCCGCCCCGAGTCGAATCCCGTCGAGGCCGCGGACGCGCAGACCGAAGCGCACAAGTCAGAGGCCGCCCGGTTAGCAGCGGAAGCTGAAGCGGCGACCGTCATCGTTGCCGAACCTTCGACGGTCGTCGAGCCGCCGGCACGACCCGCCGCGAAGCCCGGCGTTGCGCCGCAGTCGGAGACGGCGAAGCCGCAACCGCGTCACATCTCCGGAGTGATTGACGAGTTCTGGCTCGAAAGGCAGGGCATCGAGCTGCTGCCGCAAGTGGCCGCCCCTGAAATTTCTTACGACGACCGCGCCCCGCGCGCGAAGCGTCTGGCCGTGGCCTTCGTTGACCTCGTCGCCGTCGCCCTCCTCTGCGCGCCCTTCGCGGCACTCATCGAGCTGACCATCGGCAACTGGAGCGACGCGCACGTCGCAGCCTCGATGGGCGGCATCGTCGCCGTCGTCTTGTTCCTCTACCAGACTTGTTCCGTTGCGCTGGCCGGGCGCACTTTGGGCATGCGGCTCTGCTCGCTTCAGGTCGTTGACGCCGCCACGGCGCACGTGCCGACGACGGGCCAGTGCGTGCGCCGCGCCCTCGCCTACATGCTTTCGCTCGCCACCCTCGGACTCGGCATTCTCTACTCCCTCTTCGACGCCGAAGGCCGCACCGCGCACGATATCCTCTCCGGCACGGTCGTCGTGAAAAAGTAGGTCGCCGTGGAAAAGTAGCGCGCGGGCGCGGAGAAACATGCGGCACGGTGAAAGTCCGTGCCTCTTTTTTTCTCCGCTCATCTCCGCGTGAATTCTCTCTGCTCATCTCTACGCGAATAATCATCCTGCCCGTTTCCGCCAGGGCTTTTCACCTCCGCGCGAAAGTCTGTTAGCCTGTCGCTTCCGTCGCGGGCGACGAGTCTTCAAATGAACGAGCAGCTAATCGAGGAGGTGGTCGCCGAGATCAGGCCCGCGCTCGCGGGCCGGCGTTGGGGCAAGGTCTTTCAGCTCTCAGGCGCGGCGCTCGCCGTTGACTTTCGCGCGGGCGACGGGCGCTACCTGTTCATCTCGGTCGAGCCGAACCAGCCGCGACTCCACCTCGTCTCCCGCGCGGTGCGTGAGCTTGAGAAGGATTCGCGCGCGCCCGTGCCCTTCGTCCTCGTGCTGCGTAAACACCTCGGCGGCGCGACGCTCGGCTCGCTCTCGAAGGACGAGGGTGAGCGCGTCGTGCGCTTCACCTTCGCCGCGCCGGACGCGACGGGCGAGGAGCACGCCGCGACGCTCGTCGTCCAGTTGACCGGGCGCACCTCGAACCTGTTCCTGCTCGACGAGCACCTGCGCATCGTTGACTCGCTCCGCCCTTCGCGCGGCGCGGGCCAGGAGGTCGGCGAAGTGTACAGCGCCCCCGCCGCGGGCGGCACGCCGCAAAGGCCGCGAGACGCGACAAGGCCGCGAGATGCGACGACGGCGCGGCGCGGCGCGGCGGCCACCATCGCGCGCGCCGGTTTCAATTCCCTCTCCGAAGCACTCGACGAACATTTCCGACGCCTTGAGCGTGCGCGCGCCTTCGACGCGCGCGCCGCCGACGCCTCTTCGCGCCTCCGACAGGATGTCGCGCGACTGCGTAAACTCCAACTGAACCTCGCGCGCGACCTCGCGGCGCACGGCGACGCCGAAGAGCACAGGCGCGCAGGCGACCTCCTGCTCGCAAACATCCACGGCGCGGAGCGGCGCGGCACTGTCGTGCGCCTGAAAGATTTCTACGCCGACGGCGCACCCTTCATAGAGCTTGAGGTTGACGAGCAGAAGACTTTGCAGGAGGAGGCGGCGCACAGGTTCGCGCGCTACTCAAAGGCCAAGCGCGCCGCGCAGGAAATTTCCGAACGACTGAAGACCGTCGAGGCGGAACTCAACGCGCTCGAAGACAGGCGCGCAGAGCTTGAGCGCATCGTCGCCGCGCGCGACGCTGAGGCGTTCGCGGCCTTCAACGGCGACAGGAGCGGCGCGGGCCAAAGGAAAACTCCTGCGCGCGCCAGGCCCTCGAAGAAGGAGACGGAAGAATTCCGCGGCGTGCGTCGCTATCGTTCGTCGGACGGCTATGAAATCCTCGTCGGTCGCGCCGCACGCGACAACGACCGCCTGACCTTCCGCCTCGCGCGCTCCTTCGACACGTGGATGCACGCCGCAGACTACCCCGGCTCGCACGTCGTCGTCCGCGCGCGCAGCCGCGACGAACAAGTCCCGCACCGCACTGTCGTCGAGGCCGCGCGCCTGGCCGCGCACTTCAGCCGGGCGGGCAAGGACTCGAAGGTCGCCGTCAACTACACGCAGCGCAAGTTCGTCTCGAAGCCGAAGGGCGCGGCCCCCGGCCTCGTTTATCTATCGAGCTTCCGCACGCTTCTGGTCGAGCCGCGCGAAGATTTGGAGCGCATCTGAAGCGGCGCGAGCTACAGAACTACAAGCAACGAACGAGGGGGCGTGCGTTTCTGCTCACAAGACTTTCATGCCGCCACTTTGATTGCACGACTTGCGTGCCGCCGCCCTTTTCGCCACCTCCGCTTTCGCATCTCTTCGACTTCTTGCTTTACCGGCCCCGGCCCATTTAGCATGTCGCCATGAGCGCAAGCCGTAGAAACATGCAGCAGAGTTCGGAGGAACTGTTCGCGCGCGCCGTCGAGCTGATGCCGGGCGGGGTGAACTCGCCCGTGCGCGCGTTCCGCGGCGTCGGCGGCACGCCGCGCTTCATCGCGAGCGCGCGTGGCGCGACGATGACCGACGTTGATGGTCGCACATACATTGATTACGTCGGCTCTTGGGGGCCGATGATTCTCGGCCACGCCGACGCGGAGGTTGTAGACGCGCTACACGCGGCTTTGGGGCGCGGAACGAGCTACGGCGCACCGACCGAGTTGGAAGTCGAAATGGCCGAGGAGATAATTGACGCCGTGCCCTCGGTCGAGATGGTGCGGATGGTCAACAGCGGGACGGAAGCGACGATGTCCGCGCTGCGCCTCGCGCGCGGCTTCACCGGGCGAAGCAAGATCGTCAAGTTCGAGGGCTGCTACCACGGCCACGGCGACAGCCTTCTCGTCAAGGCAGGCTCCGGCGTCGCAACGCTCGGACTGCCCGACAGCCCCGGCGTCACCGCCTCGGTCGCGCGCGACACGCTCACCGCGCCCTTCAACGACGCGGCGGCGCTGGAAAAAATCTTCGACGCGCACGGCTCGGACATCGCCGCTTGTATCGTCGAGCCTGTCGTCGGCAACATGGGCTGCGTCCCGCCGCGCGACGGCTACCTTCAAGCCTTGCGCGACATCACGACGCGTCACGGCGCGCTGCTCATCTTCGACGAGGTGATGACCGGCTTCCGGCTCGCGCGCGGCGGTGCGCAGGAGCTTTACCGTGTGACGCCCGACCTCACAACGCTCGGCAAGATCATCGGCGGCGGCCTGCCGGTCGGAGCCTACGGCGGGCGGCGCGACATCATGGAGCGGATTGCGCCAGCAGGCCCGGTTTATCAAGCAGGCACGCTCTCCGGCAATCCGCTTGCGATGACGGCGGGCCTCGCCACCCTCCGGCGTCTGCGCGACCGCTCCGTCTACGAACGGCTCGAACAAGCCGGGCGACGACTGTGCGACGCAATGTCGGAGGCCGCGCGCGAGGCGGGCGTTGCCACCGTCACGAACCGCGTCGGCTCGATGTTCACGACCTTTTTCACAGACTCGCCCGTCCAAGACTGGCCCTCCGCCGCAAGCTCAGACCGCGACCGATACGGGAAATTCTTCCACGCGATGCTTGAAGCGGGCATCTACCTCGCGCCCTCGCAATTCGAGGCCGCCTTCCTCGGCGTCGCGCACACAGACGAGCACCTCGAACAAACAATCGAGGCCGCACGCCGCGCCTTCCGCTCGCTTTAAGGCCGATGGCAGATTTAGCGACACCATCCGCACCGCCTCACACAAGAACCGCTCAGAACGCTCAGACCGGATAAAGCGTAAGCCGGGAGTGCTGGCTCACAGGTAGATGACGTGCGACTTGCGCCAGAGTTCGGCGGGGATGGTGCCGCGCGGGGCCGTGGTGACGAGGATGACGTGGCCGCCGCCGGAAGAGTGTGGCGCGATGCGCTGCCAGAAGTCGCGGCGACGTTGGGAGTCAACTGCGGCGGCGCGGGGCGCGACGAGCGCGAGGCGGCGCAGGCATTCGTAGAGGTGCTCGCGCCCGACGCCGTAGCGCGACTCTTCTTCGCCGGTTGTGAGGCGGACTTCCGAACGCTCCTCTATGAAGTGCGCGACGAGCGAGGCGGCGCGCACGACGGCAAACTCGAAGCGCGTGGCGGCGTCCGCACCTTCGCCCGCGGCATTTGCATTTGCGGCTGCGACCGCAGCCTTTGCGCCTTCGCTTGCGGCATCTGCGCCTTCGCCCGCGGCGACGAACGTGTCGAGCGCAACGTGGACACGCCGTTCGTCTTCGGCGTTGAACTCGCGGACGATGAGGCGGCTCGCACGCGCCGTCGCCTTCCAGTCAATGCGGCGCACGTCGTCGCGCGGTTGGTACTCGCGTAGCGAGTGCAGGTCGTGCCCCGCGCCGCGCCGACGCGCCTCCAGTCGGCCCGCGTCGGCGGGAAGCAGGTGCAGTTCGTCGCCCTCGCGCTCCGGCTTCGGGTAGACGACGATCTCCACGTCGCGCGCGCGCAGACGCCTTCGCAGGCGGAAGAGGCCGAGCGGGAAGCGCGTCGAGACCTCGAAGCCCGTTACGAGCACGCGCCCGCGCCGCTCGAACGTCTGCTCGACCCTCTGCTCGACCTTCGCGCCGTGCGGCACGTACATGAAATAGGCGAGCACGCGTTTCTGCTCGCGCGCACGGCGGCGCAGGAAGCGGCGTCTGGCTTCGACCAGTTCGGCGCGGCTGCGCGCCTCGACGACGACGGAGAAGGACGGGAGCCACCGCTTCGTGTTGTGGACGGTGACGATGACGGGCGCGGGGTCGCCCGCGAAGATGTGGTCGGGGAAGCGCGCCGAGACGACGAGGTCGCGCAGGGCGGCGCGCGCCGCCGACCACGCCACGAAGATCGTCGAGGTCATCACGGAGAAGACGAGGAAGAGGAGGTTGTTGCCCGTGTTCCAGGCCGCGAAGGCGACGACCACGTAGACGCCGGCGAAGATGACGCCGCCTGCCGTCACCTGGAACCAAAGGTCGAGCCGAGCGGCCTCGGCGCGCGCCGAGCGAGCCAGCGGCGGCACGACGAAAATCACGATCAGCGCGGCGAACAGCAGCGACGCGACCGCGCCGAGCCGCGTCAGTTCCCAGTCGCCGCCGCGGCGCGCGAAGACCGTGATGACCGCCGCGCTCACGCCGCTCAAGACGACGAGCGTGCCCATTATCGTGTTCCGCCACGCTCGAAGGAAAAGAATGAAGGCGGAAGGCGGAAGGCGGAAGGCGCGTCGGCCACGCTGAATGGTCTTCACTTCATCCCTCATTCTTCCGCCTTCATCCTTTTCAGAGCGGGACGCTCACGGTCTTCATGATCTCGCGCAGGACTTCTTCGGCCTCCTCGCTGCGGCGGTGAAGCGACGAGGAGAAGCGCGAGTTGACGACGAGGCGGTGCGCGAAGACCGGGAGGATGAGGCGCTTGATGTCGTCGGGCAGGCAGTAGTCGCGCCCTTCGGTGAGCGCGAGGGCCTGAGCCGCGCGGAAGAGCGCGAGCGTGCCGCGTGGGCTGACGCCGAGGTCTAAAGTCTCGGAGTCGCGCGTCGCGGCGACGACGCGCATGAGGTAGTCAACGAGCACGTCGTCAACCGAGACCGTGTGAACGGCGCGCTGCAACTCGACCACGTCCTCGCCTGAGAGCACCGGCCTCAAAGCTTCGAGCGGGTCGCCGTGCTCGCGGTCGCGCAGTATCTCCTTCTCGATCTCGAAGGACGGGTAGCCGATGCGCAGGCGCAGCATGAAGCGGTCAACCTGCGACTCCGGCAGGGGGTACGTGCCGTGATGCTCGATGGGGTTCTGCGTGGCGACGACGATGAAGGGCGCGCGCAGATGATAGGTCACGCCCTCGACGGTGACGTGCCCCTCGGCCATCGCTTCGAGCAAGGCCGACTGCGTCTTCGGCGTCGTGCGGTTGATCTCGTCGGCCAGCACGATGTTGGCGAAGACAGGGCCGTGCTTGAACTCGAACTCGCGCGTCCGCTCGTTGTAGATGGAAAGGCCGATGACATCCGAGGGCAGGAGGTCGGAGGTGAACTGGATGCGCTGGAAGGCGCAGTTGATCGCCTGCGCGAGCGCCTGCGCGAGCGTGGTCTTGCCGACGCCCGGCACGTCCTCGACGAGGAGGTGTCCGCCCGCCAAAAGCGTGATGATGGCGAGGCGGACGGCCTCCGCCTTGCCGCGTATGACGCGCTCGATGGCCGACTGCAAACGCGCGACCCGTTCGGCGGCCTCGACCGCCGACACCAGGCCCTCGCCGTCCGCAGGTTGAAGATTTCGCATGCTCGCCCCCATTCTAAAGGCAAAAGTAAAAAGGCAAAAGGCAAAAGAAGGGACGAACCGCGAACGAGATTAGCGAGTACGAAATGGCGCATGGCGCGAGGCACGTTCTTCACTTTTGCCTTTTGCCTTTTCACTTTTGCCTTCATTTGATGCCCGTGTGACTTGCGCGGTTCCGTATAGTAGAATTTTTCCGCCTGAAACGGCGGCTCGCCGCCGCGCCGTCTCGAACAAGTGGCCGCTTTGTGGAACTCCGAACGGTTACACACGTGTATTCAAGGCAGTGAGGTTTTGAAAGAATGAGAACGAACAGAAAGATTTCGCGCCGGCGCGGTTTCTCGCTCGTCGAGTTGATGATCGTCATCTCGATCATCGGCATCCTCGTCGCCATCGGCATCCCCGCCTGGCAAGCAAGCGTCCGCTCGACCAACGAGGCCGCAGCCATCACGCACCTCCAGCGCGTCTCGACCGCGCAGGTGACTTACTTCAACACCAAGAATCGCTCCGGCTACGGAACCTTCGACCAGCTCTCCTCCGGTGGATACCTCGACAGGGTGTTCACGGGCGATACCCCGCTCGTTGACGGCTACATCTTCTCGATGACTTTGACGGCCAAGTCCGGCAACCAGCCGCCGGGCTACGGCGTCAACGCCAACCCGCAGAAGCCCACTGGCCTGACCGCGACCGGCAACCGCTTCTTCTACATCGGCTCGGACGTGGGCCGCCCGACCTCCAACAACGAGAAGCCCGCCACCCCCGAAGACCCGCCCGTCGGCGGCGGCTAAACAGCGACCCCTCTCATGCTCCGCAAGCGACAGCGCACGGCGCGCAAGCCACACTGCTTGACGCTCGCGCGCGCGCTTTGTTAGCATCTCGCTTCCTTCAAACGGCAGGCCCGCTTAGCTCAGTTGGTAGAGCGCTCGCTTCACACGCGAGAGGTTTCGTTGGTTCGAGTCCAACAGCGGGCATAACCATGGCGGCAAAGGGTAATACTCCCTTTGCCGTTTTCTTTTGCATCACTTCGCCCACAGCGCCGTGAATGCGTCGGCGAGGCGGTCGCGCCAGGCCGTGTAGTTGTGGCCGACCGCCGCCTCGCGGTAGGTGACGGGGTAGCCGCGCGCGGCGAGCGAGACGTTGACGCGGCGGCCCATGTCCATGATTAAAGGCTCGAAGCGCCCGGCGTCGAAGTAGAAGCGCATCGGATATTTCCTGCGCGCATCGTCGTCGGGTTTGGCGAGCGCGGCGACGACGCGTTCGTCGTCAATCTGGAGGGCTGAAGACTGGCCGCCGACGCGCGCGAACGTTTCCGGGTGGCGCAGGGCCGTCCAGACCGAGATCGTGCCGCCGAGGCTCGCGCCCAGGAGCGCGCGGGCGTCGCGGTCGGCGACGGTGCGGAATTCGTGATCAATGTAGGGCACGAGTTCTAAAGCCATGAAGTCGGCGAACTGGTCGCTGGCCCAGTAGTCTTTCATGCGTTCGGCGGGGTCAACGAAGACGATGATGAACGGCGGGACTTTCTTCTGCGCGACGAGGTTTTCCGCGACCCAGTTGGCGCGCGTGCGGCGGTAATACTCCGTGCCGTCCTGCAAGTAGAGCACGGGGTAGCGCTCGCGCGAGTCCATGTAGCCGGGCGGCAGGTAGACCTGAATTTTGCGCGCGCCGCCGAGGACGCGGCTCGCCACTTCGCGGTTGTTTATCGCCATCTTCAGGCCGGGCGGCGAGGTCTCCGCCAGCGCGGAGGGACTATAGCCGGACAGCGCGAAGAACGAGTTGAAGCCGCCGACGCCGTTGTCGTTCCGGTTCGGGTTGAGCGGGTCGAGAATCCACTCGCCGTCGGCGATGAGCTTGTATTCGAGCCGCGCCGTCACGGGGAACTTCATGCGGATGACGCGCGCGTTCGTGCCCGGCACTTCGCGCAGCACGAGTCCCGCGGGAGACCAGCCCGTGAAGTCGCCGACAACCTCGACGCGCTTCGCTTCGCCGCGATAAATAAATGTCACGTCCTCGCCCTCGACCAGCGGCGAGGTCTTCGCGTCCTTCAAGCGCCCCGCGAGTTCTGGCGGGTAGAGGTCGCGCTCAGCCTTCTCCTTCTCTTCCTGCGTCAGCCCGCGGACGAGCGCGCGCTGAAAGTAGGTCGCGCCCGAAGGCGTGACGGCGGCGATGACGACCTGTGTGTCGCCGCGCGCTACGGCCACGTCGAAGGAGACGTTGCCCTGTGCGTCGGGCTTCAGCTCGCGTCGCTCGTCGCCGACGAACGCGAAGACGCGTGCGCCCGTCGAGCGCGCGCCGCCCGCGACGCGGAAGGTCGTCCCTGCCTGCATGCGCTCTAAAATCTCGACGGCGGGAAAGTCGAAGCCCGCGGTCGCGCGCGACGGCACGCCCTTCGAGTAGCGCGCGGCGACGATGTCGGGCGTGTCGAGGTTGCGCCCCTCTTGCAGATTGGTCGCCAGTCGTATGAACTGCGCCATTGACCAGGCGAGCGGCGTCGCCGAGCCTGTGCCCTGGCCGAACCTGAAGTCGGGCCGAGGACTTTCGGGCCTGTCCCAGACCTGTTCGGGAATCATCCCGCCCTCGTTCGCGAACCCTTGCAACGCATAGAGATGGCGCGCGGCCTCGGCCTTCATCCCGCGAGCCAGCTCGTACTCGCCGCGCTCCCCCGCGAGCAAGGCCCAGAGACGCCCCTTTCCGGTGTAATGGCCGTCCCAGTTCCAGGGCCGCCCGTCGTCCATCTCGCCGTAGCCGTCATGGTTGTAGCGATAGAAGGCCGCGCCGTTCGGCGTCTCGACTTTGATGATTTTATCAACGACGGCGACGGACTTGGCGACGAGCGGGTCTTGCGGCGCACGCACGCCGAGGCGCACGAGTTCGAGGAATCCCGCGTCAACGATCTCGCGCTCGTCGTAACTGCCTCCGCCGTTGCCGACGTTGAAAGGCTCGCCGTCGTTCGGGTCGTCGTTGAACGTAAGGCGCAGGTAATAATTCCTGTCGCCGTAAACTCCGGTGGTCGTCGCCGTCCAGCGCTCGACGTTGCGGGCGAAGTCGTCGGCGGCTGCGAGGTAGATCGAGGCCGAAGTCAGGTCGTCGTTGCGGCGCGCGATTTCAGACGCGCAGACTAGTCCGGCGATCTCGGCGGCGATGGTCGAGGGCGAGTAGCCCGGCTTCTCCTCCCAACGCTCTTGGGGCGTGAAGGGGCCTCGGCGGACGATGAAGTCGGCTGCCGGGCGAACGTGCTTGACGTAAGTCTCGTTGTCCGTGCGACCGAGCTGGTAGGTGAGGACGAGCGGGTATGCGACCTCGTCCATCTGTAGCGAACCCCAGAAGGGCCGTCCGTCGAGCCAGGAGTTTTGCGGGAAGCTGCCGTCGGGCTTCTGCTGAACGCGGAACAGGTAGTCGAGCGCGCGGTCGGCACTTGATTTGTCGCCGAGCGCGTAGAAGGCCGATGCGACCTGGTAGAGGTCGCGCGACCAGACCAGATGATAGCCGCCCACGTTCGGCTCGTTCGCGTTCGAGCCGCCGCCCCACGGGATACTCAAAGAGGCGATCATCGCGCCGCGATACGTCTTGTCCTCGTGCGCCTTCAAGATCATCGCGGCCATGTCGTACTCGGCCTCGTACTTCTTATCAACACGCCGCAAAGAATTCACGTAATCATGCCAGCCAGCCGCGTACTCGGCCCGCGCCGCGTCGAAGCCTTTAAGAAGCGACTGCCGCGCATTTTTCAAAGCCTCGTCCGGCTCTCTACCGAAGCCGAGCGCAAGCGTGAAGTGGTTGCTCGGCGGCTCGCGGTTGTCGCCGCCCAGTTTCAGCAGAGCGTCGGGAGGAAAGTAAGGAAAGACTTGGGCGAGTTGCACGACGTTGCCGTCAGCAGCGCGCGAGTAGATTCGTGACTGTTTATTGCCTCGCCGCAACTCTGTGAGGAAGTCACTCGTCTCGAAGAAGCCGTTTGCCACAATGCCGAAGCCTGAGAGCCGTGCCGGTTGCCGACTGATGAGAAGCGCCGAAGACTTGTCGGCGTCGCTCGAAAGCGCGTCGGAGCCGCCTCGCTGCGCCCACTGCGTCCAAGCCGAGTCGTGCATCCCGCTGTTGTTGAGCGAAGGGTCGTAGTAAACGTAAAGCTGCTCGCCGTGATGTGAGTCGAATTCAACCTCAATCAGAACGGTCGGGCGCGCGGGGTCGGTGATGTAAGTCTTCGTGATCGTGTAATCGCCACTCTTCGCCGTGTTGATCTGGCGGAAGGTGAGCGACAGCGGGTCAACCACCTCGACGTGGTGTGTTGTGTCCTCCTCTTCCGTCTCGGCGTGCTTGCCGTCGGCGCTGACGACGACGAATTGCAGGACGCGCGTGTTCGCCACGTCAACGGTCGGGTAATAAACTTCGGTCATCACGCCGTCGCGCAGCGTGAACCAGACCTTCGATTCGAGCGTCGCAGACGTGCCGACCGCCTCCTTGCCCGCGTTCGTCCACTGCGCGTCGTGGCCGGGCGCTCCGGGCGCGAGGTTGTTGTCGGGCGCGACATTTTGTGCGCGCGCGGCGAGGAATGTTGAGAACAGTGCGAGCGCGAGCAGGAATGCGCGCGGCGAAAGATTCTTCTTCATTTCACTTCACCCAAAATTTTTGAGTCTCCGTATCGCAAGCGTTTCGACTGCGACGCGGAGACTCAAACTGTGAACTCATTCTGCCCTGAGTGAGATTACGACTTGCGGCGACCGAGCATGTCGAAGCCGACCGCGGCGACGAGCACCGCGCCCTTGACGATGTACTGCGTGTAGTTCTCGACGTTGAGGAGCGACATGCCGTTATCCAGACTCGCCATGATGAGCGCGCCGACGACCGCGCCCGACACGGTTCCGCGCCCGCCCATCAGAGAAGTCCCGCCGATGACGCACGCCGCAATCGCGTCCAGCTCCATGTACGTGCCCGCATCCGGCGACGCGCTCCCGACGCGCGCCGTGTGCAGCAGAGAGGCCACGCCGACGAGCAGGCCCAGCACGCCGAAGGCCACGAGAATGTAGCGGCGGATGTTGATGCCGGAGAGGCGCGCGGCGTCCGGGTTGCCGCCGATGGCGTAGAGGTAGCGACCGAAGGTCGTGTTCTGCGTCAGGAACGTGCCGAGGATGGCGACGGCCAGAAGGACGAGCACGGGGACGGGCACGCCGCCGCCCGCGTTCATCAGGTAGATGAAGGCGATGATGAGCACCACGGGGATGATGATGCGCGCGGCGGTCGCGCCCGCGCCCGGCACCGTCAGCCCGTGGCGTCGGCGCGCGCGGTTGCGGCTGATCGTCATCCACACGACCGCGAGAATCGCCAGCGCCGCCAGCCCCAGCCCCACCATCTGCGGAAGTTTACCGACGCCCAACTCCCTGAAGAAAGGTATGCGGACGGGGATCGTCGCCCCCTTGCTCAGGCCGAGGATGACGCCGCGCCACGCGAGCAGTCCGCCGAGCGTGACGATGAAGGCGGGGATGTTCGCGTAGGCCACGAGTGCGCCCTGAAACACGCCGATGATGACGCCGAGGACGAGCGCCGCGCCGAGCGCGCCCGGCAGCCCGCCGGGGTCTTGCATCATCGCCGCCACGCCGCCCGCAAGCCCTACGAGCGAGCCGACCGACAGGTCAATCTGTCCGGCCACGATGACCATCAACATCCCGACCGCCAGCACGCCCGTCACAGCCATCTGTTGCAGGAGGTTCGAGAAGTTGCCCGGCGAAAGGAAGATGCCGTATGGGTAGGACGGGTTGATGCCCATCGTCTTCCACTGGAAGAAGAGCCAGATGGCGACGAGCGCGAAGATCATCGTGTAGGCGCGCAGAGATTCGGTCGGGAGACGAAAGCGTCCCTCGCGCGCCTCCACTCCCTCCGGCACCGCGCCGGGCGGCGACACGTCGGCGTTCGTCAGCGGTCGCTTCACGTCTGGCTCGTTGGCTGGATGACTCATAAGAGAAGCTCCGAATCAGCGGCCCTTCATTCGTCAGGGTTGCAGCTAAGCCGCGCGCTGCGTGTGGCCCGTGGCCGCGGCCATGACGGCTTCGGGCGTGGCCTCAGTGCGCTTGAACTCGCCGGTGACGCGGCCCTCGTGCAGGACGAGCACGCGGTCGGAGAGGCCGAGCACTTCGGGCAACTCCGAGGAGACGAGCACGATGGCGAGTCCCTCCTGTGCGAGGCGATTGATGTGGCCGTAGATTTCCTGCTTCGCGCCCACGTCTATGCCGCGCGTCGGCTCGTCGAGGAAAAGCACGCGCGGGTTCGTCAGGAGCCACTTGGCGAGCACGACCTTCTGCTGGTTGCCGCCGCTAAGCGTCCCGGCAATGGTGAAGATGGAGTTGGCCTTCACACGCAGGTCTTTCATCGCGCGCCCGCCCGCGGCGGCCTCTGCGTCCACGTCCGTGACGAAGCGGCCCGACAGGCGCGGCAGGCCGGCGAGCGTCATGTTGTTGAGAATGGTCTGGTCGAGGACGAGGCCGAAGCGCTTGCGGTCTTCGGTGACGAAGCCGACGCCGTAGGCGATGGCGTCGGACGGTCGCCTGATCTGCGCGCGCACTCCGGCGACGTAGACCTCTCCGGTCGTGCGCCCCGGGTGCGCGCCGAAGATCGCCATCAGGAGGTCGCTGCGGCCCGCGCCCATCAACCCCGCGATGCCGAGCACCTCGCCGCGGCGCACCTTGAAGCTCACATCTTTGACCAGAAGCTTGCCGCGCAGGTTCGGGTCTTCCACGGTTATGTTGCGGACTTCAAAGATTTCGTCGCCGCGCTCGTGCGTCACTTCGGGGAAGATGTCGCCGACCTCGCGGCCCACCATGCGCGCGATGACGCGCGGCTCGTCGAGCGCCGCGGTGGGTTCCGTGCCAACCGTGCGCCCGTCGCGCAGGACGGTGATGCGGTTGGACATGCGGAACACCTCGTCGAGCTTGTGCGAGATGTAGATCATGCCGACGCCGCGCGCGCGCAAGCGTTCGAGTATGCGAAAGAGGGTTTCGACCTCGGCGTCTGTGAGCGCGGCGGTCGGCTCGTCGAGGACGAGGATGCGCGCCTCCTGCGACAGCGCCTTGGCGATCTCGACGAGTTGCTGCTGCCCGATGCCGAGATGGCCGACGGGCGTGCGCGGGTCAAACGGCAGTTGCACTTCGTCGAGGAGCTTCTGCGCGCGGCTGTAAAGCTCCTCCCAGCGGATGACGCCGAAAGTGCGCGGCTCGCGTCCGAGGAAGATGTTCTCGCCGATGGTCAGCTCCTTGATGAGCGAAAGCTCCTGGAAGATGACTGCGATTCCGGCGTTCTCGGCGTCGCGCACGCCCGCGAAGCGCCGCACCTCGCCGCCGACGACGACCTCGCCGCCGTATGTGCCGTGTGGGTAGACGCCGCCCAGCACCTTCATCAGCGTTGACTTCCCGGCCCCGTTCTCGCCGACGAGCGCGTGCAGCTCGCCCGCGTAGAGGTCGAACGACACGCCGTCCAGAGCGCGCACGCCCGGAAACGTCTTCGTGATGTCGCGCATCTCCAAAACCGGAGTGCGGCCCGCCGATTCACTCATGGCCCAGCCTTCCGCTCATCAAAATAGAGTGAGCATCAGACAGAAGACGGTCAAGGAGGAACTGCCGAACGCCTTCTGCCGAACGCATTCAACTCCCGGCTGCAAGCTCGCCGTCGTCTTCGGACACTGGTGTCCGGGCACGTCCTTGTACACGTCTTCGCACTTTTGGTAGCCGTCCTTGATAATCGTGGCGTCGAGGTTCTCTTTGTCAACGGCAACCGGCACTTGAAGTATCGCGGGCACGTCAATCTTGCCGTTGTTGATCTTGTCGGCGGTGCTCAACTGCTCGCCGTGCGCGAGCTTGATGGCGTTGTCCACGGCGCTGTCGGCGAGCGGCTTGATGGGCTTGTAGATGGTCATGGTCTGCTTGCCCGCGGCGATTCTCTGCACGGCGTCGAGCTGCGCGTCCTGGCCCGTGACGAGCACCTTGCCGCCGAGGCCCGCCGCTTCGAGGGCCGAGATCGCGCCGCCCGCCGTCCCGTCGTTCGAGGCGACGATGGCCTGGATGTTGCCGTTCGTCTTCGTAATCGCGTCCGCCGTGTAGCGCAGCGCCTCGTCGGCCTTCCACTCCTTGGCGAACTGGTCGGAGATGACCTTCACGTCGCCGCGGTCAATCGCCGGCTTGAGGATGTTCATCTGCCCTTTGCGCAGGAGCAGGGCGTTGTTGTCGGTGGGTGCGCCGCCGATGAGGACGTAGTTGCCCTTGGGCACGTGCTTGAGCGCATAGTCGCCCTGCATCTCGCCCATCTTCTCGACCTGATGCGAGACGTAGAGGTCAACGTCGGAGTTCTTAATCAGACGGTCGTAGGAGATGACGGGGACGCCCTTGCTGTGCGCGTTCTCGACGATGGAGGCGGCGATCTCGCCGTTGTGCGGCGCGACGATCAAAACGTCCACGCCCTTCGTCAGAAGATTGTCGCACTGCTTGGTCTGCACGGCGTCGTCGCCGTTGGCGACCTGCACGTCGAGCTGCGCGCCGCGCTCTTTGGCCCGCGCTTCGACCAGAGCTTTGTCGCGCTGCCAGCGCTCCTCCTTGAGCGTGTCCATCGAGAAGCCGATGTAGACCGGCTCGCCCGCCTTCTTCACCTTCCGCTGGTAGCCGCCGCCCGCCTGACCTTGCTGCGGCCCCGCGGAGCACGCCGACGCTGCGACGAGCGCCGCCGCGGCCCAAACCAAAACCCACTCTCTCGCCTGTCTCATCAGTTTCGCTCCTTCGTCTCCTGAAGAAAAACTCACACAGTAGAGGCGCGTCTTCGTGGCCTTCGTGAATAACTTTGTGACCTCTGTGGTTAAGCCTGTCCCACTTAAACGCGAAGAGCGCAGAAGGGTTCACGAAGGCCGCGGAGGAATGCGCTCACACCCGAGCCGATGCCGAACGCGATGTCGAACGCCGGGCCGGGATTCGATTGCCTTTAAGTCTGCGGAATATTGACTGCTTGAACGCGCCTAAGATTACCAGAGGCCCGCGCAAGATTTCCATTGAATTTTTTCAACTCAGATGTTATTTCTTTCTTAGTCAGCTAACACAACAAAATTCAGAAGCCCTGGCCGAAAGGCCGAAGCCGTCTCCCCATCGTCTTCCCCGGCATTTGAAATCTGGCGGCCACCCCGCCGCTGCCGCGCAGAGTTCCTTGACCCGACGCGACTGCGAGGGCCGACTCGCCGTCGCGTTGAAATCCGGCGGCGCGTGGGGCGGTCGGTCGTTTCGAGGTTCGTAGGTGAAGGTTTCGGGCTATGTGTGTGTTAGCGCACGGACGCACGCCGCCTCCGTGTGATTAACTTGGCCGTCCAATTATTGTCAGAGTCCGACGCGCGCGGCAGTCTTCAGGCGACTTTGCCCCTTCTGCCGCAGAGGTGAGATCGCCGACCGCCTATTCTTTCTACTTTGAAATGAACAACCAGACGCGGGGGATTCCGCACAGGGAGGTTTTCCAGATGAGGCAGAAATCAACGGCTCTCTTCCGCGCAGGCTTGTGCGCGCTCGTCCTGCTCGGCTGTGCCGTGGCCGCGCACGCGCAGTTCCGCGCGGGCATTCAGGGCACTGTGAGCGACCCGAACGGCGCGGTCGTCCCCGAAGCGACCGTCACGCTCAAAGACAACGGGACGGGAAAGACGCAGCAGGTCACGGCCAGCACCGAAGGCTTTTATCGTTTCAGCGAGCTGGCACCGGGCACTTACACGCTGACCATCGAGAAGGCCGGGTTCAAGAAGAGCACGCTCGAAAATGTCGTCGTCAATGCCGAGAACGTCCAGGGTCTGGACGTTGTCCTTACGACCGGCGAGGTGTCCGAGACTGTGACCGTGACGGACACGGCAGCGCCCGCGCTGGAAACCGAGAACCCGAACCTCGACAAGGCGATCACCACGACCGAGGTGAAGGAGTTGCCGCAGTTCGGGCGCGACCCATACGAGCTGGCGCGTCTGACGCCGGGCGTGTTCGGCGACGCCGCGCGCGGCGGCACGGGCGGCGCGGTCAACCTGCCGAACACGGCGGGGCCGGGCGGGTCGAGCCGCTCCATCTTCCAGACCGAGAACCAGCCGCAGATTTCCGCCAACGGCCAGCGCATCACGGCCAACAATTTCCAGATTGACGGCACGAGCGTCAACAGCCTGACGAACGGCGGCGCGGCGGTCATCACACCGAACCAGGAGTCGGTCAAAGAGGTTCGCGTCATCGCCAACGTCTACTCGGCGGAGTACGGGCGCAACTCCGGCGCGCAGGTCTTGACGGTCTCGCAGAACGGGACGAACAACTTTCACGGCAGCCTCTTCCTCAAGAACGACAGCCCCGGCCTGAACGCCTTCAACAAGTACGGCGGGCCGAACAACGCGCCGGACATACGCGTCAACCAGCGGCTCAGCCAGTTCGGCGGCTCAGTCGGCGGCCCGCTCGACCTGCCGCGCTTTGGCGAGGGCGGGCGCTCCGTCTGGAACGGCAAGAACAAGGCTTTCTTCTTCTTCTCCTACGAGGGACTACGCAGCAACAACAACGATACGGTCAACTCCTTCATCGAGACGCCGCAGTTCCGCTCCGCCGTCATCTCGGCGCGGCCCAACAGCATCGCCGCGAGAATCCTGAGCGACCCCGGCGTCGCGCCGCGGGTCATCGGCGTCATCCCCGTCACCTGCGCCACCGCGGGCTTCCCCAATGGAAACTTCCCCGTGTGCCAGCAGGTCGCGGGCGGTCTCGACATCGGGCGCGTCGGCGGCGCGCAAGGCCAGTACCTGCCCTTCAGCAACCTGAACGGCGGCGGACTCGACGGCGTCCCCGACATCGAGTTCGCGCAGCTCGCCGTGCCGACCACGAGCCGCGGCAACCAGTTCAACCCGCGCATTGACCTCAACCTCACGCAGAAGGACACACTGACGTTCAGCTCCTACGTCTCGCGCTTCAACGGACTCGGTGGCGATGCGCCGGGCCGCAGCCGCCCGATGGGCGACATCACGACCGCGCCGAAGAACCTCTTCGGCATGCTGACCTACACGCGTGTGCTTTCGTCCTCGATGATTAACGAGGCGCGCGTCAACGCCACGCGCTTCGCCTTCGACGAAATCGCTTCGTCCTCGACGACCAACTTCGGCATCCCGCGCATCGAGATCGAAGACCTGCCCTTCGACCGCATCCGCTGGGGCGCGCCGCAGTCCGAGACCACTCCGGGCGTCTTCGCCGAGAACACCTTCGAGTTCCGCGACACGCTCCGCTGGGTGCGCGGCAATCAGGCTTGGAGCTTCGGCGGCGAGTTGCGGAAGGAGCAGGACAACAACAACCTTTCGGGCGGCTCGCGCCCGCTCTACACCTTCGCCGGACTCTTCAACTTCGCCAACGACACGCCGCTCTTCTACCAGATCAACGCCGACCCGCGCACGGGCGGCCCCGCCGTCTCGCAGCGCCACTTCCGCTCCTCGACCACCGCGCTGTTTGCGCAGAACGACTGGAAGGTGCGGCCCAACCTGACCCTCAACCTCGGCCTGCGCTGGGAATACTTCTCGCCGCTCAGCGAGAAGGACGGCATACTCAGCAACTTCATCCTCGGCCCGGCGGGGCAGGAGTTGACGGGCGCTTCGCTCCGCGTCGTCAAGAGCCTCTACCCGCCCGACCGGAACAACTTCGCGCCGCGTCTCGGCTTCGCCTACAGCCCGAACTACGGCGACCGCCTCGGCGGCCTGCTCAAAGAGAACAAGCTGGTGCTGCGCGGCGGCTTCGGCATCGCCTACAACCGCGTCCCGCTCCTCGAATTCTCCAACACGCGCGGCAACCCGCCCTTCTTCGCGCGCTACGCCGTCTGCTGCGGCACTGCCCCGCAGTCACAGGGAGACTTCAGCTCCCCCTTCAACGGGGGCGAGATTCTCTACGCTCTCGGCGCGAACAACTCGCCCTTCAGCTACCCGGCGAACCCCGCGCTGATAATGACGTTCAACGCGAACGGCATTCCCACCAACCTGCCCGCCGGAGCGGGGGTCGAGGTCTGGGGCGCGCCGCCGCAGGTGCCTACGCCATACGTCTATACCTACTCGCTCGAAGGTCAGTACAGCCTGCCCGCCAAGCTGACGGCGGAGTTGGGCTATCAGGGGAGCGCCTCGCGCAAGCTCGTCCGCCTCGTCAACGAGCGCTTCTTTTTCACAGACCCCGGCACCTTCTCCAACATCCTTTTCCCGACGCCGGACACGACCGCCAGCTACAACGCGCTGATCGCCCGCCTGACGCGGCGCTACGCGCACGGCTTACAGTTCGACGCCATCTACCGCTTCAGCAAGAGCATTGACATCGTCTCTTACGAAGGCCCGACGGCGAACACCAACCCGACCTATCCGCTCGACGTGCGGCAGGAGCGCGGCCCTTCGGACTTCGACGTGCGCCACAACTTCGTCGCCTCCGGGGTCTGGGACTTGCCCATCTTGCGCAACCGCAAGGACACCGCCGGAGCCTTGCTCGGCGGCTGGCAACTGAGCGGCATCCTGACCGCGCACACGGGCTTTCCGTGGACGCCCGTCGTCGGCCAGTGCGTGAGCACGCGCGGGCCTTCGCTCTGCCCCGTCCGCCCCGTCGCATACTTCGGCGGCGCGGGCACCGACACCTCCAACGACGCCTTCATCAACGGCAGCAACTTCCCCGGCGGCGGCGCGCGCTTCTTCAGCACCGCCGCGCCAGTCGGTTTCCAACTGCCCGGCATCGGTCGCAACTCTTTCCGCGGCCCGCGCTACTTCGACGTTGACATGAGCCTCGCCAAGAAGTTCGGGCTGCCCGGCAACATCTTCGGCGAGGGGAAGTTCCTCGAACTCAAGGCGAACTTCTTCAACATCTTCAACCTTCTGAACCTGCAACCCTTCAACTTCAACAGCCCGAGCACGCAGGTCAACAACACGCTCTTCGGTCAGGCAGAGCGCGGACTCGCGGGCCGCGTCGTCGAGCTGCAAGGGCGGATTCAGTTTTAGAGGCTGAGCGAGTAATCCTCGCAGGGACGAATGAAAGTGGCCCGGCGGTGAAAGCGCCGGGCCACTTTTCTTTCGGCTCGCTGAATGCGCGTCCGCTGTGGGTTGCGGATAAGCGCACCGACCCGTCACCCGAACGCGATGCGCTCTACTCCGGCTGGCCCTCACTCGCAGACTTCGGCAGCGTGTCTTCGATCTGCTCTTCCCCTTCCGTGCGCCGCGCCTTGCGCTCCTCGTCGTAACGCTTGAAGAGCGCCAGCTCGCGCTCCGCCTCAGCCGAACGCTTCAGGCGCGAGTAGACGATGAACAGTTGATAGTGAACGCCGGGGTCGCGCTCGCGTATCCGCGCCGCGCCTTCGAGCGCGGCTATCGCCTCGGCGTAACGCCTCTGGCGGACGAGCAGGCGGCCCAGATCGTAAGCAGCATAGAAGTGTCGCGCTTCGAGCGCGACGGCGCGGCGCAGCAGACTTTCGGCCTCGGCGTCGCGCCCGCGCTCGCCCAGGACAAAGCCGAGCTGAGCCAGCGCGTCCGCGTCGTCCGCCTTGAGCGCGAGAGACTTTCTGAGCGCCGCCTCGGCCACCTCGTAGTCGCCGCGCCCGCGCGCCGCGATGCCGACGAAGTATTGCGCCTCCGCCGACGCGGGGAAGCGCGCGACCGCGCGCCGGAAGACTTCGAGCGCGCGTTCGTACTCGACGAGCAGCATCAACACGCCGCCGAGCCGGACGTAATAGACCAACTGCGCCGGGTCTTCTTCGAGCGCGCGCTCGTAGAACTCCGCCGCGCCCTCGTAGCGTCGCTGCCTCCGCATCTCCTCGGCGAGCGCGAAGTGGACTTCCGGGTAACGCTCCCGAAGCCGGAGCGCGCGCTGCCAGAAGTCCGCGGCTTCCTCCGCGCGACCGCGCGAGGCGGCGATCAGGCCGAGCCGGTAGAAGGCTTCGGGCGCGTTTTGCGACAGCGCCGCGGGCGTGTTGAGCAACGCTTCGGCCTCTTCGTAGCGGCCCAACTGAAAGAGCGCGACGCCGAGGTTGAAGGTCGCCTGCGGGTGGCCGGGCGCGTCCGCCAGCACCGACTCGAAAATCCGCGCGGCCTCTTCGTAGCGCCGCCCGCGCGCGAGCAGCACGCCGAGGTTGGCGCGCGCCGCGACCGCCTTCGGGCGCAGGCGCATCGCCTCTCGATACTGCGCTTCGGCCTCGCGCAGGAGGCCGCGCTGGTCGAGTATGACGCCGAGCAGCGTGTGCGCGTCGGCGTTTCGCGGCTCGAAAGAAAGGACGCGGCGCACGAACGGCTCGGCCTCCTCCGGCTTCCCCGACTGCAAGAGTTCGACCGCACGCGCGAGCGATGCGGCAGACTCCGTGCCCTGTGCGGCAGCGGCGTCCTCTTGAGCAGGCGCGTTCGTTCGGGCGGGCGTCGCAGCACTTCTCCTCCTCGCCTGCCCGCCGCCCTGTGCCTGCGTGTGCGCGCAGAACAGGAGGGCGGCCAGACAGGCCGCCGCGCCGCAGAGTCGGACGAAGGCACGGACTTCTTTTCGCCTTCGCGCCTCAGCCGCTTTGAAGTTTCGGACTTGATTCATGGGACTCGCGCGTCTTGTAGGGCGCACGCCGAAAGACGCGGCGTGATAATATAGCCTGGCAACCTACGCCGCCAAACATCGGCTCAAGACCGACGACGACGCATGCGACGATTCGCCCTCGTAATCCTCCTCGCCGCGACTGTGTGCGCGCATGTCCCTGCGCGCGTGCCGGAGCGCCGCAAAGCCACGGGCGAGTCACGCCGCAACGCGAACGACGAGCAACGCCGCAACGCGAACGCCGCACCACGCCGCAGCACGAACGCCGCGCAACGTCGCGGCTCGAACGGCGCGCGGCGCGCGGAGTATGTCTTGTCCCGCGACGACGAAGCGTTCCTCGAAGACCTCTCGCACCGCGCGTTCCAATACTTCATAGACCACGCAGACCCGCAGACCGGCCTCGTCCTCGACCGCGCGCTCGCGAGCGGCGAGGCGCACCCGCCCGGCCATCCGAGTCGCAACATCACTTCGAGCGCCGCCACAGGCTTCGGCCTCACGGCTCTCTGCGTCGGCGCGGCGCGCGGCTGGATTACTCGCGCGGAGGCGCGCGCGCGCGTGCTCAAGACCCTGCGCTTCTTCGCGGAGCGAGCCTCGCAGGAGCACGGATGGTTCCTGCACTGGATGGACAAGGAGACGGGCGAGCGGCGCTGGCAGAGCGAATACTCCTCGATTGACACGGCGCTCCTGCTCGCGGGCGTGTTGACGGCGCGGCAGTATTTCCGCGAAGACCCGCTGGTCGTCCGACTCGCCACGCTGATCTACGAGCGCGTGGATTTCGGCTGGATGCTTGCGGGCGACCCTGCCCTGCTCTCTCATGGCTGGCGACCTGAGACCGGCTTCATCGAGTCGCGCTGGGACACCTACAGCGAGCATCTCTTACTCCAACTCCTCGCCGTCGGCTCGCCCACGCACCCCATCACGCCGCGCGCATGGCTCGCCTGGTCGCGCAAGCGCATCACCTACGCGGGCTACACGTACTTGAGCGACGGGCCGCTCTTCACACACCAGTTCACGCAAGGGTGGGCCGACCTGCGCGGGCGGCGCGAGAGCTGGTATCCCTTCACGGACTACTTCGCCAACTCCGTCGCCGCCACGCGCGCGCACAGACAGTTCTGCATTGACCTCGCTTCGGAGTTCGCGGCTTACGGCCCCGACGTGTGGGGCATCTCGGCTTCGGACAGCGCGCACGGCTACGTCGCCTGGGGCGGGCCGCCGCGCGACCCCGCGATTGACGGCACGGTCGTGCCGAACGCGCCCGCAGGCTCCTTGATGTTCACGCCTGACATCTCTCTGCGTGCGCTGCGGACGTTGAAAGAGAGGTACGGCGAGCGAGTTTACGGTCGCTACGGCTTCGTTGACGCCTTCAACCCCAACACGGGTTGGGTGGACACCGATGTCATCGGCATAGACCAGGGCATCACGCTGCTCAGCACCGAAAATCTGCGCGACGGGCTGGTCTGGCGCTACTTCATGCGCAACGGTGAGATTCCGCGGGCGATGCGGCTGGTAGGTCTTACGCACTAGTTAATGCGAGCCTTAACACCCCACTTCAATTCAACAGACTTTTTTGCAATAGAGAATTTCTACGTTGTGTTGTATTGTACGCAAGAACGGTTTGGGGTGCTCCTTCCCCTCAAGTATCTGCCCTAAAAAGCAGATGCCCAGCGGTGACGCGCTGGGCAATCTTGAAGAAAGGAGCTAACACTGATGACGCTGTACATCAACGTCAGTTGTCATTACCGGGTGAAAATCACGACCCATGCCAATGGAACTGTGACCATCACCCTTGAGCCGATAAGAGCGTAAGCTCCTATCTATAGCGGGGCGGGAGCTAATCTCGTCCCGCATTTTTAATTGTTCGCGAGCGCGAACTAATTCTGACCAAATGCTATACAGTCGTAGAGGTTTTTGTCAACACTAAGTGCACCACTTAGTGTTGTTCGGACTCTACTCCTGCCTTCTGAAAATTCTGTAACCCCACGCGTCGAGGGCGACGACGGGGAGGCCCGCCGTCCGCGCGCGCGCGGCGCGTTCGGTCGGCGGGGCGTCCGGCTTCAAAGGCTCCGGCGTGTCGGGCGTGATGTCGTTGAAAGGTGCGCCGCCCGGCAATTCGATTGTGCCGACGAAGGGCTGCGTCGAGAAATTGATGGCGACGACTATCTCCTCGCCAGCGTCGCGGCGCGCGTAGGTGACGACGCGCGATTCGTTTGAGTTGTGAAGCCACTGAAGCTCGCCGCCGCGCAAGGCGGTGTGCGCCTTTCTGAGCGCGATCATCTGCTGGTAGAAGCGCGGGAACTCCGGACGGCGCTCGGCTATCGGCCAGAAGATCAGCAGCCGCTCGAAGAGGGCGGGCGCTCCCGACTCGGCGGTGTCGCCCACCTCCATGCCGTTGTAGAGCAGCGGCACGCCGTCGAGCGTGAACATCAAAGCTTCGGCGGCCAGCGCCGCGGGTTCACCGAAGCGCGCGATGGCCCGACGCTCGTCGTGGTTGTCGGAGAAGCGCATTCGCAGCGCGCCGCGCGGATACTTCGCGGCGTCCGACTCCCACACTTCGCGAAACGCGGTCGCGCCCTTTCTTCCCTGCAAAACGTCCGTCAGCGTCGAGTGCAAAGACCACGAATAGTCGAGGTCGAAGGCTTGAACGAGCAGTTCCGGCTTGTCGGCCTCGGCGAGCATGACGATGTCGGGCTTCACCTTTTCCAGTTCGGCGCGCGCCTGCTCCCAGAAGTCGGTCGGCACGTCGAGCGCCACGTCGCAGCGGAAGCCGTCGAGGTCGAAGTCGCGCACCCAGAACTTCAGCATGTCAATCATGTACCGGCGGAGCTGCGGGTTGTCGTAGTTGAGCTTCGCCACGTCCGTCCAGTCGTGCGGGTAAGTGATCTGCCCTCGCGCGTCGTGGACGTAGAACTCCGGCGTCTTCATCATCACGCTGTCCCAGGACGTGTGGTTGGCGACGATGTCAATGATGACCTTCATCCCCCGTCGGTGAGCTTCCGAGACGAGCCGCTTCAGGTCGTTCGCCGTCCCGTAGTCGGGATTGATCGCGTAGTAGTCGCGCACGGCGTAAGGGCTGCCGATGGTGCCTTTCTTCTTCTCCTGCCCGATTGGATGAATCGGCATCAGCCAGAGGATGTTGACGCCGAGGGTCTTCAGGCGGTCGAGCTGCGCCGTGATGCCGTTGAAGTTCCCTTCCGCCGAGAAGACGCGCGGGAAGATCTCATAGATGACGCCGTCGCGCACCCATCCGCGCGACGCCCGCGCCGGCTCACGCGAAAGGTCGCGCTGACCCTGCGCCGGAGGCGCGAGCTGCATCGCAAAGAGGACGACGAACAGAAGCGCCAAACGCCGCACCTTCTCAGTCATGCCCTTCAAGGCTTCTCCTCCTTCTCCGAGTCGCTTCCGCCCGTCGCCAACTTAATTTCAACGGCCCTTGCCATCATCATCAAACAGGCCCGTACTCGGCACGGGCTGCGCCGTCACTGATGTGGTCAGCGGCTCATGCCTGTCGCCGCTGAGCACCGCCCCGATGGGCACGCGCTCGGCCACGTCCCGCACAATCAGGACGGTGAGGGCGGCGGCAAAGAGCAGGCACACGCCGCCGAGCATCACCACGTAGAGCGGGTTGTTGTTGAAGACGTACTTCACCAGCGGCTGGAAGGTGAGCGCCGCGGTGATCTCCGGAATGACGATGAAGAAGTTGAAGACGCCCATGTAAACGCCCATCCTTTCGGGCGGCAGCGCGCCGGAAAGAATGGCGTAGGGCATCGAGAGGATTGAGGCCCATGCGATGCCGACGCCGACCATCGTTAGCAGCAGAAGCCACTTGTCGTGGATGAGGTAGACCGAGAGCAGCCCGATGCCGCCGCAGACGAGCGAGAGGGCGTGCACGGCCTTGCGGCTGGTGGCCGCCGCCAGCTTCGGCAGCAGGAAGGCGACGGCGAAGCAGACGACCGAGTAGATGGCGAAGCCGAAGCCGCCCCACTCGTTGCCCTGATCCTTCAAAGCCCTCTGCGCCGGGTCGTCGAGGTTGGTGACGCCGAAGACCTGCTGCGCGGTGGTGAGGCCGAAGAATATCCACATGCAGAAGAGGCCGAGCCACGTGAAGAGCTGCACGACGGCGAGCTGCTTCATCGTCGAGGGCATGTGGCGGATGGTGTCGAACATCTCGCGGAACCAGTGGCTGAGGCCCCGCGTCTCGGCCCGCCTGCGCTCGAACTCCGCGAGGTCGTCGGGCGGATACTCCTTCGACGTGAAGACAGTCCACAGCACGGCGACGAGCAAGGCGAAGGCTCCGACCTGGAAGGAATACTTGACCGTCAGAGGGACGCCGCTCGCCGTCGAGTCGTTGACGCCGAGCTTGCGGAAGATGAGCGGCAGCGCGCTGGCAATGGCCGCGCCCGCGCCGATGAAGAAGCTCTGCATGACGAACCCGGTGGTGCGTTGTTCGGGGACGAGCTTGTCGGCGACGAAGGCGCGGAACGGCTCCATCGAGACGTTGACGCTCGCGTCGAGGAGCCAGAGGAAGAGCACCGCCATGAGGACGAAGGAGGAGTAAGGCATGAAAAAGAGCGCGAGCGCGGTCAGGAGCGCGCCGACGAGGAAGTACGGGCGGCGTCGGCCCAGACGATTCCACGTCCGGTCGCTCATCGAGCCGATGATCGGCTGGACGATGAGGCCCGTCAGCGGGGCGGCGAGCCAGAGGATGGGGATGTCGTCGGTGCTCGCACCCAGATTCTTGAAGATGTTGCTCATGTTCGCCTGCTGCAAGCCGAAGGCGAACTGAATCCCGAAGAACCCGAAGCTCATGTTCCAGATTTGCCCGAAGCTCAGGCGCGGTTTCTGCTGCATTCTTTCTCGCTCCTCTCGAAAGAGCTGTTAGCTGTTGGCTGTTAGCTTTCAGTTCCGGGACTTTTCCCTACCCAATGCCGTCCCTTTCCTCGTAGCGTCAACACGTCGGATGCTTTTCCGCATGACAGCTAAAAGCTAATGGCTAAGAGCCAATAGCTAACAGCTATCTCGCGTAGATGTTGATGTCTTCGAGCACGACGTTGCGTCCGAGCGAGAGCGCGTAAAGAAGCGTCCTCGCCATGTTCGAGACGTGGACGAAGCCGGGGCGCGGCTCCGCGTCCGGTGCGGTATTCTCCACGTCAACGAGGCCGGGGCAGAAGTTGAAGACGCGGACGTTCGCGCCCATCTTTCGCACATGGTCGCGCACGGCCTCGGCGAAGCCGAGCAAGCCCCACTTCGAGGCGCAGTACGAGGGCACGTCCGCGTAGCCGTGCTTGCCCGCCTGCGAAGAGACGTTCACGATGTCGCCGAACTCCTGCGCGGCCATCGAAGGGAGCGCGGCACGCACCAGCCACATCGCGCCCTTCAGGTTCGTCTCCAGAACCTTGTCCCATCCCTCTTCCGTTATCTCCTCGACCGTTTCGGGAACGGCCAGGCCGGAGTTGTTGACGAGCACGTCGAGCGACCCGAAGCGCCCGGCGGTGTGACGCACGAGAGCCTCGCACTGCTCACGTTCGCGCACGTCGAAGGCGTAGGTGAAGACGCGCTCCGCGCCCGCCGCCGCATTCAACTCGTCCGCCGTGCGCCGCAGAACAGTCTCGGTGCGCGAAGCGATGACGACACGCCCGCCCGCGCCCGCCAGAGCGGAGGCGAACGCGCGCCCGATGCCCGTGCCGCCGCCCGTGACGAGCGCGACCTGTTCGTTTAAAGACTTCGTTCGTAGTGTCATAACAATTAACTCGCAGCGGCGTGCCTCCTGCGCTGCGTCGGGCGCGCGTCGGCGCGGGCAGCCCCGTCAATACAAAACGTGCTGCCCGTAGGCGTACTGTTCGGTGAGGATGACAGCCGAGCGTGGCGGCAACACAAGCGCCAGCACCCCGTTGCTTGTGAGCACGTCCGACTTGACCGTGCCGAGTTGATCGTGGAGGCGCGCATTGTCTAGTCCGAGGCCGTCAACCCTGAAAGCGAAGCTGGCCGGCTTCGCGTCGTTGTTGATGACGACGACCGCCGACACGCTCGGCGTCGTGCGCGCGTAGGCGTACTGCTGGTCGGCGACGTAGAGGTCTTTGAGCGCGCCGCGGCGCAGAGGCTCAAGCTCCGTGTGCAGGTGTACGACGCGCCGGATGTAATCGAAGAGTTCCTGCTCTTCGGGCGTGCGTCCCTGTCTGTTGAAAGCGTTGCGGGCGTCACCGGCGAAGCCGCCGGGGAAGTCTCTGCGCGTGGTCGGCTCGTCCGGGCCGGTCATGCCGATCTCGTCGCCGTAGTAGAGTTGCGGCACGCCGCGCGTCGTCAGGATGAAGGTGTGTGCGAGCTTCGCGCCCGCTATCGAAGCGCCCTTCTCGCTCATGAAGCGCCCGTCGTCGTGGCCGCCGACGAGCGTGACCAGAAGGCCGGGGTTCGTGTAGAGGTAATCTTTCGAGAGCGCCTGCGCCACTTCCCTGATGCTCTGGCCCTCGCCGAAGGCGCGGCGCGCGGGGTAGAAGAGGGGAAAGTCGAGGAGCGAGTCGAGGCCGGAGTCTACGCCGTCGAAGCGTTTGACGCCGCCCTGATAGAAGGAGACGTGGACGGGGTCGCCGTCCTTGACCTCGCCGAAGACGCGGAAGTTCGGATACTCGCGCTTGATCGCCGCAGTCCAATCGCGCCAGAAGTCGTTCGGGACGTACTGCCAAGTGTCTTCGCGTATGCCGTCAATGCCGGTCGCGCCGATCCACCAGAGCGTGTTCTGTATGAGATAGCGACGCGCTTCCTCGTCGTGCTGGTTGAGGTCTGGGAGGAAATCTAAGAACCAGCCCTCCATCGTCTCGCGTTTGCTCTTCTCCTCGGCGTATGGGTCGTGGAGCATCCACGTCTGGAAGACGTTCTTGAGGTGATTGGCGCGCGTGCCGTTGTACCACGTCGGCGTGGGGCTGTCGTCAACCCAGGGGTGATACGGGCCTGTGTGGTTGCGAACCTCGTCTTCGATGACCTTGATACCTGAGCGGTGTGCGTCGTCCACGAGTTCGCGCAGCTTGGCGAGCGTGCCGAAGTGTTCCTCGACGCCGTAGAAGTCAACCGCGCCGTAGCCGTGGAAGCCTGTGGTCGTGCCGCCCTCCTTCTTCTCGATCTCGTCGGGGTGGTTGACGTTGTCGTACCAGGGCGTGAGCCAGATGGCTGTGACGCCGAGGTCTTTGAGGTAAGACAGGTGGTTGATGATGCCTTGAAAGTCGCCGCCGTGGTAGTAGAACTTGTTCGAGCGGTCGTAGAGTCCGCGCGATTGCGGCGGGTCGTTGTTTGTGGGGTCGCCGTCGGAGAAGCGGTCAGGCATGATGAGGTAGATCACGTCGTCGGGCGAGAAACCTTGAAAGCGTCCCTGCCGCGGGAGCGGCGCGTTGATTTCAAAGGACGCATCCACCGCTCCGCCGCCGCTTCTGATTCGCAACTGGCGCACGCCCGGCCTCGCCTCCGGCTCGATGGAGACATCAACGAAGAGATACGTCCCTCTTTCGTTGATACGAACCAGCCCGGTCTTAATCCCCTGCCCCACGGCCTCGACGCGCGCGCCGCCCAGGTTCTTTCCGCGGATGAGCACGCGCACAGGGTTGATAGAATGACCGACCCACCACGAAGGCGGCTCGACTTTCTCGACCGAGGGCACGCCCTGCGCCGCGCAAACCGCGGCAGCGCCACAGGCGAAAATCAGTGCGAGCAGCAGGCGCGCGCTTAACGTGTTGGCGTTTTTCATGGTCTGACGGCGGTTTTTCGACGAAAAATAAGACTATGCGTGACTTTTCAGCCGGAAACATGTCACTGTCGCAAGAGAACGCTCGCTGCTACGAAGAAATGTTCGTCCGCTACAAAGCAACATCCGCTGCTATAAAGAAATGCTCGTCTGCTACAAAGCAGCATCCGCTCTATAAAGGAATGCTCCTTTGCTATAAAGGAACATCCGTTGTTATGAAGGAGCGTTTGCTTGCTATAAAGTATCACTTCGTCTGCTGCGAAGTGCTGCCCGTTTGTTGCAAAGGAACGCTGCCGGTTATAAGAGAACAGGTTCACGATTCTTTGTAACGCGAGCCTGTTTCAGGGAATCGCCCGTCCGGGAAAAGTTCGAGAATTCGCCATCCTGCGCTCTTGCATTCGTTACCATACTGCGCTCTGCATTCGTTACTTTCCATCATCCCCAGGTCTGTTTCGACTCGTAGCTCTCCGCCGTGTGCTCCGGCCTGTCGCGCATGACGGGATGGCGACCGTAAAGCTCTGCCAGGCGGCGGAGGCGCGCGGCTAAACCGTCGGTGAGCGCGCCGTCTCGAAACCGCCAGGCCCAGTTGCCGGACATCGTGGCGGGCGTGTTCATGCGCGCCTCGGACGAGAGGCCGAGCACGTCCTGCAAGGGCACGAGCGCCGTGTCGCCTGCGGAAGCGAAGACGGCGCGGATGAAGTCCCAGTTGATTTCACTTCCCTCTGTGTCGAGATAGTTGAGACAGAACCGGCGCTCGCGCTCGATCTGTTCCGCACTTCGCACGGAGGACGCGCCGCCCGGCTCGCTTCGGAACCAGCCGACCGCCGTGTCGTTGTCGTGCGTGCCGGTGTAGACGACCGTGTTGCGGACGTAGTTGTGCGGCAGGTCTTTGTTCGTCGCATCGGTGCTGAAGGCGAACTGTAATATCCGCATGCCGGGAAAGTCGAACTCGTCGCGCAGAGCGATCACGTCGGGCGTGATGAAGCCGAGGTCTTCGGCGATGATGGGGAGCGTGCCCAGCTCCGCCTCGATTGCCTGAAAGAGTTCGCGGCCCGGCGCGAAGACCCACTGGCCGCGCTCCGCCGTTTTATCTCCGCCGGGAATCTCCCAGTAGGCGGCGAAGCCGCGGAAGTGGTCAATGCGTATGATGTCAACGAGCGAGAGCATCGCGCGCGCGCGCGCAACCCACCAACGGAAGCCGTTCTCGCGCATCCGCTCCCAATCGTAGATGGGGTTGCCCCAGAGCTGACCCGTGCGGCTGAAGTAGTCGGGCGGGACTCCGGCGACGAAGCGCGGGCGTCCGCGCTCGTCGAGCTTGAAGAGGTGTGGCTGCGCCCAAACGTCCGCCGAGTCGTGCGCGACGAAGATGGGGATGTCACCGATGATCTTGATCTCTTTGTCGTGGCAATACTCGCGCAGCCGCGTCCACTGGTCGAAGAAGAGGAACTGTTTGAACTTGACGCGCTCGATCTCTTCGGCGAGCCGCGCGCGCGCTTCGTCAATCGCTCCGGGGTCGCGCCTGACGAGCGACTCTTCCCAGTCAGTCCAGGCCACCTCGTTGCGCTCTCTCTTCAACGAGCGATAAAGCGCGTAATCGTCGAGCCATCCGGAGGAAGCCTCTTTAAACTTCTCGAACTCGGAGCGCACGCCCAAAGGGTTCGCGCGCTCGAAGTTCTCGAAAGCCCTGCCGAGCAGCGCCTCTTTGAATTCGACGGCCTGCCCGTACTCGACGCGCGCGCCCGTGGGCGGCGGCGTGTCCGGCAAATCCCCCGGCGCGAGCAATCCCTGCTCGACGAGGAGGTCGGGGCTGATGAGCAGAGAGTTTCCGGCGAAGGCCGAGAAGCACTGGTAGGGCGAGTTGCCGTAGCCGGTGGGGCCGAGCGGCAAGACCTGCCAGAGGCTTTGCCCCGCGGCGTTGAGAAAGTCAACGAAGCGATAAGCCTCGTCGCCGAAGTCGCCGACGCCGTAGCGACCGGGCAAGGAAGTCGGGTGCAGAAGAATGCCGCACGCTCTTGGGAAGCTCACCTTTAACCTCGCAAGTTTTGGGGTTGACGAGAAAGCTACAACAAATGTCGCGTGGGGGCAACGGAAATCAGCGGCTGATGCACTTTAATCCGCTCAGGGTGTCGAGAGCCTGTACGCGACCGCCGACTTCGCGGGCACAGACAGCTTCAACGACCCCTTTGCGACCGCCGGGCGGCCTTGCGCCGCGAGCAGAGGTTCGAGGCGCTGTCCGTCGCGCGCGTCGAGGTAGTCTGCGGGGAACGTGATCTCTTTCGGCGCGGCGGCGCGGTTGATGGCGACGATGACCGTCTCCGCCTGATCGCGGCGCGCGTAGGCGTAAGCGTCTTCGTCGAAGAAGAGATCGAGGAGCGCGCCGCGGCGGATGGCCGTGTGCTCGCGGCGCAGGCGCAGGAGGTCGCGCGTCCACTCGAACATTCGCTCCTCGGTCGCGGTGCGCTGACTCTTCTCGAAGGCGCTGCGCCGGTCTTGGGGGAAGCCGCCGGGGAAGTCGCGCCGGTTGTCGGGGTCGTCGCCGCCGGGCATGGCGATCTCCTCGCCGGAGTAGAGTTCGGGCGTGCCGCGGATGGTCAGCGTGTAAGCCATGTGCAGCATCGCGCCTTCGAGCGTCGCCCCTTCCAGAGACATGAAGCGGCGCGTGTCGTGGTTGTTCTGCATCGTGACGAGGCGCGAGGCTTCGGGGTAGAGCGAATCGGAGCGCAGGACGAAGCGCAACGCGGAGGCCGGGAGCTTGCCCGTGAAAACTTTGCGCGAGATGTCCCACGTGGGGAAGTCGAAGACCGCGGGGAGCTGCGTGTCAACGCCGTCCCAGCCGGTGCGTCCGCCGATGAAGAAGCTCGTCTGCACCGGGTCTGTGTCGAAGACCTCGCCGACCATCCACATGCGCGGGTACTGGCGTCGGAGCGCGAGGTTGAGGTCACGTATGAAGGGGCGCGGAATGTACTGAATCGTGTCCTGTCGTATGCCGTCAAGGCCGGTCGCGCCGACCCACCAGAGCGAGTTTTGTATCTCGTAGCGCGCGACCTCCGGCTCCTCCTGATTCATGTCGGGCATGTCGTCGGAGAACCAGCCGTCGAGCGTGGGACGGCGCGCGGCTGCGGGCGCGTGCGGCGACAGAAGGAGGTCGGCGCGGAAAGGGTTGCGCAGATGGCTCTGCGGCGTGCCGTGGAACCAATCGGGCATCGGCGGGTCTTCGAGCCACGGATGATGAGAGCCGATGTGGTTGGCAACCTGATCCTGTATGACCTTGAGGCCCAGCGCGTGTGCGCGCTCGACTAACTCGCGCAGGGTCGCGAGGTCGCCGAAGTGATCCTCGACGCCGTAATAATCAATCGCGCCGTAGCCGTGGTAGAAGGTGTTCGGGCACCACGGCTTGTCGCAGCGCGTGACGCCGTTCCAGTTGTCGTACCAGGGCGTGAGCCAGATGGCCGTCACGCCGAGGTCTTTCAAGTATGGCAGGTGGTTGATGACGCCGCGCAGGTCTCCGCCGTGCCACGCGCGCGGGTTCGCGCGGTCGTTCGCTTCCGAAGGACTCCCGGCGGGCGCGTCGTTCGACGGGTCGCCGTCGGAGAAGCGGTCGGACATGATGAGGTAGATCACGTCGTCGGTCGTGACGCCCTGAAAATTTTTGTCCGAGTCGAACGGCGCGTTGATGCGAAAGATGAATGACGAGGAGCCTGCGCCGTTTGTCAAGATCAACTTGTAATCGCCGGGCCGCGCCGTCGGCTTGACGTTGAGATCAACGAAGAGGTATGTGCCCCGCGCGTTCACCGTCGGCGCGGAAACCTCGAAGGGCGCTCCCGGCGCGGCGCGCACGGCGACGTTCTTTAAGTCGCTGCCACGCACGAGCAGGCGCACAGGGTTGATCGTGTGCCCGGCCCACCAAGAGGGCGGCTCGACCTTTGTGATCTGCGGGACGCGGTCTTCTTGCGCCCGCGCGCCCGCCGACGCGAGCAAGAGCAGGAGGCTTGCGGCGAGGGCTTTCGAGTGCAGTTTCATCCAGGTTGTGGCCTCAGTTTTTTGTAGGGGCAGGGCTTGCCCCTGCCCGCGTTTCTCATTACGCGTGTCTATACGGTAACGAGAACGACGGGCGGGGACAAGCCCTGCCCCTACAACTTACTCGGCTCTTAAACTTTTCCGGTGTCGCGCGCTAACGCCTGAGCGTGCGGATGTAGGCGATTGCGGCACTGATGTCCTGCCGCGAGAGCTTCCGAAGGAAGGCGGGCATCTCGCCGCGCCCGTTGGCGACCGAGGCGATCATGCGTGCGTTGCTGCGGCGCGATTGCCACGCGGCGTCGGTCAGGTTCGGCGCTTCCGTCATCTCGCCCATCGTCGTGTGGCCCAGGCCGTCGCCGCCGTGGCAGCGCGCGCAGTTGGCGGCGAAGACCTCCCGGCCCCTCTCGACCTGCGGCTTCCCTCTCCTCGTGTCGGCCAGCGTCTTCACACCCGACGCTGCGCCGACCGAGTAAACCAGAAGGACGGAGACTCCCACCCAGAACACAAAAATCTTCATTCTCTTCATGCGAGGCAGTATTCCCCTTGTCGTTTATTTTTATTCCGAACTGGCGACTTCGGCGCGGCTCCGCATGAGGTCGTGGACGTGAAACGGCACGCTCTCGCCCTTCATTTCGGGGTGGCGGCGCAGGAACTCGTTCGCCAGCGGCAGCGCGGCGGGGTCGTCTTTGAGGTCTGCGAAGACTTTAGCCTCCGCGCGCGCCTGCTCGTTCATTCCCAGCTTGCGGTAGATGAGCATCAGGTTGTAGTGCGAGCCGGAGTCCTCCGGGTCAATCTGGAGGATGCGCTCGTAACTGTCGCGCGCCGTCGTGAAGTCGCGTTTGATCTTCGACAGCTCGCCGAGATGCTGAAGGCTCAGGCGGTCGCGCGGGTAGTCGGCGAGCACGCGGCGAATGTCCGCCTCGGCGTCGGCGAGTTGGCCGCGCTGGCGGCGTATGCGCGCGCGCTGGAAGAGTGCACGCGCGAGGTTCGGGTTGAGTTCGAGCGCGGCGTCAACGAGCTTCGACGCGTCGTCCCAGCGGTCTGTCTCGATGAGCGCGAGGGCGCGGTTCGTGAGCGCCATCGGGCGGTAGGTCTCATCCAGTTCGGCGACGCGCGCGAACACTTCCGCCGCGAGCGGGAACTGCCGGTTGTCGAAGAGCGCGATGCCGTAGTTGTTCCAGCGACGCCAGTCCGGCATCGCCCCCTTCGCAGGCTCCTGCGCCGCGTTCTCGCCGACGCGCATCGTGTACTCCGCGGTCGCCATCGTGACGACCGGGTAGTCCACGGACTTTCCGAGCGCGTAGTTACTGAAGACGCGCGTGAAGCGGCGGTAGCGCAGCCGCGCCGTGATCTTCAAAGCGTCGCCCGCGTCCTGCGGAATCTGGAAGCGGTAGCGCGCCACGTCCGAGCGGCCCGACCCGACCTGATTGTTCTGCGCGATGACGCGCGTTTTCCAGATGAAGTGCTTGTCGTTGAACGTGCCGTCGGGCATCACGAGATAGGTCTTGTAGTTGTGCGCCGACTCGTCGAGGAAGCCGTCGGGCTTGATGAAGCCGGACTTGTAGAGCACGCGGCCCGTCGAGGCGTCGGCGACGGTGAACTCGACGTGCGCCTCGTAGAAGTCGCGCAGTTCCGGCGGGAACGAGTGGCCGAGGTTCTTGTTCGTCAGAACCACGTCCGCCGTGATGGTGTCGCCGCGCTCCGTCTTATAGCCGCTGTGGTTGAGCGGCGCGATGAACTCCTCCTGTTCGGAGCCTGCGGGCTGGCGGCGGACGGCGAAGATGTCAACGCCCATCACGTCGCCTTCGAGGGCCTTCGAGACCGCGTCGAGCTGCTCCTTGAAGTTGTAGAAGAACGGGATGGCCGTGTTGGCGGCGGCCCAGCGGTGCGACTTGATCGTGCCGTTCTTGGCCGACACGTCGAACTTCGGCGCGGCCTCCGGCTTCATGTGGCACGAGTTGCAGGTCTCTTTGTCGCGCACGTAGAAAGGATGCGGCGACTCCTTCGAGAAGGAAGACATCTGAAGCTCGTCGGCGACCATGAAGGCGCGCAGGAACTTGTAGTCGTTCAGCTCCCGCGGCACCTGCGACTTGTGGCACGCGCCGCAGAACTCCGGCGACTTCAAAACGGGCCTCATCATCGCGCGCCGGTGGTCGTTGACGTTATCCAAAATCTGCTGGTCGGTGACGCCTTCCAGAAGGCGCGTGCCGTCTTCTTTGACGAGCAGCGCCGGCTCGCCCATCACGTAGCCGCCGACACCGCGGCGGTTCACGTCCTGAATCGAGTGGCAGGCGATGCAGGAGACGCCGTCCTCGTCGAAAGGGCGCGACTTGAAGGCGGGCTTGCCCGTGAGCGCGCCGGAGAAGAGGGCCGCAGGGTTGTGGCACGACTCGCAGTGGCGCGTGTAGGCGATGTCCTTCTGCGCGATGATGTCCTTGACGTTCTTCTGATAGAAGGGTTCGCGGAAGGCGTTGCCGTGGGCCGACTGTCGCCACTGCGCGTGCGCGTCGCCGTGGCAGTTGGCGCAGCGCGCCGCGGGCAGGAACTTCGAGCCGGGGATGAACGTGCCCGTCGTGCTCGACGCGTTAGACGGGGCGAAAGGGTTCTTCCCGAAGCGATAGTCGTAGGACTTCGACACGAGTTCTTCGTAGCGCGCGGGCGCGTCCTTCTTCTGTTCGTCGCCCCCGCCGACGGCTGACGCGCGACCGAAGGAGACGAAGATGGACACGACGGCCAGACCGAGCAGCGCCAGTTTCAGGGCCGCAAGACGACTTCGGGGGAACGTAAATCTCATGTTCGACTTCTCTTCCTTCTACTGCGAAAGGCCCGCGGGACGGAATCGGACGTGCGCGTGCGTGAATGCGGTCGCGCTAAATTTATCACACGAAAACAGGCAGCGTATCCAACTAAAGTTGGATGCGCGCGAACAAAATCAGTCCCGCGGCTGCACGGCGCGCGGAGCGTAGGCCGAGGCAGCCCGGCCTCCGAAGTCAAACGCGTCGCGGCCCCGGCCCGGCGACAGTTTCAAAGGCTTCAAAGTCCGGGCGGCTTCCGCGCAGGCGTCGCGCCTTCTTTAGCGGGGGCGGTCGCGTCGGGCGGGGGCAACTCTTTGGTCTTCGCACCCGCGCCCGCTTCCCCGGCCTTGCGCGCCTCGTCCAGACGCTTGAAGGTCGCCAGCTCGCGGTCGGCGTCCGCCTTGCGGTTGAGGCGCGAATAGACGAGGAAGAGTTGGTAGTGCACGCCGGGGTCTTCCTTGCCGAGCGCCGCGCCGCGTTCGAGCACGGGCAGAGACTCGTCGTAACGCTTGAGGCGCACAAGCAGGCGGCCCAGATCGTAGGTCGCCGGATAGTTGTCAGGGTCGAGCGCGAGCGCGCGCCGCAGGAGGCGCTCGGCCTCTTCGTGCTGCCCGCGCTCTTCGGCGAGGAAGCCGAGGTTGGCGTAGGCCGCGGCGTTGTCGGGCTGCAACTCGACCGAACGCCGGAAGTCTCGGAGCGCCACGTCGAACTGTCCCTCGGCGCGGGCCGCGTAGCCCGCGAGGTAGTAGAGCGAGGCGTCGTCGGGGAAGCGCGCGAGCGCGCGCTCAAACGTCTCGCGCGCCTGCTGGTAGCGCCGCGCGCGGAAGTGGGCCACGCCGAGCCGCACGTAGTAGACGGGCTGCGAAGGGTCGTGCTCGACGGCCTGCTCGTAGAAGGGGACGGCGGTTTCGTTGCGCCGGTTCTTGACCAGTTCCTCGGCCATCATGAAGTAGGCTTCCGCATACTCCGGGCGCAGCTTCACGGCGCGCTGCCAGAGGCCGAGCGCGTTCGCGCTCTCGTCCCTGGCCGAGGCGACCAGACCGAGACGGTAAAAAACTTCCGGCTCTTCGGGGCGCAACGTCGCCGCGTCCTGCAAAGCCTTGCGCGCCTCGTCCAGACGGTCGAGGTTAAAGAGCGCGACGCCGAGATTGTAGAGCACCTCATACGTGTTTGGGCGCAGCCCGTTCGTGCGCTCGAAGAGATGTGCGGCGCGCTCGTAAGCGCCGGCGTCTGCGAGCGCAAGGCCGAGCGTGAAGAGGACGCGCGGGTCGTCGCCCGCGCGTTGTTCGATGGTGTCGGAGAGGCGCGCGGCTTCCTGTGCGCGGCCCGCACCGGCATACGCGGCGACGAGCGTGAGCAGGGGTGATACGTCCTGCGGTTCAGCCCCGCCCTTCGTCTCCGCGAGGCGTTCGAGGAGCGGGATGGCGCGCGCGTAGTCCCTGCGCGTGACGTAGAGCACGGCGAGGTTGTAGGCGGCCTGCGCGTGGCCGGGGGCGAGGCGCAGCACCTCCTCGAAAGTTTTGACGGCTTCGTCCGCGCGGTTCGTGCGGACGAGCAGCACGCCGAGGTTCGTGAGCGCACCCGTTGACTTCGGGTCGAGGCGCACGGCCTCTCGCAGTTCTCCTTCGGCGTCCTGCTGGCGACCGCGCTGGACGAGGATGACGCCTAAGAGCGCGTGCGCCTCGGCGTCGCGCGGGTCGGCTGAGACGGCCCGGCGCGCGGCTGACTCCGCCTCTTCGAGCCTCCCGGCCTGAAGGAGCGCGGCGGCATCGCGCACGAGCGTCGAGTCAACGCCGCGCGGCTGAGCCGCCTTCGCCTGCTGACCCTGCACGCCGCCCCGACGCCCCTGCGCCGCACACGCGACGCGCACCTGTGCGTGCGTCCACGCACAGGCGAGGGCGACGAAGAGCGCCGCTCGAAACAGGCGTGCCGCGCGCAGGTTCATGGTTGAAGTCCGCAGTGTCAACTGAGAATCGTCCGGAGCCTTTCGTGTCAACGAGTAATTCGTGTCAACGAGCCTTTCTGGTCAACGAGCAAGGCCGAACGCCCTTCGCGTCAAACTGAGAATGAAGGTCAAAGGAGCAATCGCTTCTCACTCATCAGGAGGCAATGTCAAGGAAGTATTGTTTCTCACTCGTCAGGAGGCGCGGACGCATCCGTGTGCGCGCCTCCGCGGCGCGACTCGTGTATGCGCCTGACGATGACGGACTCGGCGGCGGCCTCCTCTTTGCGGCCCAAGCGCCGGTAGGCGAGCGAGAGTTGATAGTGCGGCTCCGGGTTGCCGGGCGCGAGTTCGGCTGCGCGCCGAAGGTGTTCGACGGCCTCGCCCGCGCGCCCGCGCTCGACGAGCGCGCGGCCCAGCGTGACGCGCGCCTCGTAGAGTTGCGGGTTGATTTCGAGCGCCCGCGCCAGTTCCCTCAAGCCCTCTTCGGCCTCCGACCCGCCGCGCTTCAAGAGCAGGACGCCGAGGCCGAGGTGTCCTTCAGCCGCCGCGGGCTGGCGCGCGACAAGCTCGCGGTAGGCCGCGAGCGCACCGGCGTTGTCGCCCGCGTGTTCGAGCGCGGTCGCCAGGAAGAAGCGCGCCTGCGCGTCCGAGGGCCTCAGCGCCGACGCCGCGCGGAAGGCGCGCACGGCGCTCGCATCGTCGCCCGCGCCGTAGAGAGCGCGGCCCAGAGCGAGCTGAGCGTCGAAGTTTCCAGGCGCGAGACGGACGGCCTGCCCGACCGATTTGAGCGCGCCCGCGTCGTCGCCGCGGACGGCGAGCACGACGCCGAGGAGCACGAGCGCATCCGCCGCGCTTCCATTCGCTGCGGACGCAAACGCGCTTCCCGCCTTCGTCGTTTGCGCGGCGGCGAGCGCCGCATCAACCGCGTTGCGCGCGAGCGGCTCGGCTTCGGCGGCGCGGCCCGCGTTGAAGGTCGCGAGCGCAGCGCCATAGAGAATCGAGGGGTCGCGCGGAAACTTCTCGGCGAGTGCGCCGAAGAGTTCGGCGGCCTCCGCGAAGCGACCCTCGCGCAGCAGCGCACCGCCGAGGGCGAGCGCCTGCGTGCGCGTGCGCTCGTCGGGCGCGGACGAGCGCACGCGCGCGACCGCTTGCGTCACTTGCGCCGTGGTGACGGACGCGCCTGAGCCTTCGCCGCCTTGCACCGACGCCGCCGCCGGTCGCAACGCGAAGGCGCAGGCCGCCGCGAGCGCCAGCAGTCGGCGGCAACTGAAAATCTGTGCGCGTGCTCTCATCGAAAATTCCGGCAGGCGTCGCTCGGCGGACGCGCCGCGGCGGGTTGAAAACTTCCGGCGTCGGGTCGGAGGAGAGACGCCGACAAGTTAGCCTCTTTCGGCAGCGAACTCAAGCGGCGGCGCGCGCTGCTTCGGCCTCTGCTTTTAGTTGAAAGCGACGGCAGCGACGCACGTCGAAGTCTGCGTTGCCCTTGTCAAAGTTCGACGCGCCTGACAGTCAAAGTGGCGTGGGGGGGGGGGGGGGGG
>DATARW010000076.1:0-5847 GCA_036263975.1 Pyrinomonadaceae bacterium
ACCTCTCTACCTTCCTACTTCTTTCTACTTTCTACTTTCTTTACTTCGTGACGGTGAACTCGCGCGTGGTCGTGTTGTAGCCGCCGTTCTCGACCGCGTTGCCGTCCTTATCCACGAGTTCGAGCTTGACCGTGTGCTTGCCGGCGGCCCAGCCCGTGAGCCAGATCGGCTCCCACTTGTCTATGTACTTCGCCTCGCCGCTGTCCACCGTGTAGCGCACGCGAAAGTCGCCGCCCTCGCCTTTCAGCTTCGCGTTCGACAGCCAGAAGTCAATCATTATCGCGTTCGTGTCGTCACCCTTGTACTCGCCCTTCGGTCGGCTGTAGGTCAGGAGCGGCTTCGCCCTGTCCACCTGCCCGGCAGTGCTCGGCTGCGCGTAGTCCTTGCCTTCGGGCGTCGCGGCGGGCGTCGAGTCGGCGGCGGGCTTGTTGGAGTTGGATTGCGACTGCGGTTTGACCGGCGCGACGGCCTTCGCGTTCGCGTTGTCGGCCATCTTCTCGCCCGCGTTGGTTGTCGTCGGCTTCGACGAGTCGCCGCCGCCCTTCACCGTGAACGTGACCAACTGGAACGCGCCGTCGTTCTTGTAGCTCTCGTGCCAGGGGCGCGAGGGGAAGACGCGTATGGTGTGCTGTCCTTCGGTGACGTTGCGTAGCTCGAACGGCTGGTCGAGACTGTAGTAAGCCTCGTAGGGCTGATTGTCGAGGATGACGTGGATGTGGTTGCCCATGTTTGTCGCCGGGTCTTTGTGCGGCTTGTAGCCCTTGAGGTCGCCCGACAGGTCGAGCTTCAGTTTGACGGTCGTGCCGCTCAAGGCCGCGCCTTCCTTCGGCTCGACGATCTTGAGCGTGGGCTTGGCGCTGTCCTCGTCGCCGCGCGCGGCCATCATGTCTTTGACCTTCTGCGGGCGCTCGACCTCCGCGAGCGCCTGCGCGGCGGGCGTCGGCGAGGAGGCGGGCGAGGCCGAGGCGTTGGCGTTCTCCCCCGTGTTCGCGTTCATGTCGGAAGAGCAGCCCGCGAGCGCCGCCGCGAAGACGAGCGCGCACGCGGGGAGCATGAGTCGAGAGAGTTTCATCCTGTCCTCCTGTGGTTGGGTTTTGTGCGAGCCGAAGTATAAACCGACGCGCCGCGGGGAAAGCAAGGATGAAGGCGGAAGGATGATGGATGAAGGAAAGCCTTACTGCTTCGACTTCATCCATCATCCTTCCGCCTTCATCCTTATCAATTGTTACCGCCGCTCGCTCGTGGCCGAGCGCGCCTGCGTGGGCTGCACGAGGCGACCCTCGACCGCTTCCCAGTCAATGTTGGAGAAGAACGCCTCGATGTACTTCGGACGCTCCGCTGGCTTGTAGTCGAGCAGAAACGCGTGCTCCCACACGTCCATGACGAGCGCGGGGACGAAGCCTGCGACGTTGCCCACTTCGTGCAGCGTGATCCAGTGGTTCGAGAGCGTCTGGTTGATCGGGTCTTGATAGCAGATGGCCCAGCCCACGCCGCGCATCTTGCCCACCGACATGAAGTCGGCCTTCCAGATGTCGTAGCTGCCGTGGGATGCTTCGGCGAGTTTGCGGAAGTTCGAGTTGTTGTCGGCGTCGGCAGTGGTCGAGCCTTTCTTCATGTTGTCGAAGTAGTACTCGTGCAGAACCATGCCGTTGAACTCGAAGCCGAGGCGGCGGGTGAGTTCCGAGTAGGCAGGCATCTCCTCCTGGTCAACCTTGCCGTCCTGTAGGAACTCGGCGATCTTCTGGGTCAGCGTGTTGGTGTTCGTGACGTAGCCCTCGTAGAGCTTGAAGTGCATTTCGAGCGTCTGGTCGGAAATCCCGTTCAGGCCGCTCAGGTCGAACTGCTTCGCCTTGTAAGTCTTGATGGTGCTCATTGCTTCCTCCTTGCAATCAGTGCGAACGAACCCTCTCGCGAGGCGACGCCCGTCCGAGTGAAAGATGCGGCGGACTCCGCGCGAAGCTTCTTCGCACTTCGCGCCGGGCGGCCCGCGTCTTTGTCTGTCGCTCGGTTGGGTTTCTTCCCGAATTATAAACGCAAAGCGCCCCGCGCCCTAGCGAGCAGGGTGGCGCGCACAGCGAAACCGCGAGCCGGCAGCGAGCGGGTGTGCCCATCGCGGAGCGGCGGATTTCGGATTGCGGATTAAAAGGCCGCTGCCCCTAACCCGCTATCCGAAATCCGCCGCTCCGAAATCCAACGCACCCGCTCGCCTGCCGCTCGCGGTTTTTGTTCGACGCTTCAGCCCGCGTTCTAGGACGTGCTCCTGCCGAAGATGACCCAGTCGCCGTGCGAGGTGCCCATGAAGAAGAGCATCGGCAGGGAGAGCCAAGCGTTGGTGCGCGAGGCGAGGAAGGCCGCGCGCCCCAGCGCAGCGTCGGGCGGCGTGCCCGCAGCCGTGGCGGCGATGATGCGCTTCTGCGCGGGCCAGATGATGCCCCACACGTTCAGCAGCATGATGATGCCCAGCGCGCCGCCGACGCCGATGGAGAGCGTCTTGTTGCTCGCCCAGTGGTCGTGGCGTCCCGTCAACTGCGAGTCGAGCCACCAGATGATCGCCACGGCCATCGCGATGACGAGCGCCGCCGTCACCACCGCCAGCAATCTCCCGTCCTTGCTCAGGTTCGGCAGCAGGACGAAGTTGTAGATCGCCCACGTGACGCAGGCGATGATGAGCCACACCAGCAGGACGACGAGGTAGCTCGCGCCCGCGTCGTCGCTGTTGGCGTTCGTCACGTCGCCGCGCAGGATGAACATCGCGTAGTAGCCGAAGCCCGCCAGCACCGTGACGAGCGCGCCCCAGCGGAAGAACCAGAGCGAGGGCGGCATCAGCGCGGGCACGACGATCTTCTTGGTCGGCCCGTCGAGCGCCTTCATGAAATTGACGTTGATGAGGTTGAAGAAGTAGAGAATCCCGATCCACGTGATGCCGGCGACGAAGTGCGTCCAGCGCAGGATGATCCTCGTCAGCTCGCCCCCGCTCGGTGCGTGGAAGATGCCGTCGAACAGCGCGAGACTCGCGGGGAGATGGAGAGTTGGCTCGAACATCTGTGTCCTCCCAATTTTCTCTTTGGTGAACTGCCGCGCCGCCCGCTGCCCTTCACCGAATTCTCAGGGACGGGCGCGAACGGGAAAGCGCCGGGAGGCCGGGCCGACGCGCGCCATGTGCAATCACCGTCGCGCAGGTCGCCCGACGCCCAACGGCGTCCCGGACTTTTCAAACTGCTTCCGTTTTCGCGCGCGAGATTAGCACAAAACGCCCGCGCGCGGCGCAACAATCTTACTCCCGCGCGTGCTGTTCTGCGTCTTCGGCGCTGAGCGTCAACTGCCGGAAGGCTTCGCGCAGGCGCAGAGCGACGCTGCCGGCGTGGGCCGCGTAGCGGTGGTAATCAAAGACGGCGACGGGCGCGACGCCGAGCGATGCGGAGGTGAGGAAGATTTCGTCGGCCTCGCCCAGCTCGTGCAAGGTGTGCGCGCCCTCGACGAAGGGCACGGCCAGCTCCGCGGCCAATTCTGTGACGCACGCGCGCGTCGTCCCCGCGACCGCGCCGGTCGCCGTCGCGGGCGTGTAGAGCGTCCCCTGCTTCACCCAGAAGAGGTTGGCCGCCACGCCGCTCGCCAACTCGCCGCGCTCGTTCGTCAAGACCGCCTCGTCGAAGTCGCGCGAGCGCGCCTCCTCCCACGCGAGCACGTGTTCGAGGCGGCTGACGGTCTTCACTCCCGCGAGCGGCGAGTGTGTGTTCAGACGGTAGGGCGAGACCGTCAGCGAGAGCGACTCCGGCGTCGGCCAAGCGTCCGCCGTCATCATGAGCAGGTCGGACGTGCGCGCGGCGCTGTTCTCAAACTTCCAACGCCCGCGGACGGCGCGCGCGAGCAGTTGGACGCGAGCGCGCCCGCGCTCGACCCCGTTCGACTCGATCAGGCGCGCGAGCATGAGCGCCGTCTCGTGGTCGCCGAAGTCGCACTCTACGCCCGCGCGCTCGGCGTGCGCGAGCAGGCGCGACCAGTGCGCGTCCCACAGAAACGGGCGGCCCCTGTGGACGGCGACCGTCGTGAAGACGCCGCGCCCGTACAGCGCAGCCGCGTTGACGGCGGGCAGGCGGGCCTTCGTCGCCTCCACCAGACGATTGTTCAGGATGATGTGCCGGTGCATCTTCGGGAGTGCTTCGCGCGCCGAAGCGAGGCGGCGCGGTCGGCGGGCGGCACGCGCAGGATACACGAACCCCTCGGACTTTTGCCAACTTTCTCCCGCGCGCGCCGTTGTTGTATCCTCACGCCGGACGACGCAACTTCGGTTTTCAAATTTCACTTGAGAGTCAGGCACGCGGAGATTAACCACAGAGGCACAGAGGACACGGAGGGAGCACAGAGAGTTTTAATCCGAAATTCCTCTGTGCCAGACTCTGTGTTCTCTGCGCCTCTGTGGTTAAAGCAAGCCCTCCCAGGCACAACTAAAGCTTAACCAACTCCCCGTCATGCGTAAAAGCGTTTCCGAGAAAGCGTCCAGTCCCTCCTTGCGCGTCCGCGTCGCGGTCGTCTTGGCGAGCGTCGTCGTCGGCCTCCTCATCTTCGAGGTCTTCCTGCGCGCCATCGGCTACACGTACCCGGTCTTCTACCAGCCGGACGAGGTGCGCGGCTACTCGTTGAAGCCCAACATGGAGGGCTGGTATCGGAAGGAGGGCGCGGCCTTCGTCCGCATCAACGGCGACGGCCTGCGCGACCGCGAGCACACGAAGCCGAAACCGCCCGGCACGCTCCGCATCGCCGTGGTCGGCGACTCCTACGCCGAGGCGTTTCAGGTTGAGCAGGACAAAGCCTTCTGGTCGGTGTTGGAGCGGCGACTCGGAGAGTGCCCGTCGCTCGCGGGCCAAAGGGTCGAGGTCATCAACTTCGGCGTCTCCGGCTACGGCACGGCGCAGGAGCTTCTGACGTTGCGCGAGAAGGTCTGGGACTACGCGCCCGACGTGGTGCTGCTCGCGCTGACGACCAACAACGACGTGCTCGACAACTCGCGCGCGCTCAAACAGACCGATGAGATTCCCTACTTCGTCCTGCGCGGCGACCAACTCGTGCTCGACAACTCGTTCCGCGACACGGCCTCGTTTCGCCTGCGCGACTCCGCCCTCAACCGCGCGGGCCGATGGCTGCGCGACCACCTCCGCTTCGTGCAGGCCATCCACGAGGCACACGCCGCCCTCAAGTCGAAACTCGCCGAATGGCGCGAGCGCCGGGCCGCCGCGCAGCAGGCCGTGCGGAACGGCGGCGCGAATGGCGGGGGCGGCGGGAGCGGCATGAGCAGCGGGAGCAGCGGGAGCAGCGGGAGCAGCACGAGCGACGCGAACGCAGGAGACTCCGCGGGGGCCGCAGGCGTGACTCGCGCGCAGGCGATGCAAAAGGAGGGCGTGCCGACGGACGAACTCGGCGCGGCCAACGTGATCTACCGCGAGCCTTCCGACGACGTTTGGCGCGACGCGTGGCGCGTGACCGAGAAGCTTCTGGCGACGATGAGCGAGGAGGTCAAAGGCCACGGCGCGAAGTTTTTCGTCGTGACGCTCAGCAACGGCATACAGGTCTACCCAGACGCGGCGGCGCGCGAGGCGTTCGCCCGCAGGGTCGGCGCGCCAGACCTCTTCTACGCGGAGCGCCGCTTTAAATCTCTCGGCGAACGCGAGGGCTTCACGGTCTTCAATCTCGCGCCCGACCTACAGTCTTACGCAGACGAGCACAAAGTCTTCCTCCACGGCTTCGGGCGCGAACTCGGCAACGGCCACTGGAACGAAGAGGGCCACCGCGTCGCGGGCGAACTGCTCGCGCAGTGGCTCTGCCAAGCGCAGAAGTCCGCAACGCTGAACG